>NZ_BNHJ02000002.1:0-591695 GCF_014905595.1 Rhodococcus sp. NKCM2511 | reverse complement strand
AACCCGGAAGCTAAGCCCTCCAGCGCCGATGGTACTGCACTCGACAGGGTGTGGGAGAGTAGGACACCGCCGAACACAACATCCCAAAATGCCCCTGACCAACCGTGGTCAGGGGCATTTTGCATTCGAAACCAACACCAACGCAACAGTATTCACCACTCTCGTCGAACTGAACGCGCAGGCATCCACACGTGCACCCCAGTCCCATCACTCGCCATACGGACCGCCCGTCCCCTCGCCCCCGGGGCGCGAACGCGCGCGCGTTCGCCACACGCGAGCAGAACAGCGACACCAGACTGCGCGCACCCGACAAACGCGTGCGCGTTTGTCGGGCCGTCGAACCGAACCCAACCCCAACAAACCAACTATTGCCCATCGAAGCTTGGCGATCGATCGTGGGCAAACTTCGATTCTGCAGACGCGCTCGTATTCGCGAGGCGCGCGCAGAATCGTCAGCCATGTCGTGAGCGTTCGACAAACGCGCGCGCATTCACGAGGGGGACCGGGCACAGGACGGCGGAGTCGTCAGTGATGAAAAGGGCAGGCGCAGAGCACTACACGTACTGAGCCCACGGATCGGGTGGATCAGGCGTGAACGGATTCCGCCTCGTCTGCGGAAACCTTCACGTCCTTGGGGTTCGCCAGTACTGTCTCTGCGGATCGTCCGCGAAGGGTTACTCGATCACCGAATTCCCAGCGGTCCGCTTCGTTTTCGGCAGCACCGTCTACCGCTGTCTTGGAAGCGAGTATCGCACCGGGAGCGCTCTTGGCCAGTTCCGATAGTCGCGCAGCCTCGTTTACCGGATCGCCGATGACGGTGTACTCGAATCTCGACTTTGCTCCTACATTGCCGGCAACGGCTCGGCCGGCAGCAACGCCGACGGCTGCGCTGCACTCGGGAACTTCGACCAGCAATCGGCGGGCAATGGCACGTGCGGCAGAGAGTGCCGATCCGCAGTGATCCGGAATGTCGTTCGGTGCTCCGAAGATGGCGAGCGCCGCGTCGCCCTCGAATTTGTTGATGAAGCCGCCGTGTTCGTCCACCTCGTCGACGACGACCGCGAAGAAGCGGTTGAGTAGATCCACCACCTCGGTGGGCGGTCGTGATGCGGCCAATTCGGTGGAGCCCACCAGATCGATGAAGAACACTGCAATATCGCGCTCCTGGCCCCCGAGTTGACTATCGGACTGCAGGGCCTTCTCGGCTACCTCGTGTCCGACGTGTCGTCCGAACAGGTCGCGGATCTTCTCTCGATCGCGCACACCGTCGGCCATCCGGTTGAAACCGCTCTGCAGTTCGCCGAGCTCGGTGCCGTCGTACACCGCGAGTCGGACATCCATGTTGCCCTTCTCGACTTCGGCCATGCCCGCCCGCACGTTGTTGATGGGGGAGGTGGTCGCGAAACCGCCCAGGACGGTCAGTGCGAATCCGAATACGATGGTGATGCCGCCGAGCGCGAGGATGGACACAGCGAGCTGGTTTGCACTGGTCTCGGGTCGAAGGAAGCGGAACACCGCGATCATCATCAGGCCGGAGACCGGAACGCCGGTTCCCAGCAACCACGACAGGATGGAACGCCCCATGACACCGGCGATTCGGATGCGCCGTGGGTCGCCCGCTTGCAGGGCGCGAGCCGCGATGGGTCGCAGAGCGAACTCACTGAGCAGGTAGCTGAAGGCGCACACGACCGTACCGCCCGCGGCGATGGTGAACGCCACCTTCGGTATTGCCTGGGGGTCGATGATGCCGTCGATCGTCGTGAGCAGAATCAGCCCACCGGTCCACAGCGCAATCTGCATGCGCGTCAGGCGCCAGGGCATTGCCAGCGTCGCAACCTGCTCGGATCGGGTGGGTTCGCGATCCTCGATGCCCCACCGCAGACTGCTCAGCGCACGTGTGGTGCCCCAGACGACACCGACCAGGAATGCGAGAAAGACGTACACCGGGACGACGATGAAGTTCACCCACCAGTAGCGGTCCATCTTCAGAACGTCCGGGCCTGGAACGACGACACTGATGAGGACACCGACGATCACCGCACCGATCAGATTGGACAGGACCAGGAACACCGTCAGCAACAGCTGGATTCGGATCCGGCGTCGGCGTGGCGATTCGGTGGTGTCTCCGAGGAGCCGGGAACCCAGCGGAGCGGCAGATCGTCTGAATTGGGGCATGGTGGTCACAGAGTAACGGCCGTGCTGCCTTATGGTGGTCGAGTGCGTTTAGTTATTGCTCGTTGCCAAGTGGACTACATCGGCCGCCTCACCGCACATCTCCCTTCCGCTCGACGCCTGCTGCTCGTCAAGTCCGACGGATCGGTCAGTGTGCACGCGGACGACAGGGCGTACAAGCCCCTCAACTGGATGTCTCCGCCCTGTTGGATGGTCGAGACCACCGAGGACGAGACCATCAAATGGGTCGTCACCAACAAGGCGGGCGAAGAACTCCGCATCACGATCGACGACGTCGAACTCGATTCCAGTCATGAATTGGGTATCGATCCAGGGTTGGTCAAAGACGGTGTCGAGGCTCATCTGCAGGAGTTGCTCGCAGAACACGTCAACACCCTCGGTGAGGGGTACACCCTGGTGCGGCGTGAATACATGACGGCAATCGGACCGGTGGATCTGTTGTGCCGCAACGCAGATGGTGGCACTGTCGCCGTCGAGATCAAGCGTCGCGGTGAAATCGACGGTGTGGAGCAGTTGACTCGGTACCTCGAACTGCTCAATCGTGACCCGTTGCTGGCACCGGTCAGCGGTGTGTTCGCCGCCCAGGTCATCAAGCCGCAGGCGAAGACTCTGGCCACCGATCGCGGTATTCGTTGTCTGACACTCGACTACGACGTTCTCCGCGGCACCGACAGCACCGAGTTCCGGCTCTTCTGACGTCTGTCTGCCGAAGCGGCGCGATTCTCTACACTGGATGCGTGCCTCGTCGCAATCAGCCCCGCAAAGCGAGTCGGAGTGGTCCGAGCAGTCTCGGCTCGGCTACCGATTCCGTCCTGGGCGGCAATCGCGTCGAGGTGGGTCCTGACGGGGACACGTACACGACGCGGATGATTCCCGGTGCCAAGGCTGTCAAGACCTACCGTTGCCCGGGCTGCGATCACGAGGTACGGCCAGGGGTCGCCCACATCGTGGCGTGGCCGTCGGACGACTTCGGGGGAGCCGACAACCGCAGACATTGGCACACCGGGTGTTGGAGAGGCAGAAACACGCGAGGCCTCACCCGTAGATGGTCCTAGCGGGGGAGGCCGAGCGTGTGCTGCGAAGTCAGGACGCCGAGTCGGCGGATTCCTTCTCTTCGTCGTTGTCCTTCTCGGCCTTCGCCGCAGCCTTCTCTTCTTCTTTCTTGAGGATGGCCGTCGGGTCGGGGTTGTCCAGCAACTCGCTTTCGCGGTTGACCGAGGCCAGCATGGCCGGTACCGAATCGAGCTGGCCCCGGATACCCAGTAGCTGAGCGAGGACGCGACTTCGCAGCACGCGCAGCTCCTCGGCCAATTCCTTCGAGTGCGCGATGCGCCGCTCGGCCTGATCGCTCGCGGACTGCAACCGACGTGCGGCCTCGGTCGTCGCCTCTTCGATACGGCGAGCAGCATCGGCCTTGCTCGACGCTTCCAGTTCTTCGAGCGCGGTGAGCACCTTGGTGCGGCGCTCGGCCATCGTGATCTCGAAGTCTTCCTGAACCTCGGCGCGCTTGGCCTCGGACTCGGCAGCCAGCTTGTCGCGCTCTGCCTGTGCGGCCTCGACGACGCGCGCAGCCTCGGTGCGTGCCTGAGCCATGGTCTGCTCGTGCTCGGTTTCGAGTGCCGTGCGGCGCTCCTCGAGTTCTGCGACCAACGACTCGTGACGGCTTCGCAGGCGAGTGCTCTCCTGCTGCGCAACCGAGATCATCTCCTCGGACTCCGCATGTGCCTTCGCGCGAACCTCGGAGGCCTCGTCCGACGCCAGTCGCAACATGCGGGAGATGCGATCGCTCATGCCTTCCGCGGTGGTCGGCGGCACCGAGAGACGGTCGATGTCCTTGCGCAGTTCGTCGATCTCGTCGCGAGCGTCGTCGAGTTGCTTGGCCAGATCACGCGCCTGTGCCGCGGCGGCATCACGGTCGGCCGTCGTCAGCCGTAATTCGGCGTCGAATCGCTCGAAGTAGTTGGTGACTTCGTCGCGATCGAACCCCTTCCGAACGATGGAAAAGGGAAGTTGCACCGTGGAAGTGCGTTCATGATCGATGGCCATGGCCGTCAATTTACCGGTGAGTCAAGTGGAGAGCCATACGGCGTAATCACCGAGTTCGGTCAGTGCGCGTTGTGGTTCGGTTCGACCAGTTCGATCAGTACTCCGCCTGCGTCCTTGGGGTGGACGAAGTTGATACGCGAATCGGCAGTACCGCGGCGGGGAGCGTCGTAGAGCAACCGAACGCCGCGGGCGCGCAACTCGGAGGAGATCTCCTCGATGTCGGTGACCCGATACGCCAACTGTTGGAGTCCGGGGCCGTTTCGGTCGATGAACTTCGCGATGGTCGAGGATTCGTCGATGGGCGCGAGCAACTGCAGTGCTGCCGACTTTTCGCCTGCCCCGGGGAACGAGAGCATCGCCTCGCGCACGCCTTGTTCTTCGTTGACTTCCTCGTGCACCGCAACCATGCCCAGGTGGTCGGTGTACCAGGCGATTGCGGCATCGAGGTCGGGTACCGCGACACCGACGTGGTCGATAGCCGTCACCAGGTCGGAGCGGAGTGGGGCGCCCGTGTAAGACTGCGTGCTGGAGGTCATGGACAAGACGTTAGCGTCAGCTGCGTCACGGTGTTCCGCCAGGCTGGTATCGGTAGGGAGCCTGGCGAGCGTTGATCTCCACAAGGCCGTCTTCACACTTTCGGAGGAAATCGTGACCACAACAGTCATCGTCGCCGGTGCTCGTACGCCCGTCGGGCGCTTCTCGGGTGCGCTCAAGGACTTCTCGGGTTCCGACCTCGGCGGAATTGCCATCAAGGGCGCACTCGAGAAGGCCGGCGTCGCTCCGGATCAGGTCGACTACGTCATCATGGGCCAGGTCCTCACTGCGGGTGCCGGGCAGATCCCGGCCCGACAGGCCGCCGTCGCTGCAGGTATCCCGATGACCGTTCCGGCTCTGACCATCAACAAGGTGTGTCTCTCCGGCGTCGACGCCATCGCGCTCGCTGACCAGCTCATTCGCGCGGGGGAGTTCGAGATCGTCGTCGCCGGCGGCCAGGAATCGATGACCCAGGCACCGCACATGCTGGAGAAGTCGCGGGCGGGATTCAAGTACGGCGATGTCACCATGCGCGACCACCTCGCATACGACGGTCTGTACGACATCTTCACCGACCAGGCCATGGGCGCGCTCACCGAGCAGCGCAATCAGAGCTCCGAAGCCATCAGCCGTGAGGAGCAGGACACCTTCGCGGCCGGATCGCATCAGAAGGCTGCCGCGGCGTGGAAGAACGGGGTCTTCGACGACGAGGTAGTGCCCGTGTCGATTCCGCAGCGCAAGGGTGAGCCCATCCAGTTCACTGCCGACGAAGGAATCCGGGCCGACACCACGGTCGATTCCCTCGGCAAGCTTCGCCCCGCGTTCGACAAGGCGGGCACAGTCACTGCCGGATCCGCGTCGCAGATTTCCGACGGTGCCGCCGCCGTCGTCGTGATGAGCAAGGACAAGGCCGAGTCGCTCGGATTGACCTGGCTCGCCGAGATCGGCGCGCACGGTGTGGTGGCCGGCCCCGACTCCACCCTGCAGTCGCAGCCCGCTCGCGCCATCGCCAAGGCCTGCGCGAAGGAAGGCATCGACCCGAAGGACCTCGACGTCGTCGAAATCAACGAGGCGTTCGCAGCGGTCGGAATCGCGTCGACGCGTGAGCTCGGCATCGATCCGGAGATCGTCAACGTCAACGGCGGGGCGATTTCGATCGGTCATCCCCTCGGAATGTCGGGCGCTCGCATCGCACTGCACCTGGCTCTCGAGCTGCAGCGGCGAGGTGGCGGAGTGGGTGCCGCAGCATTGTGCGGCGGCGGCGGACAGGGCGACGCGCTCATCGTTCGAGTCCCGAAAAGCTGAGTCGGTAGTGGCTCTGGTCCGATGAGACCAGAGCCACTACGTTCTGTCGTAGCAAACCGGGCACAATAGCGGGCATGACGAATTTCTTCGACCTGAGCAGCACGGCCAAACGTTTCCGTTTCATTGCCGTGCTCGAAGCGTTCACCTGGCTCGGACTACTGGTCGGCATGGCGTTCAAGTACCTGCCGGCCGACGGCAACGAAATCGGCGTGAAGATCTTCGGGCCCATCCACGGTGCGGTGTTCATCGTGTACCTTGCCGTTGCCGTCCTGACGGCGGTGAAGCTGAAGTGGGACATCAAGGCCACGCTGCTGGCGCTGGTCGCGGCATTCCCGCCGTTCGGCACCGTGGTCTTCGAGATCTGGGCCGTGCGTACCGGACGCCTTGCCGAGCTGAGCACCGGCCGACCCGCAGCCGACGCGAAGGTTCTGTCCTGACCGCCCGCCAGTGGATGACAAATCGCGTTAGTGACAAACTGTAGGGCGTGACTCGACCCGGTTCCCGTCCTCCTGTCCGCCCGTCGGCCGCCGTCCCCGCATCCATTGCCGGAGCCGTCGACCTGTCCGTTCTCAAGGACCGTCCGGCACCTGCTCCCGCTGCCGAAGCCAGTGGCGATGCGGGAGGGTTGGCTCCGATCGTCGACGTGACCACGGCCAATTTCGAAGCCGAGGTTCTGCAGCGATCGATGCAGGTACCGGTCATCGTCGACCTGGGATCGGCTCGGTCGCCGCAGTCCCAGGCGTTGACGCGTCAGCTCGGGCAACTTGCCGTCGAGGCCGGCGGCACGTGGGTACATGCTCGCGTCGATGTCGACTCCAATCCGCAGATCGCGCAGGCATTCGGAGTGCAGGCCATTCCTACGGTGGTTGCCGTCGCGGGTGGGCAACCGCTTGCCGATTTCCAGGGCACGCAATTTGACGAGCAGTTGCGTCAGTGGCTGCAGGCCGTCGAGCAGGCAACCGCCGGAAAGCTGTCCGGTCCACCCGGGTCGGCTCCCGCCGCCGAGCCGGAACCCGAGGTCGAGGATCCGCGCATCGTCGCTGCGGAAGAGGCGATCGACGAGGGGGACTTCGACAAGGCAGCGGCGGCGTATCAGGCCATCATCGACGCCGAGCCGAAGAACACCGACGCGGTCGCCGCGTTGCGTCAGGTCAAGTTCCTGGCTCGGGTGCAGAACGTTGCACCCGATGCCGTCGAGGTGGCCGACGCCGATCCCAATAATGTCCAGGCCCGCATCGATGCGGCCGACGCGGAAATGGCCGGGCAGCAGCCGGAACAGGCTTTCGCACGGCTCATCGACGGAATCAAGATCAGTGCAGGGGACGACCGCACGGCCCTGCGTACCCGCCTACTGGAGCTGTTCGAGTTGTTCGACGCCGCCGATCCGCTGGTGGTCTCGGCGCGCCGCAAACTCGCGTCCGCTCTGTACTGAATCCCTCAGTTGTAGCGCGAATCGCATAGGGGCTTGCCGCCGAGAACTCCCGAGCGGAACGCGTCGACTCGGGAGAAGCCGGACGGCAGCGTCGTTCCGTTGACGTCGCTGGCGGCCAATCCGTCGCTCAGTAGACCGGAGACGGCCTCGTCGAGATCGCCGGGGGAGAGCCTGATTTCGAGAGCGGCCTCGTTGGATTCGGCGCTCAACGCTGCGGTGATGACGCCGGACAGGCATGCGGATCGAAGTGCGGTCTGCGGGTCGTCGAGCGTCTGGCCCGCTTCCTTCTGTACTGCGAGGGTGTAGCGAGACGCGAACAGTACGTACGCGCTGTAGTCACCGGATACGTTGAGCGGCAGGATGTCTCCGCGCTGAGGTGTTTCGGGTTGTCCGCGCTGGGCCAGGTCCTCCACATCGACACCGATGGTGTTGCTCGACGGGCAGTACGACACCGGAGAGGTGGCCTCGGCGTCCGTGCACCCGGTGTCCGATCCCGAGTAGTCCACGGTCGGCGGATCGGCGACGGGAAGCGCCGTCTCGAACGATCGCGTGAATGCGCCCAGGGAGTCCTCGGTGACCGGTAGCTCGCCGGAATCATCGGCGCTGTCGAACTTCTGCGGCAACGACGCTCGGCGTGAATCGATTTCGGCCTCGTCGATGCGTGTGCAGGCAGCTGCACCGTCGGTGAACCCGATCTGTACGGCAGTCACTCGCTCGAATGCGGACCCGTGTACCGATTCGGGATCGTTGGGGTCCACGTCGCGCACCGCGACGGTCGCAGCGAGAACCCCGTTGAGCCCATCCGAGGTGTTGATGGTGAAGTGCGGCGAATCGCCCTCTGCGACATGGCGGATGAATGCTCCGGCGAAACAGTCGGCTTGCTGCTCGGCCACGATGGTCGGGGTGTCGTCGCCGACGAGTCCCGACTGATGCTGGATCGCGTGGCCGTATTCGTGCGCGATCACCATGACCACCGACATCGGCCCGAACGCGTCGACCAACGCCGGAAGCAGAATGGTGCGGTCCCACCCGATCGAGTCGTCGCGGGTGCAGTACGCGGCATTGGGGACTCCACCGGTTCTGTCTCCACAGAACCGGATGCCGGATCCCTCGTCCTCCGACGCATCCCACGAGGTCAACGTCGAGACCGGCGTGAACGAGCCCTTGAACAAGGCCGGATACTGCTCGGCCCAGAACTGCTGGATGTCGTCGATCGCGTTGGTAGCCAGGATGTCCGAGTCGGTGCCTTCGGCGTTCTCGACGGCGATGGTCGAATCCGGTACTCCCGGACGCGGTCCGCTCGGTCCGCTGGTGACCGGAAGGCCGGCGACCGTGAACGGATTCTCGTAGATCGACACTGCGTTACCGCCGACGGTGGCGGCGCACGATGTCAACAGTAGTAACCCTGCAGTGGCGGCCGCAGCCAGAAGTCGTGGTCTGCGGCCGCCGGTCATCTACTGCTCCAATTTGATCCAGATCGCCCCGTTGGCGGGAAGTGCAACCTGGCCTGATGCCGGTCGACCGTGCCACGAGTGCGATGTTGCCGTCACTTCACCCAGGTTGCCCATTCCGGAGCCTCCGTACTCCGTTGCATCGGTGTTGAGAATCTCGATCCAACGGCCTGGTTCCGGTAGTCCCACACGATAGCTGCCGTGCTCGGAACCGGAGAAGTTGAAAATACACGCGACGACCGAACCGTCGGAGCCGTACCTCAGAAAGCTGAGCACGTTGTTCTCGGTGTCGTTGGCGTCGATCCACGAGTAGCCACTGGGCGAGGTGTCCAGCGTCCACAGTGCCGGATGCGACCGGTACGTCGAGTTCAGATCTGCGACAAGCGATTTCACACCTCGGTGCAACGGCTCCTCGTCGATCTGGTACCAGTCCAGGCCTCGCTCCTCGGACCATTCGCGAGTCTGACCGAACTCCTGGCCCATGAACAGCAACTGCTTGCCCGGATGTGCCCACATGTAGGCGAGCATTCCGCGCAGACCTGCGGCCTTGGCGTAGTCGTCCCCGGGCATGCGGGTCCACAGCGTGCCCTTGCCGTGCACCACCTCGTCGTGGCTGATGGGCAGCAGGTAGTTCTCGCTCCACGCATAGACGAGCGAGAACGTGATCTCGTGGTGGTGGTAGCTGCGGTGGATGGGATCGCGTCCGACGAAGCCGAGGGTGTCGTGCATCCACCCCATGTTCCACTTCATGTTGAACCCGAGCCCGCCGACGTTCGTCGGGCGAGTGACGCCGGGCCACGCGGTCGACTCCTCGGCAACGGTGACGACTCCGCGGTGCTTCTTGTGCACCGTGGCGTTCATCTCCTGCAGGAAGGACACGGCTTCGAGGTTTTCTCGGCCACCGTAGATGTTGGGCGACCAGCCACCCTCGGGGCGCGAGTAGTCCAGGTACAGCATCGAGGCGACGGCGTCGACGCGCAGTCCGTCGATGTGGAATTCGTCGATCCAGTAGAGCGCGTTCGCGACCAGGAAGTTGCGAACCTCGCGTCGGCCGAAGTCGAAAACCAGTGTGCCCCAGTCGAGTTGCTCGCCTCGCTGCGGGTCTCCGTGCTCGTACAGCGGCCCACCGTCGAACCGGGCGAGGGCCCATTCGTCCTTGGGGAAGTGGGCGGGGACCCAGTCGACGATGACGCCGATGCCGGCGCTGTGCAGGTGATCGACGAAGAACCGGAAGTCGTCCGGACTGCCGAACCTGGACGTCGGTGCGTAGTAGGACGTCACCTGATAGCCCCAGGATCCGCCGAAGGGGTGCTCGGCGACTGGGAGCAACTCCACGTGAGTGAAGCCGGTCTCGATGATGTACTCGGCCAGTTGCTCGGCCAGCTCCCGGTAACTCAGGCCCGGTCGCCACGACGCCAGATGGATCTCGTAGACGCTCATCGGAGCCTGCGTGGGTTCGATGCCGGCTCGGGTGTCGAGCCACTTTTCGTCGTTCCAGGTGTACGTCGACGCGGTCACGACCGACGCGGTGGACGGCGGAACCTCGGTGGCGAAGGCCATCGGGTCGGCCTTGTCCTTCACCGAACCGTCGGAGCCGTGGACGCGGAACTTGTACAGGGCACCGGGTTCGATGTTCGGGACGAACAGCTCCCAGACTCCGGTGGAGCCGAGGACGCGCATCGGCCAACTACGGCCGGTCCACCCGTCGAAGTCGCCCACCAGTGTGACGCCCTGGGCGGCAGGGGCCCACACCGCGAACGAGGTGCCGGTGACGGGACCATCGGGAGTGGCGTACGACTGCTGGTGCGCTCCGAGGATGTCCCACAGACGCTCGTGGCGACCTTCGCCGAACAGGTGCAGGTCGAGTTCACCGAGGGTCGGTAGGAACCGGTACCCGTCGGCGGATTCGGACACGTGCCCACCTGGCCAGGTGACCACGAGCCGGTAATCGATCAGGTCCTCGACCGGCACCAGCGCAGAGAAGAGGCCGTGGGCGACGTGGGTCAACTCGTGGTCGACGCCTCCGACGCGCGCGATCACTTTCTCCGCGTCGGGCTTCAGCGCACGAATCGCTGTTCCGCCCGGCACGGGGTGCGCGCCGAGCACGGAATGCGGGTTGTAGTGCCGACCAGCGGCGAGGAGATCGAGGTCGTTGTCGGACGGGGCTGCGACGGTGTCTTCGGGCGTCGTCGGATTCTTGGTCACGTTGAATCCACTCACTTTCGGTTGCCGCGGTAGGCCAGTTCGATTCGTGCCGGATAGGGAATGTGGGGGAGCGTGAATATGTGCGCCACCGAGGTCCAGGGCTCGAGTCGGACGAAGTTGGTGTGGCCCCAGTCGTAATGGATGCCGCTCACCTCGTCCTTGATCGTCAGGGTGTCCTGCCAGTCGTGACCGAGCGCGGGCATGTCCAGATGGACGGTGCCCTCCTCGGCTCCGAACGGGTTGAGGTTGATGACCACCAACACCGAGTCGCCGGTCTGCGGATCGAACTTGGAGTATCCGATCAGCGCTTCGTTGTCGATCGTGTGGAAATGGATGTTGCGCAGTTGCTGCAGGGCCGGATGCGCACGGCGAATGGAATTGAGGGTGGTGATCCACGGCTCCAGCGATTCGCCGCGGGCGAGCGCACCCTCGAAGTCGCGCGGTCGCAACTGGTACTTCTCGGAGTCCAGATACTCCTCGCTGCCCTCGCGCACGGCCTGATGTTCGTACAGCTCGTATCCGGAGTACACGCCCCACGTCGGAGCCAGGGTGGCGGCCAGAGCTGCTCGCAGAGCGAACATTCCGGGTCCACCGTGTTGCAGGCTCTCGTGCAGGATGTCCGGGGTGTTGACGAACAGATTGGGCCGCGCGTCGTCGGCGCGTCGGGCATGCTCCTCGGCGAACTCGGTCAGTTCCCACTTCGCGGTACGCCACGTGAAGTACGTGTACGACTGCGTGAACCCACGTTTCGCGAGACCGTACATGCGCACCGGCCGGGTGAACGCCTCGGCCAGGAACAGCACGTCCGGATCGGTCTTCTTGACCTCGGCGATGAGCCATTCCCAGAAGTCCGGTGGCTTGGTGTGTGGATTGTCGACTCGGAAGATCTTGACGCCCAACGAGATCCAGTATCGGACCACGCGTAGCACTTCCTCGTAGATGCCACGGCGGTCGTTGTCGAAATTGATCGGGTAGATGTCCTGGTACTTTTTCGGCGGATTCTCGGCGTACGCGATGGTGCCGTCCGGCAACACCGTGAACCACTCGGAATGTGTTGCGGCCCATGGATGATCCGGAGCGGCCTGCAGGGCAAGATCGAGCGCCACTTCGAGGCCGTGCTCTCGCGAGGCGTCGACGAACGCACGGAAGTCGTCCTCGGTTCCCAGCTCGGGATGGATCGCGTCGTGCCCGCCGTCCTTGGATCCGATAGCCCACGGCGAACCGACATCCTCGGGGCCCGGAGTCAACGTGTTGTTCGGGCCCTTGCGGTTGATCGTGCCGATCGGGTGGATCGGTGGCAGGTAGACGATGTCGAAGCCCATGCGCGCTATGCGCGGCAACTGCTCCATGGATGTCGCGAACGTGCCGTGCCGCGGTGATCCGTCCTCGTGCCACCCGCCCGTGGAGCGCGGGAAGAACTCGTACCAGGCACCGTTGAGGGCCAGGTTTCGGTCGACCCACACGTTCACGGCCCGTGATCTGGTCACCAGCTCGCGCAGCGGGTGCTGGAACAGCAGTTCGGTGACCGACGATGCGAACGCCGAGGACACGCGCGCGGGCAGCGGGTGGTCGGTGTCGCGCAGGCCGGCGGCGACGTCGGCGAGCAGCTGCCTGCTCTCCGCAGGAACGCCGGTGGCAGCGCGGAGGAACAGGCGCGCCCCGATCTCGAGGTCGTTGGCGAGTTCGTGGGCGCTCTGGCCCACTCCGAGCTTCGCTTCGACGGCGTGACGCCAGGTGCTGATCGGGTCGCTCCACGCCTCGATACGGCAGATCCAGTAGCCGGGCCGGGATGGGACGAACACCGCGTCGAACGTGTCCGGCTCGTGGCCGGGCGTCATCGGGATGCGTTCGAGCTTGCCTCCCGGTCCACGCACCGACAGCGTCGCGGCCACTGCGTCGTGACCCTCGCGCCAGACGTCGGCGGAAACTGGAAACGTCTCGCCCACCACCGCTTTCGCGGGGTATTTCCCGGTCGTCGTATCTGGAAGGACATTGTCGATACCAAGTCGACCTGTCACTTCACACTCCATTCTTCGTTAGAGGTATGGCTGCGCGGGCGCAACCTCTGATCGAACCGATATTTGGTGTGCTTCTACTCGTCAACCGTAGTGCAGCAGCGCAGATGGCGCGTGCGCCGACGCATACTGACCGCGACGGGCGCACGAGGAAATTTTCGCCGAGCGCCCCATCGACACAGGTATCCGTGGGTAGGGTTCGGCTCTGTGAAAGCCTTGCGTCGATTCACCGTCCGAGCCCACCTTCCCGCCCGTCTGAATGCCCTCGCCGAGCTGTCGACAAACCTCAGGTGGTCGTGGCATTCGGCCACGCAGGATCTTTTCGAGCACATCGATCCGCTGCTGTGGACCGAACTCGAACGCGATCCGGTGGCTGTGCTCGGTGCCGTCGCACCCGGACGGCTCGAAGAACTCGCCGAAGACGCATCGTTCCTGGCCGAACTGGACGCCGCCGAGGCGGATCTACACGACTACCTCGCCCGACCGCTCTGGTACCAGAACGAACTCGCCGAGGGGCGAGCTCTGCCGTCGGGCATCGGTTATTTCTCGATGGAGTTCGGGGTCACCGAGGTACTGCCGAACTACTCGGGTGGGCTCGGCATTCTGGCCGGTGACCACCTCAAGGCGGCGTCGGATCTCGGTCTACCGCTGATCGGCGTCGGACTGCTCTACCGCTCGGGGTACTTCCGGCAATCGCTGACGGCCGACGGCTGGCAGGCCGAGCGTTACCCATCCCTGGACCCGCACGGTCTGCCGCTACGACTGCTCACCGACGACAACGACTCACCGGTGTTGATACACGTGTCGATGCCGGGGTCGCGCGTGCTGCGGGCCCGCGTGTGGATCGCTCAGGTGGGACGCGTTCCGCTGCTGCTGCTCGATTCCGACATCGCCGACAACGATCCCGAGCTCAGAGGAGTCACCGACCGCCTGTACGGCGGCGATCAGGACCACCGCATCAAGCAGGAGATCCTCGCCGGTATCGGCGGAGTACGCGCGATCAGGGCCTACACGCGCGCGCACGGTCTGCCCGATCCCGAGGTGTTCCACATGAACGAGGGCCACGCCGGCTTCCTCGGGGTCGAACGCATCCGTGAACTCGTCACCGGTAGCGGGTTGGACTTCGATTCGGCGTTGGCCGCCGTCCGGGCGGGCACGGTGTTCACCACCCACACTCCGGTGCCTGCCGGCATCGACAGGTTCCCCGCCGATCTGGTGCGGCACTACTTCGGCGGTAGCGACGGTGCACCGGACTCGGCCCTGTTGCCGGGATTGCCGATGAGCCGAATTCTGGCGCTGGGCGGCGAGAGTGATCCGTCGGTGTTCAACATGGCGCACATGGGTCTTCGCTTGGGTCAGCGCGCCAACGGAGTGTCGAAGCTGCACGGGATCGTCAGCCGCGAGATGTTCAACGGCCTGTGGCAAGGATTCGACGCGTCGGAGGTGCCGATCGGATCGGTGACCAACGGTGTCCATGCGCCGACGTGGGCGGCACGGGAATGGGCCGAGGGGGAGACCGACGGGCCGTTGTCCTCGGAACAGGTGTGGTCCACTCGAAACGCGTTGCGCGCGCAGTTGGTTGACGAGGTGCGCCGAAGGGTGCGCCGTTCGGCTCTCGAGCGGGGGTCGACCGAGGCCGAGATAAGCTGGACTGCAAATGTTTTCGACCCCGACGTGTTGACCGTCGGCTTTGCTCGACGCGTACCGACGTACAAGCGTCTGACGCTCATGCTGCGCGAACCCGAGCGACTGCGGGCGATGTTGCTCGATCCCGTCCGCCCGGTTCAGCTGGTGGTAGCCGGAAAATCGCACCCGGCCGACGACGGTGGAAAGGCGCTCATACAGCAGATCGTCAAGTTCGCCGACGAGGCCGATGTGCGACACCGCATCGTGTTCCTACCCGACTACGACATGTCCATGGCTCGCTTTTTGTACTGGGGATGCGATGTGTGGCTGAACAATCCGCTGCGGCCCCTCGAGGCCTGCGGTACGTCCGGAATGAAGTCGGCGCTCAACGGCGGCCTCAACCTGTCGATTCGCGACGGATGGTGGGACGAGATGTACGACGGCGAAAACGGGTGGGCAATCCCGACGGCCGACGGCATCACCGACGACAATCGTCGCGACGATCTGGAAGCCGCTGCCCTCTACGAGTTGCTCGAGCAGGCGGTGCTGCCGAAATTCTACGATCGCGGGGAGGACCGTGTGCCGGCTCGCTGGATCGAGATGGTCCGACACACACTGGAACAGCTGGGACCGAAAGTGTTGGCATCGCGAATGGTGCAGGACTACACGCTCGGCTACTACGCGCCCGCTGCGCACTCCGCCCGGGCGGTGTCGGCCGACGGCTACCACGGCGCCAAGGATGTCGCGTCGTATCGCGGCCGCGTCGAGCAGGCGTGGCGCAACGTGAAGGTCACCCGAGTCGACAGCGAGGGGTTGCCGGACACCCCCGTCATCGGTGCCGAACTGTCGCTGCGCGCCATCGTCGACCTCGGCGGTATGGAACCGGGTGCCGTCGTGGTGCAGGCCGTGGTGGGACGCGTCGACGAGGGCGAGGACCTCAGTGACATTCGCACCACCGAGATGTCGCACGTGGGCAGTGAGGGCGGCGAGCACGTGTACGCGGGCGAGACGCGGCTACCGCACAGTGGAGCGGTGGGCTACACGGTGCGGGTATTGCCGCGGCACCACGGGCTTGCCTCCGATGCCGAGCTCGGTCTGGTGTCGACGCCGTAGGGAGCAGCTACTTTCCGGCCAGGCGGGTGAGGGCCTTGCGGACCACCTCCGGGTCGGAGGTCTCCCAGAACGGCGGTAAGGACGCGCGCAGATAACCGCCGTACCGGGCGGTCGCCAGGCGCGAATCCAGCACGGCGACAACACCTTTGTCGTCGACGCTACGGAGCAGTCGACCGACGCCCTGCGCCAGCAGCAGGGCCGCGTGGTTGGCGGCGACGGCGAGAAAGCCGTTGCCGCCACGTGATTCGACGGCCTGCTGCCGAGCCACCAGTAGTGGATCGTCGGGCCGGGGGAACGGAATTCGATCCAGGATCACCAGGCTCAGCGACGGACCGGGCACGTCGACGCCCTGCCACAGCGACAGCGTCCCGAACAGTGAGGTGGCCTCGTCGTCGGCGAACTTCTGCACCAGTGCGCCGGTGGAATCGTCACCCTGACAGAGGATGGGGGTGTCGAGTCGCTCGCGCATCTCCTCTGCCGCGGCCTTGGCGGCGCGCATCGACGAGAACAGTCCGAGCGTCCGACCACCGGCTGCCTCGACGAGCGATTCGATCTCGTCGAGCGAGGACTTGGACAGGCCGTCGCGTCCGGGCGGAGACAGATGTTTGGCGATGTACATGATGCCGGCGCGAGCGTGATCGAACGGCGAGCCCACGTCCAACGAATTCCAGCGAATGGATCCGTTGTCCGAGGGTGGTTCCACTCCCGACGCCATGGCTGTGTCACTGCGGGAGGGTTTCTCTGCGGGCAGGCCCCAGTTGACGGCCAGGCCGTCGAAGGATCCGCCGACGGTGAGCGTCGCCGAGGTCAGCACCACGGTGGATTCGGCGAACAACCGTGCGCGCAGCAGCCCGCCCACCGAGAGCGGAGCAATGCGAACGGTGCGTTTGACGTTTCCTCGGAAATCGTCGACGGCGTGCCAGACGACGTCCTTACGCTTGGCCGGGTCGGGCTCGTCGAAGGCAGTGAGCACTCGCACGGCGCTGTCGTGCACCTCGTCGACTGCTACGAGTGCTGCGCTGCGGGCCGCGGCGGCCTCGGGATCGCTACTCGCCATGCCCTGTTTGTTCGGGCCGATCGCGGTGCGCACGGCCCAGGCGGCGTCGCGGACGGACGCCAGGGCCGGTCCGACGCCGTCGGGAAGGGACTGCCATCGACCGGGCGGTAGTTCGTCCAGAATCGCGGCCCAGTTCTCGGCAGCTCCTTCGAGCTGATCGACGGTCTCTTCCTCGATGAGCTTGGCGCTACGGCGTGCGGCCGCGGTGACGGTGGCGGCCGAAAGCTCCTCTGTGGCAACGCCGGTCACTCGGTCGACCAATTCGTGGGCCTCGTCGACGACCACGACGTCGTGCTCGGGCAGGATCTGAATTCCGGTGATCGCGTCGATGGCGAGCAGCGCGTGGTTGGTCACGACCACGTCGACCTGTGCGGCCTCGGTGCGGGCGCGCTCGGCGAAGCAGTCCTCGCCGACGGGGCACCGCGATTTCCCGAGGCACTCGCGAGCGGTGACGCTGACCTGACGCCACGCCTGGTCGCTCACGCCGGGCAGCACGTCGTCGCGATCGCCCGTTTCGGTCTCCGAGGACCACTTGGTCAGCCGGACCACTTCGCGGCCCATCCGCGAGACGGCGAACGGGTCGAACAACTCCGCGTCCGGTGTTTCCTGTGCGGCACCGGTGTGAATCTTGTTCATGCACAGATAATTGTTGCGGCCCTTGAGGATCGCGAACTTCGGACGCCGACCCACAGCTTCGGTCAGTGCGTCGGACAGACGTGGAAGGTCGCGGTCGACCAACTGTCGCTGCAGCGCGATCGTGGCCGTCGAGACGATGACGGTCTTCCCCGATTCGACCGCATGCCTGATGCTGGGCACGAGATACGCGAGGGACTTGCCGGTGCCCGTGCCCGCCTGCACCGCGAGATGTTCACCGGTGTCGATCGAATGCGCCACGGCAGAGGCCATCGTCAGCTGATTGCTGCGTTCCTTGCCACCGAGCGAGTGCACCGCAACCTGCAGGAGAGCGGGAACGGTGGGCAACTCGGTCTTCGACGGCACCGAAGCAGACTACTGCCGATCGCCCACCGGGTTCGGCACCGACACCGCCCTAGCCCAGGGCGAACCGGGTCGGTATCGCCGGTTCGCCCTGGGACAGGGCGAGCCCCTCCCACGGCAGGCTGACCAGGCGTCGCGCGAGGAGGTCCCGGGCTTCGGCGAGAGTCGGTAGATCGGCGACGCGCCGGCCGCCACGCATCAGCGGCGTGGTCAACGTCTCCACCGTCAGACCGTCTTCGACCGTCGGGGCGGCGTCGAACGGGTGCACTATTTCCTCGACAGCCGTACCGGTCCCACGCGCGGTCCGCAGCGCTGCCTTGGTACCCCCGCGCGATTCCTTGTGACTGCTGCGCTTGGCGACGGGTATGCCGTCCACGGTGACCAGCTTGTAGACCATTCCTGCCGTCGGCGCGCCCGAACCGGTGACCAGCGACGTGCCGACGCCGTACGAATCGACGGGTTCGGCGCGCAGCGCGGCGATCGCGTACTCGTCGAGGTCTCCGGAGACGACGATCCGCGTGTTCGGCGCACCGAGGGCGTTCAATTGGGCGCGGACCTGACGGGCGAGGACACCGAGGTCGCCGGAGTCGATGCGGACACCACCGAGCTCCGGACCGGCCACCTCGATCGCGTTGGCCACGCCCTGCTTGATGTCGTAGGTATCGACCAGCAGTGTCGTTCCCACCCCGAGCGCTCGGACCTGAGCGGCAAAAGCGGCCTTCTCGTCGGGGCCGTCGGCGGTGGTGTGCAGCAGCGTGAACGAGTGGGCCGACGTGCCTGCTCCGGGGACGCCGTGGCGTCGGACTGCTTCGAGGTTGGAGGTCGCGGTGAAGCCGGCCAAGTAGGCCGCGCGCGATGCCGCGACCGCCGCCTCCTCGTGGGTGCGCCGCGATCCCATTTCGATGATCGGCCTGGCCTCGGCGGAGGCGACCATGCGCGCTGCCGCAGAGGCGATTGCGCTGTCGTGATTGAGAATCGACAGCACCACGGTTTCCAGGACCACGCACTCGGCGAACGTGCCGCGGACCGTCAGGACGGGGGAGCCGGGAAAGTACAGCTCGCCCTCGCGGTAACCGTCGATGTCGCCGGTGAAGCGGTAGTTGCGCAGCCACTCGACGGTGTCGGCGTCGAGAAACTTCGACACGACACGCAGCTCGTCCGGGCCGAATCGGAAGCGATCGACGGCGTCGAGAATGCGCTCGGTGCCGGCCACGACGCCGTATCGGCGGCCGCCGGGTAGCCTGCGGGCGAAGACCTCGAAACTGCACGGTCTGTCTGCATAGCCGCTGGCCAGGGCCGCGGACAGCATCGTGTACTCGTACTGGTCGGTCAGCAGTGCAGTGCTGGCTCCGTCGCTGGAAAGCGTGTGATCGGTGGTCGCGTCATTGCTCACCTCGATCACACTACGAGCGCAGGGGCGAACGTGTGGGGTCGGCCCGACACGCCGTACCCTGTTGCCATGCCTTGGTTGACGGTGGATGGATCGCTTCTGCCCGTGGACGGCTTCTCGGCACTCGAAGTCGCGGCGGCGTCGCCGCAGGCGGTGCCGGCCGAAACCGAGGCCGTTGCTGCCGACGAAGCGCACGACACTCCGTGGGTCACCATCGTGTGGGACGACCCGGTCAACTTGATGCACTACGTCACCTACGTGTTCCAGAAGCTCTTCGGCTACAGCAAGGCCAAGGCCACCGAGTTGATGATGCAGGTGCACTCCGAGGGCAAGGCGGTCGTGTCGAGCGGCGAGCGCGATGCGATGGAGAACGACGTCAAAAGGCTGCACGCGGCGGGCCTGTGGGCCACCATGCAGCAGGACAAGTAGTCAGCAGTCAGTTCGCCACCTCTACGTCAGAGAAGGACATCACCGACAGTGCGCACGTGGACGAGACGGAATTCGTTGTCCGGGGTCAAGATCAAGTCCGAGATCGACGCTCGTGAGGCGGCGGTGCTCAAGTCCCTGGTCGCATCCGTTCTCGGCCTGCTACGCGATCGTTCCGCCGCGGCACCCACCGACGAGCTCGCCGCGCTGACCGGGCTGCGTACCGGCCACAACAGCCCGCCGGACGATGCAGCGCTGGCCCGGTTGCTGCCGGACTTCCACCGCGCCGATCCCGAACACGACGATCAGGATCCGGCCGATCTGAACGGTGCCCTCCGCGGGTTGCACGAGCCCGAGATCATCGACGAGAAGTTGGCTGCCGGGGCAGTGATCCTCGCGACCCTGCCCGATTCCGGCGGAAAGATCGTGCTCACCCAGGAACAGGCCGACGCGTGGTTGACGGGTCTCAACGACGTGAGGCTGGCGCTCGGGACCACACTGGGCATCAGTGCGGACACTCCTGACGTACTCGACGAGGGCGATCCTCGTGCTCCCCATCTGGACGTGTACCACTGGTTGACCTGGATGCAGGATTCCCTCGTCCAGGTCCTCGTTCCCTAGGGTGCCGACGTGACCGCAGCCTTCTCGAAACCCGGCCCCCGGGACTGCTTGACCGATGTGGCAGGTCTGTTGGTCGGCCATCATCACGAACTCGACGACGACGCCGCGATGGGGTCCGGTTCGGCCACCGGCTGCACTGTGGTGCGCGTTCTCGGTGGGGCGACGGCGGCCGTCGACGTGCGAGGCGGCGGACCGGGAACACGCGAGACCGATCTGCTCGATCCGAGCCATTCCGTTCAGCAGGTCGACGCCATCCTGTTGACCGCGGGCAGTGCGTACGGGCTCGCGGCCGCCGACGGCGTCATGCGGTGGCTCGAAGAGCACGAACAAGGGATCCCGATGGGCAGTCCGGCTCACGTCGTGCCGATCGTGCCGGCTGCGGTGATCTTCGACCTTCCGGTCGGCGACTGGGCCGCGCGCCCCACCGCGGAGTTCGGCTACCGTGCTGCGGCCACGGCGGCGACCGAGTTCGCGACGGGATCGGTCGGGGCGGGAGTCGGTGCTCGCGCCGGCGTGCTCAAAGGTGGGGTGGGCACCGCGAGCACGGTGATCGAGGGCGGTCCGGCCGACGGAGTGACGGTCGCAGCTCTGATGGTCGTCAACCCTGTGGGCGCGGTGTTCGATCCGCGCACCGGGTTGTTGTGGGGCACCGGCACATTGGGGCCCGCGGACTTCGGCATGCGCAATCCCGACGTCGACGAGGTGCGGACCGCGGCGGCGCTCGAACCCAAGGCCACTGCTCTGAACACCACGATCGGCGTGGTTGCGACGGATGCGCCGCTGTCGTCGGCGTCGTGCAAGCGAATAGCCGTCGCGGGTCACGACGGACTCGCGCGGGCCATCCGGCCTGCGCACTCGCCACTCGACGGCGACACCGTCTTCGCCGTGTCCACGGGTACCAGGGCCGTCACCGCCGAGTCCTCAGTGCCCGCAGCATTCTCCCCGGAACTACCGGTACTGGCCGCGGTCACCGAAGCCGCGGCGATCGTCGTCGAGCGAGCCATCGTCCGGGCCCTGCTCGACGCCACGTCGGTGGCCGGCATCCCCACCTATCGCCAGATCTTCCCCTCCGCATTCACGGCGTCGCGTCTCTGACCGGCAGGTAGCCGCTACCGGTACCGTGGAGAGACCGAGGTTGGAGGCGATCATGAGTGAGACCGGCAAGCTTCCCGGTGAGCGAGTGCGGCCCGCGTGGATGCAGGCAGCCGTCTTCGTCGGAGGATTCGTGGCGCTGTTGTGGATCATCGAGATCATCGATGTGGCCAGCGGATCACGGCTCGAGCAGAACGGTATCGAGCCTCGTTCCGCCGACGGGTTGTGGGGCATCCTGTTCGCGCCCGTGCTGCACGACGACTGGCAGCACCTGATAGCCAACACGGTTCCCCTGATAGTGCTCGGATTCCTGGTGTTGCTCTCGGGCATCGCGCGTGGTCTGGCTGCCACCGGCATCGTCTGGGTGATCGGTGGCGTCGGTACCTGGCTCACGGCCGGCACCTACAGCAACACCATCGGCGCGTCGATTCTGATCTTCGGCTTCATCACGTATCTGCTCGTTCGTGGATTCTTCACCCGCCACCTCGGCCAGCTCGCGATCGGGGTCGTGGTGTTCGTGCTGTACGGCAGCGCGCTGTGGGGCGTGCTGCCGAGCGATCCGAACATCTCCTGGCAGGGCCATCTGTTCGGCGCAGTGGGTGGGGTCGTCGCAGCTCGGCTGCTGTCCGCCGACGCCCGGGCCGACAGAGCGCGGGCCAGAGCACTCGATCGTCCCACTCCGTAGGCGGTAGGTAACCGCGAGCACAGCTGTGTTCGAGCGTGAAATTCGCCGACTCGCGCGGTCAATACTGCCCGAACGTTTCGAGTGACGCGCTCGGCGTGGCAGCATGGCTTACATGCGAATTACCGTCCTGGGATGTTCGGGCAGTGTGTCCGGACCCGATTCACCCGCGTCGGGTTACCTCCTGGAAGAAGAGGAGACCGCGCCGGTCGTTCTCGATTTCGGGCCCGGCGTCCTCGGGGCGTTGCAGCGTTATGTCGATCCGGGTGACGTGAGCGTTCTGCTTTCGCATCTGCACGCCGATCACTGCCTCGACGTTCCCGGTCTGCTCGTGTGGCGTCGCTACCATCCGAACCCGCCGGAAGGGCGCGCGATCGTCTACGGACCGAAGGACACTGCGTTTCGGCTCGGAGTGGCGTCGGCCGAGTGCGGCGGTCAGATCGACGACATGTCCGACACCATCGACCTACGCCGCTGGGTGGACGGTCGGACCATCGAATTCGGACAGCTGTCGATTCTGACCCGGCAGGTGTTCCATCCGCCGGAGTCGTACGGCATGCGGGTCACCACCGGCGGCGGAAAGACATTCGCGTACAGCGGCGACACCGGTATGTGCCAGGCGGTGCAGGATCTGGCTCAGGGTGCCGATGTCTTTCTCTGCGAGGCGTCGTGGACCGACAGCCCGGATCGGCCCGAGGGCGTCCACCTGTCCGGTATCGAGGCCGGTCGCATCGCTCGGGAAGCCGGAGTGGGGGAGCTGCTGCTCACCCACATTCCGCCCTGGACGTCTCGCGAGGATGTCATAGCCGAGGCCAAGGCAGAGTTCAGCGGACCGGTGCATGCCGTCGAGCCAGGGGACGCCTTCACCGTATGACGACGCGCTAGGCTTCGAGTCGTGTCCAGACGAGAAGACGGCAGAGCGGACGACGAGCTCCGCACCATCAAGATCACCCGCGGATTCACCACTCACCCGGCAGGGTCGGTGCTGGTCGAATTCGGCAACACCAGGGTGATGTGCACGGCCAGCGTCGAGGAGGGCGTACCGCGCTGGCGGAAGGGATCCGGTCTCGGCTGGCTCACCGCCGAGTACGCAATGCTTCCCGCAGCCACCCACACGCGTAACGGACGCGAGTCCGTCAAGGGCAAGGTCGGCGGCCGCACTCAGGAGATCTCCCGACTGGTCGGACGCTCACTGCGCGCGTGCATCGATCTGGCAGCGATCGGCGAGAACACGATCGCCCTCGACTGCGACGTGTTGCAGGCCGACGGCGGCACCCGTACTGCTGCCGTGACCGGAGCGTTCGTGGCTCTCAGTGACGCCGTCACCTACCTACGAGCAGCCGGACGCCTGGCCGACCCGCAGCCGATCTCGTGCATGATCGCCGCGGTCAGTGTCGGCGTCGTCGACGGCCGGGTGCGTCTCGACCTTCCGTACGAAGAGGATTCGCGAGCCGAGGTCGACATGAACGTCGTCGCGACCGATACCGGCACTCTGGTCGAGATTCAGGGAACCGGCGAGGGCGCGACCTTCCCGCGCACCACCCTCGACAAGCTCCTCGACTCGGCGTTCGTCGGCATCGACAAGCTGTTCGAGGTGCAGAGGGAGGCGCTGGCGTTGCCGTACCCGGGGGATCTGCCCGAGCCTGCCACCGCAGAAACGAAGAAGAAGTTCGGTGCCTGACACCAAGCTACTGGTAGCCAGTCGTAACGCCAAGAAGCTGCGAGAACTGCGACGGGTACTCGACGCCGCCGGCCTCGTGGGTATCGAGTTGGTCGGTCTCGACGAGGTGCCGCCGTTTCCCGAGGCACCCGAAACCGGAGCGACGTTCGAGGACAACGCGGCGGCCAAAGCGCGCGACGGTGCGGCGGCAACCGGATTGCCCTGCGTCGCCGATGATTCCGGGATCGAAATCGACGCATTGAACGGAATGCCCGGGGTGCTCTCCGCGCGCTGGTCCGGAACTCACGGGCAGGACGAGGCCAACACGGCGCTCGTGCTGGCGCAGTTGAGCGATACCCCCGACGAACGGCGCGGGGCGGCTTTCGTGTCGGCGTGTGCGTTGGTGGTCCCGGGCGGAGCCGAGACCGTCGTTCGCGGCGAGTGGCGCGGCGTTGTAGCGCGAGAGCCGTTGGGGGAGAACGGATTCGGGTACGATCCGATCTTCGTACCGGAGGGGGACGGCCGCAGTGCCGCGCAGTTGGCTCCGGACGAGAAGGACGCGGCCTCTCATCGTGGCCGCGCGCTGCGCAAGCTGGTTCCTGCTCTCGAAGCGTTGACGGGGCGATAGTCGTGGCGGCGCGGGCAGTGCTGACGAGAACCACGGCCGTATTCGCGGCCGCTGCCCTGTGCCTGCTCGGCACCCCTGCTTCGGCAGCGCCGGTTGCGGGATCGTTCGCCGAGGCGTTGGTCTACTCGGTGGCTCATCCAGGTGCGACGCCGGCGGGCGCGAACGATTATTCGTGCGTTCCCAGCGCTCGGCATCCCGAACCGGTGATCTTGGTGCACGGTTTTTTGGAGAACTCTTACGCGAACTGGTCGTCGCTGTCACCGGCCCTGGTCGACGCCGGATACTGCGTGTTCGCACTCGACTACGGCAACACCGGGCCGGTGCCCGCGTTGGGAGCGCTGGGAACGATTCCCGAGAGTGCCGCGGAATTGTCCACGTTCGTCGATTTCGTGCTCGCGGCGACGGGTGCGCAGAAGGTGTCGATCGTGGGCCACTCGAAGGGCGGCACGGTGCCGCGCTACTACGCCCGCTTCCTCGGCGGTGATCACACCGTCTCGCGCATAGTGGCGCTCTCTCCGCCGAACTATCCGACCGCCGGTCTGCCGGTGCAGGACGACGTGCTCAAGCGGTTGAACGAGGGCAGTGACACAGTCGCGGGAATCGATTACACGACGATCGTGACCCGATACGACCAGGTTGTCGTTCCGTACACGGCGTCGCTCCTCACCGGAGCGGGAAATACGAACGTGGTGCTGCAGGACGTGTGCCCCGGCAATGTCGTCGAGCACACAGGAATCTCGTACGATCCGCTGGCGCAGCGGCTGGTGGAAAACGCGCTGGATCCGGAGAACGCACAGCCGATCACCTGCTGACGTCAGACGCCGAAGTCGGCCTTGACCTGCTTGGTGCGCTTGTGTTCGACGTAGAACGACAGGAACGGAACAGTTCCGGCGAGCAGGGTGCCGATGGTCCGACCGGCCGGCCACCGCACCTTGATAGCAAGGTCGATCGTCAGGATCAGGTATACGAGGTAGACCCAACCGTGCACTACCGCAATCCAGTTGGGCACATTCTCGACCTTGAAAATGTACTTCGCGACCATTTCGGTCACGAGGACGAGCAACCAGATACCGGTGACGTAGGCGAGCACGCGATAGCGCAGCAGCGCCGACGCGATCTTCCGAGTCTTGTTGGTGGACGCCTTGGTCTTGTCCGGTGCCGAACTCACGTGGTGCTCCTGTCGGTCCCGCGGGATTCGTTCAGCTCCGCGAGGTAGCTGTTGTACTCGAGAAGTTGCCTGGCCTCGGGGTCGTCCAGATCGCCGACGTCGGGGTCTGCCGCGCGGCGCTGGGGGAGCAGGTCGAGAGGGACCTCGGTCGGTCCGTCGGGCTGCCCGGAGTCGGGCTCGTCCTGGTCCTCGTCTTCGAGGCGGACGAACTTGCGGTAGGCGTAGACGACGAACGCCGCGAACAAGGGCCACTGGAACGCGTATCCGAGGTTCTGCCCGTTACCGCCGACCGCCTCGAAGCGTTCCCACTGCCACCAGCCGAGACCGAGACACACCGCCGCGGACACGATCACCAGCGCAATGAGCGCGGGTCGACGCTTCGGGCGGGATGAGGTCACCACTCGACGGTACCGGAGCGACTACTACCGAAGGTAGTCACATCGGGTGGTCGGCCGGTGATTCTCACCATGGACGAGCCGGGTGCGACTCACGACCGACGACGGTTCGCCCGTGCTTCGGCAAGTTGCTCGGCACCCGGGCCGGTGATGTCGGCGAGAGCGCTGCTGCGCCCCGTCAGCACCAACGCCAGGGTGCCCGCCGATCCTTCGACGACGGGGCCCTCGCCCCGACTCCAGTCCAGATCGGTTGCGCGCCACTGCAGTCGAAGATCCGGTCCTTTGAACGGTGCCGCACCGCTTTCCGGCACCAGGAAGTCGAGAATCGTAACCATGCGGTGCTCGGGAACGTGGTGCTCGATTCCCAGCGGCCTGCACACATCGAGCCCGTGCACGATGACGTCGGACAACGGGGCCAGCGGACCCGTGGCCCGGCGGGGTGAACTTCTTGTCTGCGTGAGCTGTCAGGAGCGCGGGTAATTCGTCGCCGTGCTTGCGCTTGATTCGCTGGGTCATCATCTGATTGGCCCGGTCGAAGTTCCCTCGAGTGCGCACCATGGCGAGTCCGAACTGCCAGAGCGGGACGATCAGGGGCACCACGAGATGGGCGGCGACGTCGCGGACCGTCCAGGCGTCGCACAGCGATGGGGTGTCCCACTGTTCGGGTGTCAGGGTGTCGAAAGTGCTTGCGAGAGAGCGTCGTTCGTCGGAAGTTGCGGCGAAGATCGCGTCGTCGTCGGGATCGCTGGACATACGAGCCACCTTCACACGTTGAAACCGGTAGACCTGGGAGTCTCGAGAAAAGCCGGGTCGAACGACCGTTGTGCGCGAGGGGGGACTTGAACCCCCACGTCCTGAGACACTGGAACCTAAATCCAGCGCGTCTGCCAATTCCGCCACTCGCGCGTGCCGGTGAAGTCTACAACCGATGCTGCTGTGCGTGCGACGCGGTTCTTCGAGCCACGTCGACGTCCGATTAGGCTCGCCGGGTGGTGAAGAAGGAGAACTCGTTCGATCCGGCGCGCATCCTCGAACTGCTGTGGCGGGTCGACGCGAAACCGAGCCGAACCGGCCTGAGCGTCGACGCGATCGTCGACGCGGCCATCGAGATGGCCGATACGAACGGGTTGGAGTCGGTGTCGATGCGCAATGTGGCCGAGCATCTGGGGGTCGGTGCGATGTCGCTGTACACCCACGTGCCGGGGCGTCAAGAGCTGACGGACCTGATGATCGATCGGTCCCTGGCAGATCTGTATGCACACGTCGACGAGCCGGCATCGGTTCCCGGAGGGTGGCGGCCCGCGTTGCGATTCGTTGCCGAGCGCAATTGGGAGCTCTATCAACGACATTCGTGGCTGCTCGACGCCGTCGGTGCGCGTCCGGTGCTCGGTCCGCACACCAACGACAAGTACGAGGCAGAGCTGCGCACCCTCGTCGGTACCGGGCTCGGTGACGTCGAGATCGATTCGGTGTTGACACTGGTTCTCACTCACGTCTCGGGGACCGCGAGAGCCTCGGCCGCGGTCGATCGGGTGAAGAAGCAGTCGGGGATGTCCGACGCTCAGTGGTGGGCGGCTACCGCACCCGTCATCGAGCGGGTGATGACGCGCGAGCGTTTTCCGGTGTCGTCCCGCATCGGGACGGCCGCGGCGACGTCGTACGACGCCGCCAGCGACCCCGTGCATGCCTATCGTTTCGGTGTGGAGTGCATCCTCGATGGCGTCGAGGTGATGATCTCGCAGAGGTGATGATTTCGCAGAGGTGATGATCTCGCAGAGTCAGCTCGCCGATCGGAGCGCAGCCTCGGAGTGACGCTGCGGCGGCCTGCGCAGCTTGTGCTGGTAACGCCAGAGCGCGTGCTCGAGCGAGGCGAGATCGACGTGGAGTGCGTCCGCTACGGCGTCGAGAATCACGGGGGAGCGCTCCTCGGCGATGTCGGCGGCCAGGTCTCGATGGAGTGGTTCGAGAGCGTCGGCAACGAACGCGGTCAGATGTGCGGTCGCCTTGTCGGTGCGTACGCCCAGATGCATGAGCATGCACTCCCAGGTGGTCTCGCCGAGGCCAGGGATCGCGCGGAACGCATCGAAATGTTCCTTCGTGTGCTGCTCGAAATCGGTCGAACGGCTCAACCCCACCGAGATCAACGTCTGTGCCGCCACGGCTGCTGCCGCCGCCTTGGTTCGGCTGTTTCCTGGAACGAGCTGACGGTTGCACAGGATCTGCACGAGCTGATCCGGATCCGAAGTCAGTTCTGCAAGGGTTGTCAAGTCGTCGAGTCGGTTATCGCCTCGGTGTGACCGCCACCGTCCGATGACCGCTCGCACCCCACTGGTCGGTCCTCCATAAGGAGCGCGCGCGGAGAAGATCGCGTCGAGTAGCGCCGCCTCGGATTCGCCGCACCACCCCGGTGTCCAGTGCGGTGAATTCGATTGCGAGGCAAACGATTCGATGTGCAATAGCATTGCTTCGAGCTCGCCCGTCGTGCAAGTGTCCGTAACCGATGAATACATGAATTCCCCCCGGAGTTCGTCGACCGACCTATCGGATGCGGTTCGTAGGAGAAAGCTAGACGACCCCACCGACAGGTCACCGGACGCTCGTGGAGTGCTCGAGATCACATCACAAAAAGATAACGAAAAATGCGAGGGTTCCCTCATGTTTCGCCGTCGCCGCCGAGTCTCCCGCCAGGGTCGATGCGGGTTACTCGCGAGTTGGGTAAACAAAAAGTAAAGGCGCTTGCGCAGACGTACTCGCTGGTAGCACTCGGACGTCCGAGCAAACCTGAGGATTTCCTCATGATTTTGTGTCAACCTGGAGCAGCGCGAAGGAGACCTGTCGACGAAGACAGGCTCACGCTTTGCCCTGTTGCCCACGACGCACCACGGCAGTCATCACAGCGAACGCCTCGACCCCCCGAGACGTCCACGAGAGGAATCTTCAGCCTTGACGATCAACGAGAGCACACCATCACACGGACGCGGCTCGCGAAGCACAGGCAACGCAGGCAAAGCCCCTAGAAGCAGTGGCGGCTCTCGGACTCTGGCAGATCGATTCGCCGCGGGCGAGCCGTACGCCCTGGCGTTCGGTGGTCAGGGTGCGCCCTGGCTGAGTTCGCTCGAAGAGCTCGCGCGCGATTCCGCACTCGAGCCCGAACTGACCGATCTCGTCAACGAGGCCGCAGCAGTGCTCGCGCCCGTGTCCGACGAGCTGCTGGTCGTCCGCTCGGTCGGCTTCGACCCGATCGGTTGGATGCTCGAGCAGGACCTCGCCGACGACGGCACCGCCGGCTCCTACGGGCCCTCCGAAGCGGCACTGACCTCGGCTGCGGTGTCTCTGCCGGGCGTCTTCCTCACTCAGGTCGCCGCGTTGCGCGCGCTGAAGCTGCAGGGCCTCGACCCCGCCCAGACCCCGCCGGTCAAGGTGGTCGGACACTCGCAGGGCCTCATCGCCGCCGAGTCCGTCGCCGCGGACGGCGCACAGGACGCCAATTTCCTGGCCATTGCGCAGTTGGTCGGTGCGGCTGCCGGACTCGTCGGACGTCGCCGCGGCATCATCGGTGCCGGTGACCGTGCGCCGATGGTCTCGGTCGGCAACGTCGAGCCCGAACGTCTGCAGGCGATCGTCGACGAGCTAAGGATACCGGGAGCACCCGAACGCTCCGCTGCTCTGGCCATCCGCAACGGTCGTCGCCGCGTCGTGCTGTCCGGCCCGCCGGCTCAGTTGGCTCGCGTGCAGGAGAAGTGCGAGCAGATCGCGGCTCGGGAAGAGCGTGAGCGCGATGCCAAGAAGCGCGGCGGCGCGGTGTTCGCACCCGTCTTCGAGCAGCTCCCGGTCGAGATCGGCTTCCATCACCCCGCATTGACCGACGCAGTGGAGCTCGTCGACGCCTGGGCGCAGCGGTGCGGTCTCGACGCCGCCCTGGCCCGCGAACTGGCGCAAAAGATACTCGTCGATTCCGTGGACTGGGTCGACGCCATCGACGGTGTCGTCGAGGCCGGCGCGGACTGGATCCTCGACCTCGGACCCGGTGACCTCCTCACCCGCATGACCACCCCGGCGCTGCGTGGACAGGGCGTCGGCATCATAGCGGCATCCTCGCGCGGTGGCCACCGAAATCTACTCACTCCCGGTGCCGCTCCCGAGGTGCAGCCGGCATGGTCGGCATTCGCGCCCAAGCCTGTGACGCTGCCCGACGGCCGTGTCGTCGTGGAGACCTCCTTCACCAAGATGACCGGGCGTTCGCCGATCCTGCTCGCCGGCATGACGCCGACGACGGTCGACGCGAAGATCGTCGCGGCCGCAGCCAACGCAGGCCACTGGGCCGAGCTCGCCGGTGGCGGACAGGTCACCGAGGACATCTTCACCGACCGCGTCGCCGAGCTCTCCACGTTGCTCGAGCCCGGCCGTGCCATCCAGTTCAACTCGCTCTTCCTCGACCCGTACCTGTGGAAGCTGCAGCTCGGCGGTCGCCGCATCGTGCAGCGTGCCCGTGCAGCGGGTGCGGCCATCGACGGCGTCGTCGTCACGGCAGGCATCCCCGAACTGGACGAGGCAGTGGCTCTCATCGAGGAGCTCTCCGAGGCCGGCATCAGCTACGTCTCGTTCAAGCCGGGTACCGTCGCGCAGATTCGCGCCGTGATCCGCATCGCCAACGAGGTTCCGTCCTACCAGGTCAACGTCCATATCGAGGGTGGCCGCGCAGGCGGACACCACTCGTGGGAAGACCTCGACGACCTACTGCTGACCACCTACGCCGAGCTCCGCTCGCGCCCCAACCTGGTGATCTGCGTCGGCGGCGGTATCGGAACACCCGAGCGGGCCGCTGACTACCTGACCGGAACCTGGTCTGCCGTGCACGGATACCCGAAAATGCCTCTCGACGGCATCCTCGTCGGTACCGCTGCAATGGCCACTCTCGAAGCCACGACGGCTCCCGAGGTCAAGCAGCTTCTCGTCGACACTCCGGGGACCCCAGACTGGGTCGGTGCCGGAACCGCCAACGGCGGAATGGCCTCCGGCCGCAGCCAGCTCGGTGCCGACATCCACGAGATCGACAACGCGGCATCGCGTTGCGGTCGACTGCTCGACGAGGTTGCTGGTAACGCCGACGCCGTGGCCGAGCGCCGCGACGAGATCATCGCCGCACTCGACGGCACAGCCAAGCCGTTCTTCGGCGACGTCGCCGAGATGACCTACCAGCAGTGGCTCGCTCGCTACCTGGATCTGGCCATCGGAACGGACTCACGCAGTGATTTCGACTGCGGCGGCGAGTTCACCGATGCGGTGTCCGAAGCCCGTGAGTCGGTGTGGCTCGATGTCACCTGGCGCACCCGCTTCCTCGAAATGCTGCAGCGCGCCGAGGCACGCTTGCACCCGGTCGATCGCGGACCCATCCCCACCCTGTTCGCCGACGCCGAGGTACTCGAGCGTCCGCGCGCTGCACTGAAGTCGCTGCTCGCACAGTTCCCCGACGCCGGTGACGTGATTCTGCACCCGGCCGACATCACCTTCTTCACCTCGCTGTGCCGCATGCCGGGTAAGCCGGTCAACTTCGTCCCCGTCGTCGATGGTGACGTGCGCCGCTGGTGGCGCAGTGACTCGCTGTGGCAGGCACACGACGCTCGCTACTCCGCCGATCAGGTGTGCATCATCCCCGGAACCGTTGCCGTCGCCGGTATCACTCGCGTCGACGAGCCGGTGGGCGAACTGCTGAACCGCTTCGAGAAGGCCACCGCGGACCAGCTTCTCGCCGAGGGCGTAGAGCCGGCGGCCATCGCCAGCCGACGCCACGCCGAGATTGCACCGGGACTGCTGGGCATCGTGCTGGCAGCACCCGACGTCACGTGGGCCTCGCGTATGACGCAGAACCCCGTTGCACGTCTGGGCGATCCGGCCGACTGGACCGTCGACTCCGATACGGTCGCCTCGCATCCGCAGACCGGCTCCTCGCTCACCGTGCTCGATGCCGAGCACGTCGAACTGCTGGTCCCGCTCGCCCCGGGCAAGGAAGTACGCATCCGTCTGACGGTGCCTGCCTCCACGATCGACGGCGGCGCTCCGGTCGTCACCGCACAGGATGCACAGCAGGCCATGTCCGCTCTGCTGGGAGTTGCGGCAGGACAGGACCTTCCGACCGTCAAGAACGGTGTCGCGCGGCTGAACATTGCCTGGATCCCCGATCTGATCGCCGACCACGCCGGCGTCACCGGATCCGGACTGCCCGACACACTGACCGTCAGCGGAAAAGCTGTTCCCGACGTTCTCGTCGGTGCCTGCTGGCCCGCCGTCTTCGCCGTCCTCGGAGCGACGCGCAACGCCGAAGGCATCGACGTCATCGAAGGCATGCTCGACCTGGTGCACCTCGATCACAGCGTCAACCTCGTCGGTGAATTGCCGACCGACACTTCGATTCTCGTGGTCAAGGCCGCTGCAGGAGAGGTGCTCGACACCGATCTCGGTCGCGTCGTCGAGGTCACCGTCGAGATCGGTGCCATGCTCGGTGAGGGTCTCGACGCCCCGGCCGTCGCAACCCTGGTGGAGCGCTTCGCCATTCGTGGACGCACCGGCAAGGGCGAGTTGGTGGATCCGGCTCGCGCCGGCGGTTCGCTGAGCGCCGACGCCAAGGACACCCCGCGTCGTCGCCGTCGCCAGGCCACCATCGTGGCCCCGCGCAACATGGCCGCATTCGCGCAGGTCTCGGGCGACCACAACCCGATTCACACCTCGGATGCCGCGGCGTTGCTCGCCGGCCTCGGGAGCCCGATCGTGCACGGTATGTGGCTCTCGGCTGCGGCGCAGCAAACCGTCACCGCAGTCGACCACGAGGACACCAAGACTCCTCCGCGTCGTCTCACTGCCTGGACTGCTCGTTTCCTCGGGATGGTCCGTCCCGGAGCGGAGATCGACGTTCGCGTCGACCGCACCGGATTCGACCAGGGTGCCGAACTGGTCGAGGTGTCCTGCCGAGTCGGCGGCGAACTGGTCATGGTCGCCACCGCACGCACCGCCGCGCCGAAGACCGTCTACGCGTTCCCCGGCCAGGGCATCCAGCGCCCGGGTATGGGACTGGACGCACGCGCTCGCTCCAAGGCTGCGCGTGAGATCTGGGAGCGTGCCGACAAGCACACGCGCAGCGCGCTCGGCTTCTCGATTCTCGCTGTCGTGCGCGACAATCCGACGTCGCTCAAGGCCCGCGGGGTCACGCACAAGCATCCCGACGGTGTGCTGCACCTGACGCAGTTCACCCAGGTTGCGATGGCCGTTCTCGGTGTCGCACAGGTTGCCGAACTGCGTGAATCCGGTGCGTTCGTGGAGAATTCGATTCTCGCCGGCCACTCGGTGGGTGAGTACAACGCTCTGGCCGCTGTTGCCGGTGTGCTCCCGCTCGAGGCCGTTCTCGAGGTCGTCTTCCAGCGTGGCTCGGCCATGCACGCACTCGTTCCCCGTGACGAGAACGGCCGCAGTGACTACCGCATGGCTGCCATCCGCCCGTCCCAGATCGGCCTGGCCGACGAGGACGTGCAGGGCTTCGTCGCCGGTGTCGCAGAAGAGTCCGGTGAGTTCCTCGAGATCGTCAACCTCAACTTGCGTGGCTCGCAGTACGCCATCGCAGGCACCGTTGCCGGCCTCGGTGAGCTCGAGAAGAAGATTGTCATCCGCCGGGCAGAGTTCGGCGGCAAGGCGGCCTACATCATGGTTCCGGGCATCGACGTGCCGTTCCACTCGACGGTTCTGCGCGGGGGAGTCGACGACTTCCGCAACCGCCTGCAGACCCTGCTGCCCGAGCAGCTGGATCCGGCGATCCTGGTCGGTCGCTACATCCCGAACCTGGTGCCCAAGCCGTTCTCGCTCGACCGCGAGTTCGTCCAGGAGATCGCCGATCTCGTGCCGTCCGAGCCGCTGAACACCGTTCTGGCGGACTTCGATTCGTGGGCCGCACGGCCGAGCGATCTGTGCCGCGTGATTTTGACCGAGCTGCTGGCATGGCAGTTCGCCAGCCCGGTGCGGTGGATCGAGACGCAGGACCTGCTGTTCGCAGACGAGTCGGACGGCGGCATGGGCGTCGAGCGTTTCGTCGAGATCGGGCTCGGTGCAACACCGACCGTGGCCAACCTCGCGTCGCAGACTCTCAAGCTGCCGGGCCGCTTCGGCCACCCGGTCGAGGTGCTGAACCTGGAGCGCGAAGCCGCGATCGTCTACGGCACCGATACCGACCCGGCTCCGGCTGACGAGGACGAGGCGACTCCGGCTCCCGAGGCGGCTGCTCCGGCAGCTGCGGCGGCTCCGGCTGCAGCACCTGCTCCGGCCGCGGCACCGTCGGGTGGACCTCGTCCCGACGACATCGCGTTCGTGGCCGCCGACGCGACGAAGATCCTCATCGGGCTGTGGACCAAGCTGCAGCTCGATCAGATCGGGCCCGCCGACACCATCGAGGCTCTGTGCGACGGCGTGTCCTCACGTCGTAACCAGCTGCTCGTCGACCTCGGCTCCGAGCTCTCGCTCGGTGCCATCGACGGCGCAGCCGACGCCGACATGGGCGCGCTCTCGGGCACGGTCAACAAGCTGGCTCGTACCTACAAGCCGTTCGGCCCGGTGCTCAGCGACTCGATCAACGACCATCTCCGCAAGGTCTTCGGCCCCTCGGGACGACGCCCGGCCTCCATCGCCGACCGCGTCAAGAAGACCTGGGAACTGGGCGACGGCTGGGCGCACCACGTCACCGCCGAGGTCGCTCTCGGTACCCGTGACGGTGCCTCGGTTCGTGGTGGCGCACTCGGTGGCCTGGCCGACGGCGCACTCGCCGACGGCACTGCCGTCGACAACGTCATCGACGCCGCGGTTGCTTCGGTTGCCGCTCGTCGCGGAATCGCAGTGTCCATGCCGCAGGCAGGTGGCGGGGCCGGCGGAACCGTCGACGCTGCTGCTCTGGGCGAGTTCACCGAGCACATCACCGGTCGCGACGGCGTTCTCGCCTCCGCAGCCCGGTTGGTGCTCGAACAGCTCGGCCTGGCGGACGCACCCAACGCGCTACTGGCCGAGAACCCCGATGCTGCTCTGGTGGAGCTGGTTTCGGCCGAGCTCGGCTCCGACTGGCCTCGCCTCGTCGCTCCCGCGTTCGACGCCAAGCGCGCCGTGCTGATCGACGACCGGTGGGCCACCGCCCGTGAGGATCTGGCTCGGTTGTGGCTCGGTACCGCAGGTGATGTCGCTGTCGAGTCCTTCGCCGGTGCAGGCAATGCCGTTGCAGCTCAGGCACAGTGGTGGAAGGCCAAGGCCGACTACGAGAACAAGACCGTGCTCGCCGAGACCTTCGGACGCATCGCAGACATCGCGGTCGCATCCGAGGACAAGGGGCAGTGGGCCGACGACGTCGCAGTCGTCACCGGCGGCAGCAAGGGCTCCATCGCCGCGGCAGTGACCGCTCAGCTGTTGGCCGGGGGAGCGACGGTCTTCGTCACCACCTCCAGGCTCGACGACGAGCGCCTGGGCTTCTACCGCTCGCTGTACCGCGACAATGCTCGCAACGGAGCGTCGCTGTGGGTAGTTCCGGCCAACATCGCGTCGTACACCGACGTCGATGCCCTCATCGAGTGGATCGGCAGTGACTACATCGACACTGCCGGTGGCGCAAAGACATTGGTCAAGGCAGCTGCCACTCCGACGATGCTGTTCCCGTTCGCTGCACCTCGGGTCATGGGCGAGATGTCCGACGCCGGAGCTCGCGCCGAAATGGAGATGCGCGTGCTGCTCTGGTCGGTCGAGCGTCTGATCACCGGACTGTCGAAGGTCGGCTACGACAACGACATCGACACTCATCTGCACGTGGTGCTCCCCGGATCGCCGAACCGCGGAATGTTCGGTGGCGACGGTGCCTACGGTGAGTCGAAGGCCGCGCTCGATGCAGTCGTCGCGAAGTGGGGCTCGGAGAAGAACTGGGCCGAGCGGGTGTCCATCGCGCACGCTCACATCGGGTGGGTTCGCGGAACCGGCTTGATGGGCGGCAACGATCCCATCGTCGAGGCCGTCGAAGCCGAAGGTGTCCGTACCTGGTCGACCGAGGAGATGGCGACCGAGCTGCTGCGGCTGTGCACCTTCGACGCACGTCGTCAGGCTGCTCAGGAGCCCATCGTCGCCGATCTGACGGGCGGCTTGGCCAACACCAAGCTCAACCTCGTCGAGCTTGCTCGCGACGCTGCCGCTGCTGCGGCCGAGAAGACCGAAGAGGCCGTGGACAGTTCGGTCATCGCCGCGCTGCCTGCACCTCCGCGGCTCGCCCCCACCACTGCTCCGGCGTGGCCCGCCCTCGATGTCGATCCGAAGGACCTGATCGTCATCGTCGGTGCAGGTGAGCTCGGACCCTACGGTTCGGCGCGTACACGCTTCGAGATGGAGGTCGACGAGCAGCTCTCTGCCGCAGGCGTTCTCGAACTCGCGTGGAACACCGGCCTGATTGCCTGGGAGAACGATCCCAAGCCGGGTTGGTACGACATCGCGTCCGGTGACCTCGTTCCCGAGGAGGACATCGCCGACAAGTACCACGACATCGTGGTCGAGAAGTGCGGTATCCGCACGTACGGCGACGACGGCGCAATGGTCGGTAACACTGCTCCGCTGATGACCTCGATCTTCCTCGACAACGACCTCACGTTCGTCGTCGGAACCGAGATCGACGCACGGTCGTTCGCGGCTGCCGATCCCGAGCACACGCTGATCACACCGGTTCCCGATTCGAGCGACTGGCAGGTCACTCGCAAGGCGGGCACCGAGATTCGCGTTCCGCGCAAAATGAAGCTCACCCGTACCGTGGGTGGTCAGATTCCGACCGGATTCGATCCCACCAAGTGGGGCATCTCGCCCGACATGGCGAGTTCGGTGGATCGTGTTGCCCTGTGGAACATCGTCACCACGGTCGACGCCTTCATCTCCTCTGGCTTCAACCCGTCGGAACTGATGCGCTGGGTGCACCCGACGCTGGTCGCCAACACTCAGGGCACCGGCATGGGCGGCATGGAGTCCATGCGCTCGCTGTACATCGACACCCTGCTCGGCGATGCCCGTGCGAACGACATCCTGCAGGAGGCTCTGCCGAACGTCGTTGCTGCACACGTCGTTCAGTCGTACATCGGTAGCTACGGCGCGATGGTTCACCCCGTCGCCGCCTGCGCCACCGCGGCCGTCTCGGTCGAGGAGGGCGTCGACAAGATCAAGCTGGGCAAGGCGCAGCTCGTGGTCGCCGGCGGATTCGACGACCTGAGCACCGAAGGCATCATCGGCTTCGGCGACATGTCGGCCACGGCGGACTCGGCAGCGATGTCCGCCAAGGGAATCAGCGATCGACGCTTCTCCCGGGCAAACGACCGCAGGCGCGGAGGATTCGTCGAATCGCACGGCGGCGGAACGATTCTGCTCGCTCGCGGCGATCTGGCACTCGAGATGGGCCTGCCCGTCCTCGGAGTGGTGGCCTACGCACAGTCGTACGGCGACGGAGTGCACACGTCGATCCCGGCTCCGGGACTCGGCGCACTCAGCGCCGGTCGCGGCGGCAGAGATTCGGCACTGGCGCTCTCGCTCAACGCACTCGGCGTCAGCGCAGACGACGTGGCCGTGATCTCCAAGCACGACACGTCCACCGCAGCCAACGACCCGAACGAGGCCGAGTTGCACACGCGCCTCGCCAAGGCCATCGGCCGCTCGGACGGCGCTCCGCTGTTCGTCGTCTCGCAGAAGTCCCTCACCGGGCACTCGAAGGGCGGAGCGGCTGCCTGGCAGCTCATCGGCCTGTGCCAGGTGCTGGCCAACGGCGTCATCCCGCCGAACCGCAGCCTCGACTGCGTCGACGACAAGATGACCGGTTTCGAGCACTTGGTGTGGGCTCGCGAGCCGCTGCGCTTCGGTGACTCGGTTCCGCTGAAGGCGGGTCTGCTCACCTCGCTCGGCTTCGGGCACGTGTCCGGACTCATCGCGTTGGTGCACCCGCAAGCATTCCTCGAGGCCGTTCCGGCCGAGCGGCGTGCGGAGTACATCGCGAAGGCGAACGAGCGTCGTATCGCCGGTCAGCGCAGGCTGATCTCCGCGATGGTGGGTGGCGACTCCCTCTACGAGCGGCCCGACGATCGACGACTGGGACATGACGGGACGCCGGCCAAGGCGTCACGCGAACTGGAGGCCAACGTGTTGCTCAACGAGTCCGCTCGCCTCGGCGAGGACGACGTCTACTCCTCCGGTCTGCCGGGTGCCATCTGATGGCAATCCTGGGAGTGGGTTTCGACCTGGTGACGGTGTCCGACTTCGCCGAGCAGATGGAGAAGGTCGGCACGACGATGATTCGCGACAGCTTCACCGCGGGTGAACGTCGGCACGCGGCGACCAAGAGCTCCGACCCGACGCGGCACTACGCGGCACGGTGGGCAGCCAAGGAAGCAGTCTTGAAAGCTTGGGCGACATCACGTTTCGCGCGGCCGCCGCAGATCGGCGACAATCCGTACCCGTTGATCGAGGTCGTCAACGATGCGTGGGGTCGACCGTCCATCAAGCTGCACGGCATGGCACAGGAGTTTCTGCCGACGGTCAAGATTCACCTGTCGCTGACGCACGACGGCGATATCGCCGCCGCGGTGGCGATCCTGGAGGAGTAACTCCGCGCTGAACGACGACGAAGGCCCGTCCGATCCACGAGATCGGGCGGGCCTTTCGTATGGGTGAAGCGGCTGGGTCAGGCGTCGTCGGTGTTGACCGACCCACCCGAGCGCCTGCTTTCCTTCTCTGCGACGAGCAGATACGCCATCATGATTCGCTTGAGTTCGGCCACGGCATCTTCGTGGCTCTGGCCGTCCTGCACCGAGAAGTTCAGCATCGAGTAGACGATGTGCACCAACACCTGGGCCATCAGATTGCGACGATGCCGCGGTGTGCGCGGCGTCAACGGTCCGAGCATGCGTGAGACCTGATCGGCGAACTCGCGCTCGTGAATGACCCCGGTGGCGCGGGTGGACGGTGTCGACTGCATCGCGAGCCATACCTCGCGGCGCGACGGGTCCGTCATCCACATGCCGGCCATGTGGTCGACGAAATTGTTCAGGAACCGCACCCAGTCCAGGGACGGGACCTCGCCGTCGAACTCTGCCAATTCCTGTTGGACGCCCACGAGGTCCTGACGATTGAGTTCGCAGACGATGACGTACTTGTTGGCGAAGAACTGATACAGCGTGCCGATCGGCAGCTCTGCCCGTGACGCGACTTCTTCACAGGTGAACGACTCGAAGCCCACGTCGCTGAGCAGTTCACGCGACGCCTGGAGCAACGCGTCGAATTTGCGTTGGCTGCGTTCCTGCGTGGGACGGCGCCTCGGCATCAGCTCCTGAGTCTGCGCCGTCGACTCGAGCGCGGCGTCGAGACGGCGCGAGGACTGGGCACGAGCAGAGGATTCCACCCGGTCAGGCTATCCGTCGTGGGTGCACGGTATCCACTTCTGTCGTGCGGGTCGCATCGCCCACTCAGGATTCGGTCGTTCTTGTGGGGGACCGCTGTGTGCGTCGACAGCTGTCGGACCGTCTTGCTGTGACAATCTCCAAGTTCAATTTGGGCCAGCCAAACGGGCAGCCGGTATGGTTATAGGTATCGAATCAATTTTCGTGCAGGGTGGCCGTCGTTCGTGTCCGTGGGACGACGTTCATGGTCGGGAGCCTCACCCCGAGCACAGGGAGACTGCAGTGGCAACAATCGGTACAGCGATCGAATCCGGCTCGATGCAGACGGTCCTGCTAGAGCCGACCTCGGGGGAGGTGCTCGCGCACTCCACCACCTCGCTCGACCCCGACGTGACCGCCGTTCTACCGCGCGCGATCTCGGATATGCGTGCCGAGGCAGCAACGCTGAACGTGTCGGTCGACGCCGTCGCCGTCGTGCATCGGTCCGAGTCCGAGCGCGCCGAACTCGCCACGGCAGTGACCGACGAGTCGACGGTGTTCGTCTCGGCATCCCAGTCGTTCCTGTCCTGGTTGGCCCGTACGAAGGACCTCGACGCGAGCACGGTGCTGCTCTATCACATGGGCGAACGCGGCGTATCCATCTCTCTCGCCGACGCAGCCGATGCCACACTCACGCCCGCCAGGAATGCTGCCCTGGACTCGATGTCCCCCGAACGAATCGGCAGCACGATTCCCCTGGCATGGGAAGTGGTCGACGAATCCGGCAAGAAACCGCAGGCCGTGGCGCTGTTCGGAGACAGATCGAGCAACCGGGACTTGATCGACATTCTCTCCCTCGGTCTCGGTGTGCCCGTCGTGCGAGTGGGTGCCGCTGATCGGGTCGCCGCCTGCGGGGCAGCCTGGCTCGCGTCGGTTCCGGTCGAGGATCAGGCCGCTCTCGTGGAAACGGAGAGGGCCGACGACGCGGAAGAAGCCGCAGTGCCGGAGACGGTCCCTACGGTGGTGCCGGCGTCCCCGGTGACAGCAACGGGCAGGTCGAGTTCAGCGACCGGCGGCCGCAAACTGATCTTCGCTGCGGTGCTGCTCGCCGGGGTGGCCTCGGCCGGTGTCGCCGTTGCAGCCACGCTGCCGAGTAATGGGGATGCGACCGCCGGGCAGAGCGCCGACCGACGCGACAGCGGAACCGATTTGGCCGTCGCAACGCGATACGTCGATCCGACGACTATTGCGCCTGCACTGCCGGTCGACGCCCTGCCGAAGACGCTCCCGCCCACGGCGGATTCGGCCGTCGAGCCGACGACTACGCCGACTGGGACGACGCAACAGTGGACTCCACAGCAAGGGACTCCGCAACAATGGACGCCGCAGTCCTGGGTGCCGCAGGGCGCTGCGCCTGCAGGTACCCCGAAGCCCGCTGCGGCGACTGTGGATCCGCCGCAATTGACTGTGCCCACCGTCGTTCCCGAGCCGGGCAAATCCCAGGAGCAACTCGAGCAGGAAGCCTGGGATCGGCACTGGCAGCACACAGGTGAGTGGATCGCGCAGGAATTGGCCGGAGGCTGACGTGTCGCTTCGATAGGTGCGAGCAAATGACAGACTGGCGAGAGCCCGTCTGTCATTTCTCGTCTGGAGGAACCATGCCGACCGATGTACGCCCCGCCGACATTCGATCCGCGATCGCGGAGTCGATGCCTCGCGCGAAATCGGAGCTGGCAGAACTGGTCCGGTTCCGATCTGTGCACGATCCTCGGCAGTTCCCGGTGGAGGACTGCGTCGGTGCAGCGCAATGGGTGCATCGGGCGTTCGTCGACGCCGGAATTCCCGACGTGCAGTTGATCGAGACCAACGACGGCTCACTGGCTGTCGTCGGTTCTCGGCCGGCACTGGCGGGAGCACCGACCGTTCTGTTGTACTCGCACTACGACGTCCAGCCTCCCGGCGACAGAAGCTATTGGGACAGTGAGCCTTTCGAGTTGACCGAGCGTGACGGTCGGTGGTACGGCCGAGGTGCGGCCGACTGCAAGGGCAACGTCTTGATGCATCTGCTGGCGCTGCGCGCGCTGGGGGAGTCGCTCGACGTCGGCGTGCGCATCGTCTGCGAGGGTTCTGAAGAGATGGGCACGGGCGGACTCGAAGCACTCGTCGACGAGCGGCCCGAGTTGTTCGCTGCCGATGTCGTGGTGATCGGGGACACCGGCAACACTGCGGTGGGTCTGCCGACGGTCACCACCACCCTGCGTGGGATAGCCAACGTCGTCGTACATGTGGAAACGCTTGCCGGAGAAGTGCATTCGGGAATGTACGGGGGACCGGCACCCGATGCGCTCGGCGCGCTGATCCAGGTGCTGGCAACTCTGCGTAACGAGCACGGTGACACCACGGTCGACGGTCTCGATGGCACGCGGACCTGGGATGGGGTGCCGTACGACGCCGAGCAGTTCAGATTCGACGCCGGGGTGCTCGACGGAGTCGCACTGGCAGGTTCGGGCACCGTGGCCGACGCGGTATGGGCACGGCCGGCTCTGACCGTTCTCGGAATCGACTGCCCGCCCGTCGTGGGCTCGGCCGCCGCAATCTCCCCTCGAGCCTCGGCACGGCTGAATTTGCGAGTTCCGCCAGGGATGGATCCGCAGCAGGCGCAGGATGCGTTGGTGGCGCATCTGGAGGCACGCACGCCGTGGAATGCGCGTGTCACCGTCGAGCGTGAGGCGATCGGTTCGCCGTTCCGGGCCAGAACGGACGGCCCGGGCTACGCGGCGTTGTCAGGTGCCTTGGAAGAGGCATTCGGACGTCCCATGGGGACGGCGGGGCAGGGCGGGTCCATTCCGTTGTGCAACGCGTTGGCGGAGGCATTGCCGGACGCCGAGATCGTGCTCATGGGCGTCGAAGAGCCCCGATGCCGGATCCACGCCCCCAACGAGAGCGTGGACCCGACGGAAATCGAGAAGATGGCCGTCGCCGAGGCGCTGTTCCTGCAGCGGCTGGCCGGTTCAGACAGCTAGGTCGCGGCGGAGCTTGGCGACGTGGCCGGTGGCGCGGACGTTGTACTGCGCCACCTCGATCTTGCCTTCCTCGTCGACCAGGAACGTCGAACGAATGACGCCCTCGTAGACCTTGCCGTAGTTCTTCTTCTCTCCGAACGCACCCCAGGCCTGCAACGTCGTCTTCTCCTCGTCGGAGAGCAGCGGGAATGTCAGCTCCTCCTTGTCGCGGAACTTGGCGAGCTTGGCGGGCTTGTCGGGCGAGATGCCGATGACTTCGAGGCCTTCGCCGTTGAGCTCGGCGAGGCTGTCGCGGAAGTCGCAGGCCTGTTTGGTGCAGCCAGGGGTGCTCGCGGCGGGGTAGAAGTACACGATCACCTTCTTGCCGGAGTAATCGGCGAGAGAGACATCATTGCCGTCGGCATCGGGCAGGGTGAACGCCGGAGCGGTGTCGCCCGGCTCGAGCTTGCTGTATTCGGTCACCGCACGAGAGTATCGAAATACCGCCGTGCTCTAGGCTCGAGTACGACCAAGACTATTTGCAGACAAGTTGGAGGACACGTGGCCAAGGACACCGACCGAATCGAGCGCGAGATCGAGGCCGCTCGCAATCAGCTGGCCAGCACGCTGGACGAGCTGAGCGTCCGTGCCAGCCCCAAGAACATCGTCGCCAACACCAAGCAGACGGTGGTGGCCAAGCTCAACGAGCCGGCCGTGAAGTTCACTCTGCTCGGAGTCGGCGCAGTGGTAGCAGTTCTCGTGGTTCGCAGGATCTTCAACTGACGCAACAGGTGCCTTGACCAGCCGATTTCACATCTGGCCGCATCTGCTGTTAATGTTTCTCCCGCACCGCAGAGAACACGCGGTGCGGATCGGCGCCATTAGCTCAGTTGGTTAGAGCAGCTGACTCTTAATCAGCGGGTCCGGGGTTCGAATCCCTGATGGCGCACAACCAGTGCCCCTGAACAGCGTAATCGCTGGTCAGGGGCGCTTTTTGTTTTCCGGGGTCGCCTGGGAATCCGCAAGCTTCGCGAAAATCGACAACTCCCTGACCTGCGGGTTTTCAAGCGGCGGAGGGCGTTTCGGAGACTTGACTCCCAATCGCAAATACTGGGAGTCAAGTTCTGGCTGCCATGCTGCTGACCTGCGAGTCGTGTGCCGGATTCGCGCCGCCGGGTAGCTGACGGACGTCTGTGGATGGTCCAGTCATCACTTACTCATCATTTTGAGCCCCTGATGTACATGGGAAGGCCCGCGCAGCGGCGGTGCAGTGCGGTGCGCTTCTTGCTCACTCAGCAGTCCGCTCGGTAACACGGCAGCCGGCCAGCGTCGGCGCGAGCTCGTCCTCTGACGCCTCGACCGGACGAAACACGGTGGGCTTCTCTGGCGCGGTTTCCGACCGTACGGCCAGCACGACGCAACCCGATGTGGGGGGCAGCTGCTGCTGCGTGATGATCCGAGAGGCTAAGTGCGAATTTCTTGACCGACACATCACCTGGGCAGCAACTAATGGGCCGTGGTCGTCGATCTCTTACAAGCCCGCGTGGAAATCGCGTTTCGTCGCTCGCATTGACAGCGAGCTCAGTTCAGCCGTAACGCTGCACTCATCTTGCTGCAGGTGTTCCTCGAGTCGCCTGCAGTATCAACGAGAAAGGTCATCCGCGGTACATCTGGCGTTCTAGAGTGTCTCACCAGTGGGCGCTTTGCTTCATTGCGCAACAAGATTGCCTGTCGACCGTACGGATAGCTTTCTGAGGTGCACATACAGACGGTGCAACGATCGATCGCTGGGAAGGACTTTGTTTATAGTCCTTTAACTGGCATGCTAGTTGCAGCGATGCCGATCACTTGCGGAGGCCGATGTGGCCTCTAGTCCATTGGATTGTTCTAAGAAGGTGCCATGCAGACTTCAGACTTGCCCGCCCCGGGATTTTTGCCGTTTCCCGACGACGGAAGTGGTTACGACACGGACGTCGTCATCGTCGGGCTGGGCCCGGCGGGCGGTACGGCCGCTCTCGCGCTGGCGACCTACGGGATCCGCGTACATGCCGTGTCGATCTTCCCGTGGGTAGCGAACTCGCCCCGCGCGCACATCACCAACCAGCGCGCCGCCGAGGTCCTCCGCGACCTCGGAGTGGAAGAAGAAGCGCGCCGCTACGCAACGCCGTGGGATCAAATGGGCGACACGCTGTTCACCACCAGTTTGGCCGGACGAGAGATTGTCCGCCTGCAAACCTGGGGGACCGGTGACCTGCGCTACGGCGACTACCTCAACGGCAGTCCCTGCACCATGCTCGACATTCCACAGCCCCTCATGGAGCCGGTGATGGTCAAGAATGCCGCAGAACGTGGAGCGATCATCAGCTTCCACACCGAATACATCGACCACGTCCAGGACGAGCACGGGGTGACGGTCCGGCTTCGAGACGTCCGATCCGGCCACGTCTTCGAGCAGCGGGCCCGCTACCTGCTCGGCTTCGACGGTGCCCGGTCGAAGATTGCCGAAGAACTCGAACTACCCTTCCAAGGCGAGCTCGCGCGGGCGGGAACTGCATACATTCTGTTCAAGGCCGACCTGAGCAAATATGTCGCCCACCGGCCCAGCATCCTGCACTGGATCATGAACTCTAAAGCCGGATTCGGTGAAATCGGCATGGGGCTACTGCGAGCGATCAAGACCTGGAACCAGTGGATCGCAGGTTGGGGCTTCGATATGGCCGATGGCCAACCCGACGTGTCCGACGAGACGGTCATCGAGCAGATCCGGACCCTGGTCGGTGATCCGGAACTCGACATCGAGATCGAGTCACGGTCGTTCTGGTACGTCAACCAGCAGTACGCAGAGCACTACCAGTCCGGCCGGGTCATCTGCGGCGGCGATGCCGTGCACCGCCACCCACCGAGCAGCGGACTGGGCTCGAACACCTCGGTCCAGGACGCCTTCAACATTGCCTGGAAGCTGGCCTTCGTCATCAAGGGCTACGCCGGCACGGATCTGGTCGAAACCTACTCACCGGAGCGAGTGCCGGTGGGCAAGCAGATCGTGGCCCGGGCCAATCAGTCGCGGAAAGACTATGCCGGCCTGCGGGAATGGTTCGATAACGACAGCGCGGACCCGGTGCTCGACGGACTGGCCAAGCTCGAAGACCCATCGCCCGAAGGGGTCGCTCGTCGCGAACGTCTCTACGAGGCGCTCGAGCACAAGAACACCGAGTTCAATGCCCACGGCGTGGAACTGAACCAACGGTACGAGTCCACGGCTGTCGTCCTGGACCCGAATCTCGCCGACGAGCAGTGGCCGCGAGATCGAGAGCTGTTCTTGCAGGCGACAACTCGCCCCGGTGCGAAGCTGCCACACGCGTGGTTGGTCGGAGACGATGGTCGCCGAATTTCCACCCTCGACGTGGTCGGTAAGGGCATGATGACCTTGTTGACAGGGATCGGCGGACAAGCCTGGAAGCATGCCGCTGTGTCTCTGGATCTGCCATACCTGCGCACCGTCGTGGTCGGCGAACCGGGCACCCTCGACCCGTACGGGTACTGGCACCGGCTTCGGGAGGTACACGAAGCAGGGGCGATTCTGGTCCGCCCCGACGGGTACGTGGCGTGGAGACACACCGAGCCCCTGTGGGACGACGCCGAGGCGCTTGCAAGTCTGCAGGGTGCGCTGAGCAGCATCTTGAGTAGCCCTGTTAACTCTACCTAACACCAGCGTGCAGCGATTCCGACTATCGAGAGAATCCCATCGTCCAAAAACTTTCGGCAGTAGTTCGACGATGAACTGACACAAATTCGAGAGCCATTCTGCTCACACAGTCGGGTCACGCCCGGACTCGTCGCGGATGACCTCGACCGTCCCGACGATGTGGTGCTCCATCGCTTCACGAGCCCAACGCTGGTTACCTGCTCGGATTGCCTCTGTGATGCTGCGGTGATCGTGCTGTCGATCGTCCAGCGCACTCGACAGCGGATTGTGGACTCCGGTGGTGTTGATCAGAAAATCGGACAGGTCCCACATTCGCTGCGAGGTCTCCGCCATGATGCGCGAGTGAGCCATTCGGTGAATCACCGCGTGAAATTCTCGGTTCTGCACTCGGTAGCCACGAGCCCGCACCGAAGCGTCCTCGGATGAGATCAAGCGGTCTACGTTGGCGGAGACGGCGTCGAGGTCGCGGAGTTGGGCATCGCTGCGGCGCAGAGCAGCGACGCCGGCAATGGTCCCCTCGAATCCGCCGAACAAGGTGAAGAAGTCCTCGACTTCCTGGCGCGTGTACGAGACGACCTGCACACCGACCTGCGGAACGATATCGACCAGTTTGTCACTCGACAGACGCCGGAGTGCATCCATGACCGGTTGCTTGCTGACACCGAATTCGTGCCGGATCGACTCGACGACGATCTTTTCGCCGGCCGCATACACGCCCTCGAGCAGACGCCCCTTGAGCGTGTCGTACAGAACCGCGGACAGCCGTGCCCCGGACAGTCGCACATCGACGGGTTCTCCGATGCCGACTCGGTTGGTCCGATCTTGTGTGGGGTTCGACGGGTGACTCCCGACGTGATGGGACATCGATAGGACCTTCTTCCTTGGCCGGTACCGATCTGGAATTCGAGGCCACATTGCAGTGGCTCATACCGGCCTAGCTGCAGAAAGGCTAGCATTTCAGCGATTTGGTGGGAGATCCCCCGCCGTCCACACTGTTACGCGCCGCGAGACGCTGCTCAGAGTCGGCTTCAGGGCGGCGTCATCGGGTTCACCCTGCCCGGATTCTCGAACAGCGGGCTACCGCGGACACTTTCGCGAAGTCGGGAAAGATGTGGCCGGAATACAGGGTGCAGTCAACCCCGTGATAACTCGGTGGGTGTACGCGTAAGCACGCGCCCGAGCGCCAAGGCCGCAGTACGTACTGCGGGAGCGAGCAGTTCAGGCTTGAAGCTGGTCGTGGGTACCGACACTGACAGTGCAGCAATCGGTTTCCCTGCCTGAAGCACCGGCGAGGCGAGGCAACATCCACCGAGGGTGGCTTCTTCGCGTTCGATGGCGACGCCTGTGCGTCGTATCGAATCGAGCTCCTTGGTGAGAACTCGAGCGTCGGTAATCGACTGTAGGGTGAAGCGTCGGATTGGACGGGCGAGAATCTCGTTCTGCACCGCGGGGTCCTCCGATGCCAATAGCGCCTCCCCGACCGCAGTACATGTCAGCGGTAATCGGCCGCCGATCTGCGAGGGCAGTGAAAGTGCCGAGTGGCCGTGAATCTTCTCCACGTACACCGCATCGTGGCCGTCACGAACTGCCAAATGCACGGTCTGCCCAGTCACCGCGAACAGATCCTGCATGAACGGCACTGCGGCAGTGCGCAATCGATGCTTGAGTCCGACGCGTTCGCCGAGTTCGAACAATGCCATCCCCAGCTCGAAGGTGTTGCCACGCCGCGAAAGCCACCCAAGTTCTGTCAGGTCGACCAACAACCGGTGCGTGGTCGAGCGGGGCAAACCCGTGCGGGTCGACACCTCGGCCAGCGTCAACGCGTCGCCTCCCGGGAACACGTCCAACACCAACGCCGAACGCTGCAGCACCGACAAAGCATCCCGTTTCATGGGACAGATCCTATCCACGATGACCGAGCGAGAATAGCGTGAAAATCATGACCACAGTGGAACAACACACGATCAGTGAAGCGGCCGACCGGCTGGCCGAAGCCGTCAACACGGCCACGCCGTGTGCTCCGGTCCGTGACCTCATCGGACGCAACGACATCGACGCCGCCTACCGTATCCAATCACGCAACATCGACGCACTCCTTGCAGCCGGTCGCACCGTAGTCGGCCGAAAGATCGGGCTGACCTCTCCAGCAGTGCAGAAGCAGCTAGGTGTCGATCAGCCTGATTTCGGTGTCCTGCTCGACGATTTCGACGTCTCCGGGGAGGGTCCGGTCGATTCCGCACGACTGCTTCAGCCACGCATCGAAGCCGAGATCGCGTTCATCTTGTCCTCGGACATCGACGAGCCGATCACGGCGGAGCAGGCACCGCAGTTCGTGGAACAGGTGTTCGCATCGTTCGAGATCGTGGACAGCCGGATCGCGGGCTGGGACATCAGCTTGGCCGATACCGTCGCCGACAACGCATCGTCGGGCCTGTACGTTTTGGGGGAGAGCATCTCTCGCGCCGACGCGCCCGACCTTGCCGAGGTCACCATGACCATGATCGCGGATGGTGAACAGGTTTCTGCCGGTAAGGGCTCGGATTGCCTGGGTAGCCCCTGGGCGGCGCTGGTGTGGTTGGCCAACACCAGCCTGTCCTACGGATCCCCGCTTCGTGCCGGTGAAGTGGTCCTCTCCGGTGCATTGGGTCCGATGGTTGCTGTGACACCTGGTTCGACTTACACCGCATCCATATCCGGAATCGGCGACGTCACAGCCACTTTCACAGCGTGATCAACGACGGACGAACCCCCACACAGAATCGAAGGACATCATGAGCAAGACCAAAGTAGCGGTGATCGGGTCCGGAAACATCGGGACCGACCTCGTCATCAAGTTGAAGCGTGTAGCCAAGAACGTCGACATCGCTGTGTTGGTCGGAATCGACCCTGCCTCCGACGGTCTCGCCCGGGCGCGCCGTTTGGGTATCAGCACCGTGGATTCGGGAGTGCAGGGGTTGATCGATCACCCTGAGTTCGCCGACATCGACATCATCTTCGACTCGACCTCGGCCACAGCGCATGTCACCAACGAAGAAGCCCTGCGGCCGTACAACAAGCGGCTGATCGATCTCACGCCTGCCGCGATCGGGCCGTACGTCGTTCCCGCGGTCAACCTCGACGAGCACCTCGGTGCGCCGGATGTGAACATGGTGACCTGCGGCGGGCAGGCGACCATCCCGATCGTCGCCGCGATCTCACAGGTCACGCCGGTTCACTACGCAGAGATCGTCGCCTCGATCGCGTCGAAGTCGGCAGGTCCCGGTACGAGGGCGAACATCGACGAGTTCACCGAAACGACCTCTGAGGCAATCGAAAAAGTCGGGGGAGCGGCCCGCGGCAAAGCCATCATCGTCCTCAACCCGGCCGAGCCGCCGTTGATCATGCGCGACACCGTCCTTGCACTGGTATCGAACCCAGATCAGGACTCGATCCGGCGATCCGTTCTGGACATGGTTGCCAAGGTCGCGGCCTATGTCCCCGGCTACCGCCTCAAGCAGGAAGTGCAGTTCACTCAACTCGACGACGCCGAATCCGTCGCCACCTTGACCGGCGGCGTCGACAAGGGGCCCGGCCTGTGGAAGGTCTCGGTGTTCCTCGAGGTCGAAGGTGCCGCGCACTACCTCCCCGCGTACGCAGGCAACCTCGACATCATGACCTCGGCCGCCCTACAGGTTGCCGAAAAGATCGCGGAGAACAAGACCTTGGAGTCGGCACGATGACCGAAACGACAACTACTCGCCCGAACGCGACAGACGGTGCCGCCCTGTACATCCAGGACGTGACCCTCCGCGACGGCATGCACGCCATGCGGCATCGCATCAGTCCAGACAACGTCGCCCGCGTCGCCAGTGCTCTCGACAGCGCGGGCGTCGACGCCATCGAGGTCACGCACGGGGACGGCCTCGCCGGCCACAGCCTGACGTACGGGCCGGGCAGCAACACCGACTGGGAGTGGATCGAAGCTGCGGCCTCGGGGGTGCACCGAGCCAAACTCACCACCCTGCTCCTCCCTGGAGTCGGGACGGTGAAAGAACTCGAGCACGCCTTCAGGCTCGGTGTCACCTCGGTACGAGTGGCGACGCACTGCACCGAAGCCGACGTCTCCGCCCAGCACATCGGCAAAGCCCGCGAGCTCGGCATGGACGTGTCCGGATTTTTGATGATGTCCCATCTTGCGGAGCCCGAACAGCTTGCTGCACAGGCGAAGTTGATGGAATCGTATGGTGCGCACTGCGTGTACGTCACCGACTCGGGCGGTCGGTTGACGATGAACGGTGTCCGCGACCGTGTGCGCGCCTACCGGGATGTCTTGGACGCGGATACCCAGATCGGTATTCATGCGCATCAGAACCTGTCGCTGTCGGTCGCGAATTCTGTTGTGGCGGTAGAAGAGGGAGTCACCAGAGTCGACGCATCTCTCGCCGGGCACGGTGCAGGAGCAGGTAACTGCCCGATCGAGCCGTTCATCGCCGTCGCCGACCTGCACGGATGGAAGCACAATTGTGATTTGTTCGGGTTGCAGGACGCGGCCGACGACATCGTTCGCCCGTTGCAGGACAGGCCTGTTCAGGTCGACCGCGAGACGCTGACCCTCGGATACGCCGGTGTGTACTCCAGCTTCCTTCGCCATGCGGAGTCCGCCGCTAAGCGGTACGGACTCGACACTCGCGCGATCCTGCTCGCCGTCGGTGAACGCGGACTCGTCGGCGGGCAAGAAGACCTCATCACCGACATCGCTCTCGACCTCGCAGCATCGAAGGGTTGACTCAGCGGATCGTGGACATTGACTCGGGTCTACCGGCGAAGCAGTGAACGGCCACCTTCCATGCACAGGGCTTGGTTCAACTGCGCGATCGCCGAACCGCGTCGGTGCCTGCGAGGTAGCAGGTCATCGACAAGGCGGAGAGCCGTCGAGTACCGATGTGAGCCAGGCTCGTTCTGCGCGACTCGTTTCACGCGCGACAAGCAACAGGCCACGCCTGTAGACGTCAACGACATCCTCCGCTCGGATGGTTCGATCGCCATCGTAGTAAAAGCTCGCCGGCTGCTCGAGGAAGTCCAGTCTTCGGCGCAGTACTGCGTGCTGTTCCTCGACCGACGGCACGAGGGACAGAAAGGTCAACACCACGATGAATCTCGAGAAATCCGAGACTTCGTTGGCTTGTGGATCTCGCAGACGTGCCAACAAGGCATCTCGACCGGCACCGGTGATGGTGAGCACGTAACGCGCCGGACCCCCGCCGGGTTCGGCACGTCTTTGGAGCAAACCGTCACGATGCAGGCGCTTGATCGCCGGGTAGAGGGTGCCGTCGCTCACCGGCCGGGCATATCCCGTCAGCTGTACGACTCGGCGCTTGAGTTCGTATCCGTGCAAGGGCCCTTCGGAGAGAAACCCGAGGATCGTGACTTCCAACATTGAACCATAGTGTCAGAATTACCTCGTATCGAGGTGTACATCGAAACGAGGTAGCCTGACGAAACCGAACGATCTCGTTTCAATCCGTCTAGGAGTGTCGATGATGAGAACCATCTGGCTGCGTCATGTTGCACAAAGCTTTGTCGAGAGCGTCTGCCGGGTCACGGTGTGATGCTCGCGGCGTGGTACGACTCGCAAGGGGACGCCCGGGACGTTTTCCGAATCGGAGAGATTCCGACACCCGACCTTGGACCAGGCGAGGTTCGAGTGCGACTGTCGCTGTCCTCGGTCAACCCGGGCGACACCAAGAAACGACGAGGATGGCTCGGCTCGTCGATGCCGTACCCGCGGGTCGTCCCGCACAGCGACGGAGCAGGGCACATCGACGCGGTGGGGGAGGGCGTCGAGCGAACACGAGTGGGCGAGCGAGTGTGGGTTTTCGGTGCGCAGTCCTATCGTGCATTCGGTACCGCGGCGCAATACACCGTCGTACCCGACTGGCAGGCAGTCGAGCTGCCGAATTCAGTAGAGCCGAAACTCGCGGCTTGCCTGGGTATTCCAGGCATCACGGCACACCGGGCAGTGTTCGGTGACGGTGAGGTTGCCGGGCAGACGGTCTTGGTGCACGGCGTGTTGGGCGGCGTAGGTTCCCTCGCTGCGCAGTTGGCTCGGTGGAACGGGGCGACGGTTATCGGAACTGTTCGCACCGAAGCGGACGCGGATCTAGCGCGTGCTCACGGTGCCGACCACGTCGTGGTGCTGAGCGACGACGATGCGGTGACGCATGTGCGGGATCTTGCGGTAGGTGGCGTCGACCGCATCGTCGAAGTGTCGTTCTCGGACAACATCGAATTCGATGCGGCAATTGCCAAGAACAACACAGTGATTGCCGCCTACGGCACCCGCGAGGATCGTCCAAGTCTGCCGTTCTGGCCGATGCTGTTCGACAACATCACCATTCGCCTACTGGGCAGCGACGATTTCTCTCGAGAGGCGAAGTCGGCTGCTGCGGTGGACTTGACCGAGGCTGCTTCCACCGGTGCGCTGTCCATCGCCGTCGGTGATCCGCTGCCCCTGGATCGAATAGCGGACGGCCACGATCGCGTCGACGCAGGGACTCGGACGCGAGTCCTCCTCCAGATACCTGAGTGATCGGCACACAGACGCCTCGCCTCGGAAAACAGAAAGAAACAACATGATCATAAAATCCCCCGAAGAGGTGATGACGCGATTCGTCGAGTTCATCAACACCGCCGACGAGCAGCTCGCCGACGAAGTGATCGCGCCGGAGGCCCTCTTTCGTGCCCCGACCCATCCCGAACCACTGCGTGGACCCTCGGGCTACCTTGAATTACTCGCGATGTTGCGCAACGGCTTTTCCGACATCCAGTGGACCATGGAGGAGACGATCATCGAGGGCGACAGGGTCGCGGCGCGATTCACCATGCGTGGCACACACTCGGGCGAATTCTTCGGCGTTCCGCCCACCGGCGTGACGATCGCTGCCCAAGCCTTCAACTTCTACTACCTCGCCCACGGACAGATCGTCGGCGAGCACGGGCAGCCGGACCTGTTGGGAATCTTGCAACAGATCGGCGCCGTACCTGCTCCGTGATGTCGTAGCTGAAAGCCTGTGTCCGGTTCGAGGGACTACATCCTCGAACCGGACACAGGATTGTTTGTGATTCAGCAGCTCTTCGAGACTGTGCGGCCCATTGATTCTTTGCAGCCTGCTGCTCAGGGCCGACGAGTGGAATCCGACGCCGCATCCGCAAGTGATGTGTCGGTAATCGGATCGGTCGTGGAGTGCCGGGTTCGAGGCCGCGGAACGGCTACGGCGGTGATGGCACCGGCGAGTCCGACGATGGCGAAGCTGTAGAAGTTCCAGTCGACGCCGCTCGCCCGATCGAGAACGAATGCACCGAGGGTTGGGCCGACGATGGCCCCGAGGCGTCCGACCGACAGGGCCCAGGCCAGTGCGCTGCTGCGATTCTCAGGATCGTAGACGGAGAGGATGAAGGCGTTGGCCAGGATCTGAGAGCCGATGAACCCGAAACCACTGACGAACATCAGCACGAACAGCACGGGGGTGGGCGGTGAGAGGCTCATCAGAATCAGGCTCACCGTGCCGGTCAGGAAGGCTGCGACCACCACGATGCGTGGGCCGAATCTGTCGGCCACGGGCCCGGCTGCGATGACTCCGACGAACACGCCCAGCCACATGGCGGCAGTTTGCATCAGTGCGGAGCCGAGCGAGTATCCAGCGGCTTGCATGATCGACGGCAGCCAAGCGCTGATGCCGAAGACGAGCAGCAGCCCGCAGAAGGACATCACCCAGGCGAGAATGGTGGTGGGGGCGAGTCGTCTGGTCAGGAGCGGGCCGAGGCCGAGGAACCGCCCGGCTGAGGTGCTGGTTGCCATCGGTTCATGGGCGAGTCCGTAAAGATTCTCGATCTGCTTCGCATCGCCATCTCGGCCGGTGAGGCGCAGGTGGAACGGGCTTTCCGGCAACCGGAACATCAACGGCAGAGCGACGAGCGGCAGGATGACGCCGATCAGGTACAGCCAGTGGTAGGAGATTTCGGGTAGCAGTGCGGCCCCGAGAAGCGGAGCTGCCAGTGCACCGATTGCGTAGCCGCTCATCATCAGTCCGATATGCCGGGCGCGGCGTCCTGGTTCGCTGAGGTCGGCAACGTAGGCGTTCAGCGTGGGAAGCACGACACCCAGGCCCAGGCCGACGACCAAACGGCCGAGCCCGAAGATCTCCGCGCTCGTCGCGACCGTGGACAGCAGCATGCCGACGGTGAAGATGGCGATCGACCCGAGCAGCAGCCTGCGAGGCCCGACGCGATGCATCACGGCTCCGGCGAAGGCTGCTCCGGCCAGCATGCCGACGCCGACCAATGATCCGATGGTTCCCGCCGACGCCCGGTCCATGCCGAGCGAGGGCGTCTGCAGTAGGACGGGCACCGTGGCCCCGTAAATGGCGAGATCGAAACCTTCCAGGGTGGCGACCAGCCACGTCACATACAGCATTCTCTTGGTGGCGCGGGGCAGGCTGCGCCCCTGTGTGCTTGATGTTGTCGAGCGACTCACGTGAATCTCCTGTCGAGGCAAAGTCGTTGGTGCGCAGCGAATGCCGACGTGCGACGTCGATCGGCACGGCATGTGATGTGCGGTCGGCTCGACGCCCGTATGGCGCAGATCACAGTTCAACATAAAGAAACGAGTTGCGCAATAGTGAATCCAAATGCTGCGACGCGACGATGGTCTTCGTGTCAGGCGGGACGCTCGACCACGGTGCCCGAGCTGCCGAAATCCTCGGAGATTGCCTGTGTTGCGCGCAGCAATTCCTCGGTAGCGGCAACGACCACCTCGGCGCTGCCGATCTTTGCCGGGATCGCCACTGCTACCACCAGTGGAATGGACTGGCCCGCAGGGAATACCGGGGCTGCTATCGACATCACGCCGGGGATCACCTCGCCGGAGATCGTCGCGACACCCTTTTGCCGGACGCGCGAGCGAAGATCCGCCACCTCGTCTGCGTCGGGTGCGGCGGCACCCATCGACTCGAGTTCGTCGTGCAGGAAGGGTGCGACCATTGTTTCGGGGAGATGCGCGAGGTAGACGTGACCGATGGCGGATGTCAGTAGTGGCATCGTCGAACCGACGCGGATGGTGATCGGTAGCGCGTGTGCGCCGTAGTCCCACCGCACCAGAACCGGACCGTGATCCCCCCACGCTGCCAGGTTGATCGAGTGGCCGGTGCGGTCACGCAGGTTTGGGAGGTGCTCGGATGCGACGCTGACGTCATCCATTCGGCGTAGCGATTCGATGCCGAGCCGGCGCATGGCGGGGCCGAAGTCGTACAAGCCCGACCGGCCGGACTGCACGATCAACCCGGCACGTCCGAGGCTGACCAGGTAACGGTGGACCTTGCTGGCCGCCATGCCCGAAGCATTCGCAATCTGGGTCAGGCTCATCGGTCCGAGACCTCGTTCGAGCGCTTCGATGACACCCATCGCAAGTTCGACCGACTGGATGCCCTGGCGAGCACCCGTGCGTTCGGAGGCGTCGATGGAATCGGAGTCTGGGTTATCGGTCACGGATCCACCCTAGGCACTCGGGGAGAATTCGACGGCCTTCAAAGAAATTCACTACTGTGCATTGACTTCACTAATAATGAACTCTAGCGTTGTGGTTGCCATCACATTCGACGACAGAACGTCACAGCGAGAGGAGCAGTCACATGTCTGCTTTCGAACCAACGCAGGCCGGCCACCAGACGACGGCTGACGTCGTTGTCGTCGGCTGCGGTCCCACCGGCATGGTGCTGGCCGCCCTTCTCGGAAGCCAGGGGCGCAGCGTCGTGGTTCTCGAGCGGTACAGCGGCCTCTACAACCTGCCGCGAGCTGCAGCATTCGACGACGAAACGATGCGCACGTTTCAGAAGCTCGGTATCGCGGAGAAGATGCTGCCGGGTGTCAATGTGCAGCGCGGATACATCTGGGTCAACGCCGAGGACGACGTTCTACTCGACATCGAGTACGACAACCCGGGCCGCAGTGGGTGGCCATCGCAGTACATGATGCATCAACCGCACGTCGAGTCTGTGCTCGACGGATTGCTGACCTCGCTTCCAACGGTCGAGGTGCGGCGCGGACATACCGTGATCGGAATCGAACAGTCCGATTCCAGGACAACCGTTCTCGCCACCGACGGAGAGGGCCGCACCGTCCGAGTCGACACCGAATTCGTCGTCGGCTGCGATGGCGGCAACGGAATCGTCCGGGAGGTCGTCGGCGGGGAGCTCGACGATTACGGCTTCTTCGAGAACTGGCTGGTGTGCGACTTCGAACTCTCCCGCGACGTCCCGACGCTGCCCACGTTCCGCCAAGTGTGCGACCCCGCCGAGCCGATCGCGATCGTGAACATCGGGCCGCGCCACCACCGGTTCTCGTTCCGTCTCGACAGTGGCGCGCAACGAGACGAAGTGGTGCAGCAGGACAGGGTGTGGTCTCGTGTGTCTGCATACTTGACCCCCGACGACGCCGAGCTCGTCCGCGTCGCGAACTACACCTTCCGATCGTGCATCGCCTCGAAGTGGCGCGCAGACAACGTCTTTCTGGCCGGCGACGCCGCACATCAGATGCCGCCGTTCCTTGCGCAGGGCATGGTGTCCGGTATCCGCGACGCCCGAAACCTGGCGTGGAAGCTCGACATGGTTCTCTCCGGGCATCCCGACGCGCTCCTCGACTCCTATCAATCCGAACGCGAGCCGCACGTCCGATTCATCACCGAGAAGGCGATCGAACTGGGCCGGGTCCAAACGATGCGGGACCCCGTCCTCGCAGCTGAACGTGATGCGCGAATGATCGCCGCTCGCAAGGCCAACCAGAAGCCCGACAAGTTGCAGTACCCGGCGCTGTCCGGTGGTTTGATCGCCAACAGCGGCGATATCTTTCCCCAGGGACTGGTCTCCACATCGTCCCGCACTGCACTGTTCGACGACATCGCCGGAACCGGATGGCTTGTCGTGTCGGACGGAAAGGCTGCGCTACGCACCATCTCGGTCGACGACCGCGACAGGTTCGCGAGCATCGGTGGCAAAGAAGTCGTCTTCGGGGTGTCCTCGATGTTCGACGGTGCGCCGACCTCCGACACCGCCGGCGTGTACACCCGTTGGTTCGCCGCGCAGAAGTGCGTCGCAGCAATCGTGCGGCCCGACGGCTACATCTACGGACTGGCCCGCACCGGCGACGAACTGGCCGAGTTGATGACAAGCCTCATCGAGGCGGTAACACCGGCCCGGCCTGCGCTGCTCGCCACTACCTCCTGACACCCCCACAATTTCAGGACCGAACGACAACACCCGAGGAGAGATAATGCAGGGCAAGATCGCACTGGAAGAACACTTCGCCATCCCCGAGACACTGAACGACTCTGCGGGATTCGTGCCCGGCACCTACTGGGACGAGCTGCAGCGGCGGTTGCTCGACATCCAGGATGTCCGACTGAAGTTGATGGACGACAACGGCATCGAGACCATGATTCTCTCCCTCAATGCCCCTGCTGTGCAGGCTATCCCGGACCACAAGCGCGCCGTCGACATCGCTCGCCGCGCCAACGACGTGCTCGCGGAGGAAATCGCCAAACGCCCAGACCGGTTCCGCGGCTTCGCCGCCCTTCCCCTGCAGGATCCCGACGCAGCCACCGAGGAACTGCGGCGATGCGTCACCGAACTCGGATTCGTCGGTGCACTGGTCAACGGGTTCTCACAGAGCGAGTCCGTGGACGACGGAAACACCCCGCTGTACTACGACCTTCCGCAGTACCGTTCCTTCTGGGCCGAGGTGGAACGACTGGACGTGCCGTTCTACCTTCACCCGCGCAATCCGCTCGAGCAGGATGCGCGCATCTACCAGGGCCACCCGTGGCTTCTGGGGCCGACGTGGGCCTTCGCCCAGGAGACCGCCGTACACGCACTGCGACTGATGACATCCGGTCTGTTCGACGAGCATCCCGGTCTGAACATCGTGGTCGGCCACATGGGGGAGGGCATTCCTGCCATGCTGTGGCGAATCGACAATCGCAACGCGTGGGTGGACGTGCCGCCCACCTATCCCGCGAAACGTCGGATGGTCGACTACTTCACCGAGAATTTTTTCATCACCACCTCGGGCAACTTTCGCACCCAAACTCTGATCGACGCGCTTCTCGAACTCGGATCCGAGCGCGTGATGTTCTCCACCGATTGGCCTTTCGAGAACGTCGACCACGCGGCGAACTGGTTCGACTCGGCCAGCATTTCCGAAGCCGACAGACTCAAGATCGGGCGCAGCAACGCCGCCGCGCTGTTCAAGCTCGACCGATGATCCGGGAAACGACTCTGTCTTCCTTCGTTCACAGCGGATCACCCGCCCGCATCGTCTTCGGACGCGGCAGCGTGAAGACGGTGTCCGCTGAGGTCGAGAGGCTCGGATGCAGTCGGGCGGTTGTGCTGTCCACCCCGCACCAGCACGACGAGGCGACGCGCCTGCTGGGGAGTCTGGGTGCACTCGGGGTCGGCGTCGTCGCCCTCGCCGAAATGCACACACCGACCGCGGTGACAGCTCGGGCGTTGATCGAGGTGGAGAACTTCGGCGCGGACTGCATCGTCGCCATCGGCGGAGGCTCGACCACAGGGCTGGGCAAGGCAATTGCGGCACGAACCGGACTGCCGCAGGTCGTTGTGCCCACCACCTACGCGGGTTCGGAGGTGACACCGGTTCTCGGAGAGACCGAGAACGGGGTCAAGACCACGCGGCGCGGACCGGAGATCCTCCCCGAAACCGTGGTCTACGACCCTGATCTCACCGATTCGATGCCGATCGACCTCACCGTCGCCAGCGGCCTCAACGCCATGGCGCACGCCGTCGAAGGCACCTACGCTCACGACGGCAGCCCCATCTACACCTTGATGGCGCTGGAAGGTCTTCAAGCACTTCGCGATGCGCTACCGGTACTGGTTCGGGAACCCGATAACCAGGACGCACGCGACCGCGCCCTGTACGGCGCATGGCTGTCCGGCACGGTCCTCGGCGGCGTGGGAATGTCTGTGCACCACAAGCTGTGTCACACCCTGGGCGGTGCATTGGACCTCCCGCACGCACAGACCCACGCAATCATGCTGCCCCACACCATCGGGTTGGTCGAAGAATCTGTGCCGCAGGCACTTACCGACGTCGCGGTAATGTTCGGTGGGTCGGCGGGCGCAGGACTGCACGATTTTGCGGTCGACATCGGCGCGCCGCTCCGGCTCGCGGATCTGGGCGTCACCGCCGATCAGCTGGATCTGGTCGCGGACCAGGCCATCGCCTCGCCGTACTGGTCGTCGCGCCCACTGGACCGCGATTCCATCCGCAGCGTCCTACGGGACGCCCACGGCGGCACGCGCCCGAACCCGAGGAGCGGATCACCCTCATGAAGTACTTCACCGAACATGCATCCGTCGACATCGTCAACGAGCGAATGACCGTGCCCGCCGACGACCGTGTCGCCGTCGTCATGAGCAGCCTCGTTCGTCACGTGCACGACTTCGTCAAGGACGTGAACCTCACCGAGGCCGAATGGGACCTCGCCATCGACTTCCTCACCCGAACCGGGCAGATCAGCGGCCCCGAACGACAGGAATTCATATTGCTCTCGGACGCGCTCGGCGTGTCCATGCTCGTCGACGCCGTCAACCACCGCAGACCCGAGGGAGCCACCGAGAGCACGGTATTCGGACCGTTTCACGTCGAGAACGCACCGATCCGCAAGATGGGCGAGAACATCAGCCTCGACGGGAAAGGCGAACCCTGCCTGTTCGAGGGGCGCGTCACCGGCACCGACGGCTCGCCGATCGAGGGCGCATGCATCGACGTGTGGTCGGACAACGCGGACGGCTACTACGACGTCCAACAACCGGATATTCAACCGCGCTGGAACAACCGAGGCCGTTTCGTCACCGGAGCCGACGGCACGTACAGCTTCCGCGGCATCAAACCCACGTCGTATCCGATCCCCGACGACGGACCGGTCGGGGAGATGCTGGACCGCCTCGGGCGACACCCGTACCGGCCGGCGCACAAGCACTTCCTCGTCTCGGCCGACGGTTACGAACGGTTGGTGACACACACCTTCGTCGACGGCGACGAATACCTGGAATCAGACGCAGTATTCGGAGTCAAAAAATCGCTTATCGCGACATACGAGAAGTGCGAATCAGACGCAGCCACGATGTGGATATCCCAATACAACTTTGCACCCTCAGCTCACTGGCGATGATGCCGCTTGGTCAGAGCATCCGCTCGCACGTGCTCAACTTGTGGGACTCTGTAACCAGCTGAGTATTGTGAGGCGGCTCGCCCGTTCTTGGATTCGCGTTGCAGAGCACCCGTCGGGCCGAGCCGCATGCCCTGTACGACTGCGGTTGGAAATCGATCGCCCCGCCGCCCGACAGCGTCAATGGGGTTGTCTCGACCAAACCCGGTCCATCGGGACGGGGTCATCGAACCCGATGCTTATACCGTCTGGAACAGGAAGACATCAGGTGGCCTGCCCTTGCGGTGTTGATTGGGGGCTGATCGGCTTTGAGAGAAGGCGTTCGGCGAGCCAGTGCTGAGAGTAGTCGAGCCATTGCCGGTAGTGGCCCATCGCGCAATGATCGTCGTCGGGGTAGAGCAGCACGGTCCCGTGCGGCGCTGTCTCGGCGAGGTCGATGCTGTCCTGGGTGTTCATCAGGGTGTTGTTGTCGCCGTTGATCGCCAGCAGCGGCATCGAAATGTCGGCGTAGCGGTCCTCGATGGACAGTGCCGACAGTCTGCGCATCAGATCGAGCGGATGTCGCGCGCCGAGTGTGTCGGTGAGCGCGCCGAGGATGATCTGCGGGGTGCCCAACGCGCCGCCGCTGAAGGAGTGGTGAGTGGGTGCTCCGCAGGCGATAGCGCAGGCGATTCGGTCGTCGGTAGCGGCCAGGCGCGCAGTCCAATACCCACCGAAGCTGACCCCGACCATCGCGATCCGTTCGGGGTCGAGACGATCGTGCGCCACGAGGTGATCTATGACGTCGTGGTAGATCGCTTCGGAGTCCGGGCCCATGGGCCCGGTGTAGGCATAACTTCCGGGCATCTCCATCAGGAACATCGCCATGCCAGAATCGCGATATCGCAACTGAGGGATCGCAATTTCTTGAGCGGTGCCCTCGAGTCCGTTGGTGGTCAACACAACCGGGTGCGGTCCCTGTCCCGGCGGCAGAATCAGATATCCGGTCACCGTTTCGCCGCCGGAGACTGCAGTCTCGACGTACTCGACAGTGAGATTCAGCGCCGGGGCCAACGCGCCGATCAGGACGTCGAACATCCGCCGGGAGCGCCAATACGCAAACATCCGTCGTTCGGTGTGTCCGGGGAACGCGCTGACCTGGTAGTAGGTGATGGCTTTGACCCACGCGTCGATCGCCTGGAAAGCGGTCGTCGTGCGGAGTCGATCGGCGGCAGGGGCGTGGACGGCGATGAGGTCGGAGACCGCACCGAAACTTCGTTGCGGCCCGTGGTCGGCGAACAGTGCCGCAGCGGGCCCGATAAGGCCGGTGAGGGCGTTGAGCGCTTCGGCGTCGGTAGCGGTGGGGCTACCGATGTCGGGGATCGGAGCCGAGGTGGAAACGGCAAGAGTGCGAAGGAGCCCCGCTGCGTGGTCGGCGTAGCCGGCCGCGATCCGGTCCCAGTAGCTGCACCAGCGTTCGTCCCGAAACGATCGGGCCCTGGACAACTGATCCGCGAACTCGTCGCGGTCGAGTCCGCCCATGTTGGCGTAGCGCAGGGCGAACAACGCGGGCAGGAACGGCGTCGCACCGGTCGTGCGGGCGGCGAGATCGGTGGTGCGGGTGACCGCGCAGGCGGTCACCAACAGCTTCCGCAGGAAGGTTGCGTCGGTCATGTCGGGTTCCTTCAGTTCAGAGCGTGTCGGTGACGGCCGCGTTGCGGCGCGCGAGTTCGACTGCGGCGGAGGGCTTTCCGTGCCAGGGCAATCCGTGCCCAGGGACTATCCAGTCGGCGTCGATGTCGGCCAAGACGCCCAGCGCGGTGTGCGCCTGCTCGGGATGGTGGGCAAAGAACGGCGGGAGCAGTTGCGGGTCGGTAATGGGCGAGAGGCCATGGCCGGTGACCAATGCGTCACCGGTTATCAGGACCCGTTTGTCGGGCAGATGAAATGCACTGTGCCCGGAGGTGTGCCCGGAGCAATCGACGGGGACCGGGGTGCCGGGTAGATCGAGTGCACCGGCGCGGGGGTAGGGCTGCGCGTGCGAGATGGTGATGGGTTTGAGCGCGCCCACGCCGATGATCCGCGCCGTCCAGCGCATCCCTCGAGGTTGCGCACAGCGTTTGATGATATCGATGCGTCGGGACTGTTCGAGATCGCCGCTGCGGGCGTGCTCGGCATCGGCTGCGCTCATGAACACCGGGGTGCCGTACCTGTTTTGGAAGTGGTTGATGGCTCCCATGTGATCGAGGTGTGCATGGGTCAGCAATATCGCCTGGACGTCGCTGGGTTGGCAGCCCAGCGCTCGAATCGAGGCCTCCACTCGCGGCGTGTCTCCCGACCAGCCCGCGTCGATCAGCGTCAGCGCTGCGCCATCACGTAGCAGGACCCAGTTGACTGCAGTTCCCTCCACGCAGAAGACATTCTCGGCAACCTCGTGCATGTGCACCCCTCACGACTGACGGAACGACTGTTCCAAAGCTAGCATGTAAGCACCGGATAACGGAACAGCCGTTCCGCAGGCGAAAGGACCCCGGCGTTGAAGTTGAGACGAGTACGCACCGCGGACGGCATCGAAGTGCAGGCCTGCGATAGCGGTGGGTCGTGGCAGACTGTCACGGACCGAACTGCTTTGGGCGGACGCGTTTTCGATTCCGGGTGGGAACTGGCTCGCGCCGACGAACACCTCGAAAACAGTGCGACGCTGCTGCCGTTCCAGCCGGCGTCGTTCCGGGATTTCATGCTCTACGAACAACATGTCCTCGACGCAAGTCGGGGACTGCTCCGCCGGCTCCACCCGAGACAGGCACGAGTGGTCATGACCGTCGAGACCCTCACCCGGCGCACGTTCCCGCTTTTGAAGCCGAAGCCGCTGTTTTACAACCAGCCGATCTACTACATGTCCAACGCGCTCACCTTTGTCCCCTCGGGAACTGGGATAGTCGCGCCTCCATACACCAGGGCTCTCGACTACGAACTCGAAATCGGGTTCGTTCTGAAACGCGAATTGTTCAACGCTACCGCTGGCGAAGCCCTCCAAGCTATCGGTGCCTTCGTCGTCCTGAACGACCTCAGTGCCCGCGATGTGCAGCGCGCCGAGATGGACAGCGGATTCGGCCCGCAGAAGTCCAAGCACTTCGCTACGTCCCTGTCCGAGGTAGCTGTCACCGCCGACGAAATCCTGCCGCGCATCGACGCCCTTCGGGGAACGGTCAAGATCAACGGCACCACGGTGAGTACTGTGTCCAGTGCCGGGATGCAACACAGCATCGGAGAGATACTCGCGCACGCCTCTCGCGGCGAGACGCTGCGACCGGGCGAATTGTTCGCCACCGGAACCCTTCCCGGAGGCAGCGGCATGGAAACCGGCCACTGGCTCGAACGCGGCGACGTACTCGAACTCGGTATCGGTGGAATCGGCAGCATCCAACACGCCATACTCTGATCGTGACTGCGCAAGCCCCAGACAACCCGCAACCGCGCACCGCACGCGAGGCCAAACGCGCCGGACTGCAAGAGCGGCTGCTCGACACCGCCGAGGAACTCTTCGCCAACCGCGGCTACTTCGGCGTCAGTGTCCGTGACATCACCGACCGAGCCGACACCCGATTGGCCGCGGTCAGTGAGCAATTCCGTGGCAAGGAAGGACTGTTCCAAGCCGTTCTGGCTAGACGCATTCGACCTCTGAATGACGACCGACGCTCCCGACTGGAAAAACTACCCGCCCATGGATCCCGAGCTCGACGTCTACGTGCACTGATCGATGCGTTCACCGAACCGATGCGCAGCCGCGCCGGTGATCGCGGGTGGGACAACTACTTTCGGCTCATAGCGCAACTGGCCAACTCCGGACATCCAATCGGACGGCTGATAGTCGACGACTTCAACGCCATCGCCGCCGACTTCATAGCCCACTTGAACACACTGTTCCCGAAGGCAGACGACGCCGCGATTCACGACGCCTACCTCCACCTGGTCGCCGCCGCGATGCACACCTACTCCAACAATCTGCGGCTCGACAGCCTCACCGAAGGCCGAATGCACACACACGACCTCGATCAACGCCACCGAGCACTACTGCATTTCGCCGAAGGCGGTATCACCGCGACTGCGACAGGCGAAGCGTGACATCACGACACCCCCGACATCCGCTTGATCAGTCTCAGCGTGGGCGGTAAATCACTACGGCCACGGTGTTGACGATCATGAATGTGGCATTCCCTTGTTTCTTTGTCGGCTTACTTTCAGTACCCCGGATCTCTTCAGGTCGACCGGCTCGAACGATGATGTGCACCCGTTGATCCGGTGACGTTGCTGACCATCGCGACAGCCCCCGGAACTGATGCGAAAGACGGGCGGGCTTCGGCTCTGAATCGAAAATGTTATGGCCGTACGTCGAGGGCATGCACCAACACGTCGAACGCACGGTCGGTTCGGCGCTGCAGCCTCTTTCCGGACCAATAGTCACAGTCGAATGGGACGTAGGTCGCCGCGATGCCTGCACCACCCTCTGCGATGTACCAGCCGACCTCCGAGATCAGCCATTTGATGTTCAATTTCGTGATCACGTACTGCCCCAATTATCGAATGATTGATTCGGTGAGTGTGTTCAGTTGCGGCGCTGAGCTTTCCAGTCGTGCCGCCGTGCCTCACAGAGAGCCGGCGCTTCTGAGCCCGCGACGACGGTGTTGCGGATCGTTCCGAGTTTCTCGACCGTCATCTCGACCACGTCACCGGGCCGGAGTGGTTCCGGTGTGCGCGTACCGGAGCGCCCCCACAACTCCACGAGACACCCGCCGTTGCCGAACGTTCCGGATCCCAGGACGTCCCCGGCCTTGACCCACGTTCCGCGTGACGCTTGAGCCACGAGTTCGTCGAACGACCAGCTCATGTTGCGTAAGTTGTCTCGGCCGGTGACTGTGCCGTTCACCGAGACCGTACCGTCGAGGTCCAAGAGACCGTCGGAGGTCAGATGAGGATCGAGCTCGTCGGCTGTGACGAGGAACGGGCCGAGCGTGGTGGCGAAGTCCTTGCCTTTGGTTGGGCCGAGGCCGACCTTCATCTCCCCGCCTTGGGTGTCCCTCGCCGACCAGTCGTTGAAAATCGTGTATCCGAAGATGTGGTCTCGAGCCTGTGCCGGGGAAATGGACGCTCCATCCCGCGAGACGACGGCCGCCACCTCGAGTTCGTAATCCATTACCCGGCATTCCGGTGGTACGGCCACGTCGTCGTGAGCACCGATCATCGCGTACGGATTGCTGAAGTAGAAGACCGGTCTCCGATACCACTCGGGCTCGACCTCGGCCGAAGCCGCCATCGATTTTCCGGCCCCATCCATGTGCTCCTCGAAGGCTGCGAAGTCGCGCACTGTGGGCGGCTCTATCGGCGGAAGCAGCCGCACTGCTGCGAGATCGACGGGACGGTTGCCCACTGCTTCGGCACCGACCTCCAAAGCGATCGGGAGTCCGGCCCGAACGAGTTCGAGGATCGAAACCTGCCGGTCGAACGCGTGCAGTCCGTCGTCGCTCGCTACGCCGGTAGTGACTCGACCATCGTGAACCCACGTGGCGAAACGCATGGTGAAGCTCCTTCGTGTTTTTTGGGGGACTCAGGCCGCAGGTCGAGTCAAGTGATCGCGATGGGGTTGACCGCTGTTTCCGGACACAAGACATCCACGGCAGATGGATTGGTGCGCAGTGTGATTGGTTGGCTCAACCAGCCGGCTGTGGGAGTACCGCCGCGAAGGTGTCGGAGACCCAATCGGCGATGTCGGTACTGACCCGGGGTAGGTCGTCGATCCCGATATGCTCCGCGCCGCCTTGCTCTGCTGTGAAGATACGAAGCTCGCGAGAGGGTGCGTTCACCGCCTGGTCGTAGGACCGATGTGCGTACTCCAAAGGAATTTGTCGGTCGTTCTCGCCGTGCACGATCAAGAACGGCACCGTAATTTTCTCCACGACTCCATCGAGGTGAATCGAGTCGGCGAAATCGATGAACTCGTCGAGATCCTTGTGACCCCAGACCCACAAGACGTGGTCCCAGTAGTGCGGCACAGGGTGCTCGCCTTCGCGGTCGAGCCGCCGCCGCTGCACTGCACCCCAGTTGTGGTTGGCTCCCCAAGCGACACACAGGGCGAAGCGCTTCTCGAACGCCGCGACCCGAGGTGAGTAGTAGCCGCCCAACGACCAGCCCACGACCCCCATCCGGGCGGCATCGACGTCATCTCGTGCCGTCAGCCAGTCGACGACCGGGCCGGCCCAGGTCTCGGACTCGCGGCGTGCGATCAGACCTTGCAGGCGAAGTGCCTCCCCGGATCCTGGTTGGTCGAGCATGAGGCACGAAATTCCCCGATCTGCCAACTCGGCCCAGAATCCCGAGATATACATGTGTTCCTTGGTCGAGTCCAAGCCGTTGATGAGCATGATGACCGGAGCCGGCCCGTCCGCGGTCGCCGGTGCAGCCGAGAAATAACCGGGCAATGTCGTGTCCTCGAATGGGATGGAAACACGGGAGATGCTGTGGTCACGAAGGTCGAATCCCTTCTGGGCCAACTCCATCACTCGGCGGTAGATGGACGCACGGTCGGGGTGGCTCGCGGAAAGCATCCGCTCGGCGGTGCACAGGTAATTCGTGGCACGGGCATAGATCCCGCCCGCGGTCAGATCGTGGCCCGCCTTTTCTGCGGCCAGAGCCGTCTCCACCAGCGAATCCGTGAGGTCGGTCCAGACCTTCAAGAACTCGCCCGTGCCGGCATCGCTACCGCCCTTTGCGGCCTCGAGCAATGGTCGGCACGCGCGGTCGACCTCGTCGATCCGGCCGCCGGAGTTCATTGCGCCTACTACGGACATGTTCCAGACGTAGTTGCCTGGGAAGTATTCGAACATCGAGTTCTTCCTGTTGCGTGAATGTGGTTGGGCGGCAGGGGTACTCAGGCACCCGGCATTGTGGCGAGAAGTTCGGGAATACTGATCAGTGCCCGGTTCAGGGACCCCGAATCCGCCAGGATCGTCTGTCCGGTCATCACCGTGTTGTGTCGCGACGCGAGGAATGCGTAGATCGGACCGTATTCCTCGGGTGAGGGCATGTGCTGAAGCGGTGCCAGCCACTCGAACTGCTGTCTGTAAGCGTCAGCTGGGATGTCGGACTGAAGGGAGTTCTGCAGATCGAGTGCGGCAGGTCCGCGCAGCTGACTGTTCGCGATACCGGTCGGCGCAACCGCATTGACGCGGACTCGGGGTGCGAACTCGAAAGACATTTGGTTGACCAACGCGCGAATGGCACCCTTGCTTGCGGTGTAGGCCACTCCGCCCCCGTCGGCGGCGAATGCTGCCTGCGAACAGGTCCACACGACAGCACCCCCTTCTGCCTCGAGCAGGTCGAGGAAGATGCGTCCGGTCAGGACGTAGCCCTTGACGTTGATACTGAAGACTTCGTCCAGAAGAGTGTCGATACGCTCCACCGGGGTGTCGGCCAATCGGACGTTGCCGTCCCAGATGCCTTGGGCTCCGACGATCGAGGTGAGCCGGCCGAAGCGACCGACGATTTCGTCGCGGCAACGCGTCAGGTCGGTGATGCTGCGAACGTCGCCCTGCACCACCAGAACGTCGTCGCCGAACTCCTCCCGGAGCGTCGCAACCTTCCTTTCGTCGTATTCGAAGAGCGCCAGCGTTGCACCCTCCTCACGGAAGTGCCGGGCGATGCCGAGTCCGAGGCCGGAGCCCGAGCCGGTGATGAGAACGACGTGGTCGTCGAGAAGTTGCATAGCTGTTTTGTCCCTCTGTGGATGTGACAGGCATGAGTTGTGGCGTGAATCGACTGCCGACACCGATCAGCGGACTGCTGAAGGGGCCTGCTCAGGGTTCGACGCGTGCGCGAGGGCGAGGGCCTCGTCCCAGGTGCCGCCGCGAGCGAGGATCTTGCGATAACCACGCAGAGACCGTGTGAGGCCGCTGGCGAAGACGGAGTGAAACTCACCGCCCTGGCCGAACAACACCAGGAACTCGTCGGTGAAGAGTGATCCCTCGGCGACGACGATGTCGTCACCAGGGGCTCTGCGTCCGTAGCTGTGGAATCGATATCCGAACTGGTCGCTCCAGAAGTAGGGCACGCCGCCGAAGGCGTCGTCGGTGCCGCGGGCGATGTTGAGGCCTACGTGTCTGCCCTTCTCGACGGCGTGTGTCCAGTGCTCGATCCGCAAGGGCTCGCGAAACATCGGATGATCGGAACGGGCCACGTCGCCGGCCGCCCACACTCCGGGCACGTTCGTTCGCCCCGCCGCGTCGGTGAGCACTCCTCTGTCCAGCGTGACACCGGACTCGAGAAGCCAATCGACGTCAGGGTCGACTCCGATGCCGGCGACCACGTACGACGTCCGATGCGTCGATCCGTCCGCCAGGTGCAGCGTGTAGGCACCGAGTCCACCCGACACGGACGTGACGGCACTCGACATCTTCAAGTTGACACCGTGTCTGGCGTGGAGGTCGGCGATCACCTGGCCGAGTTCGGGCCCGACGATGGTCTCCAGAGGTCGCTCGGTGTCGTGCACAACCGTGATGGATACACCGTGTGCGGTGAGGCCGGCTGCGATCTCGAGTCCGATGAGACCAGCGCCGATAACGGTCACGTCCCCGTGGCGGGCTGCTGCCCGCCTCAGGGCGCTGAGATCTTCAGGGGTTCGGAGCACCGGCAGTGCTTCACCCTCGTCCGTGGTGAGTATCCGTGGGCGACCACCACACGCCAGAACGACAGCGTCCCACGACAGCGTTTCACCGTGGTCGGTGATCACGTATTTGCGATCGATGTCGAGGCCCACTGCTCTGTGCCCCAGCATGAGTGAAATACGGTTCTCGCTGATCCGCTCTGCCGAGCGAATTTCGAGAAGCTCCGGCTCTCCACGGCCGAGAAGCAGGCCCTTCGACAGCGTCGGGCGGTCGTAAGGATGGTGCAGTTCTGATCCCAGCACGGTGATCCGACCCTCGAACCCGCCCTCACGCAGTCCATCGGCTGCGGCCAAGCCCGCCGCCGACGCCCCGACCACGACGACATTGTCGGCCTCCGACTGTGTGCCCATCACGTTGGCTCGGGGCCCTGCAAAATGGCTTGGGCTGGGCACGCCCGTACTGCTTCTGCCAGGTCGTCGACATCATCGGCATCGACCTCGTGTCGCAGCAGGACCGCTGCTGGGGCACCGGCCGGAAGGTCGAAGACATCGGGCAAAATGCTTGTGCAGATTCCATAGGAACGGCACCGGACGCTGTCCAAACGGACGACAGTCTGGTCACTCATCGAAACAATCCTTTGCTCACAGAAAAAGTCCGAGATTGGGAGTGGCGATCGCAACTTCGGTCAACAGGATCTCCCTGCGCAGAAGTCGTGGCCCGTCCGCCGTGATGCGGAGTTCATCGTTGCGCCGATAGGGGATCAGATCGAAGTGGGGATCGATACCCCGCTGGCGATACAGAAGCACAGCGCTCGAGACGGAAATGACGTCGTCACGGTCGGTTGGTCGGGCCAGTACCGAACCGACGAGACGCATGGTGCGTGACGGCGGAATTTCCGAATACGCCTGGGAAGTAGCGAGACGGTCAATCCGAAGTCTTACGTGCGCCAAGGTGTCGCGGACTCGAAACGCGGCGCGGTCGACCTCGTCCGACCTCAATTCGGTCGCCTGCCTGATCGGGATCACGTACAGCAGCTCGGGATCCAGAAGCTCGAACCAGTCTTCTTCGTGAGCCTCGTCCAACAATTTGGATTCGAGGGACAAGAACTGGGTCGCAATGTTCTGCAGCTCGATGTCTGTCCGGGAACTCGGATCAGCAGGTCGGGGCTCGTGCTCGGTGGTTGCGATAGTGGTCATCACGCGGACCGTCCGTCGCTCGTCTCGGGCGACGAGTCGTCGCCGCGCATGACGGCGAGCCAGTGCCGGTAGAACTCCAGTTGAGCGAACTCCCCGAAACCAGTGGGTCGTTTTTTGCCGGGGCCGTGATAGTCGGGGTCCGGCGCGGTGTCCACTGTGGTCCGACCGGCCTGCTCGAAGTTGAAACTCAGGTTTTCGCGTTGCATCCACGCGCTCTTCGCCGCGCGACCGGCACCCTCCCAGGCAACGGTGTCATCGGTCTCGAAGGTGCCGGCTGATCCGAACAGCAGCTGGCCCGTCACGTAGGCATCGAGCTGCTCCTGCTCGCTCTGGCACTCGTAGACGAACTGCCAATTCCACAATTCCATCTTTCCCGGCGCGATGGGCTGCCACACCCGGAAAGTGGTGACGACCGCTGGAGGGCCGCCGGGAACCGTAGGGGCGACTGCGCGCAGGTAACTGAAGTTCGGAAAGATGTTTCCGATCGTCGGCGGGTTGGTCTCGAGAACGTACCGCTGAGCGTCGTCGAAGGCCGAGAGATCGAACTGAGCGACAGTTTCCGGTGAGTAGCCCCACATGGGCATGCCGATTCGTGCCCACGGAAAACCGAGCGTTGCGTGGCCGCCGCCGAAATCGTATGAATCCATCATCTCGGCATTGGCGCTCGTACCCTGAATCATTCCCACTTCTTCATTGCTGAAGTGCAAAGTATCGACGTGGTACGCGTCTCCGGAGAAGTTCTCGGCACCGGCTTTCCAGTCGGCGTTGATCTGGTACCGCTCTGGCGGGCCGGCCACTTTCATACCGCCGGGAGCGAGGTTCACCAGGACGTCCAGCATCCACCCGCCCCCGCCCAGGTATTCCTCCAAAGAGGAGCCTTCCGCCGCCAGCGACGCAAAGATGAAACCCGAGCGGACGTCGACGCGTGGGGCTTTCTTGAGACCCCACTCCTTGGGGTCCAGCCGCGTGCCGTACGCCTCGCGCATGTGCGGCGTACCGATCAGGTCGCCATTGTTGGAGTAGGTCCAGCCGTGGTACGGACATTTGAAGAAGCGCGAATTGCCCGTGTCCGTCTGGCATACCTGCGTGCCGCGGTGGCGGCAGTAGTTGGACAACACGTTGATGCTGCCCGAACCGTCGCGCGTGACGATCACGGGATCGAGACCGATGCGGCGTTGAACGAAGTCGCCGGCATTGGGTATTTCGCTCTCGTGCGCGACGAAGACCCAGCACGTGCCGAACACTTGGTCCAATTCGGCCCGGAAAACTGCGTCGTTGTTCCAAATCTCCGCTGGTACTCGATTTTGCTCGAGTTCCGTCTCGACACGGTCGAGGATCGGCGTGACATCCGAAGCGACGGCGGGCGTGATGACTGTCATGTAGCTCCCTTGCAAAAACCGAATCGATCAGGGTGAAGCTCTGATGGTAGAGCCCATGGTATGACCGCCATCACAACGCCGGAAGGTGCAAGTTTCGATGCCGGAGAATCGATGAAATCAATGGATTATTTCTGTCGAATGGCAGCGATCCGCCTCTGGGGTGTGCACCCATTATCGATGTCATCGATGGCGTCATATCGAAACGAATCGTTTCTGCGGGTGGTAGGTGCCGCTTAGCCTGAGGACGCGCAGCACCATTGCTGCGCATCCGTTGTTCGCGGAACACCCGGACCGAACGAGGTGGCTTTCAATGATTCGACTCGAACACATCAATTACGGCGGGGGCAGGCGCGGTACATCTGCCGCACGCCTGATGGCACGCGCCCTCGATCGTCGGGACTTTGCCGCATGACGCTGCTACTCGACGACCAGACAGTTCGAGATTCGTTCGGTTGGACACAGGCAATCGAGGCGCTCCGCGTCGCGTACGCGGGCGATGTCGCAGAATCGCGCTACCCGGAACGGTCGATGGCCCGCGGTGACGCCAGCTGGCTGCGAACCCTCACCGGGATCTCGGCCGGCGGCTTCATGGGTGCCAAACACATCGCTGCAGCCATGACCACCCGTCAGGTGTCCTATCTGATTCCTCTGTTCGACGAGCGCACCGCTGAGCTGGTGGCTCTGATGGACGGCCAGTCGATCACCGGATTTCGTACCGCCGCCACCTCGGCGCTCGCCGCGCAGCTCATGGCGAGCTCCGGCGACCTCGACGTCGCCGTCATCGGATCCGGCTTCGAGGCCGGAAAGCACCTGCGCGCCATTGCTGCAGCCCGCACCCTGAACACGGTCACCGTCTGGAGCCCCCGTGAGCAGAGCCGATCTCGGTTCGTCGCAGAATTCGCAGACTCGGACCTGCCCGTCTACGCGGCCCGCGATGCCGAGAGTGCAGTCGCTACCGCGAATCTGGTGATCTGCGCGGCCCGCTCGCGCGATGAGTCACCCACCGTCCGCGGTGCCTGGATCCAGCCCGGCACCACCGTTGTCTCCGTGGGATCGACCCTCCCCGAACAACACGAGGTAGATGTCGAACTGATGGATCGCGCCGAGCTGATCGTCGCTGACATGGTCGACGAGGTTTTGCACGACACCGGGGATGCACAAGCGGCTACGGCAGCGGGTGTCGACTTGAGGTCCAAAACAATCCCGCTGGCGGACCTGGTGGCTGAGCGGCATCCGGGTCGCACGGCTGGTGACCAGATCTTGCTGTACAAGTCGGTCGGCTCAGCGGTGCAGGACATCGCCGTCGCGGCGATGTGTCTGGCCGAGGCTCGCCGCCGTGGACTCGGAGTCCCACTGCCCATCTCGATCCCGACAGTCAAGAAATGAGAGTGCATCGATGATCTCCTCCCTCGAGACCGCACCGAGACCCAGCCATGGTCTGACCGACGCCCTTCTGTCCAGGTCTTCCTCCTACGTCGACGGTCAGTGGCTGACGCGAGACGGTGGCGAACGGCTCGTGGTGCACAACCCCTCCACGGGCGAACCGATCGCTGATCTGCCGTCGTCCGGCGCGGATGACACCGAGCTCGCCGTCACCGCTGCGCAACGCGCCCTGCCTGCGTGGCGCGGGTTGTCCGGCAAGGAGCGCTCCAACATACTGCGTCGGTGGTTCGAGCTGGTTCGGGACAACACCGAGGACCTGGCACGGCTCATCGTTCTCGAAGAAGGCAAGCCCCTGTCCGAGGCAATCGGCGAGATGAAGTACGCAGCTTCGTTCATCGAGTGGTTCGGTGAAGAGGCCAAACGCGTTCACGGCGATATCTTTCCCGCCCCCGAATCGTCTCGACGAGTCGTGGTGCTGCGTGAGGCGATCGGTGTGTGTGCGGCCATCACGCCGTGGAACTTCCCCGCCGCGATGATCACTCGCAAGGCTGCTCCTGCGCTGGCCGCCGGGTGCACGATGGTGGTCAAGCCCGCCGAACAGACGCCACTGACAGCGCTTGCTCTGGCCGAACTCGCCGAACGAGCGGGTGTGCCTGCCGGCGTGCTGAATATCGTAGTCGGGGATGCGCAGAAGATTGGCCCGGTGCTGACCGGCAACTCAGTCGTTCGCAAGGTCAGCTTCACCGGGTCGACAGAGGTCGGGCGGCTGCTGCTCGCCCAATCTGCGCAGACCATCAAGAAGACCTCGATGGAACTCGGCGGCAACGCGCCGGTCCTCGTCTTCGACGACGCCGATCTGGACGCAGCGGTCGCCGGCGTTATCGCAACCAAGTACCGCAATACGGGTCAGGCCTGCATCAGCGCCAACCGCGTCTATGTCCAGTCGGGGATTTACGAGCGTTTCGCCGCGGCGTTGACACGTCAGGTCGAAGGCCTCGTGGTCGGTGATGGATTCGAGGTCGGTGTTCAACAGGGGCCGCTCATCGACGCCGACGCTGTAGCGAAGGTGGAAGAGCATGTTGCCGACGCGGTGAGCCTTGGTGCGCGTGTGCTCTGCGGCGGTCGGCGTCACGATCGCGGCGGTTTGTTCTACGAACCCACGGTGCTCGCCGAAGTCGACTCCACGATGCGCATCACACGAGAAGAAACATTCGGACCCGTGACGCCACTGATCCGATTCGAGGCGGAGGATGATGCGATCCGCATGGCAAATGACACCGAATTCGGTTTGGCTGCCTATCTTTTCACCCGTGATGCAGAGCGGACGTGGCGGGTCGGTGCAGCTATCGAGGCGGGAATGATCGGCATCAACACCGGCCTCATTTCCAATGAAATTGCGCCATTCGGCGGCGTCAAGCAGTCGGGTCTGGGCCGGGAGGGATCGGTGTACGGCATCGACGAATACATGGAGATGAAGTACCTCGCTTGGGAGGGTGCCGGAGCGTCGTAGCAGTCGCCTTTTCAGAAACCACGACTTGGTCTTCGAAAACAACCCCGAGAGGAAACAACATGGCTGTATACACGCGAAGCGAGGCCCGCGAATGGGCCCGCGAGAAGCTCGTCGGCGCAGTGAACTGCACCATCCCGTCGTTCACCGGCGATCTGAAATCCATCAACGAGGCAGGGATCCGCCACGACATCCGTCTGGCGAAAGAGCACGGATTCCTCGGGACGCTGGGTGTCTCCGAGGTGAACATCACCTTGCCTGAATATCTGGAATTTCTTCGAATTTCACGCGATGAGGCCGGTGAGGACTTCGTTGTCGTACACCACGGCAGTTGGAGCACACTTGCCGATAACATCGAGGCCGTTCGCGGTGCCGAGGAGGCCGGCGCAGATATCGTGCTGTGTTCGTATCCGCCGAACTTCTACCCGGAGTCCGAAGAGGAGATCTACCAATATACGAAGGCGGTGTGTGACGCCACCGATCTTGCCGTCATCGTCTTCCCGATGTTTCTCTGGGGATTCAGTCCACGAATTCACCAGTCGGACATCCCCACCCGCCTGATCCGTCGACTTCTCGACGATTGCCCCAATATTGCCGTCATCAAGGCCGAAGGCGGGTTTCCCTACATCCAGGGAATCATCGAGTGCGACCGTCTGTTCGGCGACGAAGTCGTCATCTCGGTACCGATCGAGGCCGATCTGATCACCCTGTCACAGTTGATGCCCATTCAGTTGTCTGCAACCAGTGACCACGAATTCTATGGGCCCATCATCCCGCGGATGATGAAGCTTCTCGCGGACGGCAAGCACGACGACGCGACAGAACTGTTCTGGCAAATGCATGCTGCGCGCAAGGCCAAGGCGGGCCTGGGCCAAGTGCTCAACGGCGGCGCGTTCATCAACAGGCAGGCGTGGAAATTTCAGGGATGGCTACAGGGATACAACGGTGGCCCTCTGCGTCAGCCCACCCAGCGAATCCACGACGGCCAGATGCTCGTACTTCGGAAGGGACTCATCGACTCCGGCTTCGAACCATCCATGGATCCGCTTCGCGAGTTCTTCGTGGGCCGTAACCCGGCCTGACACTGTCCCCTCAGCGACTCGGGGTAGCGACCAGTTTGGCCGCCTGCGCTCGCAGGCGGCCACGGAACCACGACTGAGCGGGATCTCCGTCGAGCCGACGCAGCCAGATGAGCGTTTCGGTGACCGGCTCGAGCTGCATGGGTGGATCGATGAGCTGCAAATTGGCAGCCTTGGCCACACGGGTAGCAAGCGTGCGAGGGAGGAGCGTCACCAATGTGCTGTTGCGCAACATGAATGGGGCTACGGTGGCGCTTGCCGTGATCTCGACTCGGCGCGGTATGCCGAGTACATCGAGGTTCGTGTCGCCCAACGAGGGCCGTGACCCGTCTCCGAAAGTTGCTGCGAGATAGGGCATGGCGCTGAATTCGTCGACCGTCATTGCCGGACGGACTGCGCTGTTGGCGGCGTCCGCTGCCAAGACATATCGATCCCGATAGAGCACCTCGCGACGGACGTTGTCTCTCCATAACGCAGGAAATGACGAGATCGACTCGCGCGGTAGCACGATCACGTCAGCGCGTCCACGGAGCAGCTCATCGGGGATATCGTAGGAGACCGTCCTGACCTCCAAGCGGATGCGGGGGTATGTCGACGAAATCTCCACCAGAAGCGGGTGCAGGAGCGCTGCCGCTGCGAAGTCACTCGCGATCACGGAAAATGAATGCTCGTCGACCTCTGGGTCGAACGTTCCAAGAGCCGACAATGTCACCTGAAGCTCGGCCAGCGAGTCGCTCACCGGTTTGCTGAGCGCGTTCGCGAGTGGAGTGGCGATCATTACTCGGCCCTGGCGTACGAGGATCGGGTCCTTGAGGAGTTTGCGCAGGCGTGAAAGGGTCGAGCTCATCGCAGGCTGACCCACCCTCAGTCGCGCAGCAGCTCCGGTAACGCTTCGTTCGGACATCAGCGCCTCGAAGGCCACCAGCAAATTGAGATCGACACGGCTCAGTTGCGCGAGCAGGGGATGCGGCAGATGGCCGGTGCCGAAACCGATTCCTTCGCTCACCGTTCGACTCCTGCCATCGTTGGCCACGTCTTCCCAGAGGCTATGTCGACCAGCCGTTCTCGGAGCCATACGTGGCTTGGGTCGTCATCGTTCCGACCCTCCCAGACCATGACCTCTGTGATGGGCTCCAGCTGCATGGGCGGCGTGAGCAACTTCAACCGAGCGCCCTCAGCGACTGTCGACGCCAAACTGGCCGGAATAATGGACACGAACGGCGTGTCGCGCAACAGGAATGGCGCTATTCCAAACCCTGTGGTCACATCCAGGCGGCGCGGGATCCCGAGCCGATCCAATTGCGTCTCGATGAGCGTGGGGGAGCGACCATCGTTGCTGGCGAGATAGGGCAGCGACGAAAACTGTTCCAGCGTGATCTCATTCGAGACATGCGGGTTGTCCGCGTCTACAGCGATGACGTAGGGATCGGTGTACAGCGTCCGGTAATCGAAGGAATCGGCGAGTGACTCCACGGCTGCCAGTGGGACAATCGTCAGATCGACGGTGTCGGCAGTCAAATCGTCGAGAAAGCTTGCAGAAACCGGCAGAATGCGTAGCTCGATATGAGGTGCTTCCGCCGGTAGCGCGACCAGTAGCGGCTGGAGAACTGCCATGGACGCGTAATCACTTGCCATCACCGTGAAGCTGCGGTGGTCCTGTGCGGGGTCGAAGTCCGGTGGTTCGGTAAGTACGGAATTGAACCTGACCAATGCCTCTCGCACCGGAACTACGAGCGACTCGGCCAGTGGAGTCGGAAACATGTTTCGGCCCCGCCGTTCGAGCACTGGATCGTCGAGTAACGTCCGCAACCTCGCCAATGTCGAACTCATCGCCGACTGTCCGACCGACAGCGTGCGTGCAGCCGCCGTCACGTTCTGCACGGACATGAGTACATCGAACGCCACCAGAAGGTTGAGGTCGACTTGTCTGAGATCCATGGGCCGAGGCTACGCCCAATGATCGACGAAATCGATAGCAACGCATCGTCAGACATTGTTGGTGCCGCGTGATCGACGCCACTAGCGTGGTTGACGTCGGTGCCCCGCCCGGGGGCGCAGTCGAGAGGCGAGGAGTTCATCGGATGGCTTCCGGATTCAGTCCGATCACGCATTTGCGGCACGTCGGTCTTGCCGTACCGAATTATGACCAGGCTGTGGAGTTCTACACGAAGGTGTGGGGCCTCACGCCCATAGCCAATGATTCAGGAGTGACCTTTTTCGGTTCTCCCGCGGATCCAGAGCACTACATTCTGCGAATTCGAGAAGACCGACAGAAGCGTCTCGACCTCATTTCGTTCGGGGCGGAATCGATGGGTGAGGTCGACCTCTTGGCTGAGCGTCTGGGGCGAGCAGGCGTAAAGATGAACCGCGAACCGAGCGTGATGACAACCCCGGGCGGTGGGTACGGCCTGCGGTTCTTCGACTTGGACGGTCGTCTGATCGAGGTGTCGGCAGACGTGCAGCAGCGCCCGTTCCGACTCCTCGAGGAACGGGAGTCCATACCGCGCAAGCTCAGCCATGTGGTGATCAATTCGACGGACGTCCAGAAGACGAAGGCGTTCTACGAAACGCATCTCGGATTCCGATTGTCGGATTGGCTGGGCGACATGATGTGCTTCATGCGCAGCAGTTCTCAGCACCATATTTTGGCGATCTCGCAAGCACCGTCCACGTCGTTGAACCACATCTCTTTCGAGATGCGCGGAATCGACGAGTACATGCGCGGCACGGGCCGGATGATTCGCAGCGGCTACCGGCCGCTGTGGGGACCGGGTCGCCACGGTGCCGGCGACAATACGTTCTCCTACTTTCTCGATCCGCTGGACAATGTTATCGAGTACACGACCGAACTCGAGATCGTCGATGAAAACACTTGGGAGCCATCGGTATACGATCCGACCCGTTCGGACACTCAGGATCAGTGGGGCACCGGTGGGGCCATGACAGAGGTAATGCTTCCGGTCATGCTGAAGCAGCGCGACGACATCGGTCTATGGGTTCCCTCACCGGTCTGACTCGCCCGCAGCATTGTCTTCCAACAAATCCACCCACAGCCCAATGAAGGAAACCCGCGTGTCTGATCTGGACGGAAAAGTCGCTGTCATCACCGGCGGTGCCAACGGCATCGGCTTGGCCTGCGCTCAGAAATTGAGCGATGAGGGGGCCAAGATCGTGATCGCCGACATCGATGTGGCAGCAGCCCAGAAGCGAGCCGACGAACTCCCGACGGAGTCACTCGGCGTCCGACTCGACGTACGAGAGTCGGCCTCCGCCAACGAATTGGCCTCGACGGTGCTTCGTGAATACGGTCGAGTGGACATACTCGTGAACAACGCGGGAATGAACATCGGAGCCCGAAACACTGTCGACGTCACCGATGAGGAGTACGACCGTCTCATGTCGATCAACGTGCGGGGTACCTTCACGACGACGAGGGCACTGCTACCGGCTTTCATCGAGCAGCGCGGCGGCAGCATCGTCAATATGTCTTCGATTTGTGGCCAAAGAGGGGTCGCCCTGATTGCGGCCTACTGCGCATCGAAGTTTGCCATCGTGGGGATGACCAAGAGCTTTGCAGCCGAACTCGCTCAGTACGACATCACTGTGAACTCAGTCCATCCCGGCATCGTAGCCACCGATCTGCACGACAAGGTGGTTAAAGAATTCAGCGGGCTCAATGGCCTCAGCTTCGAGGAGGGATGGGACGGGTTTGCTTCGAGGATCCCGCTCGGTCGGTTACAGACCACCGATGACATCGGCGACATGGTGGCATTCTTGGCGTCCAGCAAAGCTCGCAACATCACCGGGTCCGAATTCAATGTCGACGGTGGACTTTTGGTGTCTTGACCAGGTTGGCGCTCGAAACGCGCCGATGCACTCATCACTTACGATCCATTGCAATCATTTTGTGTAGTTATCCGGGCCTGGTTGCGAAGACGTAGTTCGTCCCGTGTTATGGACATGATCCATACGGCAGCGGAACCGAGTATGTACGAGGATCGACACCGGCCGCTGGCGATGCTGCTGTGGCTGCCGTCGAACGAGGTCGGGTAAAACACACCCAAGGGTCACCGAAGGTCTGCGTGTGAGCAGATCATCGGTGACCCTTGGGCAGGTTGGTCGCTGCTTGCGGTGCAGTCGCGCGCGCAGACCGATGTCGACCCCCCGGAATGTCCGAGGGGCTGCCGGTGCTCGCGCTGTCAGGTCGGTTCGTCAGTGAGTACAGCGGTGGTGATCCCGAATCCCGCGATGTACTCCTTGATAGGCCGATAGAACTCGTAGGTCACCCGGTATTCCCCACACGCGGCCAGTGCTGAGTACGCGGACACCCAGTTCCGAACCTCATGGGCTGAATGGCCGGCCACTGCGTCCATCTCTTCGGCCCTGTAGTCGTCGAAGTTCTCGACGCGACCGGAGTGGCATACGTCGAGAAACGCGCGATCCCAGCCGGGGTTGAGATCCATGATGTCGGCACCGTCGGCAGCGAAAGCGCGGGCTGTGGCGATCACGCGGGCCTGACGCGCGTCGCGGGCTTCGGGCGTGGGGTTTCGGCCGTCGGTAAGCAGTTTGCGCTGTGCCTCCGTGGCCGTGGCGATTTGGGGCACCGGAGGATCGTGCGACAAGCCGCCGGAGCCGATGAACAAGATCCGGTTGTTCGACGACGCGAAGTACTCGCCCACGGCCTGTCCGAAGGCACGGACACGCGCCATCTTCACAAATGGCCGTGCCACCGAGTTGACGAAGATCGGGACGACCGGCACGGGCGCGACGTCGCCGAAGATGATCTCCATGGGCTGGACCGCACCGTGGTCGACCTCCATCTGCCGAGAGATCGCCACGTCGATCCCACGGTCGATGACGTGTTCGGCGAGTGCTTCGGCGACATCGGTCGGGACATTCAGTTCGCCCGCGAACGAGTCGAAGTCGCCAGTGCCGCGTGCCCTGTACCCGATACAGAAGGGTGGCATCAGGTCGTAGAAGAATCCGTTGTAATGGTCCGGCCCGAAGTTGACCACGAGATCGGGGTCGAAGTCGCGAACAAAGGCGCGGGCTTGCTCGAATGCCGCATCGACCGAAGCCTTGACCTCGTCCGGTGGGTTCACGTGATGTAGAAGCGGGCTGTGCGACATGCAGAGCAGTGCGTGTGGCATGGTCCGAGCCTCCTCAGTGTCCGACGCCGTGGCTGGCGAGGTACCGCGTGATCACGGTATTGAAGTCCTCCGCGCGTTCTACCTGCGACCAATGGCCGCACTGGCTGAAGATATGTGCGTCCGCGTGGGGGATCAGGTTCAGCAGTTCCCACGTGCGCGACACCGGAATCACAACATCCTGTACACCGTGTATCAGCAGTACCGGAATCTTCAATGCAGCAAGCACATCGAAGTCGAGGGGCAAATCGTGTCGATCGCGGTCACGGGCCGCGACGACGTCGGCCAGACGGTCGGACGCGGTGTCGTTCAATGCCGATCGGTAACGAAGTGCCACCAGTTCATCGGTGACGAGGGACTTGTCGACGACAAAGAGTTCGAGGGTATCGCGAATGCCATTCTCGGTGAGCGTCGGGTTGGAGTGTCCGGCAAGGGCGCCGGTCAGCTTGGCACCTCCAGTACCCATCGACACGATACCCAGCAATCGATCCGGGAAGTCGATCGCGAATTGGAAGGCCAGCCATCCACCCAGTGAGTTGCCGACGATCCACGTCTTGTCGATACCGAGTGCGTCGAGTACTCGGACCGCATGCCGAACCCATTCCTTGATTCCGTACGCGGTGTCATCCGCGACGACGGTCTGTCCGTAGCCGATCGAATCGATTGCAATGCAACGACCTTGTTCACTGACGGCGGGAAGATTGAGCCACCAGTTGGCCGCCGCCGTTACCCCGGTCCCAGACCCGTGCAGAAACAGAATGGGTGTTCCTTCGCCGAGTTCGTGGTAGTGCGTGACTTCGCCGGGGGCGGTTTCGATCCACTGGTCTCGAAGGCCGAAGAAGGAGTCGGTGACATATTCGGGCGTGGGTGTATCGATCATGGTGTTCCTTAGCTGTATTTTTCGGCCGCCGAATTCATATTGCAGCAGATGTTTTGTCGGGGATATCGATTGGCGCGTGGTCGACGAACGACATGGAAGCGAGGATGGCGTCGAGAGTGGCGGGGGCGTTCTGCGTCAGACATGCTCCCGCGACGAAGCGGTCGGGACGCAGGAAAACCAAAGGCGTCGGTCTATCGTCGAACCACTTCTTGAGCAGCCCGGTGTGATCTCCCACAACGAGCACGTCCGCGTCGATGTGCTGGTGCGCCCACGCGCGTTGGGTGTCGGGTACCACCGCCACCAGTCGCGCGCCCAATGCTTCGAGTCGGCGGAGGGAGCATTGGGGCAGAACGTCTTTGGGGTTGTTGCCCCACACGATGACCGACCACCAGTTCCCGATGGCATCGTCGAGCAGAACGATGGCTCCGTCCACAGTGGTCACTCGCGGCTGTGGGAACTGAACCCCGACCGGAGAGATCCTCACGTTGGCGGTCCGTACCGGAATCAGGCGACTTGTGATCGTTGCTCCTGCTCGACCGGGTGTGCAGTCGGATGGATCGGCCAATACGCCCTCGGTGTACCGCGGCATGGGCTTGAAGCGCATCTCGGAAAAGTAGCTCTTTATCTGCGGGAGTCGGTTCAGGAACGAGGATGCTGTGTCTCGAAGAAGAGCCGCAACGGGATTGGTGACCTTGATGACCTTTCCGAAGGTCAACGACAGGTCGACCATCGCCTTCGCATGGTCTCTACGTTCCGTCGTGTACGTGTCGAGCAGATCGTCATCGGCCTGCCCGGACAGTACGGTGGCGAGCTTCCAGCCGAGGTTGGTGGCGTCGCGTATCCCGGAGTTCCAACCCTGTCCCAGCCAGACCGGCATGAGGTGGGCCGCGTCGCCTGCGATGATCTGGCGGCCACGCCTGAAGTTGGACGCGACTCTGGCGTGGTGGGTGAAGACGCGTCGGCGAATGAAGTCGAGTCCAGCGGGATCCGGAACATGTTCGGCCAGTAGCGTGTTTACGTATTCGGGGTCGGTGACCTGGTCTTCGGTCTCGTCGTCGTGCAGCATGAATTCCCACCGTCGGACAGCATGGGGCAACCCGATCGAGACGTACGGACGCTTCGGGTCAGCACCGAGGAAGACATTGGGCGTGCCAAGTGGGTCGTTATTGACATCCACCACCAACCAACGGGTCGAGGGAGATTCGCCATCGAAGCTCACCCCGAGGCGCTTACGCGTAGGTGATTTTCCCCCCTCGCAGCCGACGAGGAATCGGCCTCGGATCGAACGGCGAGTGACTTCGCCGTCCTCTGACTCGACGAGTGCTATGGCCGTGACCCCGTCGCTGTCCTCCTCCACGTCTTCCACTCGATGGCCGAAGAGCACCTCGATGCTGTCGAACCGCGCGAGTCCCTCGTACAGAGTTCGGTCCACCTCGGGTTGTATGAAAGAGTGCTTTCGTTCCCAGCCGAATTCCTCGGTCTGCGGATTGTTGACCAACATGACTTTTCCCGCGCCGTTGACCAATCTCATGATGTGTTGTGGACTCGTGTGCGGGCGCACTGCTTCCGCAAGGCCCACTGTTTGAATCGTGCGGAACGATTCGTCGTCCAGGCCGACACCACGGGGATAGTCGATGAGCGAAGACAGCCCTTCCAACACGATGACACGTTTCCCGTACATCCCAAGGATATTGGCCAACATCAGTCCGGCGGGACCGGCTCCGACGATCACTACCTCGGACTCTATGGAAGATTCCATCTGCGCCGCACTCACTTTCGTCATCGAGAAGAAGACTTACCCGTAGAACGGTCTGGCCGAAGTCAGACCAACCCGCTGCAAAACACGCGTTCCGCAACACTTCGAGATCGACTACCTGACCCCGGAGTTCTGCTTGGTCCGCAGTGTCGACCTACCCGCTCAGGCATGTACAGGCAAAGGGCCTCCGTTGTACGTGACCATGTCTTGGAACACTTTCGGCACGTCGAGTGGTCCGCCTGCGGGGAGTCCATCCAGCTCGGCCATGGCCCGGTGCAGGTTGCCGACGATGCGCTCGGTGTCCGTCCACTCACCGAACCGGCCGAGATTCAGCTCTCGCGCGGCATCCAACGCCGGTACGCCTGCCGCACGTGCGTCCCTAGCGGCCTTCGATACGAACTGGAGGTAGTCGACCGTCTCGTCGATCACCTCGGTCCCGCACACCGGACCGTGGCCAGGAACAATGGTGGTGGCACCCAACGGGCGGATCACATTCTCGAGGACGTCGATCAGGCCCGTCACAGAGCCGCTCAGGAGAAACGGGGTCCCGCCTTTGAACAACAGGTCACCTGCGTAGAGGACGGACTGATCGGCGACCCACACGATCGAGTCATTGGTGGTGTGTGCAGGACGGCCCACGTAGCTTATCTCGCACCGTCGGTCTCCCAACCACAGCGTCATCCCGTCGGTGTAGGTCAGGAATGGAGGGGTGAACGGGGGGTTCCCATTGTCGATTTCCTCGAATATGCCGGGTGGTAGCTCGATCTCTGCGTGCGCAATCATCTCTGCTCGCGTTTGTTCGTGGCCGATGATGGTGGCACGGGGAAGCATTCCGTTCCCAGCGGTATGGTCGGGGTGGTGGTGGGTATTGACCACTGTCCGGATCTCGCGCCCTGTGAAGTCACGAACTGCGTCGATGTATGCCTGTGTGCGCTGGGCAGTTTCGCAGGTGTCGACGCTGACGACGCCATCGGGACCGACGATGAACCCGGGGTTGTTGATGGACCATGTGCCGTCGGGCTGGATGTAGGCGAACAGGCCGTCGCCGACCTCGTCGATGTGTGGTGTCCCGCTCTTGAAGGTCGGAATGTGTGGTTGGGGGATAACTGCTGTCATCGGACTCTCCTGGTTGTCGGCGGCTGAACGGAGTGGGCGCTTCTACGGCGACGTCGAAGGCACAGATGAGGGTTCGGCTGGGCACACCGAAGTTGGAGACCGAAATTCAGCCTGTCGCCACGACTTTGCTACGGGAGCCCGGGCAAGGGCCCGTTACTCGCGAGTCGGTGAGTGCCGCTGGAGTGGTCTCGCATCGAAGGCTGCACCGAATATGTCTGCAAGGAGCCGATCTCCGCCTTCGTCCAGTGTGATCTCGAGACATGGATACAGCTGCGCGACAAGGCGGACGGTGCGCTGGACCCGGAACGGTACGCCGCCGAACCCTGCCGCAGCGCATCAGGGGCCGTCGGGTCGTGCTCCAAGATCGCCACCTCCGCGCCTCTGACGCGGCAACAACCGCGCAGCTCAAGACTACGAGAGTCGAGGCATGGTGAGAATCAGTTCGTATCGATGAGCGCTTATCGATGTCGTCGATAGGAAACGGCAGGGCCGAACCGGCAGTCGAGCCGACCCTGCCCCACACGTGAGGCTCAGCGTGGCCTCCGTTGAGTCTACTTTTCTGGTACCGATCCGAGATTGTTCGCGACAGGCCGTCTCGAGGACGGTTCAGACCGTCGGCGGCTTACACGGGAGAGTTCGATCGCCTCGCGAATGTTTCGGTTGGGGTTGTGTAGCTGCTGTGCAGCGGGGAGTGCAGGAAGCTGGTTAGTCGATGCGCTCGATCAGCGGGCGCAGCGCACCTGGCGCGATACCCGCATTCTTCAGCTTCTTCGGGATGACGACCTTCCACCGATGCTATCGCCAGGAGATGCCCGCCCTTTTCGAGACGTAAGGCGCAGCGGCACGGGAAGTGCGCCATGCGCCGGTCAGATTGACGTCCACGACGCGTTCGAACTCCTCGGCTCGGGTCGCGTCGATGGACCCGATTACGTTTCCGATTCCGGCTCCGGCTCCGGCCACGACGATATCGATTCCTCCGAAGTGCTCCGCGGCGGCAGCCATCGCTGTCTCGACACTGGACATGTCAAATCTGCCTGCTGAGAGGATCTATTTGCCGTGATCGGCTTTCCTGACGTCATGTGGTCTTCATTGCGTTCACCCGCGCCGATGCCTGTGTTCGCGATCACACATCGGTGAGGTATGTTTCGCTGAACGCCACAGAGCGTCCATGGCAACGGAGTCACCCCTGTACAGCAACAGACCGTACCGACAGAGCATCACCAGCTTCATCGGCCGCCGTAAAGAGATAGATGAAGCGCGCGTCCGCCTGCAGCAATCCCGGCTGGTTACGCTGCTCGGTCCTGGCGGCGTCGGAAAGACTCGGCTTGCGGAACGGATCGCGGAACAAACGTCCAGGGCGTTCCGCGATTCATACCGATGGATAGATCTTGCCTCGGTTCGAGATCCGGACGCGTTGACACCGGCCGCGGCTGCTGCGCTAGGGGTGATCGATCAGTCCAACAAAGATGCGATGGACAAGATACTTGACTATCTTCGCGACAAGCACGTGCTCATCGTGCTCGACAACTTCCGGTGATACGCCGAAATCCGTAGCTAATAAACTGAATTGGGCTTGGTCCTACGTACGTGTGGTCTCCGTACAAGTCCAAGAACACCGGCAGGGCGGTTGACTTCATCGCGTGGCATATCAGATGTCCGTGCCGTCCGCCCCCGATGACTGCCACCCGACCGGGTCGAGAACTCACCTCGTGTTCTGACATTGCTCGACTCCTTCCTCGACCTGTGCTGCAGACCACACTTCGCCCCTTACCTGAGTTGCCGGGGGAGTGTTCGACAGTGCGGACGATGCAGTCGATTTCCGAATCCGATGTTCGACAGAATCGGCAGTTACGTCGCCCCGGGCATGGCCCATCTACGGTCTCGCTGCATCAACAGCTATCGAAGAGGTCAATCGTGGACTGCGACGCAGCGATGCATATCGATATTCCGCGGCAATGGTCGCTCGCTCGAACCGCATTGACGGCCGCGGGATGCGCGTCGGTGGGGCTAGGCGTACTGACCGTAGCCACCACGTGGAGCGTCCTGCCGTTGGCAATCGTTCTCGCGGGTGTGCTCGTTCTGGTGTCGAGCTCGTCTGCTACTCCATTCACCGAAGCTGGATTGGTCATCGGTGGCACCATTGCGTTGCAAGCGTCCCTACTCCAAACACCCCACACCGACCGAGTCTCGTTCCCGTCGGTTCACGGGGCCTTCGTTTTCATCGGCTGTGCCTACATCGGCCTGGGACTGCTTTCGATTCGGTTGTACCGATCTCGGTTTCGTCCGTACTTCTTCGATTCGTCGGCCCCACGATGAGCAGGCGATGAAAATTTTGGGCACCCGCGGCGAGCCGGACTGTGCGCGATCTCGAACTCTTCGTTTCGCGAAGACGCATGACTTTGGGGATATTGCCATCCCTTTCTCGAGGAGAACGGCAACACGCGGAGGCAGTCTCTTGTCCAGATGCTGTCCAGTCGAGGCTTGGTCTGGCGTGGAATTCGATCGAGCTGAAGGAACTGAACCGCGTACACCATCTTGCGCGGGCCGTGCAGAACATGGAACCGCTTCGACTGATGTTCGCGAAGATCGGCGGCGACGATCCGGCGCACGTTTTCAGCCGTGATGTTTAACGAACGGGGGTCACCGGCATCGGTGCCGTAGCTTTGGATCGCAGTTCACGGCACCGGGACACCACGCGCAGCATCTTAGGGGGCGTCGCGTCCGCGGCGTATCCTCATTCCGATGCTGGATGAGTCCCAAGGACAGGGCGGTCCGTTTAGACGTTGAAAGATTTTACGGACGCCGATGGACTGGGAACGGGTCTAAGGAGGTCATCGTTTACTCATCACTTTGGATCGAGCCCGTCTGGATTCACCTGGACATCGGTGGCCACTCGATTCGCCGAACACCCAGCTCGGCGGGTCTGCGGTGAACGTTCTGGGACCTCCCTGAATTGTTATCTCTAGTACAGCGGGTCCGGGGTTCGAATCCCTGATGGCGCACAGCGAAATGCCCGTTCACCGCAGTTCGTGAACGGGCATTTTTGTTCGGTAGCCCGCGTCGTCAACCCATCTCGACCGTTTCCGCCGCTGAGTGCTCGGATCCAGTCGAGCGGCAGGGAGAAACAGTCAGCAACTCGGCCGGCCACCACATCCCTCCGAGTCGCGCTAGCCCTCGACAACTCGCAACCGGCTTTACTCGACTAAGCCCCCCACTATTCGAGGGAGTCGCCGACCTGAAACTGTCCGCTGCGCAATAGTTCCTGAGTAAGTTCGATTCCAGTGTGGTTGACGATCATCGCTGTGTAGACCTCCAGCGTGTGAAACAGGCCGTCGGGCATCGGACCCTCGCCGTCGGGGTCATCGCCAGCTTCACGCATGCGATCTCGCCAGGGGCTGTCAGGTTCACTGAAACCCGGCCCGTCCTTCAGGAGCGCATCGAACATTGCTGTTCGAGCACCGTCGACCCACTGGGCGAGATTACTGTGGCCGACCTGAGTGGCGAACGTGAGGGCCTCGCCACCGATCGACAGCGGTGCCATCAGCTCATCGGCCAACCCTGCCACCGACCTGCAAAGCTGTGCCCATGGCGTTCACCATCAGGCTCACGACTTCGATCGCGGCGAACCCCGCTGACGTGTTCGATCTGGAGTCGGATGCAATCGTTCACGCCGAGTCTCAGGGAGCGTACGGAGAGAGCGTGCGAGTCGATTCGAAGCGGAGTGCTCTTCGTTTGGGCGATGAAATCGACATCCGCTCCAGGCATCTCGGTGTGTGGTTCACCTTGACCAGCCGCATCACCGAGTACGAGCCCGCGAGATATTTCGTGGACGAGCAGGTCACCGGACCCTTTGCCTCGATGCGCCACGAGCACTTCTTTCTCGCACGCCGGGGTCAGACGCAGATGGTCGACATCATGTCGGTCGAATTCCGTGGTGGACGACTCGGCGCGGCGATCCTGGATATTCCAGGCAAGCTGTATCTCCTGCGCGTCCTGTGCGTTCGGAATGCATACATCAAGAAGCGTGCCGAAGCGGTGCGAGAAACTCGCGACCCATAGCAGTCTGCAATCCGACACCGACACAACGGTTCTCGACCCTGTTTCTCGCCCCGTTCGGCTGCATTCGGTTCGAAAGATGCTGATCGGTATTTTTTGATGCAGACTGGCAACTCGGACATAGTTCACGCGAACCAGGAGGATTGCCATGCGATCGACCAGTCGGATTCTGATCGGAGCGCTACTTTGTGCGCCAGCACTAGCGGCGTTTCCAGCGACGGCATCAGCGGCGCAATCGACAGACGTGACGTATGCGTTCGAGGTCGACGGATCGACGGTGACCAACACGATCACCAACAACTCCGGTAGCGACCTGGCCTGCGGCACATCGTTGGCTCCGGCACCGGGCGGAGTGCTGCCTCCGGTGTGGGAGGTCGTCGGTAACGGCCAGTCGCTGTACTCGACCGACGACGGGGGCCAGATCGGAATCAGCACCCAACACGTCACCGATATCCCGGCCGGCACCTATGTCGCGCTCGCATCGTGCGTAACCGAAGGCGTCGATCCGACAACAGCGTGGGTCTCCGATTACCCCGGGCTGCCCGACGTCCTCGCGACTTTGCCGTGGAACTCGTTTACCGTGCAGCAGGCTTCTCCGATCGTGACGATCGAAGACTGAGCGCCTGCACTGGATTCGAGCCTCGGGAGCCGCAACCACCGAGGTGTCGCTGCCCCGTTCTTGTGGACGGTCAGCGGCCCTTGGATCGGAGGAAGTCCGCCACCGTGGTGACGGCGGCGGGGTTGCGTGGTCCTTCGACGAGCGCTGCGTAGGGGAGGGCAATGATGTTGTTCTCACGTACGGCGGTGGTGCCGGACATCAGGGGTTGTGCACGTAGTTGCGCGATCTTGGCGTCCACCGAATTCGACGGTCCGGCACCGTAATCGACGATGACGATGAACTCGGGGTCGCGGTGGGCTGCGGCTTCCCAGGACGCGGTGGTCCAGGAATCGTCGAGGTCGTCGAAGATGTTGCTGCCACCGGCTTCTCGGATGATCTGCGACGGAGCTGCGGTGCGGCCGGAGGTGAAGGGCTCGGGATCGGCGCTGTCGAACAGGAACACCCGCGCCGGGTCTCGGCCGTCCGGAGCCCCGGCGTTCGCGGCACCGATCTGGTTCTCGTAGTCGGTGACGAGTCGGTCGGCCCGGTCAGGAACTCCGAAGAGGTCGCCGAGGTTTCGTAGGTCGGTGTAGAGCGCGTCGAGGGGCTCCATGACTCCGCGTGCAGTACTGCCGGGTTGCCGGCATGCTTCGGTGAGTTGGTAGGGAACTGCGCCTATGCTGCGAATCCAATCGGGAGTCACACCGGTCGACTCCTTGTAGCCATAATTCCAGCCGGCGAAAACGAAGTCCGGGTTCGCCGACTGAATCACCTCACGGGTGAAGGCGTCGGCCAGTTCCGGTGCCGCGTCGAAGTCGCTCTTCCACGGCGAGGAGTCGATGTCTCGCTCCTTGCCCGGGTAGCTGGTGTATCCGACGAGGCGGTCGGCGAGGCCGAGGGCGAACATCATCTCGGTGATGCCGGTATCGTTGGTCAGTACCCGCTGTGGGGTACCGGTCACGGTCAGCGGCTCGCCGCAGTTGGTGACCGTCACCTGATCGCCACCCTGCTCGGTGGCTGTGTCGACCTGGGCTCCGCACGAACTGACCAGTGCTGCAACAGCGGTCGCGGCAATGGCGATCGTGCGAGGCCGGCGAAAGAGGTGGGTCATCGAGTGTCCTTGTCGTCGAAGAGAACCTGGGGAACTCCCAGGCGTGGGTGGGTGACGATGTGTCCGCCGATCCCGAACCAGGTCGAGAGCACCTTCTCGGTCACGACATCATCGGGTGAACCCGCACAGACGATGCGGCCGGCGTGAAGTACGACCAAGCGGTCGCAGAATTGGGCGGCGATATTCAGATCGTGAAGCGCGGCGATCACGGTGATCTGCAGGCTCGCAGCGGCGCTCAGCACTGCGTATTGGTGTCGTATATCGAGGTGATTGGTGGGTTCGTCGAGCACGAGCACGTTCGGTTGCTGGGCGAAAGCCCGTGCGATCAGAACACGTTGGCGTTCGCCTCCGGACAGGGACAGGAACGATCGGTCCAACAGATGTTCCACGTCGGCGACGGTCGAGGCACGAGCGCACGCGTCGTCGTCGCGGGTGCGGTTGCGTCCTAACGTGGAGTTGTGTGGAAGACGTCCGGTGGCGACGACCTCGCGTGCGGTGAAGTCGAAGTGCATCGAGGAGTCCTGGGTGAGTGCTGCGACCTGACGTGCGTTCTCTTGCATGGTGATTGCGGTGATGTCGCGGCCACCTACCTCGATGCGTCCGGTCGAGGGCTCGGTCGCTCGATACAGGCACCGCAGCAGTGTCGACTTGCCGCTCCCGTTCGCGCCGACGATGCCGACGATGCTGCCGGCGTCCAGGCTCATGGTGATGTCGTCGATGATGCGGGTGCCGCCGATATCGACTGCGACGTCGGCGTAGTCGACGCGCATCAACGGTCGCCGATCATCGCGCCGCGGCGACGCATCAGCAGCACGAACGCCGGAACTCCGACTGCCGCGGTGATCGCCCCCAGGGGGAGCTCTTGCGGCGGTAGAACCGTTCGGGACACCAGATCTGCGGTGACGAGGAAAGCCGCACCCAGGACCGGGGTGATCACGACAAGCCTGCTGTGGTCGGCCCCGACCAGTAACCGTGCTACGTGAGGGACGACCAGACCGACGAATCCCACTGCGCCACAGATCGACACGTAGCACCCTGTCATCGCTGCGGATGTCACGAAGAGAGACAGACGTAGACGTGCCGCGTTCAAGCCCAGTGCCGCGCTGACTTCGTCTCCCATCGACAGCGCGTTGAGTCTGCGGGCCGTCAGAGCGGTCGCGGCTACTCCGGCCACGGTGACGGCGGCGGCCAGCGGGACGCTGGCCCAGGTGGCACCGGCGAGGCTGCCGAGCAACCAGAACATCACACTGCGAGCGCCGTCGCCCTGAGGTGCCAGGAAGATCAGCACGGTGGTCATTGCTGAAAATCCGTAACCCAACGCGGTACCCGTCAGGACCAGGCGCAGTGGCACCAGCCCTACCGGGGAGCGTGCCATCAGATACACGAGGGCGGTTGCGGCGAGTGCGCCGAGGAACGCTGCGCTCGAGAGCGCGTAGATGCCCAGGGCACCGAAGGTGCCGAACAGGACCACCGACGTCGCGCCTACCGATGCACCCGACGAGATTCCGAGAACGTAGGGATCTGCGAGTGCGTTGCGCACCATCGCCTGCACCACCAGTCCGACCACAGCCAGACCTGCTCCGATGACCGTCGCCAGCAACACCCGAGGCAGCCGAGAATCGACGACGATGCGGTAGTCGGGGACATCGCTGACGGCGATCGTGCCGCCCGACAGCTGTGCCCACAGGTAGCCCATCGCGTCGGTTGCCGGGATGTGCGCGGCCCCGAACATCAGTGCCGAGAGTGCAGACACCGCCCAGATCGCGGCGGCGAGCACAGTGAGGGGCAGGACCGATCTGGACTGCATGCGCAACTTTCTCCGCTGATCCCTGACCTGGCGACCTGCGAAAAGCACGGCTTCCGAGGCGAATCCGCGCAGCGCGAACGACGACCTCGTCGACCGTGTCCCTCGGGATCGACAGGCGACCACGCCGGCGGCGCAGCCGCGGTGGCAGGTCTTCGGACTCGCGGACACGCCATCCGACCACCTTCTCGGACGACTCCTATTGGCGGTCGCTTCCCGGGACGAATCCCAGTGCTCGATGACCGCGGTCGTTTCCACTCACCGCTGCGGGGCAGTTCCGGGTTTTCACCGGATTCCCTCTTACGATCCGATGACCAGCACGGCCATCGAAAACCAACGCCCACGCACGATAACAGCTCATGCGTGACGCGTTGTGTCGGTCGGCTTCGGTGCAAGTCAGCGGATGTACTTCGCGGCGGATGAGGCGAAGCGTCGGGGAGAGTAGTAGTTTTCTGCCCACCGTCCACTGGAATAATTGAACCTTCATCGACGCTGATGGGTTCGTCCATCCCGAATCGAGAGGTACCCAATGCACCTGGGCGTAGACAGCTTCGTCTCTTCCGTGACCGATCCGACCGACGGCCGCGTCATCGCGCCGGAGGAGAGGATGGGGCACCTACTCGAGGAGATCGCCCTCGCGGATCAGGTCGGTCTCTACTCGTTCGGCATCGGTGAGCACCATCGCAGCGAGTACTACGACTCCGCTCCGTCGATCATTCTGGCCGCAGCAGCCGCGCGCACCGAGAACATCCGGCTCGGCAGCGCGGTCAAGGTACTCAGTGCCGACGATCCGGTGCGAGTGTTCCAGGAGTTCGCCACTCTCGACCTGATCTCGAAGGGCCGGATCGATTTGGTGGTCGGCCGAGGCTCGTTCACCGAGTCTTTCCCACTGTTCGGACTCGACTTGGCCGATTACGACTCCCTGTTCGCCGAGAAGCTGGATCTCCTGCTGCAGATTCGCGACAACGAGGAGATCACGTGGTCCGGCCGGCACCGGCCGGCGCTGAACCGTCAGGGGATCTATCCGCGTCCGCTGCAAGATCCGCTACCCATCTGGGTCGGTGTCGGCGGAACCCCCGAATCATTCGCTCGTGCAGGGCTTCTGGGCCTACCCCTGATGATCGCCATCATCGGCGGAGAGCCGCGCCAGTTCGCGCCGCTCGTCGACCTGTATCGGCGCGCGGGCGCGCAAGCGGGTCACGCGCCGGAGAAGCTGAAAGTCGGATTGCACGTGTTCGGATTCGTCGCCGACACCACCGAGGCGGCAGCCAACACCATCTACCCGGGCTGGAACGAGATGTTCACCAAGATCTCTCGCGAGCGCGGGTTCGCTCGACCGAGCCGACAGCAGTTCGACGCTACGTCGGGACCCAACGGCGCGTTCTTCATGGGAGACCCGAAAACCGTCGCCGACAAGATCGTTCGGGTAAGCGAGCAACTCGGCGGTGTGGATCGACTGTCACTGCAGATGACCAATCCGCGTCTCGCCCACGGTGATCTGTTGCGCGGCATCGAGCTCCTCGGTACCGAGGTCGCTCCGCTGGTAGCCGACGCGTAAGCGGCAGCGAGCCAGAATCAGTTCGCGGCCCATTCCATTTCGTCCACACCGGCGACCGGAGTGGACAGCGAACGTATCTCGCTCGCGTACATCGTGCGCTTGATTTCGCCGAGTACGGGCCCGCGGGTTCCGATCAAATCCGTTGCCCTCGAGAGTGCGTCGTCACGCAGCCGATCCTCGGTGGACACTGCGTCCACCAAGCCGAGGGCGGCTGCGTCCACTCCGCCGTAGCGTCGGCCCGTGGTCAGTGCTTCGTGGAACGTGTGCGGTGCGAGCTTGGCTCGGACCATGTCGACTGTTCCCGGGCTGTAGGTGGCACCGATGTTGACGCCAGGAAAGCACAGGAAGCCGCGATCGGAGCGCATGACGCGGTAGTCGTGTGCCATGACGAAAAATGCGGCACCGCCGTAGGTGTGCCCCTGCATGGCCGCCACCGTCTGCATCGGGAGGGTCAAGAACCGCACCAGCAGTTCCTGCACCGTTCCGATGAACCGGTTGATCTGGTCCAGGTTCTCGGCACCCCAGGACAAGTCGACTCCGGTGGAGAAGTACTTGCCGGTGGCCGTCGTGACCAGTGCAGTCGGGCCACTACTGGCTTCTACCTCGTCGAGCTGAGCGTTGACCTCGGCCACCCAATCCGGCCCCATCCGGTTCTCGGTGTCCTCCACGTCGCGAGTGCCGAGATTCAATACGAACACGTCCGCGACACGATCCAGGTAAGGCATGTCCCGAAGGTACCCAGCTTTCGTTGTTCTACCCCACAGCGACAGAAGGCAAGTGTGTTTGCCGGCGGGAGCACCGGGTAGTTGTATCAGTACAAACGATCGAACGGAGGACCAGCATGCCCACCAACGATGACCAGCCCCAGCTCAAGGACCAGGATCTGTACGAGAAGCTCCGTGACGAAGGAAACTCGAAGGAGAAGTCGGCGCGCATCTCGAATGCCGCGGCCAACGAGGGCAGGAAGAACGTAGGCAAGAAGGGCGGCGAGTCCGGATCGTACGAGGACTGGACCGTCGACGAACTGACCGATCGAGCGAAGGAGATCGGCCTGGAGGGCTACTCCAAGCTGAACAAGAAAGAGCTGATCGAAGCGTTACGCAATCACTGACGTCATTCCGGCCGCAGAGACGAGTAGTACTCCTGCTGTGCGGGGTAGTAGTCGTCGAAGCTCGGCAGCGGTGCGGCGTCCCTGGATGCGATCAGCATGTCCAGGTAGTACTCCCAGCCCGGACCTATGTCGCCGATGCCGTCCGTGCTGTCGAGGCCGTGGGTCAGCACGACGAGTGTGTCGCGGCCCTTCTCGGTGAGCCTGACCTCGAGCGGCCAGCCGCCCTCGTCCGACATACGGACGGCCAGTCGTTGGGGCGGCTCGCAGGCGTCGATCGCCATGTCGGCGACGGGTTCGCCGTCCTCGAAGATCATGATGACGCGGATGCTGTCGTCCGTCACCCGTTCCCAGGGCCCGAACCACAACGCGGTCCGAGAGGATTCGGTGAGGCTGGCCCACACATCCTCTCGTGACGCGGCGACGGTTCGGCTCAGCTCGAGGGCGTAGCCGGTCTCGGTCTCGCGCAGCGTGCCCGTGGGTATCGGTGCCATCGGGTCATTATGCGTCGTGCGACGATCCACCGTCGAGCACTCATCCTGTCAATCGGTGAAATCGATCCGCACAGATATCGGGTCGGTCTGGAGGGCGCGAAAACCTGCGCCGATGAGCCGCCCGAACAGTGGGTTCGCGGAAAAAGCGCGCGCTCGCGCACTGACGTCGTCCTCGGGCACGAACGTAGCTGTGCCCGCTCGCCAGCGATCGCCGACGCGAATCCTGATACGCGGCTCGTCTCCGATGTTGGCTCCCCAACCGGACCTGGTTCCGTGCTGGGAGATCACCCACGCTCCTGCCCGGTCGAACGACGCAGAGACCGGTACCTGTCGGCGCAGACCGGATCGACGGCCCACGGTCTCGATGTCGGTGACCAACGATGTTCTGAATCCGACCGACGTCAGCCCGTTCACGAGCGGGTTGGCGACGTGCTTTCCGATCCACCGCTCCCGGCGGAACTTCGCGGCTGCGGCGGACGCTGTCGTGGTGCCCCCGGCGCGCCGACTGCGAAACGCGTCCCAGCCGTTGCGCTGCACCATTGCTATCGCTGTTCGCCAGGCGGGGCGTCCCGAATCGGGTTGCTTTCCGTCGCCGATGAGCTGCAGTTGGTCGGTGTGCCACTGCAAGTCCAGAGCGCCGTTGATCTGTTTGAAAGCACCAGCTTTCGACGGAACTCGCAACGCGACGAGCGGAGTCTCGACCCGATCCAGTGAGCCGTCGACCAGTGAGCGGGCTACTGCCGGGGCGAGAGCAGTCGGGCGACCGAGACCGACGACGTCGCACTCTCCCGATCGTACGGCCGCACTCATCACCGAGCGGGTGCGGAAACCACCGGTCACTGCAAGTGGAACGCTCCCGGCTGCGTCGCGCACCGTGTGGGCGTATTCCAGGAAGTAGGCTTCGCGATCGCGAGTGCTGGAGGTGCCCATCATCGCGGGTGATTCGTAACTGCCGCCACTGATTTCGATCAGATCGATCGCTTCCTCGACGAGATGCTCGACGGTGATGCGAGATTCCTCTTCGCTGAATCCGCCGCGCTGGAAGTCTGCGGAGTTCAGTTTGATTCCCACTGCAAAGCCGGGGGACACGGCCGCTCTGATGGCGCGCACGACGTGAAGAACGAATCGCATCCTGCCGTCGAGGTCTCCGCCCCACGCGTCCTCGCGTCGGTTCGACAGTGGTGAGAGAAACTGGGACACCAGGTATCCGTGGGCACCGTGGAGCTGCACACCATCGAAGCCGGCCGCCTCCGCTACCGACGCGGCCAGGGCGAACCTGTCGATGATGTCTCGAATCTCGTTCTCGCTCAACGCACGCGGTGTCGGTAGCCCGGGTACGCCGGACGCGATGGCAGACGGGGCGACGGGCGTGGCACGGGTGACGATCGGATTGGCCTGCCTACCAGGGTGATTGAGTTGTACCCAGATGGGGACGCCACCGTCGGAGGTCGATTTCGCCCAGCGCGCCAGCGCATCGTGGTCGCGGTCGTCTTCGATGACGACGTTGCCGGGTTCGCCCAGGTGAGATCGGTCGACCATCACGTTGCCGGTCACCACCAATCCGTAGCCACCCGCGCCCCAACGGCGGTACAGCGTTTCGAGCCGGGTATCGGGTGCGTGTTCGGCAGTCCCAAGGCCCTCGCTCAAGGCCGCTTTCATCACCCGGTTCGGAAGGGTCTGCCCGCAGGGGAGTGGGAGCGGGGTGCTCAGTTCGACGACGTCGGTCTCGGTGGGCATGGCGTGACTCCGGTTCAGCGATAGCGTGACGGGATATGATTGCCGTCATAGTCACACGCGACTGTAGATGTAACTCGGTGTCACGTCAATGATCGTGTTCGGAAAGGTGATGGATGGCGAATCGAAGCAGTGCTCGTGAGGACATGCTGCGCAGTGCGGCGCAGTTGTTTCGGCAGCGTGGAGTCGAAGCGACTTCGTTGGCCGACGTCATCGAGCACGCAGGTGCGCCGAGGGGCTCGATCTATCACCACTTTCCTCGGGGCAAGCCTCAACTGGTCGAGGAGGCAACGCGAACGGCCGGTGCGGTGATGGGGGCGATGATCTCCGAGGGGTTGGCCCAGGTCGGGCCGGCGGCGACGGTGCGCGCGATCATCGAGGGCTTTCGCAGTGAACTGTCGAGCACCGATTTCGTGTCCGGTTGCCCCATTGCTCCTGCCGCACTCGAGGGGGCGAATGCCCCCGGTGCCGTCACCGCGGCCGGTGAGTCGTTCTCGTCGTGGGAAGACACGATCGCCGCATCGCTCTGGCAGCACGGGTTGACGAGAGAGCGGGCGCAGGCGCTCGCGACGTTCTCCATATCGGCGATCGAGGGTGCCCTGATCGTGGCGAAAGCGCAGCGATCGACCACTGCGCTGGATCGGACGGAGGGGGAGTTGTTGGCTCTGCTCGACGCGGTCCTGGACGCAGCGGGTGGGCAGAGTTCCCGATAGCGTCTATTGCTATAACGCCGAGTTACAGTTACTTTCCCCTCAGGAACTATGTCACCTGTCATAGCCGGAGGGGATCTCATGCCGTCACTCACCACTTCTCGACACCGCGTAGAGGGTACGAAGCTTCGCGGCCGATATCTGGCTCTACTCGTGATCTGCGCAGCGGAACTGCTCGTTGTGTTGGACAACACCGTCGTCAACGTCGCCCTGCCGTCGATGGGGCTACAGCTACGCGCCGACATCAGCGGCTTGCAGTGGGTGGTCGACGCCTACACGCTGACGTTCGCGGGATTGCTTCTCGCTTTCGGCCACCTAGGAGACCGATACGGGCGCAAGAAGGTGATGATCATCGGCCTGGCGGGCATTGGGCTGATGTCGGTGGGCGGCGCGGTCGCCGTCGACCTCGGGCAGGTCGTTGCCGCCCGCGCCGCGATGGGAGTCTGTGCGGCGGCGGTCTTTCCGGCCACGTTGGCTCTCATCATCAATATCTTCACCGACGCCAAAGAGCGAGCGCTGGCCATCGCAGCGTGGACGGCGATGGCAGGTTTCGCCATCGCCATCGGTCCGACAGCGGGCGGCTTTCTGCTGGAGCACTTCTCGTGGCATTCGGTGTTCTGGATCAATGTTCCGGTTGCCCTGCTCGTTCTGGTGGCCGCACTGGCCTGCGTTCCGGAGTCGAGGGCCGAACATGTGGGCAAGTACGACCCTGTCGGAATCGTGCTGTCCTTGACGGGCATCACGGTCGTGGTGTGGGCGATCATCGAAGCGCCGCACAACGGTTGGTTGTCAACGGCGAGCATCGGAGGCTACATCGCCGGATGCGTCGCGCTTGCTGCGTTCGTGTGGTGGGAGTTGCGAACACCGTCTCCGGTACTGGACCTGAATCTGTTCCGAATCAGACGATTCTCGCTGCCCGCCTTGGCCATTGCTGTGGGGTACTTCAGTATGTTCGGCTTCCTGTTCATGATCACCCAGTATTTTCAGGGTGTCATGGAACTGACGCCGTTGCAGTTCGGCGTTCATTCACTGCCGTTCGCGGTATCCATCGCGGTCGGGGCACCACTGGCCACACTGATCGCGCAGCGAATCGGAACGACGGCCGTCATCGTCTTCGGACTCGTCGTGATGAGCATCGGCATGTTCATTGCGGGCCAGGTCGAGGTCGAAACGCCGTACCTGGGACCGGTCGTCGTCTCGATGATCTTGATGGGCCTCGGGTTGGCGATCGTGCAAGGCCCGGCCACCGAATCCATCATGTCGTCGGTGACGCTCGACGAAGCAGGTGCGGGCTCGGCGGTGAACGACACCACCCGTGAGGTGGGTGGAACACTCGGCGTCGCGGTGCTGGGCTCGATCGTCGCGTCGATCTACACCACGAAAGTGGGCCCCCGAATCGACGCCATTCCCGACGCAATCATGGAGCCCTACCAGAAGGCCTTTGCCCGTGAGACCGTCGTCAGCGTCATCGAAATCGTCAAGGCGCCGACCAACCCGATCTTCGCGACGCAGAAGGCGGAGCTCGTGTATGCGATGAAAGCCGCGTCTCTGGAGGGATTTCAGCTCGCGTCGTTCGTCACCGTCGGGGCCGCCATGGCATGCGCGTTCGCTGTGGCGCTCTTCCTGCCATGGCGGCGACCCGAAGGAGACGGGGTGCTGTTGGCGTGGCGGGCGTCGAAGTCCGAAGACCCCGAGATCAGTTGAACGGGGTGCCCCCGGTGACCGCAATGGTCTCGCCTGTGATGTAGCTGGACTCGTTCGAGGCCAAGAAGACGTAGGCCGGAGCCAATTCCGCGGGCTGGCCCGGGCGGCCCAACGGAACCGTCTCGCCGAACTCGCCGTACTTCTCGGCAGGCATGGTCGCAGGAATCAGGGGAGTCCAAATAGGTCCGGGCGCAACGGCATTGACTCGAATGCCCTGGCCGGCGAGGTCGCCGGCCAGGCCCTTGGTGAAAGCGACGATGCCTGCCTTGGTGGTGGCGTAGTCCATCAACTCCGGTGACGGATTCGATGCCTGAATCGAGGTGGTGTTGATGATGGTGGAGCCCGCACCCATGACGGCGGCGGCGTGCTTCGAAATCCAGAACAAGGCATACAAGTTGGTCTTGAGCACACGGTCGAACTGGTCGGTGGTGATATCGGCGATGCCGCCCATCTGGGCCATCTGGAACGCGGCGTTGTTGACGACGATGTCGAGGCCTCCGAGAACCTCCACGGCAGTGTCGACCAACTTGGTGCACTGCGTTTCGTCGGTGAGGTCGCAGGCGATCGCTCGGCCCGACCGCCCAGCGGCTTCGATCAGGTCGACGGTCGCTTGGGCATCGGGGCCCTCGGATTCGAGATGAGCAATGACGACATCGGCACCTTCTCGCGCGAATGCCAGCGCCACAGCTCGTCCGATCCCGGAATCACCACCGGTGATCAACGCTTTTCGGCCGTGCAACCGATCCGAACCCCGGTACGACTTCTCGCCGTGATCCGGTGCGGTGACCATGTCGCGAGTCAATCCCGGATGCTCGAGCTCGGGCTGGTCGTCCCGATCGGGCATGGAGAAAGCAGTGGTGGGGTCGCTCTTGGTGAACTGGTCGGACATTGTCGATCCTTGCCTCGTGTGAAGAGGACCCATTGCGGCAAAACGAAAGCCGCCCCAGTTCTCGAGACGATTCACGGTCGTTACCGACTGGAGTCGCTGTCCACATGAGGTTTGCCGGTTGTACCTCCACGCAAACCTTGCGAATCAGCGCGCGGAGGGATCTTCCCCGATGAAGCTCGCACCCACCGCATCGAGCACTCGGCGCGCCGGCCGGGTAGGAGCGAAGACCTCGACGCGTCCGTCGGAACGTTCGACAGCATCGACGATCGCGCTCGCGGCACCCGAGTACATGAAGTCCACCGCCGACAAGTCCAGCAGCACAACTGCATTGCCCCGTAGGGCGCCGTCGAGGGCGTTCACCAAATCTGCTCGTGCACTCATGTCCAGCTCGCCGACGGCGCGAACAACGGTCAGATCGGGGGAGTAGGACTCGATACCGATCGAGTGGCGTCGGTCGGGGGCGGTGGAGCGAACATCGGTGAAATCGGAAACAGTCACGGTGCGAACCTCTCAGTTCGGGTGGCCTATCGAACCGGCGTGCTCGGTGTGGAACCCGAGGGCTGCAGGTTCCGGTGCACGCTGTCCCGTAATCCTGACAGCGCAACATCACCGAACCGAGCCTGCAACATCACGGATTCGTCGCTACTTGGTAACGGCGAGGTAACACAGCCCGATGCCCGGCATCAGGGCAGTGTGTGACCTGCTGCGCGGAACAGGCCGTACCATTCCGCCCTGGTCAGGCGGATGTCCGACCCCGTAGCGGCCTCTACTATCCGATCCGGCGTGGTGGTCCCCAGGACCACCTGAATGTCGGCCGGGTGGCGTGTTATCCACGCGACCGCTATCGCAGCCGGTGTCGTGTCGTATCGGGTGGCAATGTCGTCGAGCGCATCGTTGAGGGCCGGGTAGTTCGCGCGATCTCCGACGAACACACCCGACGAGGTCCCGCTCTGGAGTGGCGACCACGCTTGCACGGTGATGCCCCGCGCCCTCGCGTAGTCGAGCAACCCGTTGTCACGATCCACCGACTGGTCCAGCGCGCCGATGTTGGCGGTCAGGCCCGCAGCGATCAGCGGTGAATGGACGACGCTCAACTGCACTTGGTCGAACAGAAGTGGTTGTGTGACTGCTGTTTCGAGCAATTCGATCTGACCGGGAGTGTGATTGGAAACGCCGAAACCGAGCACTTTGCCCGACGTGTGCAGTGTGTCGAATGCCGCCGCGACCTCGTCGGGCTCGACCAGGCTGTCCGGTCGATGCAGCAGCAGGGTGTCGAGATGATCGACGCCGAGAGCCGAGAGCGAACCCTCGACGGTCGACACGATGTGGTCTTCCGAGAAGTCGAAATAGCCGTCGCGAATGCCGACCTTGCTCTGAATGCTGACGCGCTCACGCTGCGACGGAGTGAGTGTCACCGCTTGTCCGAAGCGCTCCTCGCACCCGTGGGGTCTGCCGCCGTAGATGTCGGCGTGATCGAAGACGGTCACACCCACGTCCAGGGCGGTGTCGACCAACCTGCGAATCCTGTCGTCGTCCAGATCGAGGATGCGCATGAACCCGAGGACGATGCTCGACACGGTTGTGCCGGTCTGGGGGTGCGTGAAGGTGCGCAAGGTGAGTCTCCCTCTGTGCGGACGTGGTCGCAGTCGAGTGTGTCAAACCGCGGACCCAGTACGCCCGGGCCTCTGTTGCGCAAGGCGTTGACAATATTGCGCAACTTCTGCCATCGTTGTGCTCGGCATCACAAAGAACCCAGGAGGTGAACCGTGGCACCCACGCTCACGCAGGTCGCACAACGAGCAGGTGTGTCGCTGTCGACGGCATCGCGCGCCTTCAGCAACCCGGATCGAATCGGGGCGGACACGTTGGCTCGGATCATCGCCGTCGCCGACCAGATCGGCTATGTCGCGGCCTCGGGGCGCTCCTCCGACACCCGCGTCTCGGCGACGACGGTCGCAGTCGTGGTACCCGACATCGGCCACACCGTCTTCGCCAGCTTCGTCAAGTCCGCGCAAGCGCAGGGCTGGCATCGCAGACAGACCATCGTCCTCACCGACACCGACGGAAGCGCAGACCGTGAGCGTGAAGTGATCGGTGACCTGCAGGGCCGAGTCGACGCTCTGATCGTCTGTGCTCCACGACTACCGGCCGAGGACATCGTGCAGCTGGCGGGCGACACACCGCTGGTGCTGGTCAACCGATCCTCCAGCGAATGCGATTGTGTCGTGGCCGATTCCGAGGACGGTATCCGGCAGGCCGTCGATTACCTGGCAGCTCTCGGTCACACGCATCTCGCGTACGTCCAGGGATCGCCGCAATCGTGGTCCAACGAGCGACGCGTCGACGCCGTTGAACAGTTCTGTGCAGCACGAGGAATTGTGCTCGATGTACTGGGGTGGCAGCAGGAGACCTTGGCCGGCGGCCATGCTGCGGCTGCCAGCGTCGTCGCCACGGGTGCGACCGCCGTCATGACCCACAACGACCCCATGGCCATCGGTGTCATGAACGGGGTCCGGTCGATGGGCCTGGCAGTACCGGAAGACCTCAGCGTCATCGGCATCGACGATTCGCCCCTGGCCGAACTCGCGCATCCCGCTCTGACGAGTATCAACGTTCCGATGGGCCGTGCAGGTCTGGTGTCCTCCGATCTGGTGTTCCAGCGGGCAGCCGAACCGGAGTCGTCGCCCAGAACCATCCACCTCCCTACCCAACTCGTGGTCCGCGGCTCATCGGGGCCCGCTCGGATTCGCACTCTCGCACCAGGAAAGGACGACTCGAAATGAAGGTCGTCATCGCAGATTCCAACCTCCTACCGCATCGTGGCCGCTTCGAGAGCCGAGTCGCCTCCGATATCGAGCTGTCGTGGCACGAGAAGTTCGACGTCGATGCACTCGTCGCGGACATCGCCGATGCGACCGTGTATGTCGGCGGAAAGTTCCCGGCCGTTCTGGCGGAGGCGGCACCCGATCTGCAGCTGGTGCACGTTGCGGGGGCAGGCACGGACGGCGTTTCCTTCGACGACCTGAGCGCTCGGACATTGGTGGCCAACACTTTTCACCACGAACGCTCGATTGCCGAATACGTCGTAGCCACCGCCGTCGTGCTTCGGCGCGGGTTTCTCGGCCAGGACCGCCTCATGCGAGAGGATCGGTGGGCGTCGCCGGTGTACGACCGGACGCTTCGGCAGTCGACTTCGCTGGGTTCGGCAACGGTGGGATTCGTGGGCTTCGGTCATATCGGCGCGCAGTCGTGGCAGTTGCTGCGGGCCTTCGGTTGCCGGGGTATCGCGGTCACAGGAAGCGGATCGGTGAACGCTGCCGAGAACGGATTGGCCTGGGCCGCAGCGACCGATCGTCTGTCCGACCTGATGACCGAAGCAGATGTCGTCGTGGTGTCCGCACCACTGAACGAGCGCACGACCGGCATGATCGGCGACACCGAACTTGCAGCTCTCGGACCGGACGGCGTGCTGATCAACGTCGGCCGCGGCCCCCTCGTGCAGCAGGATGCACTGTTCGACGCCCTGTCCGCCGGATCGCTCGGCAGCGCCGCCATCGACGTCTGGTACGACTACCCGTCGGCCGACGGCATCGGTGCCCCCTCGCGGCATCCGTTCCACACGCTGCACAACGTCCTGATGACACCTCATTCTTCCGGCATCACACGCGAAACCTTCGAGGGTCGGGTCGACGACATCACCGCCAACATCGGTCGACTCGCCGCGCGCGAACCGTTGACCGATGTCGTTGCGGGAGGAAACTTCACGGAGAAAGCAGAGCGCTCGTGACCGACAAGATCGTCGCTGCGGACGTCATCGTCTGTAGCCCCACTCGTAATTACGTCACGCTCAAAGTGACCACCGCAGACGGCGTCGTCGGCTACGGCGACGCGACCTTGAACGGCAGGGAACTCGCGGTGGCGTCGTACCTGCGAGATCATGTCGCGCCGCTTCTCATCGGCCGAGATCCCGCACGCATCGAGGACACCTGGCAATACCTCTACCGCGGTGTCTACTGGCGCCGTGGGCCGGTGACGATGGCCGCGATCGGTGCCGTCGACCTCGCCTTGTGGGACATCAAGGGCAAAACCCTCGGGCAACCCGTCTACCAGCTGCTCGGTGGAGCCGTCCGCGACCGCATTCTCTCGTACACCCACGCCACCGGCTGGGACACGTCGGAATTGATCGATTCCGTCGATCGACGTCGAGCACAGGGTTTTCGCGCCGTGCGGGCCCAATCGGGTGTTCCCGGCCTGGAGTCGGTGTACGGAGTGCACCGAGGCGCGCGGGGATACGAACCCGCAGGGCGTGGTGCCGTTCCCGTCGAGGAGGTCTGGGATACCGATGCCTACCTCAATCACGTTCCCGGGGTGCTCGCAGAGGTGCGCGAACACGTGGGATCCGAGCTCAAGTTGCTGCACGACGCGCACCACCGACTGACACCGCAACAGGCTGCGCGACTGGGCAAGTCGCTCGAGGACGTCGATCTGTACTGGCTCGAGGACGTCACCACCGCCGAGGATCAGAGCGCCCTGCGGCTGGTGCGTCACCACACCACGACCCCGCTCGCGATCGGTGAAGTGTTCAACACCATCTGGGACTGCCAGCAATTGATCTCCGAGAAGCTGATCGATTTCATTCGGGTGGCCATCGCCCATGCCGGCGGTATCAGTCATGTCCGAAAGATCTTCTCGCTGGCCGAGGTACACCAGGTTCGTTGCGGACCGCACGGGCCCTCCGACGTCTCGCCGATCACCCTCGCCGCGAGCGTGCACCTCGGAATGGCCACCCCGAATTTCGGCATTCAGGAGTTCATGGGCTACGACCCACTGGTCGACGAGGTGTTCCCGCACGCATGGTCGTTCGCGGACGGCTACCTGACCCCCGGTGACGCCCCCGGCCTGGGCGTCGACATGGACGAGTCGTTGGCCGCGCGGTACCCGTACGAGCCCGCGTATCTCCCGGTCGCTCGTCGCCTCGACGGCTCGATGACGGACTGGTGACGAGATGAGCGAATCCAGACTGTCTCGTTCGGCACTCGCTTGCTCGGGGGCCGTCCCAGCACGACCGGACGGCACCGGAATCGTCCATCTGGGGCTGGGCAACTTCCATCGCGCGCATCAGGCCGTGTACACAGCTGCGGCACTGGCACAGGACGGCGGCTCGTGGGGAATTCTGGGTGTAGCGAACAGATCTCGGACGATTGTCGATGCCATGCTCGCTCAGGAACTGCTCTACGGCGTCGTCGAGATATCGCCGTCGGGTTCGAGGGTGAGCGTGCCCGGAGCGCACACGGGAGCCATGGTCGCCGCCGACGACCCCGCCGCCGTCGTACGGGCCATTGCGGACGAGGACGTCCGAATCGTGACGATCACCGTCACCGAGTTGGGCTACACGCTGTCGTCCCGGACGGGCTCCCTCGACCTCGAATCGACTGCAGTGCAACAGGACCTGCAGCGGCCGGAAACGCCGACGACCACGGTGGGGCAGCTCGCGAGGGCTCTGGCGATGCGGGCACGAACGCACGGGGCCCCCATCGCCGTGGCCAGCTGTGACAACCTGTTGGGGAACGGTGATCGCACCGCTGCACTCGTGCGTCGGTTCTTGGACCGTTGCGGTGCGGACGACGTGCTCGAGTGGCTGGCGGCGGCGGTGACGTTCCCCAACTCCATGGTCGATCGCATCGTTCCGTCCAGCAGTGCGTTGTACGACGCCGAGTCCACCGCCGAGCTGGGCGCTGTGGACACCATTGCCGTGCCGGCGGAGCCGTTCACGATGTGGGTGATGGAGGACGAGTTCGCCGCAGGACGTCCCCGCTGGGAAGCCGGTGGTGCCGTGTTCACCGAGGATGTCGAACCGTACGAACTGATGAAGGTTCGACTGCTCAACGGAACCCACTCTCTCATTGCCTATCTCGGCGCACTCGACGGTCGCGCGACAATTCCGGACTCGATCGGTCGCCCGTTCGTGGAGGCCGCAGCTCGAGCGGTGTTGGTCGACGAATACCTCCCGACCGTGCCCGTTCCGGACGGGGTGGATATCGACGACTACATCGCCCAGCTGTTCGTGCGGTGGTCCAACTCCGCTCTGGGGCACAAGACCGCGCAGGTCGGTTCGGACGGCTCGGCGAAGCTCGCGCAGAGGATCCCGGACCCAGCGCTCCACCACCTACGAAACGGTGTTGTACCGCAACACCTTTCCTTGACCATCGCCGCCTATCTCTGCTGCGTGTGCCCGCCCGACGGTTTCGACCCGGGCCCGCATGCGCATGCGATGGCCGACCCTGCACGTGCGCGTTTGGCAGGACTTGCCGCTTCGGCAGCGTCCAGTGAGGATTTCGTCCGCTCGGTTCTCGAACGCGGCGACATACTCCCCATCGAGTTGGCGCAGTTTCCCGAATTCATCACACGCACAGCGGAATTGATGGATACTGTTGTTCGTCACGGTCCGATGGCCGCAGCCGTCGAAGCGGCGAGTTCTTCGCTCCGCCCCGTCGTCACGGCATCCCGGACCACACTCGACTGACTCATTCTCCTTCCTTCGTTCGGCCGAGGCCGAAACTCACCCGAGGACAACCATGGACACGACCACAGAACCGTCAGATTCTCCCAGAATCGCTCCGGCCCAACATGATCCTTCCGCCGTACGACGCGCAGCGTGGGCCGGCCTCATCGGAACCACACTCGAACAGTACGACTTCGTCATCTACGGCACGGCGTCCGCGCTGATCTTCAACAAGTTGTTCTTTCCCAACATCTCTCCGGCGGCCGGCATCATCGCCAGCTTCAGCGCGTACGCCGTCGGCTTCCTCGCCCGGCCACTGGGTGGACTGTTCTTCTCACGCTACGGTGACCGGCTCGGTCGCAAGTGGGTTCTGGTCGCCACGCTGATGCTGATGGGCGGCGCGACCATGGCCATCGGTCTGCTGCCGACGTTCGAGCAGGTGGGACTACTGGCCCCGGTGTTGCTGGTCCTGTGCCGATTCTTCCAGGGCTTCGGCGCTGGTGCCGAACAATCAGGTGGCGCAACGCTTCTGACGGAAACGGCCGCGATCGGAAAGCGTGGCAGATTGGCCGCTCTTGTCATGACCGGCGCGGCGCTCGGCACCGCTCTCGGAGCAATCGCCTGGATCCTCGCCCAGTTGCTTCCCGACGACCAGCTCATGTCCTGGGGCTGGCGGATGGTGTTTCTGAGCAGCATCCTGGTCACAGTGGCCGCGTTCATCATCAGACGCAAGCTCAACGAGTCACCGGTGTTCCAGGAACTGAAGGCGGCACAGGAGCGACCCAAGGCGCCGGTGAAAGAGGTGTTCACCAACGGCAAGCGACCGCTGTTCATCGTCATGTTCATGACCGTCGGCATCAGCGCTCAGTCCTACACGTACCAGGTGTTCATGGCCTCCTACATGAAGAACGACATCGGCGTCGATCCCACGTTCATACCCAAGGTTCTGCTCATCGGCGCAATCTGCGGCGGCATCGCGGCTTGGGGCTTCGGATGGTTGTCGGACAAGGTGGGTCGTAAGCCCGTGTACATCGGTATCGTCAGCCTGCTCGTCGTTCTTCCGGTTCCCACGTTCATGGCTCTCAGCACCGGTTCGCACGTACTGATCACCCTGGTGATGATCATCGGATTCATCCTGGCGTGCCAGGGGGCCGTCGGTGTCACGATGAGCTACTTCCCCGAGATCTTCGGGGCTCGATACCGGTACGCCGGAGTCACTCTCGGCCGCGAGTTCGCGTCCGTCTTCGGCGGCGGAATCGCTCCTCTGCTGTGCGCCGCACTGATCACCGCGTTCTCCGGATCCTGGGTGCCGGTCGCGGTCTACATGATGATCATGGCCGTCTCGGTGCTCGTCGCCGCAACCTTCGCACCGGAAACTCGGGATCGCGATCTGACCGATCCGGCCAACGCAACCGATCCGGTGCTCGACCGGGTCTGACCTGCCCACCTCGAACGGAACGGACGACACGATGACCACCGAACCGAATCCGATGCCCGACAGAACGATTGCCTTGATCGCGTACGGCACCGATGACATCCGCGTCGAAACAGTGGCGGTGGCCGACCCCTCGCCGGACGAGGCGATCGTCGCAATTGCCTACGGCGGAATCTGCGGCTCCGATCTGCACTACTGGAAGCACGGAGCGGCCGGGCAATCGGTACTGAAAGCGCCGATGCGATTGGGACACGAGGCGTCGGGCACCGTGTTTCGGCGCGCAGGAGACGGAAGTGGCCCCGGTGAAGGCACCCCGGTCACTGTCCATCCGGCGACTCCCGCCGCCACCGGCGCGAAGTATCCGGTCGATCGTCCGAACCTGTCTCCCGGATGCCGCTACATGGGAAGCGCCGCGCAGGTACCGCACGACGACGGTCTGTTCATCGGTCATGTTGCCGTCCCGACACGAATGCTCAGAGTGTTGCCGGACGGTCTGGATCTGAGAATTGCCGCGTTGGCCGAGCCGGCGAGTGTCGCGTGGCATGCCGTCGAGCGTGCTGGGGCGGTGTCCGACAAGACGGTTCTCGTCGTCGGGACCGGTCCGATCGGTGCCCTCATCGTGGCGGTCGCTCGCCGAGCCGGTGCAGCTCGGATCGTCGCGGTCGACCTCGAAGACTTTGCGCTCGATGTGACGCGTCGACTCGGAGCGCATCGAACAGTCGACGCCCGAGACGGGGCGGAAGTCGCGGCGGTCGAGGCCGATGTGACGTTCGAGTGCTCGGGCAACCATTATGGTCTGGCGTCTGCAATTAACGGCACGGCTCGCGGCGGTCGTGTCGTCATGGTCGGGTTACCTGCGGCGGGGCCTCAGCCGGTGCCGCTGTCATTGGCGATCACCCGGGAGATCGACCTGATCGGCTCGTTCCGGTTCAACACCGAGATGGACGACGTGATCCAAGCTCTGGCCGACGGTTCACTCGATGTGGCACCGGTCGTCACTGCGGAGTATCCGGTGAGGGACGCCCTCGACGCGTTCGCACTCGCAGCCGATGCATCCCGGTCGAGCAAAGTCCTGTTGACGTTCTGACGGGCTACTATTCAAATTCGGTTCGTATCGACTGTGTCGTGAGCTGGAGCATCAGCACGAAGCCGGTCAGCGTCACCACGATCGGGGCCCACAGCACCACCGCCACGAAGGTGTCCACATCCCGTTCCAGCACTATGTACACCGCGACGATCGACGTTCCCAACAAGCACAGGGCGATGTGCGCAGCGAGTCGCCATTTGTCGAAGAAGAACCCGGCCAACATTCCCATCGGGATGAGGAAGGTGCATTTGCCGAGGGTGACTTCGGGCGCGAAATTCGCGGTGATGGTGGCTCCGAAGATCGAAAGATCGGCGATGACGACGAAGGCGAAGGCTTGCCCGAGCGTCGGCCACGGTCCGAACCACCAGAACGCGCCCATGACGTACGCGGCGATCATGCACGTCCATTGCACGATCGCGGGGATAGGGGTGGTCGCGCCGTACCCGAACGCCAGCTCGAGGGTGACCACGACGGCCATGGCCAGGGCGGCGGCGGACACGATCCGCTTGACGAGGGTCGTGACAGCGAGCGACGTCATCACGCCCATGCCCCATTGGTAGTGCTCGTTGGACCTCGTCAGTGCGCGAGTCACAGTGCCCCCTCGTTCCAATCGGGAGTCGATTGAAACACAGTCGCACGGCTCGACGTTCGGCTTTCACCGAGTTCCGGCCGACGGCGCGGCACGATCAGCTGGTCAATTGGTGTAACAGCTCCGGCAGTGTCTCGCTGATGTCGTGCCGGCTGGCCACCCGATAGCGGGCGGCTTCACCGAGCAGCCGCCGTCGATCGGCGTCGTCGACCACCGCCGAGACGGCGGCAGCGAGAGCATCCGAGTTGCCGGGCTCGACCAGAATTCCAGCACCGTCGGCGAGAAATTCGTGCGTGCCACCGTGATCGCTTCCGATCACCGGCAATCCGTGCGACATCGCTTCCAAGACCGACAACGGACCTGCCTCGGGAGAAGTACTGGCCGACACGACGACATCCCACCTGCGAAGAGCGGACTCGGCATCGGTGTGCCCGAGGAACTCGACACGTCCGGCAAGATCCGGTTCCGCGGCGCGCGCGCGGAGTTCGTCGACGTATTCGCGATCACCGGGGAAGCTTCCCCCGGCCAATTCGACTCGGACGTCGGGGAGCATGGCGACGGCGTCGAGCAGCACGCGGTGCCCCTTCCACGGCGTCAACAACGCCAGCATCCCGACGACCGGCGGAGAGTGCAGCGCACCGCCGAACCGCGGAACCGGCCACGGCACGCCGTTGTGTGACACCACCACGGGGAGGCCGGCCTTTCGGAGCGGTTCTGCGGTGGCCTCGGACACCGATACCGCAACGCGAACGGCCGGCCGGGCGAACCGGACCACCACACGCTGCTTGAGAGAGGTCATCGTGTCGTGGACGAGCCACGACGCCCCGCGAGCGGGCCGCGCAAACCGCGCCACCGGAAGCGCGAACAGCGAGTTGACGACCGTGGCGGTGCCCGGTGCGCGGGCGATCGTGCGCACGGCGCGCGCCGCCCCGACCCATCGTGCGACCATCCTGATCGCCGCGATACCGCGCGCGGCACCTCGTTGCCCACCCAGTCCGAGCTCGTCGATGCGGATGTGCCGCGTCGTGTCGGGTAGACGGTCTGCCAATGGGCCTGCGGGGCAGGCGATCACGGTGGCATGGCCGCGGCGCGTGGCCTCGTCGATCAAATCCAGCAGCACCTTCTCGGCACCGGACACCTGGCCGGTGTGCGCGAGGAAGAGAACTGTCGATTCGTCGGTCATGTATCGGCCCGTCTGTGCGGCGAAGGTGGTTCTGGCGGATCAGTACGCATCGCGGAGCAGTGCCACTGGGTCTTCACACATTCTGCCTAGCGCTGCATCCATGACGGCCACATCGACCATCTTGCTGCAGAACGAGGCCGTATAGGTTCGGCCACCGGCGATTTCGGCGATGAGCATCGTGCAGCCGTCCGGACCGTCCGGTTCGAGCGACGCGGCCATCTGCGGGGGCCTGCCGTCGTCGGCCCAGTCGAGGTGGTCGAACACCCGCACTTTCCCGAGGTCGCTCACGGCCAACCGCAAGGTCTCGGGTACCTCGACGACCGGATTGTCCTGCGACGGTGCAGACGGCCGAATGCGTGACGCCACATCGCGAAGATGCGACATGCCCAGTACCGCGATGGGCCAGCCGGATTCGATCACCTCACGCATCGATGCGGTGATTCGGACGGGTGTCGTGTCGGCGGGAAGATGCAGGGGGATACCGACGGCAAAGTTTCCGTGTGCGCCCTGCTGGGCCGGATCGAGATAGCGGCGGCTGTTGAACAACACCATGATGTGATCGTCGACGTCGACGGATTCTGCCCGTAGCGCCGCGCTCCACAGGGCAATCGAGATCGACGCAGCGGTCGCTCCGGGCAGGTTCTCCGCAGTCCAGTTCTTCAGCTCGTCGACGTGGGCTTTGCTCATGTACCCGGCCCGGCTGACCTTTCCGGCTTCCCAGTTCTCGATCCGACGACGGGGACCGGACCCGCCGTACGCTGCGCGCCGGTGTCGAGCACGCAGGGACCAGAAGTCCGCCAGCGTTTTCGGGTGTCGGGAGTAGTGACGCCACAGAGCTTTCCAGGTCGTGCTCGGTGGCAAGCCTGCGGCAAGTCCGGGAACCAGTGATCCGTCGGCATCGTCGCAGAATGCCGCCAACATCAGGACGCCGATCTGGCCGTCCCCGATTCCGTGCGAATAGTCGATGGCGAGGTGATCGTCGAACACGACCACCTCGAGTGGACCGCGAGCACCTTGTCGCGACCGAATGTCGGTGAGCATCTGCCCCAGGTCTTCGGTGCCGCTACTGCTCGTGGTGACATTGTCGCCGGCGATGTTGCTGCGGTAGCGCCACCGTCGAGCATCGGAGCGTGGTTCCAGCGCGATGTGCGGCTCCGCGTCGACGTGTTCGGCGGCGGTGAGCGTTCGACGCGTCCGCTCGATGTCGAGACCGCGGACGGGCCCGACCGCGGTGACTATCCGGGTGTCGGCGAAGACGCGATCCAGTGCAGTCGAGCGATAACTACGCTCAGCGGACGGCATCGACGACCTCCTGCATTCGGCTGCGGAAGTTGGCCCGTGAGAAGCCTTCCGCCCATCTACGAATGGCGGCGCGATCGTAGTCGGCTGGGTCGAACGAGCGCATGGCCTCGGCGAACCCGGCGATCACGGCCTCGTCGGAGCCCGGCTGTACATGCAAGCCGGTCTCACCGGGAATCACCGAGTCCACGGCCCCGCCGTCTCCCAGTGCGATGACCGGTGTTCCGGTGGCCATGGACTCGACCGGGACTATGCCGAAATCCTCCACTCCGGGCATCAGCAGGGCACGCGTCGTGCGGTGCAGTTCGAGAAGCTTTTCGTGCGAAACCCGCCCCAGGAAGGTCGTTTTGGGTCCGGCCAGTTCCCGGCAGGCGTTCATTGCACGGCCGTCTCCCGCCACCACGAGCGGAACGTCGGCCTCGGCGGCGGCGCGCACCGCGATGTCGGGACGCTTGTAGGGGACCAGGCGGCCGGCAAGCAGGAAGAAGTTCTCACGCTCGATCGACGGATCCGGCGTGAAGCCCTCGGTGTCGACCGGAGGGTGGACCACCACGGCGTCGTCTCGGCCCCACCAGTCATCGATGCGGCGAGCGACCGCCGTCGAATTGGCCACCACGGTCGTCAGTTTCGGTGCGGCGGCGATCTCGCATCGACGGGCAACGGCCGACAGCGCCGTCAGTATCGCAGCTCCGGCTCTGCCGCCGCCTTCACCTGCGCGAAGTTCGGGATCCCAGGCCCATCGTGCGGGACTGTGCACGTATGCGATCACGGGGGAGTCGGTGGCGAACACGGCCTGAGTCGCGAAGGCATGATGGCTCACCACGACGGCGTCGTAACCGCGCAGCGGCATCCGACGAAAGGCCAACGGCATCATCGGAAGAACGGGTGCGTACGACCGTTGGCCCAATGCGTTGTACACCCGATTGAGGGCGGACGTATGCGGCGCGCGGCTGATTCCGGACGGAACCCCGGACGGGCGGGAGATCGGTGCGAACACTTCGGCAGCGGGCCAGTGCAAGGCCAGCTGTTCGATGACGTGCTCGGATCCTGCGATCTCCGTGAATCTTTCGTGTACGACGGCAATTCTGTCAGCTGGCATGGCGTTGGCCTTCCGGCGCGATCGTCTGCGCGGTCTGTTCTGCTCGTCGGGTCGAGTTCTTGTTCTGCAATACCAGGTGTACGGGAATGTCGAAGTCGTCGAGCCGTCGCAGCGCCGCAGTTGCTGCCTTCTTGTCCCGTCCACGCTTCGACACCAGCACGACGACGGTCTCGACGTCACCCACGTCGGTGTACTGCCACCACTGCTCCGACAGGCCGAATTCGGCGGTGGCTCGATGGTGGCCGGTGGTCGGTCCGTCGCCGTGCGTCGACTCGAAGACTGCACCTTCGCCAACCAGGACGAGAATCACGCTGTCGCCCTTCGGGGCTGCGTGTCGCGCACTTCTCGATGCCGGTCGGTCGCCACGCTGGAGGGCAGCGATCCGGGAAGCCACGACGGGCGGTACCGTGTCGCCGGTTGCCGGGTCGAAGTGTGCACCGTATTTCCGGGACACCCGACGAGCCCAGGAGCGAGAGGGCTTGCGGCCGAGCCTTCCTCGAAGCATCACGATCAGTTCGGCCGCGACGATGAGTGCAGCCAGAGCTGCGACGAGTGCCTCCGAGGCCGGTTTCGGTGAGACCGGAGTTGTGCTCTGCTCTGGTTTCGACAACACGACCAGTCGATCTCCGCTGGCAGCTGCTTCGAGTTCGCTCTGCTGGGTGCGTAGTTGGGCCAGTTCGGACAGTGCCGCAGGCCGACTCGGATCGTCGGCAGGCAGGGCGTCCACCCGAGCCTGTTGCGCATCGACGGTGGACTGTCCCTCGGCCGTTCGTTCCTGCGAGTCGCGGATCGCGTTGGCGGAGGACGTACTTGCCATCGTCGACACCATCGCCTCGGCCAGTTCCGCGGCGAGTTCGGGAGATCGGGTCGTCACGGTCACTGTCAGCAGCGCGGGTGAGGTGCCAGGAGACAGTTCGACGCTCGAGGCCAGTTGCGACGCGTCCATATCGGCGTCGACCTGTTCCAGGACCTGATCGAGAACGCCGCGATCGGTGGCCAATTCGATGAACGGTGCGCGCATCTGCTCGATGAACGCGTCACCGGGAACGAGCGTTTGGGCAGGTTCGATCTCCGCGACGATCGACGCGGCGTACTGCTTGTCGGTGAGTTCGCTCCTGAGGTAGAACATGCCTGCACCGACCAACACGGCAATGATCACGGCGGGCAGCAATGCCCGGCCGAGTTCGCGCATGTGTCCTGCGAGGTCGATCGGTGGGGGCACGTCGCCCCGGTGTACGGCATCGTGGACGGACATCAACCGCGTACCCTTCCGTCGTCGATGCGAGCGGATGGACCGCTTCGGTGGTTCGTGGAGCCGACAGGCTCGATGATAGCTGGGTGTGGATACAGTCCGCGTAGCCGTGCCGACTGCGAATGAAACTGCATCTCAACGACATTGGAATAGCAGGGGCGGTGGTCGGAAAAGATCGTGAAACCGAACTTCGGCTCCGAAGCCTGCCGCCGGAATCGGGCGATTCGTCTGTTGTGTGTCCGCTTCTCACTGCACGTGCGCACGGTGTCGTCCTTTCTCGGCTGATCCCGGCATCGGTGACTCGACGACTCCGATGGCAACGAACGCGGCGAGCGAGGTCGCGACCAGTAATGCCGCCCCGACGGATACGAGCAGCCACAGGCCGGGGTAGTGCTGTACCAGGAACCAGCCGCCGACCGTGACGGCCGCGGTGATCACGACGACGACCGAAAGGGACTGCACCGGAAGTAGTCCGGGGATGGGCATGCTTCGCGCTATCACGATCCACAGCAGGACGAGGGTGGTTCCGATCGTCGCGACCGTGGAGATGGCAGCTCCGTCATAAGACATCCGTGGGATCAGCACGAGGTTCAACCCGATGTTCAGGGCCAGGCCGACCAACGCAACCACGGGGTAGTGACGCTGCATCCCGGCCGAGGCCAGGAGAAAGATGCCCAGCATCACCAACGACATCAGTGCCGCGCCGATGACGAGCAGCCGGGCCGCGTGTGCTCCGTCCACGAATCTGTCGCCGTACAGGAGGCCGATCAACGGCTCGGCCGACGGTACGAATGCCGCCACGGCCATCGCACCGAAGACTGCGAACAGCAGTGCGGCCGAACGGGTGCGCGCTCGAAATGCAGTGGTGTCGTGAGGCCACGACGCCACGAGCAGGGTGCTGATCGGTGCCACTGCCGCCAATACGAAGGTGTCGATCATGTCGGAGAATTTGTAGCCGATCGAGTACAGACCGACGGCCTCGAACGTGTCGAGGAGGCTGAGCATCAGCATGTCGATCTTGAGCATGGCAATGGTGAGGGCGAAGCCGATGGCGAGGGGCACGGCCTCCCTCAGGTACGGACCCCAGCGGCGCACCTCGATGCGCCTCGACGGTCGCAACCCCATGGAACGGTTGCCTATGCCGAACCCCTTGGTGATCAGTTTGAACACTTCGTTGACCACAGCCGGCAGTACGAAGATCAGCAGGGTGGGAGCGAGCACGGCCGCCAACACGGTCAAGGCCAACTGGATTGCCTGACCGGCACTTTCGGCCACCGCCACCAGAATCAGCCGGTGACGACTCTGGAAGAGGACGCTCAGGGCGTGGCCCGGTGTGGCGAACACGACCACCAGTCCACCCAGCACCGTCGCGAGGACCACCTCGCTCGGATACTGCAGCAGGAGAACGTATGCCACGGCGAGTACGTAACCCACGAGTCCGAGGGCAGTACGCAGGGCCAGAAACGACGACGCGGTTCGACCGATTTCCTCGGGATCGTCGTCCATCAATTTCGCCAGCACGACGCGTCCGACTCCCAAGTCGGTGACGACCGACATCAGGCCCAGCAGTGCGAAGACGAAACTGAACTGACCCCAGTCGTCCGCTCCGAGGGACCTCGCGACGACGACACTGCCGACCCAGCCCAGCGCCGCGATGATCACTCTGCTGATCAGAACGGCAATCGTCGCCTTGGCTGCGGCCTTCGGATCCGCTGCGATCGCGCGGTAGTCCGGGGGCTGCTCTGTGCCGTCGAGCGCGAGCTCGTCCGACATCAGACCACGCCCGCGGCTCGATACGCGTCGGCAGTGAGCTCAGCCGTTCGACGCCAACTGATCTCGCGAGAGGCGTCGGCTGCCGCGCCGACGAGGGCTGCGCGTGCATCCGCGTCGAAAGCGATGGGTTTCATCGCGTGCACCCAGTCGTCCACGTTCTCCGATGCGACGAGCACGGCACCGTCGCCGACGACGTCGGGGAGGGCACCGACTGCACTGGCGACGACCGCGCCGCCCGAGGCCATGGCCTCGACGGGTGGGAGCCCGTAGCCCTCGTAGCGAGAGGCGTACGCGGTGACGGTCGCAGCTGCATAGAGGGCAGGCAGGTCCTCGACATCGACGTACCCGAGCCCGCGGGAATTGCGGGGAGCGTGGGGACCGGTCGAGCCGGCTCCGGCCAGCAGGCACGGGATACCCAGACTCTCCGCTGCGTCGGCCACCAGCTGAACGTTCTTGCGAGGCTCCACCGTTCCGACCTGGATGACGAAACGGTCCGGTAGGTCGTACTTGGACCGAACAGCGTCCACTCGGCTGTCGGTGGGGACTTCTGCCCACGCTGCGGGTGCCAGGCCGACGACGGTGGCGTCGCGGCCGCTGACGGCCTTGATCCGGTCGGCAGTGAACTGCGAGACAGCGATGAGCAGATCGGCACGGCGCAGAGCTCGCCGCACCAGTCTCTGTTCACCGAGCGCGCGAAATCTACTGGAGGCCGACGGCATGTCGATGACCGAAAGATCGTGCACCGTGGCGACTGTGAAGGCCTTGGTGACAAACGGAAGGTCGACGTCCAGGCCGTGTACGACATCGCACCGGCCGACGGGGAGTGCGCCGAGCACCGCCCGAGCCGCACCGCTGGTGACAGGCCGTTCCATCGCCCGAACCGAGGGTGGCAGCTCGCCGACGGCGTCGCGCTGCACGACCGCGGTGAGATCGGCGTCGGGCAGACGATCCGGTAGCTCGTTCAGGAGCTCGCGAATGTAGGTCTGTACTCCACTTCCGCCCGGCCTGAGGGCGAGCGCCCCGAAGACGATTCGTGTTGCGCTGCTGCGCATCCCACCACTCCTAACAAGAGCCAGAAATAGACATCGATCGGAAAGATCTCGAAATACGTGGAGACCAGACTGGCGAACATGGCGGCGACGATCGAAGCGCCGACGCCGAGAGCGAGCGCCCCGTCGTCGCCCCGTAGTGCCCGGGACAGGCGTGTGCACCACAGCAACGACGTCACCAACAGCGCCACCACCGCCCAGAGGCCGATCGGCCCCAGTTCGAGCAGGGCCTTCACGTAGTAGTTGTCGGGTTGGTAATTGGTCGAGAGTCCTGATTGCGTGAACGCTCGGCCCTCGGCGGTGGAAATGCGGTCTGCCGCAGATCCACTCGATCCCAGACCCGTGCCGAACGGATGAATCAGGATGCTGGCGATGATGTTGGCCCAACCGTCACCGCGTTGACCCAGACTGCTGGACGAGAAGAAGACCGACGTGATCTTGGGTACGAAGGGGACCGTGACGGCGACGGCCAGAGCCGCCAGAGCAAACGGCGCGGCGAGGTATCGAAAACGCACGGCGATCAAGTAGATGACCCCGACCGCGAGCCCGAGAATCGCTCCACGCACGATCGAACTGGACATCGCGACCACCATCATCGGAGACGCGCAGAGAAACAACAAGTTTCGACGACGGCGCGGATCGGCCAGTGCGACCGCACCGCCGACGAGCAACGCCAACATCACGTACAGCCCGAACGGGAACGGCAGGTTGAACGTGCTGAACGTGCGCAGCAGCCCGCCCGATGTTCGGACCTGCGTGCCGTATTCGTAACCCAGCGACACCAGTGCGGCGGGCCCGGCCACCAGTTGAGCGATGCCGACGGCAGACGTGAACACACCCATGCCCATCAGAACCGAGACGAGGTGGTCACGGTCCCTGGCGTCGAACGGCGCGAGCCACATGACGACCACCAGCAGAACGTAGAAGAAGGTGACCTTGATGCCGAACAGACCGACTATTCCGAACGTGGCGAATGCAGACACGCTGCCGAACACGACGAAGACCGCGGCCGCCGGCCACCACGGCACGAACACCCGCGCAGGCGAGCCGGGGACATGTCGTGGTCGGCGTAACCACGCACACAGAACCGTGAAGACGACAAGGCCTTCCTTCCAGCCCGACACAATCCCGGGAAGGGGAACGAGAACCAGAAGTCCGTGCAGTGGAACCAATCCCGCCAACAGCAACACTCCACGTTGCGGGCGGCGGTAGATGGCCGATGCCACCGCGCAGCCGAGCACGAGGACCACCGCTGCGCCGAAAGCAAGCGCAACGTACGTGATCACGGGGTGACCCGAACGTGGCGGTGTTCGGCGTAGACCACGATCAGTCCTCGGCGCGTTTCAGAACGGCCAGCACGGTGAGGAACAGGATCTTGACATCGAGCCAGATGGACCAGTTCTCGATGTAGTAGTTGTCCCACTCCGCGCGGTCGGCAATGGAGGTCTGGCCGCGAAGACCGTGCACCTGCGCCCATCCCGTCACGCCGGCCTTGACCCGGTGCCGTTCGCCGTACCGACGGATCTGCATCTCGAACAGGTCCACGTATTCGGGCCGCTCCGGCCTGGGGCCGACCAAGCTCATGTCGCCACGAAGGACGTTGAGCAGCTGGGGCAGCTCGTCCAACGAGGTCTGTCGCATGATCTTTCCGATACGGGTTCTCCGGTCGACACCCTCGACGCCGCCGGGCGCGTCCCCGGCCTTCCGCTCGAACGCCGCGTCGGATGCCCGCGGGGGCCGCATGGACCGAAACTTCAGGCAGTCGAACGGCAACCCATCCCGGCCGATTCGCTCCTGCGCGAAGAAGATCGGGCCGGGGGAGCTCAGGCGCACGAGCAGCATCAGCGTCAGGAAGACGGGGGAGAGCAGCAGGAGTCCGAATGCCGTCAGGACTCGATCCAGTACACCCTTCAGGGCGAACTGCCACCCCTTGGGATTGACGTGCGGCAGCACCATCAGCGGCAGGCCGCCGATGTGTTCGACACGAGTGTTGACGCCGACGGCGTCGTACAGCCTGGGCACCACCCACACCCGCATTCCGAGTCGGTGCGCAGTCCTGATCGCGCCGACCAATACTCGGTCTTCTGTCGGAGCGAACGCAACTATCAGCTCTTCCGCACCGGTCCTGCGCGCAATTGCCTCGAAATCACTCGGGAGCCCGAGGTGCGGCAGATCGGGGAGCTCGCCCCCCGGCGAGACGTCGGCGATCGGGGCTTCGCCGACGTAGCCCACCGGAGCGAGACCGTACTCGGGGAATTGTCGTGTGCGAGAGACGAGTTGGTGCGCAATCGGATCGTTGCCGAGCACGATGGTGGGGGCAGCGGAGCCGAACTTGGTGCGCAGCATGCGCTGGACGACGATGCGAATGAGACGGGCGATCGCGATCGTGAATGCGCTGAGTAGCCACAGTCGCAACACGACCGCGCTGGGCCGGTAGTCGGTGTCGGACAGGAACATCACCACCGTCAACGCGAGCACAGCGAACGCAACAGCCGTTTCGGCCGGACCGATCTCGTCGAGGAAGTTACGACGAAGGCTGCGCCTGTACATCGACTTGCCGGCCATGATTCCGATGAGCAGCGGCAGGAAGAGCCATGGCAGCCAGCCGGTCTCGACGAGACTGCCCGAGTACCACAGCAGCGCTCCGGCCACCGCGACCGCGGCACCGAGCACGTCGACCGCGACGTTGATCGCGGTGTTCAACGGATCGGCCCGTAGTCGGTCCGCGAGTGCGCGACGGGCTACGACGACGTCGGGCTCGGCAGCCCGCGGGCGAGTGTGCGGTGATTCCAGTGTTTCGGGCACGGCTTCTTCCGGTGGTTAGTTTCGAATGAGGTCGGTCCTGAATATCCCAATTAATGTATACCGCCAGGAAAGAGGACACCCGGTCGACTTCATGAAAAAAACTCGAAGTCGGTTGTAGGTCGAAAATGCTAATGCCCGTCGGGGAAATCGACCTTTATTCGAAAACTCGCTCGCGAATAATCCAGGCCAAATCCTGAAGAATCTGGATGTGACCGGTCGTCCACTGCCGCGGCTGTCGATCCCACACACAGAGGGTGCCCACGGAATGGCCGTCGTCGTCGACGAGCGGAACTCCGAGATAGGACACGAGCAGATTGCCCTGGACCGACGGATGGTCCTTGAGGACGTCGTTGAGCCGCGCATCCTCCACCACCAGTGGTTGGCCGAGGTCGATCGCGTAGCGGCAGATGGACCCGTCGAGAGGAACCTCTTGCGCGCCACCGAGTTCCGACGGAAGTCCGAGTGCACTCTTGAAGTACTGACGTCGGTCGTCGAGCAGAGAGAATGCGGCCGACGGGGCGCTCAAGGCATCGGCGACCATCGCGACGATCCGGTCGTAGCCGGCGTCGGAACCGGTGTCCATCAAACCCGTTCGAGCCACTGCGGCCAGCCTGTCGGGGTCGTCGATCGGGGTACCGAACGCCCGGGTCACCTCGGCGGGGCCGACGCCCTTCTCCGCGCCGGCCTGGAGAGCCCGGAGCAAAGCACCGACCTCGGAATCCTGATCGTCGGACAGTTCACGAACGAGTCGATCGACCACGGCCCGCCGAATGAATTCTTCGGTCCCGAGGCCGGATTTCTCCGCCTGCCGGGCGAGTAACTCGTTGAGACGCTCGTCGAAACCGGGAAATCCTGTTGTCATTGGGCATATGGTAGTACAGGCAATGTCGTCCTACCGATGACTGCGGGGTCGAATTCTGCGTCAATCCGAATCGTTGCCGTAATTGCCACAAAGCGTATGACAATCCGTTTCGGCGAAGATCGCCTACCGGTGTTGCTATCATCCCGCAGATGAAAGCAAATGCTCCTCTGCGGGTGATGGCCGTTCTTGCGGCTCTGGTGTTGCCGTTCGCTGCCACGCCGGCAGTGGGTGCAGCTCCCGTCGTGCGGGCTCAGGCCGGTCCGGTGAACTGTGGCGGACAGTCCGACGCCATCCGGATCGGAGTCTCGCCGGGCGCGTCGATAGGTAGCCTCTCCCCGGCAGATCTGGATCGCGAACTGACGCTTGCCAAAGCCGCAGGAGCCTTCGCGGTTCGTCTCGATATCGATTGGTCCGCAATCGAATCGACACGGGGCGCTTTCGATTGGAGCCGAACGGACCGAGTGATCGATGCCGTCGTGGCCCACGGGATGTGCCCGCACGGCATCATCGCCTACACCCCCAGATGGGCGCGAGTAGCTGCCGCGGTCAACGATTCTCACTCCCGTCCTGCAAACCCGTCCACTTACGCGGCTTTCGCCAAGACGGTGGTTCAGCGGTACCAGAACCGCATCAAGATCTGGGAAGTATGGAACGAGCCGAACATCGTGACGTTCTTCAAGCCTGTTCCCGACGTCACGGCGTACTCGGCGCTGCTTCGAGCGGCCTACACGGCGATCAAACAGGTACAGCCCGGTTCGACCGTGCTCGTCGGGGGGATGGCACCGTCCGAGGACACCAACGGCAACATCGCGGGTACGTCGTTCCTGTCGAAGATGTACGCGCAAGGATCCAACAAGTACTTCGACGCCTTCAACGTGCATCCCTACACGTGGCCGTTCCTACCCAACGACCCCAGCACAGCGTCATGGAACACCGCCATGAAGATGTGGTCGATGCGAGACACCATGGTTGCCGGCGGTGACAGTGGCAAACAGATCTGGATCACCGAATTCGGCGCACCGACCGGGACCAACCCCAACAGCGTCAGCGAGCAGGTGCAATCGGACAGCATCGGGATCGTCCTCGACGCCGTCCTCGGCAACGATTGGCTCGGACCGGCTTACGTCTACAGTCTCCGAGACGCCGGGTCCGACACCGCCGACACCGAACAGAACTTCGGCTTGGTTCGCAGAGACTGGACCCCCAAGATCGCCTACGGTCGCGTCGATGCCTACGCCGCGGAGCATTCGGCACCGTAGATCGACCGATTCCGCTGCCGGTGTTCGTGGGCTATGGTTCGCCCATGAATTCGCAGCCGGGGGGCGCGGTCCCTGATCGTAAGGACATCACGTTCGACTCGAACGGCGTCGACTGTGCGGCGTGGCTGTACCTGCCCGACAGCACCGAGCCGGCCCCGGTGATCGTCATGGCGCACGGTCTCGGCGGAACCCGGGGAATGCGACTCGACGCCTACGCAGAACGATTTCGCGCCGAGGGCTACGCGTGCCTGGTGTTCGACTATCGGTACTTCGGAGACAGTGGCGGGCGACCGCGACAATTGCTCGATATCGAGTCCCAGTTGCAGGACTGGGCGGCAGCGATCGCGTGCGCCCGGGGTCGGCAGGACGTGGACGGTTCGCGAATCGTGTTGTGGGGCTCGTCGTTCGGCGGTGGCCACGTCATCGTCGCGGCAGCACGGGATCAGCGTGTCGCCGCGGTGGTCGCGCAGTGTCCGTTCACCGACGGCATCGCCTCCGGGCTCGCTTCGAACACATGGACCTCGGTCAAACTGTCCGTGCGGGCCGTGCGCGATCTGCTGGGATCGGTGATCGGGCGGCCGCCGGTGATGGTGGCGACCGCCGGACGACCGGGGACTACCGCATTGATGACGTCACCCGACAGTTACGACGGGTACCTCGCGCTCGCTCCGGACTCCGACGAGTCGTTCCACAATCGGGTTGCCGCCCGCTTCGCGCTGCAGATCGTGCGCCATCGGCCCGGACGTCGAGCGAAGGACGTCCGCTGCCCGATACTCTTCGTCGTCTGCAACACGGATTCTGTGGCACCGGCGAAGGCCACCCTGCGATACGCCCGGACAGCCCCGCTCGGCGAGATCGAAACCTACGACGCAGGCCATTTCGACATCTATCTCGGTGCTGACTTCGAGCAGGTGGTCGCAGACCAAATCGCCTTCCTCCTGCGCACTGTCCCGCCGCTGGTGGCTGCGGATCAGTAGACGTCGCGCACGTACCGCTTCTCCGCAGCGAGAGCCTTGACGTACGCCTCGGCGCTGCTCGGGGCCAGTTTCCCGTGCTGTGCGACTACGCCTTTCAGGGCCGCATCCACGTCTTTGGCCATTCTCGACGCGTCGCCACAGACATAGAAGTGGGCACCTCGGTGAATCCAGTTCCAGAGCTCGCTGCCGTGTTCGCGCATGCGATCCTGCACGTAGACCTTGTCCTTCTGATCCCGGGAAAAGGCGACGTCGAGGCGGTCGAGCGACCCGTCGCTCAGCATCGCGGTGAGTTCGTCGCGGTAGTAGAAGTCGGTGTCCGCGTGCTGTTCACCGAAGAAGAGCCAGTTCGGGCCGGTGTGCCCGAGCGCGCGCCGCTCGTGCAGGAACGCCCGGAACGGTGCAATGCCGGTGCCGGGACCGACCATGATCATCGGCGTGGCGGGATCCTCGGGCGGTTTGAAATGGGTCGATTTCTGTACGAATATCCCGATGTCATGATTGGCGGCATGGTCGGCCAGATACGTCGAGCACACCCCGCGTCGAGCGACACCGTGCACGTTGTATCGCACAGCCGAGACGGTCACCTGCACCTCCTCGGGATTCTCCTTCGGGCTCGAGGAGATGGAATACAGACGCGGCTGCAACGGCTTGAGAACGCCGAGCCAATCGTCCACCGACGCGCGAACCGGATGTGCGGCAAGTACATCGATCGATTGCCGTCCCCACATCCAGTCGGTGAGCGTGTGTCTGTTGTCCGGATGCAACATGGCCTCGAGGTCGTCGTCCGCGGTACGCCGGTGCACGAACTTCAACAGATCCGGTGTGGCACGGGCGATCTCGAGGTGCCGACCCAACGCCGTACGGAGCGGCATTTCACCGTGCTCGGCCAAGTCGACGACGGCGTCACCGTCGAGTCCGGTGGCACCGAGCCACTCCTGCACGTACTGGTCACTGTTGCGAGGCCAGACCCCGAGTGCGTCACCCACCTCGTATTCGAGGGTGCCCGCAGGAAGGTGGAATCCGAGTTGACGGACGTCCTTGAGCGATCCGCGTGCGGTGAGCACTCGATTCCGAACGAGAGTGGTCACGAGGGGCGACTTCTTGCTGTAGCGCGGTCCTACGTCAGCGGCCGCAGGCCGACGTGCGGGTGCCCCAGGCTCGGCCGGCGCGGTGGCGGGATCGGACGTTGGCGAGTCACCTGCCAGCAGCGCGCTCACCGAGTCGAGCCACTCGGCGGCCTCGTTCTCGTAGTCGGGCTCGAGGTCGACCCTGCCGAGTAGTCGCCGCGCACCGAGTTGCTCGAGGCGTTCGTCGATCTTGCGGCCGTGCCCGCAGAAGTCTGCGTAACTCGAGTCGCCGAACGCCAGCACGGCGTAACGGATTCCGTCCAGTGCGGGTACCGAATCGGTTGTCAGGCTCTCCCAGAAGGTTGCGCCGTTGTCGGGTGCTTCGCCGTCCCCGGTGGTACTGCTGACGATCAACACGTCGGCCTCGGCCGGTAGTCGGTCTGCGGTGAACGAGTCCATGGAGTGTTCGGTGACGGCAGACCCAGCAGCTCGCAGATGAGAAACACTGGACTGGGCGAACTCCTCGGCAGTTCCCGTCTGCGAGGCCCACAGCAGGAGCAGTGGTCTGCCCGCTGCCGACGAGGTGTCCGCGGCGGGTGCATCGGTGCCCGGCGAGGGAGTGCGCGAGAACAGGCCTGCGAGAACACCGTCGAGCCACGCGTGCGTCTCGGGAGTCAGCGGGGTCCGTTCGGGCAGCGTGGGGGTTCCCGGCGCAGAACGGGCGGCGTCGGTCCGAAGTCCCTCCAGCAGGCCTGCCATGTAACTTTGTTCGATGACGGTGAACGGTTCTGCGGGTCGGCTCGGGCGGCCGACCAACACGGCGAGAGCGTCGACCGGATCGTGCACGTCCTCGGACGTATCGGGCGAATCCGATTGAGCAGCAGATACTTTCGTCAGCGACACGGCGCAGGCCTTGAATTCGGGTTGCTGCGAGTAGGGATCGACGGCGTCATTGGTCACCGCGTTGATCGCCAGGGATTCGCCGAACTCGTCGCTCCAGTGGAACGGCGCGAAGCAGCCTCCGGGTAACACTCGGTCGGTAACGACAACGGGCAGTGCTGCACGGCCTCGACGCGACGACAGTTCGACGGTATCGCCGTCGGACAGATCGAGCCGGCCCGCATCGGTCGGGTGTATTTCCACGAACGGGCCGGGGTTCAGTTTGTTCAGCTTCGCGACTTTGCCGGTCTTGGTCATGGTGTGCCACTGATGGGGGAGTCGCCCCGTGTTGAGCAGGAACGGATAGTCGTCGTCCGGCATTTCGGCCGGTGCCATGGCGGGTCGGGCGAGAAACTGCGCTCGACCGCTTGCGGTGGGGAACGACAGGGCAGGAATCGAGCCGTCCTCCGACACCCGCAGGGTTTGGCTGACTCCGTCGTTGAGGTACCGGATGGGGTGTCTGGTGGTAGTCGACTCGGGCGGGCACGGCCACTGAATCGAACCCTCGCGGAGCCCGTCGTAGGTGACGCCGCGAATGTCGTAACCGGTGGCGGGGTTCGAGAATCGCTTGATCTCCTCGAAGATCTCTTCGGCACTGGAGTACGTGAACGACTTGGAATAGCCGAGAGCGCAGGCCATGTCGGCGATGATCTTCCAGTCGGGGAGTGCTCCGCCGGGTGCATCGACAGCCGGCTGGAACAGTGTGAGGTTCCGCTCGGAGTTGACCATGACACCATGGGCCTCGGTCCACAGCGCGGCGGGCAGCATGACATCGGCGTATCGGTTGGTCTCGGTGTCGGCGAAGGCGTCTTGGGTGATCACCAGTTCGGCACGTTCGAGACCGTCGATCACGGTTGTTCGATTGGCCACGGACGCAACAGGATTGGTGCAGATGATCCAGCAAGCTTTGATGTCGCCCGCAGCCAACTTCGAGAACATCTCGATGGTTCCACCACCGACGTCGGTGCGGAGTGTTCCGGGCGGGATTTTCCAGGCCTGCTCGACGAACGCGCGGTCGGTGTCGTTGGTGACCGCCCGTTGGCCCGGCAGTCCGGGGCCCATGTATCCCATTTCCCGGCCACCCATCGCGTTCGGCTGACCGGTCAACGAGAAGGGGCCGCTTCCGGTCCGGCAGATAGCACCCGTTGCCAGGTGGAGATTGCACAGTGCGTTGGTGTTCCAGGTGCCGTGGGTGGACTGATTGAGTCCCATCGTCCAACAGCTCATCCAGTTCTCGGCAGTCCCGATCATCTCCGCTGCTGCACGCAGATCTTCCTCGGCGAGACCGGTTGCAGCGCAGACCTTCTCGGGGGTGTAGTCGCGAAGAAACTCCGGCATCGCGTCCCAGCCGTCGGTGAACTGGGCGATGAAGTCAGGGTCTGTGTTTCCGCTGTCGACGATCAGAGCCAGCAGGCCGTTGAGCAGCGCCAGATCGGATCCCGGTTCGAGCATGAGGTGCAGGTGCGCCTTGTCGGCGGTGGCGGTGCGCCGCGGATCGACCACGATCAGTTTCGCACCGGCCTTGACCCGGTCCATCATTCGCAGAAACAGGATGGGGTGGCAGTCGGCCATGTTGGAGCCGATGACGAGGAACACGTCGGCGTTGTCGAAGTCTTCGTACGACCCCGGCGGACCGTCGGCTCCGAGTGACTGCTTGTAGCCGGTCCCCGCGCTGGCCATGCACAATCGTGAGTTGGATTCGATCTGATTGGTACCGATGAACCCTTTGGCCAGTTTGTTCGACAGGTACTGAGCCTCGATCGACATCTGCCCCGATACGTACAGCGCAACGGAATCGGGTCCGTGTTCGTCGAGGATCGTGCGGAGCCTGCGGGCAGTATCGGTGATGGCCACCGAGGTGTCCGTACTCTCCGGCCGGTCACCGCGCCGGTGGCGAATTCGAGCCTTGTCGAGGCGGCCCGGCGCGGCAAGCATGTCTGCGGTGGTGCTTCCCTTGGTGCACAGTCGGCCGAAGTTCGCCGGGTGGGTCTTGTCGCCGACCGACTTGGTGACCGTAGGCCCGATCGGCAGCGTCGACCGGGAGCTCGACTGGGACTTCGCAGCCGACGGCCCACCGACCTCGAGCACCATGCCGCATCCCACGCCGCAGTATGCGCAGAGTGTCTTCACCGTGGTGACCATGGCTTCCACAGTGCCCGGTGCAGTGTGCGCGGCCATTACACATCGGTTAGCCGGATATGACGTTGTCCTCACCGGGCGTCGAACGAGGCGGTGATGTGCGTTCGCAGCACCGCCCTGTGTGGCAGGGAGGTAACACCAACTTTCTGCGGTGCGATTGGTACTCGAACGTTATTCGTCGAACGGGCTGTCGAGTGGAATGTGTGGATTCTGCGCTGGCAGAATCGTCCGGGTCGGGCTCGAAGTGGGAAGTGGTGTGTTCATGAGGGTGTCTCGAGGATTCGTTCTCGCCGCGGTGGGAGTTGTCGCTTCGGTGGCGGTGCTGTCCGGGTGCAGCTCGCAGACGGACATCTCCGAACCCTCCGTTCCGATCGATTCCAATCCGATGACCGAACTGATGAAGCCCAAGCTGACCGCGAGCGTGCTCGACGGAGCAGTCGGATTCTCACCGGCGGACCCGGTGACCGTCTCGGTTGCCGACGGCAAATTGTCCTCGGTCACCATGCTCAACCCCGATGGCGAGCCGGTATCGGGAGCCATTGCTCCGGACGGGCTGTCGTGGACCAACACCGAACCCCTCGGCTACAACCGCGAGTATCGAGTGCAGGCCGATGCGTACGGACTCGGAGGATCATCGAGCACGGTGTCGAGCTTCACCACCAGCCAGCCGGGCAATTTCACCAAGCCCTACGTTCTGCCGAACCCGGGCGACGTGGTGGGTATCGGGCAGCCCGTCGCGGTCCAGTTCGACGAGGCGATCACCGACAAGCTTGCTGCCCAGAATGCGATCACGGTCACCACGACGCCGGCCGTGGAAGGTGCGTTCTACTGGGTGAACAACAAAGAGGTTCGCTGGCGACCGCAGAACTACTGGGCACCGGGCACCAAGGTCGACGTGGCCGTCAACGTGTACGGGCGTGATCTCGGTGACGACATCTACGGCCAGGAGAATGCGACGACGTCGTTCACGATCGGCGACGCGGTCATTGCCACTGCGGACGACAACACCAAGCAGGTGACGTTCAACGTCAACGGCCAGGACGTCATCACGATGCCGACGTCGATGGGCAAGGACTCCACCCCGACGGACAACGGCGTCTACATCATCGGTGATCGATTCGAGCATCTCGTCATGGATTCGTCGACCTACGGTGTGCCGGTCAACTCGTCCACCGGGTACCGCACTCCGGTCGACTGGGCGACGCGTATGTCGTACAGCGGCATCTTCTTCCATTCCGCACCGTGGTCGGTGGGGCAGCAGGGCTACTCCAACGCCTCGCACGGGTGTCTGAACCTCAGTCCGACCAACGCCAAGTGGGTCTATGACAACACCAAGCGCGGTGACATCGTCGTGGTCAAGAACACCGTCGGTGGAACGTTGTCGGGCACCGATGGTCTCGGCGACTGGAACATTCCCTGGGACGAGTGGAAAGCGGGCAACGCCACCACGGTCTGATCGGTATCGATCGGGTGGATCAGCTTCGATCGCGGGTCTGGTAGAGCGAAGGATCTATCCCGAGTGTCTTCAGGTACGCGACCGGTTCGATGCTCGAGCCGTTGTTGCGGACCTCGAAGTGCAGATGCGGTCCCGTCGAATTGCCGGTGCTGCCGACCGCCCCGAGGACATCTCCCGGTGCCACCTCGTCACCGACGGACACAGCGAGGCTGGACTGATGGCCGTAGTAGGTCTCGGTGTTTCCGCTCTTGACCCGAACGAGCTTGCCGTAGCCGTCGCCCGCGTCTCCGGCCTGAACGACGGTTCCGCCGGTCACCGCATGGATCGGGGTTCCGCTGTCGGCAGCCAGGTCCACACCCTGGTGGTACTGCGCGCCGTTGCCGGTCGGGTTGTTGCGTCCGCCGTAACCCGAAGTGATGCGATATTTGCCTGCGTCGATCGGGAGCACGGCACCGCCGAGCCCCACCGTGGGCGGCGCACTCGGAAGTTCGATCTCGGGTACATCCGCGGGAGTTGCGGTATCCGGCACCGACAGCGCGTCGCCGTCGAGAACGATCGCCGCGACCTGGTTGATGAGCACACCGGTGGCGTCGAGCACCGCGGCGAGTATTGCGGCCCGCTGCTGAGCATCGGGCTGGGGGATCGGGATCTGAGGTAATTCGATCGTGGGTTGAGCGGTGGCCACCGCTGGGCTGAGCAAGCCGGTTGTGCCGATGCACAGTGCTGCCGACAAGATCGAACCCGCTATGACTCTGTGCATTCTGCGACCCACGAAAAGCCTCCTCGTCTGCGTCCACCGGGCACCCGTCGGATGGGCGCCCACAGGACGTAAGAACATGTTCGGTGACGCTTCGGGGCACGCTGAACTCACGTAGCAGAAAACACATGAATCACATTGGTACTTTTCTTCCCCAAAAGTGCCATTGGTAACCGTACGTCACAGAAACCCCATAAGAAACTCGAAAACTGAATTACAACAACGTAATTCGAGGTCAGGGTGGGTACGCACCGTCCGCTCGAACACCCTTACGAAGGGTGGAGTGAATACACGAAAAAGGCCGGTCTCGCGAGGAGACCGGCCTTCTTCGTGTGGGGTGAGCGACGGGACTCGAACCCGCGACATCCAGGATCACAACCTGGTGCTCTACCAGCTGAACTACGCCCACCATTGCACGCGTCCGCAGAACCTTTTCGGGCTCTGCATCAGCAGCGTCGACAATACTAGCGGGTTGAATCCGAGGTTGCTAATCCGCCCCCGATTGCGTGTCGAGTTCGGCAACAACTGCTGCGATGTCGCTGGTAGAGGGCCCCGGCGGAGCCACGAAGGCCGTCCGGCGGTAGTACTGCAACTCTTTGATCGACTCCTTGATGTCCGCGAGGGCGCGGTGCGCAAGGCCCTTGGCCGGCTGCCCGTAGTAGATCCGTGGGTACCACCGTCGAGAAAGTTCCTTGATCGAGCTGACGTCGATCATTCGGTAGTGGAGGTAGGTGTCGAGCGCGGTCATGTCGCGAGAGATGAATCCACGATCGGTCCCGATCGAGTTTCCCGCGAGCGGAACCGTTCCGGCCACCGGGACGTGCTCCTTGATGTACGCGAGCACGCGCTGCTCGGCTTCCTCCAGGCTCACCGTCGACGCGCGCACCTCGTCGGTCAAGCCCGACTTGGTATGCATGTCGGTGACGACGGCCGGCATGTTCGCCAACGCATCGTCGTCGGCGTGGATGACGATGTCGACACCCTCTCCGAGGATGTTGAGCTCACTGTCGGTCACCAACGCCGCGATTTCGATCAGCTTGTCCTTGCTCAGGTCCAAGCCGGTCATTTCACAGTCGATCCACACGAGTTTGTCCTGCACTCGCTCCACAGTAGTGCGCCCACCACAGCCACTAGGGTTTGCGGTGGCGATCGACCCCGTTCACTTCAGCGCACGTTCACGAAAGGATGCGGACATGACAGGCGACCCGACGCAGCCGGCACCCACGCTCAGCCCTGCCGAGAAGGCGAAGGCGGCCAAAGCGGCGGCCGTGGAAGCCGCACGGGTGGCTGCCGAAGCTCTGGCTGCGGCCGACGCCGCCGAGGCCGAGGCGCGTGCCGCAGAGCAAGGGTCGGCACCGGCGGTGCACGGTAAAGCAAGCGAGATCGCAGCCGGATACACATCGGCAGGTGCGGCATTGGAACTGGGAACCGTCGTTCTGGACGGTGTCACCGACCCCGCTGCCCGCATTCGTATTCCGTTGGCCACGTTGAACAGGCACGGTCTCGTTGCCGGGGCCACCGGAACCGGCAAGACCAAGACGCTCCAGGGGATAGCCGAACAGCTTTCTGCCGCAGGGGTTCCCGTCGTCATGGCCGATGTCAAAGGAGATCTCTCGGGCTTGTCCGCGCCGGGCGAAGACACCGACAAGATCCGCAGCCGCGCTGCGGACACCGGCCTGACGGACTGGGCTCCAGCCGGACACCCGGTGGAATTTCTCTCGCTCGGCACTGAGGGAATCGGGGTGCCGGTGCGGGCCTCGATCACCGCGTTCGGACCGATTTTGCTCAGCAAAGTGTTGGGGCTCAACAACACTCAAGAGTCGACCCTGGGGCTGATCTTCCACTGGGCCGATTCCCAGGGACTTGCCTTGCTCGATCTCAAGGACCTGCGGTCGGTGATCATGCATCTGACGAGTGACGAAGGCAAAGCCGACCTGAAAGGCATCGGCGGTGTCTCGTCGGCGACCGCCGGAGTCATCCTGCGCGCCTTGGCCAATCTCGAGGCCGACGGCGGCGACACCTTCTTCGGCGAACCGGAACTCGAGACCGAGGACCTGCTCCGCGTCGGACCCGACGGACGAGGCGTCATCACCCTGTTCGAGCTCGGTGCTCAGGCGTCACGTCCGGTGATGTTCTCCACCTTCCTGATGTGGGTACTGGCCGACCTGTTCCAGACGTTGCCCGAGGTGGGTGACGTCGACAAACCCAAGCTCGTGTTCATCTTCGACGAGGCGCATCTGCTCTTCGCCGACGCGTCGAAAGCCTTTCTGCAGCAGGTGGAACAGACCGTCAAGCTCATTCGCTCGAAGGGCGTCGGCGTCTTCTTCTGCACGCAGCTGCCCACCGACGTCCCCAACGACGTTCTCTCCCAACTGGGTGCGCGAATCCAGCATGCTCTGCGCGCCTTCACTCCCGACGACCAGAAAGCACTGAACAAGACGGTGCGCACGTACCCCAAGACCGACGCCTACGACCTCGAGAAGGCACTGACGTCGTTGGGGACCGGAGAAGCGATCGTGACGGTGCTCTCGGAGAAAGGCGCGCCGACACCGGTGGCATGGACGAAGATTCGCCCGCCCCGCTCCCTGATGGACACCATCGGCAACGACGCCATCGCGGCTGCCGCGTCGTCGAGCACCCTGTCCGCCAAGTACCGCGAGACGATCGATCGCGAGTCCGCCTACGAGCGGATGAACGCACGCGTCACGGACGTGGCTGTGCCGGCCGAGAAGTTCGATATCCCACCGCTGCCCGCCGATCTGCCGGATCTGCCTCCGAGCGAGCCGGACGGGCCGTCGGCCGCGGAGCGCATCATGAGCAACCCGGCGGTCAAGAGCTTCCTTCGATCGGCTGCCTCGGCCGCCGGGCGGGAAATCTCGCGCAGCATCTTCGGAACCGGTCGGCGTCGGCGGCGCTGAGCTTGCTCGGTCGGGAGTGGAGCCCGCGGAACGACCGGGATTCGGGTACTAGCTGCCGAGCTTCTTGTAGAAGCTGCCGATGATCGGCGCGGAGATGCTGCGCGGGCTGTACTGCCCGGCTACCGACATGCCCTTGCTGAGCAGTCCGGGAACGACGCGCATCTTGTTCTTCGCCAGGCCGTCCAGTGACAGCTTCGCGGTGTAGGCGCTGTCGATCCACAGGAAGTCGGGAACCATCTTGTCGACGATCGACGCATCGGCCGGGTCGGGTGTCTCGGTGCGGACCGGGCCTGGAGCGAGCAGGGTGACGTTGACGCCGGTGCCCGCGAGCTCACCGCGCAGTGACTCCGAGAACGTGTTGACGAAGGCCTTCGTCGCGGCGTAGGTCGCGTTGTTGGGGATGGCCATGTTGCCCGCCGCAGAACCGGTGATGAGGATGCCGCCTGCTCCGCGGCCGATCATGCCGGGCATGACCGCCAACGTGAGGTCGTGTACGGCAACGGCATTGAGCTCCACCTGATCGCGCTCGTACGCGGGATCGAGCCCGGCCACTGGTCCGAACGTCGCGATGCCTGCGTTGTTGCACAGGATCGAGATCTCACGCTCGGAGAGCTCGGTGACCAGCTCCTGGCGCTGCTCGCGGTTGGACAGATCCGACGCCCGCACCTCGACGGTGACGCCGTGCTCGGCGGTGAGCTTCGAGGCCAGCGCCTCGAGCAGTTCGCCGCGTCGGGCCACGACGATCAACGAGTGACCACGGGTGGCGAGTTCGGTGGCCAGGGCTTCACCGATACCGGAGGAGGCTCCGGTGACGACGGCGCGGGCATCGGGGCTGGGCTTGGGCAGGCTCACGGTGAGACAGGCTAGCGGACAGATCAGATCGTGGCCGCGAGCCGGGTGCCCTGCTCTATCGCCCGTTTCGCGTCCAACTCTGCCGCCACGTCCGCACCGCCGATGATGTGTGTGGTGGTGCCCGCGGCCTTCAGCTCGTCGACCAGATCGCGGACCGACTCCTGGCCCGCGCAGATCACGATGGTGTCGACCTCGAGCAAGCGTGGGCGTTCGTGCTTCTCGCCGAACGAGATGTGCAGGCCCGCACCGTCGATCTTCTCGTAGTTCACCCCCGAAAGCTGATGCACGCCTTTGGCTTTCAATGCTGCGCGGTGGACCCACCCGGTGGTCTTCGCGAGACCGGCCCCGATACGTCCCGGCTTGCGTTGCAGGAGGTAGACCTCCCGAGGAGATGCGGCAGGCACCGGGGTGGTCAACGCGCCCGGCGCGGCCTCGGGCTCGGTGACTCCCCACTCCTGCTTCCATTCCTTCAGATCCAGCGTGGGGGAGGCGTCGGTGGTGAGGAACTCGGAGATGTCGATGCCGATACCGCCGGCACCGATGACCGCGACCCGGTCGCCGACGGCCCTACCGTCGCGTACCAGTTCCGCGTACGAGAGCACGGACGGGTGATCGATACCTGGGATCTGCGGCATTCGGGGAGTGACACCGGTGGCCAGGACCACCTCGTCGAATTCGCCCGCGGCGAGTTCTGCGGCGGTAACCCGAGTATCGAGGTGTACCGCAACATCCGCGTCGCGCAGAGCGGTGGAGAAGTAGCGAATGGTCTCGGCGAACTCTTCCTTGCCGGGAATCAGACGGGCGATACCGAATTGGCCGCCGATCTCGCTCCTGGCCTCGAACAGGCTGACGGCGTGTCCGCGTTGCGCAAGGGTGAGCGCCGCAGACAGTCCGGCGGGCCCGGCCCCGACGACCGCCACCTTCTTGGTCTTCTTAGTCGGCAACAACTGCAGGTCGATCTCGCGACCGGCGCGAGGGTTGACCAGGCACGAGACCTTCTTGTGTACGAAGGCATGGTCGAGGCAGGCCTGATTGCAGGCGATGCAGGTGTTGATTCGATCCGCGGAATCGGAAGCAGCCTTCTCGACCCAGAACGGATCGGCGAGCATCGGCCTGGCCATCGCGATCAGCTGCGCGTCGCCGCGGGCGAGGATGTTCTCGGCGATCTCGGGCATGTTGATGCGGTTGGACGCGGCGACGGGGATGCTCACGTATTTTTCGAGCTTGCCGGTGATGTCGGCGAACGCCGCCCTGGGGACGGAGGTGACGATGGTCGGCACCCGCGATTCGTGCCAGCCGATGTCGGTGTTGATGATGTTCGCGCCTGCGGCCTCGACGTCCTCGGCGAGGGCAACGATGTCGTTCCAACTCTGGCCCTCCTCGACGAGGTCGGCCATCGACAGCCGGAACACGATGAGGAAGTCCGGGCCAACCGCAGCCCGAGTCTGTCGCACGATCTCGACTGCCATTCGGCGACGGTTCTCCGCAGAACCACCCCATTCGTCGCGTCGCTTGTTGGTGCGCTCGGAGAGGAACTGGTTGATGAAGTAGCCTTCGCCGCCCATGATTTCGACGCCGTCGTAGCCGGCGCTCTGTGCGAGTCGGGCGCACCGCACGAAGTTTCTGATCTGCCAGCGAACGCCCCTCGAGGTCAATCGCCTGGGCCGAAAAGGATTGATGGGAGCCTTGATCGACGATGCCGACACACTCAGCGGCTGGTAGGAATAGCGTCCGGCATGGAGGATCTGGAGCGCGATCTTGCCGCCTTCGCGGTGCACGGCAGTGGTGATCCTGCGGTGCCGACGGGCCTCGATGCGGTTGGTCAGCTTGGCCCCGAACGGCAACAGCCACCCGGTGCGATTGGGGGCGTAACCCCCGGTGATGATGAGTGCGACTCCGCCGCGGGCACGCTCGGCGAAGTAGGCTGCGAGGCGGCCGGTGTCGCGGGCGCGATCTTCGAGGCCGGTGTGAATCGATCCCATGATCACGCGGTTCTTCAGCGTGGTTGCGCCGACGTCCAACGGCGACAACAGAATCGGGTACGGACCAGTGGTCTGCTCGGTCTTCACAGTTTCTCCAATACCTCGGTGCACCATTCGGTGAATCCTTCTTCGACACGAATCCCGCCGCGGAGCACCAGGTATTGATGCAGCGCGGTACCGGTCAGGGCAGCGGGGGCCGGAAAGTCCTGCTTCTCGATCAGTCGATACACGTCGAGACGGGTGGCATGTACGTCGCGGTGGCGGGCGACTTCGACTTTCAACGCTTCGATGTCACCGTTGGCGGCACCGCGAATCTTCACTGCGAGTTCCTCGCGAAGCTGCGAGGGATCGGTCGGCGCAGCAATCCACCGATCGAGCTCGGCGCGGCCCGCAGCGCTGACCGAATAGACCTTCTTGTCGGGTCGGCCGTCCTGCGCGACTGCCTCGCCGGTGATCCAGCCCGCTCCATCCATCCGCGTCAGAGTGCGGTAGATCTGCTGATGAGTTGCACTCCAGAAGAAGCCGATGGACTTGTCGAACCGTCGGGCGAGCTCGTACCCCGAGCCGCTCAGCTCCGTGAGGGAGACCAGAATCGCGTGTTCCAAAGCCACACCCGAGAGTATGTATGCAACGTGGTGACTATGCAACTAGGTGCACCCAAACGTGGGCCCGTCGCGGGCTAGTGTTGGCAACCATGGGAACCCAGCCGGAGGCCGCTGTCGTCGGAGTCGCCACAACGCGTAAGCAGGTCACCGCCTGGGGGTTCTGGGACTGGGGATCGGCCGCGTTCAATGCCGTCATTCTCACGTTCGTGTTCTCGGTGTATCTCACCGATGCCGTAGGTGACGACCTACCCGGATCCATCTCGGCGACCACGTGGTTCAGCTGGTCCATCGCGCTGTCGAGCGTCGTCATCGCACTGCTGGCACCGGTGTGCGGGCAGTGCTTCGACGCCCGCGGCAAGAGAAAATGGCTGCTGGGGCTATTGACCGCGTTGACGGTCGTGGCCATGGCCGGCTTGTTCTTCGTACAGGACGACTACCACTATCTGTGGCTCGGGCTGCTGCTGCTCGGTCTCGGATCCATCATGTTCGAGCTGGCCAGTATTCCGTACAACTCGATGCTGCGGCAGGTCTCCACCCCGGCCAATATCGGACGTGTGTCCGGATTCGGTTGGGCGATGGGCTATTTCGGTGGCATCGTCCTATTGCTTCTGTGCTACCTCGGTTTCATCGTCGGGGACGGCGACACTCGGGGCCTGCTGGGGCTGAGCACCGACGGAGGGCTCAACATCAGGCTCGTCGCCGTGCTGGCGGCCGTCTGGTTCGCGGTCTCGGCCATCCCGGTGATGTTCGCAGTTCCCGAAGTACCCAGGGCCATCGCCGACCCCGAGGCGGCACAGGCCGGCTTCGCGGAGTCCTATCGCGTTCTCTTTCGTGATGTGCGCGAGTTGTGGAGCGCAGACCGGCGTGCCGTCTACTACCTGATCGCCAGCGCACTGTTCCGAGACGGACTGGCGGGCGTGTTCACTTTCGGAGCCGTTCTCGCCGTCAGCGTCTACGGCATCGGCGCGGCGGACGTACTGCTGTTCGGCGTCGCCGCCAATGTCATCGCAGGCCTCGGTGCCATCGTCGCCGGGCGGTTCGACGACAGAATCGGACCCAAGAAGGTCATCGTCTTCTCGCTCACGTCCATGATCGGTGCCGGAACCATTCTGCTGTTCGTGTCGGGACCGACGATGTTCTGGATCTTCGGGCTGATCCTGTGCCTGTTCGTGGGGCCCGCGCAATCGTCTGCGCGTACCTTCCTGGCCCGACTGGCACCGCCCGGGCGCGAGGGTCAGTTCTTCGGACTGTTCGCGACGACGGGTCGGGCCGCGTCGTTTCTCGCGCCCTCGCTGTTCGGGCTGTTCGTGTGGATGTTCGACGCCGACCGCGCGGGTATCGCCGGGCTGATCATCGTTCTCGCCGCCGGGCTGCTGGCACTGCTCAAAGTTCGCGCCCCGGAACAGGTTTAGACCGACCCGATACGATCCAAGATCTCGGCTGCGAGTCTGTCGGGGGCTACCTCGGGGATCCAATGGGAGATGCCGTCGAGTTCGACGAATCGGTACGGCGCATCGACGAACTCGCCACAGCGCTCCGCGCCGGCTCGACCGATGGCGGTATCGCCGTTGCTCCACAAGTAGGTGGTCGGCACCGTCACCGCAGGTAGGTTCGCGAACTCCCGCGTCATCGCGGCATACCAACTCGACGCAGCGGTCAGTGCTCCCGGCACCGTCAGATGGCGAACGTATTCGTCGTTGAGGCTCTCGGCTCCGAACATCGCGCGGAGCCGTTGGGCGTCGTTCTCGGTCAGTACTCGTTCGGCCTTCTCGGGTTCGCGAAGCAAACCGAAGTACTGTGACCGCTGTTGCTGGTCCGGGTCCTCGCGAATGGCCCAGTTGAACGCCGCGGAATGCGGAACGGATGCGGCAGTGAGGCTTCGGACGCGGTCGGGATGTTCGGCAGCGACATGCCAGGCGACCACAGCACCCCAGTCGTGACCCACCAGGTGCGCCGAGTTCAGGTCGAAGGCGTCGAGCAGGCCGAGGACGTCCTCGGTGAGACGCTCGATGCGGTAGTGCTCGACGCCGATCGGTCGGGCACCGGGGGAGTAGCCCCGCTGGTTGGGGGCCAGGACGCGGCAACCCGCGGCCGTCAATTCGGGGGTCACCCGCGACCACGACGCGTTGGTCTGTGGAAAGCCGTGCAGCGCAACGACGGGTACGCCGTCGACGGGACCTGCCTGCGCCAGCTCGAACGTGTACTCGCCGATGTGTACCTCGGTGGTCATGATGCTCCTTCGCGGCTCGCGTTCGTGCCCGACGGTCAGGCCCGTCGCGGTTCCCATTTGCTCATCCCCAGCATGATCATCCGGATCTGCTTCTCGGTGCGTTCGATGAGGTCTTTCTCGTTCTGACTACCCGGTCGGTCGATTTCCAACAGACCGACCACCGCCGTCAGCATCGTCGAGACCAGGAGGTCGGCCGTCATCTCGAGATCGGAGACGTCCCATCGTTCGAGACCGGGCATGCGAGAGAGGTCGATGGTCAGCTCGCTGACGAACAGCCGGAGCTCGGTGGCGAACGCGCGACGTACCTCGGTGACTCCGCCGTAGCGCTCGCGACTGAGGAAGCGGAACTGATCCTCGTGGCTGCGGACCTGACGAACCAGGATGCCGAAGGATTCGGTGGCCGTCTTGGTACTCGGGTTGCGTCTGGCGTCGCGCAGCATCTGGCGCAGCATGCGCATGCTGTCCTCGACCAACGCGACCCCGAGGTCTTCCATGGACGCGAAGTGTCGATAGAACGCGGTGGGGACGATGCCGGCGGACCGCGCGACCTCACGCAGGCTCACGCTCGCGAACGACCGTTCGCGAAGCAGATCGAGTGTGCCGTCGATCAAGGCCTGCCGCGTGCGCTCCTTGCGCTCCGCGCGGGTACCCGGTTCTGTCACGGCGTCCAGTTTATGGGCGGGCACTCTGTGATCTCCCCTCCGGTTGCTTCCGCGGTCCCCGTGAACTTCACATGAGGTCTGTAATGGCGGTCACATAAACGTTGACAGGTACCGGTGTCGCTCTGTCACACTCATGTTAGTGCACAATCGTTCACTGAATGGGTCGTAGGGTTCGATCCGGTTAGGGAGGATGGAATGACGCTTCAAGAACGTCCGACGCGACCCACGGGTTCGCGCAAGTTCTCGCTTCTTTCCCTGTTCGAGGCCATGGCCACGCCCCACGCGCTCGATCGGTACCTGGAGCTGGTCGACCCCATGACGACCGTTCGTGATCTGCGCGGCGAAGTGACCGAGATACACCGGTCCACCGAAGATTCGCTGACGCTCACCATCCGCCCCACCCGACAGTGGAAGGGCTTTCAGGCCGGCCAGTTCGTTCAGGTCGGGGTGGTCATCGACGGCGTACGTCAGACTCGCTGCTACTCGCCGGCCTGTTCGCAGTACCGCAAGGACGGCCGAATCGAGCTGACGATCAAGGCGCACCCCGAGGGGCTGGTCTCGCAGTATCTGCACAAGAACGCCCACGTCGGCCTCGTCGTCAGCCTGTCGCAGGCGGACGGCACGTTCAAGCTTCCCCAGCCACGCCCGGCGCGCACGCTGTTGATCAGCGGCGGCAGCGGCATCACGCCCGTGCTGTCCATGCTCAGGTCGCTGCTGGACGAGGGGTACAGCAGCGACCTGACCTTCCTGCACTACGCGTACACCGAGAACGACGTCGCGTACAAGCAGGAGCTCGAGAAGATCGCCGCCGAGCACGACAACGTGAACCTCGTCTTCGCGTACACCGAGCAGACGACCGGCGGGGACCTGCACGGGTTCTTCGGCAAAGAGCATCTCGACGCCGTGGCGCCGTGGTTCGCAGACGCGGACACCTTCCTGTGCGGTCCACCCGGGCTGATGAAGGGCGTGACGTCGTTCTTCGACGACGCAGGGCTCGGCGACCGACTGCACCTCGAGGAATTCACACCGTCCTTCGCCACCGTGAGCGACGACGTCACGGGAACCACCACGTTCTCCGGAAGTGACGTCGCCGCCGAGAACGACGGTGCAACGTTGCTCGAACAAGCCGAGGGAGCCGGTCTGTCGCCGGCCAACGGGTGCCGAATGGGCATCTGCTTCACGTGCACCTCGGTGAAGAAGTCCGGCTGCACCAAGAACATCAAGACCGGTGAGACCGACACCGAATCCGACAAGAAGATCCAGCTCTGTGTGTCCGTTGCCGTCGGCGACGTCGACATCGACATCTAGTCCCGGAGCTCCCGCCCACCACCCGATCGAATTGGAGATCAGCAGATGCTCGGAACGATTCTCTCGATCCTGCCCACCGCCGTCATTCCCTTCCGACGCAACGAAACGCTGCCCGACGAGCCGACCGTACTGACGTACGAACAGGTCGAAGAGCTCGGCCGCGAACTCGACGACCTGCGGGCCCGCACCGTCGCCAAACTGGGCGACGAGGACCGCGAATACATCTACAAGATCATCAAGGCGCAGCGCGGGCTCGAGATCACCGGACGCGCACTGATGTACCTGCCTTTCGTCCCGCCGGCATGGCTCGCCGGTGTCGGCGCACTCGGCGTCGCGAAGATCCTCGACAACATGGAGATCGGCCACAACGTCATGCACGGCCAGTACGACTGGATGCGTGAGCCGGGTCTGAACTCCGAGGTGTTCGAGTGGGACACCGTCTGCCCGGCAGACCAGTGGAAGCACTCGCACAACTACATGCACCACACGTTCACCAACATCGTCGGCATGGACCGCGACATCGGGTACGGAATCCTGCGCATGGATCAGGACCAGAAGTGGAACCCGTACTACCTGGGCAACCCCGTCTACGCATTCCTGCTCATGACGTTCTTCGAGTGGGGCGTCATGCTGCACGACCTCGAGACCGAGAACATCGTCGCCGGCAAGAGGAAGTGGCACGACGTCAAGCCGTTGCTGCAGGGAATGTGGCGCAAGGCGGGCAAGCAGGCTCTCAAGGATTACGTCATCTTTCCCGCTCTGACCGGGCCGTTCTTCGCCTCGACCGTGGTCGGCAACGTTGCTGCGAACCTGATCCGCAACGTGTGGACGTACTCGATAATCTTCTGCGGCCACTTCCCGACGGGGGTGCAGACCTTCAGTCAGGAAGAGACCGCCGACGAGAGCCGGGGCGAATGGTACGTCCGTCAGATGCTCGGATCGGCCAACATCGAGGGTTCGCCGCTGTTCCACATCATGTCCGGCAACCTCTCGCACCAGATCGAGCACCACCTCTTCCCGGATCTTCCCGCGCACCGCTACCCGCAGATCGCACCCGAGGTCAAGGCTCTGTGCCAGAAGTACGACCTGCCGTACAACACCGGCGGCTTCTTCCACCAGATCGGCACCGTGTGGGGCAAGATCTTCAAGCTCGCTCTGCCCAACTCGCTCACCGGATCGGCTGCGCCGGCCAGTGTTATCGTCGAGCGTAAGAAGACCGACGCAGCGTGACGACTTCGAAGGGGGCGGTCCTGGTGGTGGGAAGGTTCGAGCGCAACAAGGACACCGTGCAGGATTTCACCGAGTCTGCGGCGACACACGTCGGCAGAATCGTGGTGATCATCGCCGGAGCGGTCCGTGACGTCACTCGCGAGATCGGTGATCTGATCACCGATGGAATCGAAATGCGTGAGGCCGCGAAGAAGGCCGAGCGTGATGCGCCGCTGGGCACCGTGATCAACGGGGAGTTCGAGACCCGCGACCGGCACTGACTCACCGCACGATCGACGAAGCCGCCCGAGCATTGCTCGGGCGGCTTTCTCGTGTCGGGCGTGGATGGCTAGCGGCGGCGCAGTCTCCACAGTGACGTGGTCTCGCGCGACCGAGCTTCGTGCAGAACATCGGAGGCGTCGGTCGCTCGAGAATGCGATGGCACGGTGTCCATCCGGTCGACGACGGTCAGGCCGGCCTTGTCGATCGACGCGAGAAGGTCTGTGCGCGTGACCAATCCGAGCAACTCGGCGAGGTCGGACAACACCAACCAGGCCTCGCCGTCGGGCGTCAGATGCCCGCCGAGGCGGCTGAGGAACGATTTGAGCATGCGAGAACCGGGATCGTAGACGGCATGCTCGATCCCCGACGTCGGCTTGGTGGGGATCCACGGCGGGTTGCAGACGATCAATCCCGCGCGGCCGCTCGGGAAGATGTCGGTCTGCACCACCTCGACCCGATCGCTGTACCCGAGTGCGTCGAGATTGGCGCGGGCGCACGCGACCGATCGGAGGTCCTTGTCGGTCGCCACCACCGCAGGTACGCCCCGGCGCGCGAGTACCGCAGCCAGCACACCCGAGCCCGTCCCGATGTCGAAAGCCCGGTCCGTGGCAGGTAGCGGTGCGTCGGCGACGAGCTGGATGTACTCACCGCGGACAGGCGAGAACACTCCGTAGTGGGGATGAACGGACGCGTCCAGCGCCGGCACGAACACTCCCTTGCGGCGCCACTCGTGTGCGCCGATGATCCCGAGCAGTTCCCGTAGTGACAGGACGCAGGCCGAGGCATCGGGACCCAGTGCTTCCGCTACGGCCGATCGCACCTCCGGCGCTCGGCCGAGATCGAGCCGTAGGTCCGAATCGAGTTGCACCAGAAGCATTCCCAATACCCGTGCGCGCCGCGCCTGGTACTGACGATGCAGGTGGAACCGCTCGGCGGGCGACGCGTTCTCGGGCTGTGTGGCCGGTGGTACCCGCCGCGTCATGGCCGACAGGAGCTGGCGAGCGTTGTTGTAATCGCCACGCCACAGCAGAGACTCGCCGATCGTCGCCAGCTTGTAGGCCACGTCCGCCGTCGTCGCGTCGTCGACGATCCGCACCACCCGTGGTGGCGGCGCACCGTTCTCCGACTGCCATCGCGCGGACCGTTCGATGCCGTCCTCGACCCACGTGACGCTCATGCTGCAGTGTGCGGGTACTCCGCACTGCGATGTTGGAAGGCAAGGATATTGGGGTTGACGATGACACCCTCCCTGATTTCGATGGAACGCTCGATGGTGACGTCCTCGCTCCACGCTGCGGGCCCGTCGAGAACCACGCGAAGGTAAGGCAGCAACGATTCGCTGATCTCCCACGTCGCCGAATTCCACAGATAGGACGGGCTGTGGTCGACGGCGTAGTAGTGCACGTTGTCACCGACGGTGAACATCGGGTCGGCGAACGACGTGGGCCGAGCCCATTCGAATCCCATTCCCTCGTCACACGAGACGTCCACGACCAGGGTGCCCGGAGTCAATGTGGGCAGGTCCTCGTTCGTCAGGAACGTCAGTGGTGAGTTCGTATCCTGCAGTACGCAATTGACGATCACATCGTGGTCGGACAGAAACTGCGAGAGTGGGATTCGACCGTCGGGAGTCAGAGCTCGGCTCTGGCGGGGATCGGCGTCGTCGAGATCGAAATTGACGATGTTGGCCGAGTGGATCGGCGAACCCACCGCCGTGACCCCACGCTGAGTGAGGACATCGACGTCGTGAATCCCGTGTGCACTGAGCGCGGTGACCGCGCCGCGAGCCGTGGCTCCGAAACCGATGACAGCGGCCCGCAACCTGCGGCCGTAGTCCCCGGTGGAACCGATCAGCTGCAATGCGTGCAGCACCGAGCAGTACCCGGCCAATTCGTTGTTCTTGTGGAACACATGAAGATTGAACCAGCCGTCCTGCGTCCAGTGGTTCATGGCCTCGAAGGCGATCAGCGTGAGTTTGCGATCGACAGCGATCTGGGTGAGCCTTTCGTCCTGCACACAGTGCGGCCAACCCCAGAGCGTCTGGCCGGGTCGAAGAGACTCGAGATCTTCGGCCTGAGGCTTCGGCAGCAGAATCACGTCGCATAGAGCAATGAGCTCGGCGCGGGTGCCGATACCCGCGACCTGCGTGGCCAGGTGCTCGTCGGAGATTCCGAACGGTTCGCCGTAGCCGGATTCGAGGAACATTCGGCCTCGAATGTCGGCGTCGATGCGATCGAAATGAAGAGGATGAATCGGTAGTCGACGCTCATCGGGCTTGCGCGAACGTGAGAGGACTCCGAGAGTGAGCTGATGCACGTGTAACCCTTCGTTACGCGAAGTCAACCACAGTAACGCGAGTCGGCCAGCGTTCGCGCTGGTCAGAGGGTGCCCCCGGCAGGATTCGAACCTGCGACCAAGGGATTAGAAGGCCCTTGCTCTATCCCCTGAGCTACGGAGGCTGGCACGCGCGGACAGGCCCGCTCGAGCACGGTTGACGAGTGTACCTTTCCGCCTACGGCGATCACACCGGCATGGGTTGAGGGAGCAGTGCAGGGGGAAGCCTGTGATGTCGTAGACGTTCCGGCCGGCACCCGAAGGAGGTTCGATGCACGACATTCTGGACGAGCTGCTGTACGCCTGGCAGACCGGCGACGCGGCCGCGGTGGCAACGGTCGTGCAGACATTCGACTCCGCGCCGCGTCCTGTGGGTGCGTCGATGATGGTCGGCCAGGACGGTGCGGTCGCCGGTTCGGTGTCCGGCGGCTGCGTCGAGGGTGCCGTGTACGAGTCGGCGCAGGACGTGATGCAGTCCGGTACCCCGATACTCACTCGATACGGGGTGTCGGACGACGACGCATTCGCAGTCGGGCTCACGTGTGGGGGAACGCTGGATGTGTTCGTGCAGGCGGTGTCGAAGCACACCTTTCCCGAGTTCGGTGACGTCGTGGCGAACGTGCGCCGCAACGTCCCGGTTGCAGTGGCCACCGTGATCGCTCATGCCGACGCAACACGGGTCGGTCGGAGAGCAGTTCTGACGGAGTCGGGTATTCGCGGTTCCCTCGGCAGCTCGCGGGCCGACGCCGCCATTGCCGACGACGCGAAAGGGCTACTTGCAGCGGGACGTTCGACTGTTCTGACGTATGGAACCGACGGCCAGCGCCGCGGTCGGGGAATGCAGGTGTTCGTGTCCAGTCATGCGCCGTCGCCGAGAATGCTCGTGTTCGGTGCCATCGACTTCGCTGCGGCGGTTGCGCAGCAGGGTGCCTTTCTGGGCTACCGCGTCACCGTCTGCGACGCCCGATCCGTGTTTGCGACCCCGCAGCGCTTTCCCGCTGCCGAGCAGGTGGTGGTCGCGTGGCCGCACGACTACCTGAACCAACAGTGGGCGGCGGGGGAGTTGGACGAGAGGACCGTGGTCTGTGTGTTGACTCACGACCCGAAGTTCGATGTGCCACTGCTCGAAGTGGCGTTGCGGATTCCGGCCCTGGCGTTCGTCGGAGCGATGGGCTCGCGGCGAACCCATGACGACCGCATCGCCCGGTTACGGGCGGCAGGAGTGACCGAGACCGAACTCGCGCGATTGTCGAGCCCGATCGGACTCGACCTGGGTGCACGCACGCCGCAGGAGACCGCGGTGTCCATTGCGGCGGAGATCATCGCCCAGAGATGGGGCGGGAGCGGCACGCCTCTCCGGCAGCAGCACGGACGCATCCACCACGACTCGCTGGACGCCGAGGACGGGGCAAAGTACGACGCTGTGTAGGACTCGCGTTTCGAGTACTGCCGAACACCTCTTACTCTGGTGGTATGGCCACACCGGATCTCGACAAGACCGACCCGTCGCACGCCGGGGACTCCACCGGCGATGTGCGGTCGGACGAGGGTACGGGCAGTGCAGATCCCCGCTCGACAACCACGTCGGTGTTCGTCACTGCCGGCGTCATCGCCGGTGTCGTCGCTGCCCTGATCGTCATGCTGTCCGCGTCGGACGCGTTGGTCCTGCTCGGTATCCCTGATCCCGGCCCGGCCACCACCTACGGACTGCCCGCCCTGCGTGCGATCGGTGAGATCGCAGCGGTCATCGCGGTCGGCTCGTTCCTGCTGGCGGCGTTCCTGGTTCCGCCGCAGAAGAACGGCGTGCTCGACGTGGACGGTTACCGGGCGGTTCGCACCGGCTCGGTCGCATCCATCGTCTGGGCCGTATGTGCGCTTCTCCTCGTGCCGTTGACGCTGTCCGACACCTCCGGCCAGCCGTTCGCCGAGGCCGTGAAGCCGGCGAATCTGTGGATCGCGCTGGATCAGGTGGAGATCGCCAGTGCATGGCGGTGGACGGCCATCATGGCCGTCGTCGTCGCCATTGCATCGAGGACGGTACTGCGGTGGTCCTGGACGCCTGCGCTGCTCGGATTCTCGCTGGCCACCCTGCTGCCCATTGCGCTCAGTGGTCATTCCTCGGCGGGCGGATCGCACGACATCGCGACCAACTCGCTGATCCTGCACCTCGGTGCCGCGTCGTTGTGGGCGGGCGGGCTGTTCGCACTGCTTGCACATATTCGCAGACGCGGCGCGCACACCGACGTCGCTGCTCGGCGGTTCTCCACGATCGCCGGCGTCTGCTTCGTCGTCATGGGCATCAGCGGAGTCATCAACGCCCTGGTTCGGGTGTCTCTCGCCGACCTGTTCACCACGACGTACGGCCTGCTGATCGTGGGCAAGATTCTCGCGTTGATCGTGCTCGGCGGATTCGGCTGGATGCAGCGGCGTCGCGCTCTGCCCGCACTGATCGCCGATCCCACCGCCCGTGGACCGCTGCTCCGGTTCGCCGGGGCCGAGGTGCTCGTTCTCGCCGCGACCGTCGGTCTGGCCGTCGGGCTCGGGCGAACACCTCCGCCCGCCGAGATCGACCCGAACCTGACGCCGACCGAGGCCGCGCTCGGATACGACCTCAGCGGACCGCCGACGTTCGCTCGTATGGCTTTCGATTGGCGCTTCGACCTGATCTTCGGCACCGCCGCGATCGTGATGGCCGTGGTGTATCTGATCGGGGTCCGTCGGCTGCGACTGCGCGGCGACGCGTGGCCCGTCGGTCGCACCGTCGCCTGGGTCCTGGGCTGCCTCACACTGCTGATCAGTACGTCTTCGGGCATCGGACGGTATTCCACGGCAGTGTTCAGCGTGCACATGACCGGACACATGATGCTGTCGATGCTTGCGCCGGTTCTGCTCGCGCTCGGTGGTGCACTGACGTTGGCGTTGCGTGTCCTGCCCGCGGCAGGCAAGGACGGCGTCCCGGGGATGCGCGAGTGGTTGCTGATGGGCCTGCACAGTCGACTGTCGCAGTTCGTCACCCACCCGCTCGTCGCGGCGCTGATCTTCGTGGGCGGCTTCTACGTGCTCTATCTCGGCGGAATCTTCGGGGCCGTACTGGACAGTCACGGAGCTCATCTGTTGATGAACCTGCACTTCGTGCTCAGCGGATACCTGTTCTACTGGACGGTCATCGGCGTCGATCCGTCTCCGCGCAAGATTGCTCCGGTCACCAAACTCGCCGTGGTGTTCGGCTCACTGCCGTTTCATGCGTTCTTCGGTGTGGCGCTGATGAGCATGAACACCGTCATGGGTGCCTGGTTCTACCGCACGCTCGGCCTCGACTGGAACTCCGACCTACTGGGGGACCAGAAGCTCGGTGGCGGCATCGCGTGGGCAACCGGCGAGGTGCCTCTGGTGCTGGTCATGCTCGCACTGCTGATCCAGTGGTCCCGCAGCGACGATCGCGATGCCAGGCGCGGCGACAGAGCCGCCGAGCGTGACCACGACGCCGACCTGGCCGCGCACAACGCGATGTTCGCCGAGCTGGCCCGTCGTGATCGGGACGGCAGGCAGTAGCTTCGTTTCAGTCGCTGCCGGCGATCTTGTGCAGAAGCCGGTCGAGTTCGGTGCGTTCGGCCGGCTCGAGGCCGTCGAACATGTCCGCGGACACCTGACGTCGTGCCTCGTCGACGCGGTCGAGCAGGGCGCGGCCGGCGTCGGTCAGCTCGACCAGGACAGCGCGTCGATCACTCGGGTCCGGCGCTCGCGTCACCAGTTCTGCCGCTTCGAGCGAGTCGACGATGTCGGTGGCCGATCGCGCGACGATGCGGAGGTGCTCGGCCAGATCACGCAATCGGACCGATTCTCGTTCGCGCGCCAAGACGTGCATGGCCCTGCTCTGCGACGGGTTGAGTCCGAACGGTTCCAGCGCAGTCATGTGGCTTCGCCGAATTCTTCGGGCAACGGCCATGAACGAATCGCTCAGGTTGGGCGAGTGTCCGGTGTCCATACGACGGATCATAGCGAGGCTTGCTCGCAACCTCATAGTGAGGTAACCTCTGCATATTACTTCAGCTACCACGGAGGTCTACTTGGAAAGCCGTCCCGAACGCGTACCACTCGCTTCCGATCCAGCGCCCGTCCGGCGAGTCCTGGCTTTGTTCACGCCCTACCGGCGCAAGATCGCTGTCGTCAGCGCGATCATCGTGGCCAGCGCCATCATTGCGCTCGCCTCACCTCTACTTCTTCGCGAACTCCTCGATCATGCAATTCCCGACCGCGACGTCACGCTCGTCAGCCTCATCGCGGTCGGCATGATCGCTGTTGCAGTCGCCACCAACACTCTCGGCGTGGTGCAGACCTGGATGTCCAACGGCGTCGGTCAGCAACTCATGCACGATCTGCGCGTGCAGGTCTATTCGCACCTGCAGAGACAGTCCCTCGGATTCTTCGCGCGAACGCGCACCGGTGAGGTGCAATCGCGTATCGCGAACGACATCGGCGGCATGCAATCCGTCGTCACCAACACCGCGACGTCCATCGCGCAGAACGCCACGACGGTCGCTGCGACCGTGGTCGCGCTCTTCCTGCTCGATTGGAAGCTCGCCACGTTCTCGCTGATCATCCTGCCGATCTTCGTGCGAGTCGCTCGACGTATCGGCGACGAGCGTCGCAAGATCTCGACCAAGCGGCAGAAATTGCTCAGCGATCTGTCCGTCCAGATCGAGGAATCACTGTCCGTCAGTGGAATTCTTCTGGGCAAGACCACCGGTTCCGCCCAGGCGCTGACCGACAAATTCGCCGACCGATCGCACGAGGTGGCCGGTGTCGAACTGGCCGCGATGATGGCGGGCAAGTGGCGGATGGCGACAATTCAGATCAGCTTCGCCGTGATGCCCGCTCTGGTGTACTGGTTCGCCGGCATCACCATCGGTCAGGGGAGTGCGTTGACGATCGGCACCCTGGTCGCGTTCACCGCATTGCAGACCCAATTGTTCCGGCCCACCATGCAATTGCTCAACACCGGCGTCGAAGTACAGGCATCCTTGGCGTTGTTCGGCAGAGTCTTCGAGTATCTCGATCTGCCCATCGATGTCGCCGAACCCGAGCACCCGGTCACACTCTCGCGAGAGAGCGTGCGCGGCGATGTCGCATTCCGCGGCGTCGACTTCACCTATGCCGCCGCGACTGTCCCGACGTTGTGCAACATCGATCTCGACGTACCGGCCGGGAGCACGCTCGCGCTCGTCGGCGCAACCGGATCGGGCAAGACCACGCTGGGATACCTCGTTGCCCGCCTGCATGATCCGACAGCCGGCTCGGTGACCATCGACGGTGTCGACTTGCGGCATCTGGCGTCGGAGAACATTGCCGACCTGGTGGGCGTCGTCTCTCAGGAGACCTACCTGTTCCACGCCACCATCAGGGAGAACCTGCGGTTCGCCAAACCCGACGCCACCGACGACGAGATCGTGGCTGCCGCTCGGACGGCCCAGATTCACGACTTCATCGACGGCCTCGACGACGGTTACGACACGATGGTCGGCGAGCGCGGCTACCGATTCTCCGGCGGTGAGAAGCAGCGCATCGCAATCGCCCGAACTGTCCTGCGCAACCCGCCGATTCTGGTGCTCGACGAAGCGACGAGCGCCCTGGACAATCGCACCGAACGCGCAGTGCAGACAGCGCTCGACGGTTTGATGCACGGCCGTACCACCATTCTGATCGCCCATCGCCTGTCCACCGTGCGTGCAGCAGACGCCATCGCGGTACTCGACCACGGCATCGTGCGCGAGGTCGGAAACCACGAGGCTCTGCTCGCCGAAGACGGTATGTACGCCCAATTGGTCCGTGCCGCAGATGATGTCGTGGACAGCGTTGCTGCATGATCAGGGTTGTTGCATGATCAGGGTTGTTGCATGATCAGGGTTGTTGCATGAGTTGGGCTGCCGCGTGAGCGAGCTTCGAACTATCGCCGGCCGGGTTGTGTGCGAGACCGAGGTCAAGAGATCGCGGTTCGTCACCGTGGTGGACAGGGCGAGCACCGAGGCCGACGCTCGCGCGGTCATCGCTGCGGCACGTAAAGCGGATCCGACTGCCGGACATCACTGTTCGGCATTCATCGTCGAATCCTCGGCTGCAGGCATCGTTGTCGTCCACGAAGACTCGACCCACCGCATCGAGCGATCCAACGACGACGGCGAACCGAGCGGCACGGCAGGAACGCCGATGCTCGAGGTGTTGCGCGGTCATGGGCTGACCAACGTGGTCGCGGTGGTCGGCAGATATTTCGGCGGCACCAAGCTCGGTACCGGCGGATTGGCCCGCGCGTACGGCGGTGCGGTCACCGAGGCACTTGCCCAGGCTCGGTTTCTCACCCGAGAGCGACGCGACGTGCTGACCCTCGAACTCGACCACGCCGAGGTGGGACGGGTCGAATCGGAGTTACGCGGACACGGGGCCTTGGTGCTCGATACCGCCTACGACACTCGAGCCGTGCTCACCGTCGCCGTCGCAGACGCCGATTCGACTGCAGCGCTGTTGGCGTCGCTCACCGCCGGACGGGTGGTGCCGGCTCTCGGTGGGCACGTTTACGTAGAAACAACCGAGTAGCACACCGGTCCGACACGAGTGGCGTCATGACCAGCCGATCCTGGACGTTCATCCACAGGCTCAGCGGTTGTCCACATTTCGCGAACACGTCCGTCACGGGCGGCTCCGGCGTAGCAGTGTCGATCTCGATCGCAATCACGCGACATTCATCGAGAGGAAGACACCATGTACGAAGCTCAGTGCGCTGTTGTGGGCACCGTCATCACCAATCCCGTCAAGCGCTCCACGCCCACCGGCGACGAGGTCCTCAGCTTCCGGATGGCGAGCAATGCCCGACGGCAGGACCGCAACACCGGTGAATGGACCGACGGCGGCACCCTCTATCTCACGGTCACGTGCTGGCGTCGACTCGTGCGCGGCGTCGGCGCATCGTTGATGAAGGGCGATCCGATCATCGCCTACGGACAGCTGCGCACCAACGAATACACCAATCGCGACGGCGTCGAACGATCCGACCTCGAGATGCGGGCCAGCGCCGTCGGGCCGGACCTTGCGCGCTGCAACGTGGCAATCCATCGGACCAGGACGGTCGCGCCCGAAGTACCTGCAGACGAGGCACTCACCGACGACGATCGGGGTGCCGCCGAACCACCGGAGGACGAGCCGGATCGCGATCGAATCGGTGACGACGTCCGCGAGGCGGTACCCGCCTGACGGCCCGCCGACGTCCGTCGTCCCCGGTGGATGCAACCCGCGCACGACCGCGGACGACGGATGTGGGCTCGGCGCGGACTCGGTCGATGGTGTTCCGACGCGGCCGCACCGATAAGCTGGGCGGCATGGCTGAATTCATTTACACCATGAAGAAGGTGCGCAAGGCGCACGGCGACAAAGTCATCCTCGACGACGTGACGATGAGCTTCTACCCGGGAGCGAAGATCGGCGTCGTCGGCCCGAACGGCGCCGGTAAGTCGAGCATCCTCAAGATCATGGCGGGAATCGATCAGCCCGGAAACGGTGAGGCGTTTCTCGATCCCGGTGCCTCGGTCGGCATCCTCATGCAGGAGCCGATTCTCGACGACACCAAGACCGTTCGCGAGAACGTCGAGGACGGTCTCGGCGAGACGATGGTCCAGCTCAAGCGCTACAACGAGATCGCCGAGCTGATGGCAACCGACTACTCCGACGAGCTCATGGAAGAGATGGGCGAGCTGCAGGAAAAGCTCGACCACGCCGACGCCTGGGAGATCGACTCCCAGCTCGAGCAGGCGATGGACGCGCTGCGCTGCCCGCCGCCCGAGTCCCCGGTCACCAACCTCTCCGGTGGTGAGAAGCGTCGCGTGGCCCTGTGCAAGCTGCTGCTCAGCAAGCCCGACCTGCTGCTGCTCGACGAGCCGACCAACCACCTCGACGCCGAGAGTGTGCTGTGGCTCGAGCAGCACTTGGCCGCCTACGCCGGTGCCATTCTCGCCGTGACTCACGATCGATACTTCCTCGATCACGTCGCGCAGTGGATTTGCGAGGTCGACCGCGGTCGACTGCACGCGTACGAGGGCAACTACTCGACTTACCTGGAGCAGAAGGCAGCGCGCCTCGAGGTCTCGGGCAAGAAGGACCAGAAGCTGCAGAAGAGGCTCAAGGACGAACTCGCCTGGGTTCGCTCCGGTGCCAAGGCTCGTCAAGCCAAGAGCAAGTCTCGTCTCGCGCGCTACGACGAGATGGTGGCCGAGGCCGAGAAGACCAGGAAGCTCGACTTCGACGAGATCCAGATCCCCAACCCGCCGCGCCTCGGCGATGTCGTGGTCGAGGTCAAGAGCCTGGACAAGGGCTTCGACGGCCGCGTGCTGATCAAGGATCTGTCGTTCACGTTGCCGCGCAACGGAATCGTCGGCGTCATCGGACCCAACGGTGTCGGCAAGACGACGCTGTTCAAGACCATCGTCGGGCTCGAGGAGCCGGACGGCGGCGAGGTGAAGATCGGGCAGACCGTCAAGCTCAGCTACGTCGACCAGAACCGCTCGGGCATCGACTCGAAGAAGACGGTCTGGGAAACGGTCTCCGACGGCCTGGACTTCATCACCGTGGGCAACTCGGAATTCCCGTCGCGCGCGTACATCAGCTCGTTCGGATTCAAGGGCCACGATCAGCAGAAGCCCGCCGGAGTTCTCTCCGGCGGTGAGCGCAACCGTCTCAACCTGGCAATGACGCTCAAGCAGGGCGGCAACCTGATCCTGCTCGACGAGCCGACCAACGACCTCGACGTCGAGACACTCGGATCGCTCGAGAACGCGCTCGAGGAATTCCCCGGTTGCGCCGTGGTCATCTCGCACGACCGGTGGTTCCTGGACCGCACCTGCACCCACATCCTGGCGTGGGAAGGCGGCTTCGGAGACAACGAGGCTGCCTGGTACTGGTACGAGGGCAACTTCGAGGGCTACGAGGCCAACAAGGTCGAGCGGCTCGGCCCCGACGCGGCGCGTCCCCACCGCGTCACGCACCGGAAGCTGACCCGAGACTGACATGTCGGCACAGACCTTCACCTGCACACTTCAGGTGCGGTGGGGTGATTCCGACCGCCTCGGGCACGTCAACAACACCCGGTTCGTCGAGTACCTCCAGGAAGGCCGCGTTCAGTTTCTGAACGCGGTCCTGGGGGGCTCGAAAGGTCGCGGCGCGGTGGTGGTTCGTACGTTGACCACCAACTTCCTGCACCCGATCCTGGACGACTCCGGCCCGCTGGTGATCGAGCTGTGGATCACTCGTATCGGAACCACCTCGTACGGCGTCCGGCACGTCGTCACCGATCGAAACGGAACGGTGTGTGCAGACGCGGAGGCACTGATGGTGGCCTTCGACCTCGACACCTCCTCGTCCAGGCCGCTGCGCGAACACGAACGAACTGCACTGAGCGAGTATCTCCACAGCGATTCGTCGTGACTGCCGGATCGGCCTGACGCGCTGGTTCCCGAGATCTCTGCGGTTGCGGGGTCACCCGCACTAGGGTCGAGGGGTCATCGACGACCGGCGATCGGCGGGCGTCGGGAAATCCTCACGAAGGAGTACTCGAAAACAATGTCACGCTCGCTTGACCTGACCGACGACGACTGGGCCGACGGGCTCGACGACAGGCTTGTGGCCGAGTTGGCGACATTGCGTACGGAGTATTTCGAGCACACCGACGCCACTGCGGTCGCAGTGTCCGCGCATACCCCCGACATCACCTCTTTTCGGCGGCACGTTCGGCTCGCCGCAGAGCGGCTGCCGGGGACGGCGAATGTGGCGGTCCACCGACCGAACGAGTCTGCAGCACAGCAGGGTGCGGGAAGCTACCTACAAATCGTCACCGACGATATGCCGTTGCTGGTCGAATCGATCATGTCGCTGCTCTCGCGTCTCGGCATCGAATACACCGACGTGGTCCATCCCATTCTCTCCGTCGATCGGAACGCAGAAGGAGTGCTCGTCGGGCTGAGCTCGGCCGGCATCGCCGAGTCCTGGATACACGTGCAGCTGCACCCGTCCACCTCCGACGATGCCGTCGCGCAGTTGGAAGAGGAGACGAGTCGAGTACTCGCCGATGTGCGTCAGGTCGTCGGCGACACCGACGAGATGCGTCGCGTGCAGGCTGCCGTGGCCGATCGGTTGGACGGTGTCGCCGCAGCGTCCGGCGACACCGACTCCGAACCAGCCGTCGCACACCGGGATGCGGCTGCCTTGCTGCGTTGGCTGGGCGACGGCCATTACACCTTGCTGGGTTACCGCAGATACACGATCGACGGTAGCGACGGCGACCGAACCGCAACCGGTGTGGAATCGAGCAGCCTGGGTGTGCTGCGCGATGCCGGTCAACATGGAGACGGACCCGAACCGGTCGGTGAGCGCGATCTGGTTGCTCTGACGCAGGGGCCGAACCCCGCCACGGTCCATCGTGCTGTCTACCCCTATTTCGTCAGTGTGATCGACGCCGACGACTCCGCCGAGCATCGATTCGTCGGTGTCTTCACCGTCACCGCGCTGCACGAGAACGTCCTCGACATTCCGGTGATCGAGCGTCGAGTGCGGTCGGTGATCGCCAAGGCCGGCCATGATCTCGGGTCCTTCTCCGGCCAGGCCATGCTCGAGGTGCTGCAGTCGATGCCGCGGTCGGAACTGTTCGCGACCTCTGCTTCGTGGCTGTTCGAAACGGCGAGTGCTGTTCTGGCGCTGGGTCGCCGGCGCAAGGTCAAGCTGTTCGTGCGACCCGATGCGAGTGGGTCCTTCGTCAGTGCTCTGGTGTACCTGCCGCGAGATCGCTACACCACTCGCGTCCGACTCGCGATCCAGGACCGACTGCTCCGAGAGCTCGGTGGTACCTCGCTCGACTACACCGCACGCGTCACCGAATCGGATCTCGCGCTGCTGCACGTGACGGTGCGCCGCGCACCGGGCACCGTCTCTCCCCACCTGTCCGCCGACGACATCACCCGGATCGAAGCGGCGCTGACCGAGACCACCCGGACGTGGGAGGACTCGTTGGGTGACGCCGTGTCCCTCGACCGAGCCGTCGACCCGGCGCGCATTCAGCGCTACACCGAGGCTTTTCCCGAGGCGTACAAGCAGGACTTCAGTCCGGCCAGGGCCGTCACGGACATTGCCCGCCTCGAAGCACTCGGCGACGAAGCGATCGACATGCAGCTCTACCGAAACGAGCGTTCGGCCGTGGGGAGTTGGCGCTTCTCGCTGTACATCGGCGGTGCGGGCGTATCACTGTCCCAGGTGTTGCCCATTCTGCAGAGTCTCGGTGTGGAGGTCGACGACGAGCGGCCGTACCCGGTGGTGCGTCCGGACGGAATGTCTTGCTGGATATACGATTTCGGTCTCTCTGCCTCGCGTGAGATGTTGCGCTCGGCCATCGACGGGGACCTCGACGCCGAGCTGTCCGAGGCAGGCACGGCCGATCGCGAGAGCCGGGTCCAGCATCGATTCACCGACGCATTCGCGGCCGTGTGGAGCGGCGCGGCAGAAGCGGATCGTTTCAACGAACTGGTGATGCGTGCAGGTCTGCACTGGCGGCAGGCCGTGGTGTTGCGTGCATACGCCAAGTACCTGCGGCAGGCGGGTTTTCCCTACAGTCAGTTCAACATCGAGGGCGTCCTCCTGGCGCATCCGCGTACCGCGCGGCTGCTCGTCGGACTGTTCGAGGCGCAGTTCGACCCCGAGACCAGTGCCGAGGCGGACGCGCAGGCCATCGGAACCCAGCTCGGCGAGCTGATCGACGAGGTCGTCAGCCTCGATGCCGACCGCATTCTGCGCAGCATGTTCGAGCTCATTCGAGCGACGTTGCGCACCAACCACTTCGTGGTGGGATCCGACGGTGCACATCGCCCGTACCTCTCGCTCAAGTTCGACCCGCAATCCATCGCAGAGCTGCCCAAACCGAAGCCCACGTTCGAGATCTTCGTGTACTCCCCGCGCGTCGAGGGGGTGCATCTGAGGTTCGGTGCGGTGGCCCGAGGCGGGTTGCGCTGGTCCGATCGACGGGAGGACTTCCGGACGGAGATTCTCGGGCTCGCCAAGGCTCAGATGGTCAAGAACGCAGTCATCGTGCCCGTCGGGGCCAAGGGTGGATTCGTCGTCAAGCGTCCTCCGGTGACCACCGGTGAAGCCGACCGAGATCGACAGGCATACGCCGAGGAAGGCAAAGCCTGCTACCGACTGTTCATCGCCGGGTTGCTCGACATCACCGACAATCTCGACCGCGCTACCGGGTCGGTATCGGTACCTACCGGGGTGGTGCGCCGCGACGGAGACGACACCTACCTCGTCGTCGCGGCGGACAAGGGCACCGCGACCTTCTCCGACATGGCCAACGGCATCGCTGCCGAGTACGGATTCTGGCTCGGTGACGCCTTCGCGTCCGGTGGATCCGCCGGATACGACCACAAAGCCATGGGAATCACCGCCAAGGGTGCGTGGGAGAGCGTCAAGCGGCACTTCCGTGAGCTCGGGATCGACACTCAGAGTCAGGATTTCACGGTCGTCGGCGTCGGCGACATGAGCGGAGACGTATTCGGTAACGGCATGCTGCTGAGCCGACACATTCGATTGCTCGCGGCGTTCGACCACCGGCACATCTTTCTCGACCCCGACCCCGATCGGGAGTCGTCGTTCGCCGAGCGGGAGCGCTTGTTCGCCCTGCCGCGGTCGTCGTGGGCGGACTACGACACCTCGCTCATCAGTGCCGGCGGAGGGGTGTGGGAGCGGACCCGCAAATCCGTACCCATCAGCGCCGCAGCACGTTCGGCCCTCGGGTTGGACGAATCGGTTGCTGCACTGTCACCACCAGAGTTGGTGAACGCGATCCTGAAGGCTCCCGCGGATCTGCTGTGGAACGGCGGAATCGGCACCTACATCAAGGCATCCAGTGAGAGCAACGCCGAAGTCGGCGACAAGGCTAACGACGCAGTGCGGGTCGACGGCGTGGATGTGCGGGCGGCCGTGGTGGGGGAGGGCGGAAACCTCGGTGCCACCGCACTGGGCAGGATCGAGTACGCCGCAGCCGGCGGCAAGATCAACACCGACGCCGTCGACAACTCGGCGGGCGTCGACTGTTCCGATCACGAAGTCAACATCAAGATCCTGCTCGAGACTGCCATCACCAACGGAAACCTGGCGCGCGAAGACCGCGATGAGCTGCTTGCGTCCATGACCGACGAGGTCGGGCGATTGGTGTTGTGGGACAACATCATGCAGAACGAGTTGCTCGGTACGTCCAGATTCGACGCACCCCATCTGGTGACGGTGCACAGCCGAGTGATCGAGGATCTGGAGACGCGTCGAGGGCTCGATCGGGAGCTCGAGGCTCTGCCCACCGAGGCCGATCTCCGTCGTCGCAAGCAAGACGGGCGTGGACTGACGTCGCCGGAACTCGCGACGTTGATGGCGCACGTGAAATTGGCACTGGAAGCTGAACTGCTCGACAGCGAGCTTCCCGACAGCGACGTCTTCGCCCCCCGGCTACCCAAGTATTTCCCCGAGCCACTGCGGGATCCGTACGCAGATGCCATCAAGGCGCATCCGCTACGGCGTCAACTGGTGGCGACGACGCTGGCCAACGAGGCCATCGACTGTGGCGGAATCACCTACCCGTATCGGTTGACCGAGGACTCCGGTGCCGCAGGCACCGACGCCATCCGGGCATTCGCCGCGGCCACCGAAATCTTCGGCCTCGACGAGGTGTGGGATTCGATTCGCGCGGCAGACGTACCCACCGCAGTGTCGGCCGAGCTGCTGCTCGAATCGCGTCGCATGCTCGATCGAGTATCCCGGTGGCTGTTGGCCAATCGGCCGCAGCCGTTGGCGGTCGGGGCCGAGATCAGTCGCTATGCCGGGCAGGTTCGCGCTCTGCAGCCGCGGGTCGCGTCGTGGATCTCCGGTCACCAGGCGGTCGATTTGGACCGGCGTTCGGGGGCCGCGATGGAACGAGGTGCTCCGGCCGAGCTGGCACGTCGGATCTACGGCTTGCTCGACGTGTATTGCCTGCTCGACATCATCGATATCGCCGACATCGTCGACCGGGACGGGGCGGAGGTGGCCGAGCTCTACTTCGCGCTCGACGCACACATCGGCATCGACTGGTTGCTCACCGCGGTCTCGAAGCTTGCCCGCGGCGATCGATGGCATTCGTTGGCGCGCTTGGCTCTTCGTGACGACCTGTACGCCTCCCTTCGCGGAATCACCAAGGCCGTGTTGGCCGCGGGCGAACCGGACGAGTCGGTCACGGAGAAGATCGCCGAATGGGAATCGACCAATTCGTCGCGGTTGGCCCGCTCGCGTGCAGCGCTCACCGAGATCGCCGAGACGGGGACGCTGGACCTGGCCACACTCTCGGTTGCCGCCCGACAGGTGAGAAACATGGTTCCCTGACAGCATGGAACTTTCGTTCGATCGAGAAGAGGTAGTAAGCGCGTGAGTGTGCCCGACGACCATCTGTCCGACAAGCGACCCGCCACCGAGCGGGTGGGCTTTCACGCCGCTGTGGATGTGCGGTGGTCGGATATGGATGTGTATCAACACATCAACCACGCGCGAATGGTGACGTTGCTCGAAGAGGCGCGGATCCCGTGGCTGCTGGTGGACGGCAGGCCGACTGCGAATCTGCGTCACGGTGCCGTCATTGCCGATCTGCACGTGAAGTATCGCGGGCAGCTGCGACACGAGGACGGACCCCTCGACGTCTTCATGTGGATCGATGCGGTCCGCGCGGTGGACTTCGTCGTGGGGTACGAGGTGCGGGCACGCGGGGCGTCGCTGGATACGCCGGCAGCGGTGGTGGCGTCGACGCAGATCGCGGCGTTCGACATCGATGCGCAGCGACTGCGTCGGCTCACTCCCGCCGAGCGCGAGTTCCTGGTGAGTTGGCAGCGTGTATGAGCGCGTTCTGACCGTTCCCGATGCGGTCGAGCGGGAGAACCTCCAGACGTTCTGCAGCAGGGCATTGCGCTTGGACGAGGCTGCTGTCGTTCGGTTGCGCACTCGGGCCGGCGGGGGCGTGTCGTGTTGGGCGGCAACCGGTTTCGATGCGCTGGCCGCGCGGGTGATTGCGGGAACCATCGTGCCCGACGACACCAGTGCGGGTGCCGATGTGTTGGTGTCCGCTCTGCAGAACGCGGACGACGGCGTGATCGACCCGGGTTTCTCGATGGACTCCGCCTGGCGTGGCACCCTTCCTCCCGACGGCGGATTCGAGCATCTCGACGACGTCCCCGCGCGGGTGCTCATCGGACTCGCACAGCGCGGTGCCGCACTGGCGAAGGAACACGGCAGCAGTCACGGGCCGCCGAGCTCGTTGCTCGAACAGCAGGTGTTGCACGTGACGGGTGACGGCGACGACGTCTCGGTCACGATGCGCACTGTATTCGCTTTGACTGCAATGGGTTTCGTGCCGCACGACGGTAACGATCCGTTGACGATCGACGTCGACCCGGAGAGGATCGCCGCCGCAGAGGTGGTGCGAGTACGCGCCACCAAGGTGTGGTTGCGCCTCGATGCCAGGTTCGGGTCGGTGTTCGTTCGCCGCCCGGGCCAACAGTTGTCGCTCACCGTCGAACGCTGAGCGTGGCCGGTCGGCCGGTTCGGATGAGCCGGCCGGCCGGCCGGCTCAGACGAGCCAGGCGGCCGCGTTCGCGGGAAGCATCCCGTCGACCAGCGGAGTGCTGGTCAGCAACACTTCGCCGGGTGGGAGTGGGATCGACTCGTCGGAGGCGTTGAGGGCGCAGATCAAGCCCCCGCGGCGCCGGAAGGCCAGGCACCCGGGAGGGGCACCGTACCAATCGATTCCGCCGCCGGTGAACTCCGGCCGCAGGGTGCGCAATTCGAACGCCGTGCGGTACAGGCTGAGCATCGAATCGACCTCTTCGAGCTGCGCCTCGGCGGTCAGCCCCTTCCACTCCGGCGGCATCGGCAACCAGGTGCGATCGGTGGTGGAGAACCCGAACGGAGGGGCATCACCCTCCCACGGCATGGGGACTCGGCAGCCGTCGCGTCCGCGCTCGGTGTGCCCGGACCGCTCCCACACCGGGTCCTGCAGGGCGCTGTCGGGCAGCTGCACGTTCGGTAGCCCGAGCTCGGCACCGTTGTATACGAAAATTGTTCCAGGAAGGGCCAATTCGACGAGAATCATGGCCCGGGCCCGGTGGTAGCCCAGGTCTCCGTCGCCGTATCTGGTGACCTCGCGTTCGACGTCGTGGTTCGACAGTGTCCACGTCGGGGTGCCGCCGACCAGTTCGACGGCCGCGAGCGAGTTGGAGATCGCATCGCGGATGGTCTCGGCGTCGAAATCGACACTGGCCAAGCGGAAGTTGAAGCCCAGGTGCAGCTCGTCGGGGCGGATGTATTCGGAGAACCGGACGTTGTCCTGGACCCAGATCTCGCCGACCGTCACCGCGTGGGGGTATTCGTTCATGACGGCTCTGATGCGGCGGTGCAGTTCGTGGACTCGGGGGTTGTTGAACCGGGGATCGTCGTCGTCGTTCTTCATCAGTGCGTTGAACTCGAGGCTCATGTCGGCCAACTCGGCAGGTTTTGCCATGCCGTGGGCGACGTCGAGTCGAAATCCGTCGACGCCTCGGTCCAGCCAGAATCGAAGTGTGCGCGCGAAGTCGTCGAAGACCTCGGGGTTGTCCCAGTTCAGGTCCGGTTGTTCGGGCGCGAAGATGTGCAGGTACCACTGACCGGGGGAGCCGTCATTCTCGTCGACTCGCGTCCAGGCGGGACCCCCGAAGATGCTCGGCCAGTTGTTCGGCGGCTGCGAACCGTCGTCGCCGAGCCCGTCGCGAAAGATGTAGCGCGCTCGCTCGGCGCTGCCACGAGGGGCGTTCAGAGCCGCCTGGAACCACCGGTGTTGGTCACTGGTGTGATTGGGCACCAGATCCATCGTGACCTTGATGTCGCGGGCGTGCGCCTCGTCGAGCAACGCGTCGAAGATCTCGAGACTGCCGAACATGGGGTCGATGTCTCGGGGGTCGGAAACGTCGTAGCCGTGATCGGCCATGGGCGACCGCGTGATCGGTCCGATCCAGATGGCGTCGATACCGAGCAATTCGAGGTAGCCGAGCTTGTCTCTGATGCCGTCGAGATCACCGATTCCGTCACCGTTCGCATCTGCGAACGACCGGGGATAGATCTGGTAGAAGACGGCGTCCTGCCACCACGACAACTCGGTGCTTTCGATCGGATCGGTCACAACTGGCAATAGTGCCAAACGAATGGGCTGCGAACGATTCGAGGGCGCTGAGGTGCTACCTGCACCCGGTCGAGGCGGACCATCCGAAAGTAAAGGATTGTGCTCATTCACATGACCGACACGTATCCCCACGTTTGGAAAGTGTTGTATGTTCTGCAACGTGAAACGTGTCGCGGCCGGTGCCGCGCCCGACGGTGAGGACGCGACGACACCATGAGAACCTCGACCATTGCTGTGCGGCTGGAAGATATTTCGCTCTCCGACAGTCCCATCGAACCCACGTGGATCCTCGAGGGAAACCCGCGGGCGCGCGTCGCGGAGTGGTCCAGAAGCACCGACGGCACCACGACCACCAATGTGTGGGATTGCACGGCCGGTCGCTTTCGGTGGTACTTCGCAGTCGACGAGATCATCCACATCATGGACGGGTCGGTCGTGGTGTCCAGCGAAGACCACGCGCCCCGGACTCTGGTCGCCGGCGACGCAGCGTTGTTCCGGGCCGGCACATGGTCGGAGTGGCACGTCGAGAACTACGTGCGCAAGCACGCCATCTTGCGGCAGCACCTGCCCGCGCCGCTGAGCTTCGTGCTCGGGGTAGCCGACTCGCTCCGCCGCCGGCTCGGCCGCCTCCGAGGTGGCGCAGCGGGCCTGCGGCGAGGCGCATCGCTGTAGTTCGTGACGCTGTAGTTCGTGACGCCGTAGTTCGTGACGCCGTAGCTCTCAGATTGCCGAGTTCATCATCGAATTGGCGGCCATCTCCATGTAGTCGACGAGTTGCGTTCGGTGCGCAGAATCCAGGACGGCTGGGTCGATCGAGGCGATCGCGATGTGCATGCATCGAAGCCAGGCGTCACGTTCGAGCGGCCCGATCCGAAACGGGTTGTGCCGCATCCGCAGTCGTGGATGACCACGTTCGTCGGAGTACGTACGAGGCCCGCCCCAGTACTGCTCGAGGAACATTCGCATCCGCCGTTCGGCCGGTGCCAGGTCCTCCTCTGGATACAGGGGCCGCACGATCTCGTCCTTGGCCACTTCCTCGTAGAACTTCGCCGTGAGCAACCGGAACGTCTCCGCACCGCCGACCGCGTCGTAGAACGTCTGCTGCGGTTCGGTCATCACACTCTCTCTGTTCGTTCCTCGTCGGCGTCGGTCACGCTCATTGTCCCTCAGCTGCTGCTCTCGACTGCAACCCCACCCGGACGGCCCAGCGCGTACGGGGCTTTGATACCGGCATCGTCGAACGACTGCAGGATGTCGCGGTGGAGGCGACGCTGCACCGCCCATTGGCGGCCGGGTCGGGTCTTGATCGTGATTCGGATGGTCACGGTATCGGCGCTGACGGCATTGACGCCGAGCATCTCCGGGGGTTCGAGGATGTCACTGTCGAAGTCGCCGGAGTCCACGACCTCGTTGGTGGTTCTCTCGGCCACCGCGCAGGCCTCGTCGATGTTGGCCGTGTGGGAGACGGGGAGGTCGAGGACAGCTACCGCGAACCCTTGGCTCATGTTGCCCACCCGCAGAACTTCACCGTTTCGGCAGTACCACACGGTGCCGTTGACATCTCTGATCGTGGTGACGCGCAATCCCACGCTTTCGACGGTGCCGATCGCCTCACCGAGATCGACGACGTCGCCGACCCCGTACTGATCCTCGAGAAGCATGAAGATTCCGGACAGGAAGTCGCGGACGAGGTTCTGCGCACCGAAACCGAGGGCGACACCGACGATCCCCGCCGACGCGATGAACGGGGCGACGTTCACACCCACGACGTCGAGCACCGACAGCACGAACCAGGTCAGGATCATGACCGACACCGCAGATCGGAGTACCGAACCGATCGTGTTGGCCCGCTGTCTGCGCCGTTCGTTGAGTATCTCGCCCTTCACCGTTCCCGAGGACCGGTCGCGTAACGGCCGGAGAAGTGCAGGTGATCGGCCGGCGTCGTGTCGAGTGAAGCGGTCGATCATTCGGTGCAACACGAGCCTGAGCACGATCGCCAGAACCAGATAGCCGAGGATCTGCAACGGACGGTCGACCAGCCAGTCGCGTCCGGTGTCGGTCAGTTCGAATGCTCGGGTGTCGAGCTCTCGCAGCAGCGAAGGTTCGGGTAACGGCGATACGGACAGAAGGGTTGATACAGCCACCCGAAAAGTCTACGGAGACACAGAAATCTTGCCAGTCGCGCAGCGCATAGCGGTATCGATCCTCGAACTCGCCGATCGGAAACCGGAATGTTCACCGATCGGCAACAGAAAATGCGCAGAAAAAGGCTGTGCGCGGGCGGTGTATTCGTGTTCCACTGTGAACCGTGTTCCACGCAAGCCATGCGCGGGCGCCGACACTCCCTGGAGTAATGCATGAAGAACTCTCAACACCGCCACCGACAACTCCCGCCCACTGAGGGCCGCACCACGCACGACCAGCGTGAGACGGCCTCGGGGGCTTCTCCGCTGCGCGTGGTGCCGACGGCCCACAACGCCACGGGCGACGACGCCGTGCCGGCGTGGGTCAAGCGCCGTGTGCTGCTCCTCAACGCAACTTTCGAACCACTGACCGCGCTTCCGATGCGCCGGGCGGTGGTTCTTCTCGTTTGCGGCAAGGCCGACGTGATCCACGACGATCCGGAGGGGCCTTTCATCCGGTCGGCCGATTACTCCGTCCAGGTGCCGTCGGTGATTCGATTGCGCACGTTCGTCCGAGTTCCCTATCGAGCGCGGGTGCCGATGACGCGCGCGGCACTGATGCATCGCGACAGATTCCGCTGCGCCTATTGCGGCAGCAAGGCCGAGACCGTCGATCACGTCGTGCCTCGCAGCCGCGGCGGCGGCCACTCGTGGGAGAACTGCGTGGCGTGCTGCGCCTCCTGCAATCACCGCAAGGCGGACAAGCTGCTCAGTGAGATCGGGTGGACGTTGCGAGCCCAGCTCGTGCCGCCGAAGGGCCCGCATTGGCGTCTGCTGGCGACTACGAAGGAGTTGGACCCGAGCTGGTTGGCATACCTCGGTGAAGGTGCTGCCTGACTGTCGGCCGTTGGCTCTTTTCGGTCACAACACCGGCCCCGACGTGGTCCGACGGGCAATTGTCGACTAACGTCACACCCCGTGAGCATTTTGGAGACCACGCTGATATTCGGGGTGATTCCGGTTGCGGTGATCGGAATCGTCGGCGCGCTGTCCTACTTGACCGATAAGCAGCCGGGGATGGACGTCGCTCCGTACCGGCTGACGGACGAGTGGACGCGCGAGCCATTGCTGTGGAGCGCTACGGACGAGGTGACTCCGTTCGGAGGCCACGGATCGCACGACGCGGACACAGCCGATTCGATCGGAGGTGCTGCAAGTGGCAAGTGGTGAACTGGTACGTGGCGGTGACATCCGAGAAGAGGACCTGCCGTTCGGGGCTGCGCTGACGGCGAGTGGTCGCGTATCGGTGGCACACGAGTTCGGCACGCCGAGCCCGGAGCACCTGCCTTTCGCGACGCAGGATCTGGTCGCGCTCGACGACGCACTGAGCGAGGCGACCCGGAAGACGAAGATTCGGTTCAACATCTACGTCGGTGACCTGGGAGTCGATCCGGCTGCGGGAGCGGATTCGGTCTTCCCCGGCACCCCCGATGCGATTCGTTCGGTTCTGATCGCTGTCGACCCCAACCGGCACGCGCTCGAGATCCGCACCGGAAAGCGGGTCTCGAACCGTGCTACCGATCGGGTTGCTCAGCTCGGCGTCACCGCTGCGCTCGGCCCGTTCCGCGACGGCAACCTCATCGACGGTCTCGTGACCTCGGTCCGCGTGATGGCAGCATCCATCCTCGCGCCGTAGCTCGTCGCGCTCCATCCCCGTAGTTCTCGGCCGGCGGTCCCGGCGACGACGAGGGCCGGTTGCATCTCACCTTCGCGGGTGAGACGCAACCGGCCCTCGTCGTATGTGTACCTGCGATCAGCCGGCGTCGTATGCCCGGGCCGCGAGTGCCCGAACGACTCCGGCGCGGCCTTCGACCACCAGTCGGCGCAGAGCGGGTGGAAGGTCGCCATCGAGGAATCTGTCGGCTGCGGCCAACGACTGCTCGCTGATCGACCACGATGGGTAGAGGCCCACCACGACGGTCTGTGCGACTTCACTCGATCGACGAGCCCACACGCCGTCGATCGCCTCGAAGTAGCGGTCGACGTACGGCTCGAGCAGTTCGCCCTGGCCGGGGCCCGCGAAACCACCGATGATCGACCGCGCCGTGATGTTCGGAACCGCGTCGTCGTCGACGACGGTCGTCCATGCCCGCTCCTTCACCTCGGCACTGGGACGCGCAGCTCGTGCCGCGGCAGCCGACCGCGCTCCGGCGGCGGTGTTGTCCTTCTCGGCTTCCGCATCGATGACCGGCGAATCGAGCCCCTCGGCATCGATGGCTCCGGCCGCCGCAAGAGCGGTGACGATGCGCCACCGCAGATCCGTATCGATGTCGAGTCCGGCCAAGGACTGCCCCTGGGCGTCACCGTCCAGGAGAGCGCGCAATACGTCGACATGGCGCTCGCTGAGTTCGGTACCGGTGAGGGCGTTGACGAACGCCAACTGGTGATCCGAGCCCGACTCGGCACCGCGGGCCAGCTCGAGCACTGCGTCGGCGAACTCCGGGACTCCGTGTTCTGCCGCCCACGCCGGATCGGCGTAGCTGGTGACAGCCGTCTGCGCCTGGAGCAGAAGGCGTTGCACCACACCCACTTCGGTCTCGCTACCGATTCCGCGCTGGACCAGAGCCACGAAGTCGCGTGCCTTCATCTCGGCGGACCGAGTCATTTCCCATGCGGCCGACCAGGCGAGAGTGCGGGGGAGCGACTCGGCGATGTCGCCGATCCGATCGACGAGAACACCGAGCGAATCCGGATCGAGCCGCACTGCGCAATACGTCAGGTCGTCGTCGTTGACCAGCACGAGCTTGCCGCGCGATACACCTACGAGCGCTTCGACATTCGTCGATTCGGCAGCATCGAGGTCCAGCTCGACGCGGTCGGTACGCACCAACTTGCCGTCGACGTCGTCGTAGATGCCGATCGCGATGCGGTGTACGCGATGCTCGCCCGCGCCCGGTGCTGCCCCGGTCTGCGACACTGCGAACCGGGTGAACCTGCCCTCCGAGTCCACATCGAAATCGGGGCTCAGAGTGTTCAGGCCGGTGGTCCGCAGCCACTGCGCACCCCAATCGGAGAGATCGCGACCCGATGACTTCTCCAGTGCCGCAAGCAGATCCGAGAACGTTGCGTTGGCGAACGCGTGATCGACGAAGTAGGCCCGCAACCCGGCCAGGAAGTCTTCCTTACCGACGTACGCAACCAGCTGCTTGAGCACGCTGGCACCCTTGGCGTACGTGATGCCGTCGAAGTTGACCTCCACGGCGGCCAGATCGGGGATGTCCGCGGCGATGGGGTGCGTCGAGGGCAGCTGGTCCTGTCGGTATGCCCAGGCCTTCTCGACGTTGGCGAACGTCGTCCACGCGTTGGTGTACTCGGTCGCCTCGGACTGGCACAACACGGAGGCGAACGTCGCGAAAGACTCGTTGAGCCACAGGTCGTCCCACCACGTCATCGTCACCAGATCGCCGAACCACATGTGCGCCATCTCGTGCAGCACGGTCTCGGCGCGTCGCTCGTAGGAGTACCGCGTCACCTTGGACCGGAAGACGTAATCCTCGAGGAACGTGACGGCCCCGGCGTTCTCCATGGCACCGGCGTTGAATTCTGGCACGAACAGCTGGTCGTACTTGCCGAACGCATACGGGGTGCCGAAGTTCTCGTGGTAAAAACCGAAACCCTGCTTCGTCTCGGTGAACAGTCGCTCGGCATCCATGTGTTCGGCAAGCGATGCGCGGCAGTAGATTCCGAGAGGGATGGTGCCGTGATCGTCGGTGTACGAATCGGTCCACTCGGCGTAGGGACCGGCGATCAGGGCAACCAGATACGTGCTCATCAGCGGCGTCGTGTCGAACACATGCTCACCTGCGGCCGGCTCGGCACCGTGCGCTGCGTTGGAGATGACGGTCCAGCTCTCGGGAGCGGTGACCTTCAGATCGAACGTGGCCTTGAGATCGGGTTGATCGAAGCACGCGAACATGCGCTTGGCGTCCGCAGTCTCGAACTGCGAGTACAGGTACACCGAACCGTCCGACGGATCGACGAAACGGTGCAGGCCTTCGCCGGTGTGCGAGTAGACGCAGTCGGCATCGACCACGAGCTCGTTGTGTTCGGCGAGATCGACCAGAGCCAGCCCCGTCGACTCGTCGTAGTTCGTCGTGTCGAGCGCTGTGCCGTTGAGCGTCGCCGACCGGATGGTGCCTGCGACGATGTCCACGAAAGTCGACGCTCCGGCGGTCGCGGCGAACGTGATGGTGGTGAGCGAGCGGAACGTCTTCTCGCCGGGATTGCCCTCGCCGTCGGTGAGATCGAGAACGATCGCGTACTTCGTTTCCCCGATGATCGCCGAGCGCTCGGAGGCTTGGTCACGCGTCAGGTTGGGAGCAACCACTTCAGTCGACACCTCTTCGTGTAGTTATGGGTAGTGCCGTCCATCCCATCACGTCCGCCGTGTCGCGCGCTGGCTGACGGGTCGCGTGGAATGTCCGCGCGGTTGCCGGGTGTTACGACATGAAGAGACAGCGACATCGACTTTCGAGGAGCAGACAGTGGCCGGTTCAGGACAGAAAGACACCGCTGATTTTTGGTTCGACCCGCTGTGCCCATGGTGCTGGATCACCTCACGTTGGATTCTCGAGGTCCAGCAGGTGCGCGACATCGACGTCAACTTCCACGTCATGAGCTTGGCCGTCCTCAACGAGGGCCGCGACCTGCCCGAGGAGTACGCCGCGATGATGAAGAAGGCGTGGGGTCCGGTGCGGGTGGCGATCGCCGCGGCGAAGAGCAACGGCGACCAGATCCTCGCGCCGCTGTACGCGGCCATGGGCACGCGAATCCACAACGAGGGCAACAAGGATTTCGACGTCGTCATCCGAGAGTCCTTGGCCGAACTCGACTTGCCCGCCGATCTCGCCTCGGCAGCCGAGAGCACCGATTACGACGAGGACCTGCGCACCAGCCACCACGCAGGAATGGACAAGGTCGGCCCCGATGTGGGCACTCCCACCATTCACGTCAACGGCGTGGCGTTCTTCGGCCCTGTGCTCTCGCGGATTCCACGCGGTGAAGAGGCAGGCAAGTTGTGGGACGCGTCGGTGATCTTCGCGGCGTACCCGCACTTCTACGAGCTCAAGCGCACCCGCAACGAGGACCCGCAGTTCGACTGATCGCGAGACCCTCGTGCGTGGAAACTCGTAGCAGGAGCCGAGGTTTCACGCACGAGGGGCCAGTTCACGCACGAGGGGCCAGTTCGCGCACGGGGGATCAGGCGACGATTCGATCCGAGCCGCTGTCGGTGCCGAACGTCAGATGCTCGCCCAGATGGAAGCGCCTGGCCGACCACGCCGCTGCGGCGGCATCGAGGACGTCGTCGACGAGCGGCCCGCTCGGCAGGTCGTCCAGATCGAGAGCCCCGGTCCATCGGGTCAGTGCGGCCAACCGTTGCCCGACGCCGCGGCCGGTCTTCTTCGATGCGTAGACCGTGGTCGGTGACATCGCCCTGAACGAGCATTCGGGATGCACTTCGACGTACCGTTCCGGATCGAAGTCCGAATCTCGCCACGCCCGGACCGCGGGCAGGATGTGCCACGTTTGTTTACTGATCGCCTTGCCGGTCCTCGACCGCGAGATCGAGCACGCCTGTTCGTACGACACCGCGCCCAGAACATCCGCGACCGGGGTGTGAAAGATCGAACTGCGCGCCGTCCCCAGGAACTTCTTCGCCTCCAGTTCGCTGACGCGATAACCGTCCACGGGTAGCGACAGCGGCATGTCGACGCCCACTCGCGCGCAGTCTCGGGTGTGCTCCAACACGTCGGAGACGGAGGAGCAGGCCGTCCACGTCACTCTCGTGCCGTCGAACAATGCGACCACCCACGCACCCTTCGCGCCGTCGACACCGGCGAATTTCTCGGCTCGTGACATCACCTGTCAGACTCTAGGCATGCGCGTATACCTGGGTGCCGACCACGCCGGCCTCGAGTTCAAGAATCAGATCATCGAACACCTGACGGCAACCGGGCACGAGCCCGTCGACTGCGGTGCTTTCGACTACGACCCCGTCGACGACTACCCGGCCTTCTGCATCGACGCAGCACGTCGCGTCGTCGCCGATCCGGGCAGTCGCGGCCTCGTGGTCGGCGGATCCGGAAACGGCGAGCAGATCGCCGCGAACAAGGTGCCGGGCGCACGCTGTGCCCTCGCGTGGAGCGTCGAGACGGCAAAGTTGGCTCGCGAACACAACGATGCGCAGCTCATCGGCATCGGCGGCCGCATGCACACGTTGCCCGAAGCACTGGCCATCGTCGACGCGTTCCTCGGCGCCCCGTTCTCGGGCGAGGAGCGCCACCAGCGTCGCATCGACATCCTGTCCGAGTACGAGCGCAGCGGCGAAGCACCCGAGGTTCCGGGAAAGCCCGAGTAAGTGCCCGAAGGGCATACCCTGCACCGACTCGCTCGGTTGCATCAACGTCGGTTCGGCGGGGCACCGGTCGAGGCGAGCAGTCCCCAGGGACGGTTCGTTTCCGGTGCCGCGCTGATCGACGGCCTCGTCCTCGAGAAGGCCGAGGCGTGGGGCAAGCATCTGCTGCACCGCTACGAATCCGACCTGATCGTGCACATTCACCTCGGCCTGTACGGGAAGTTCACCGAACACGCTGTGCCACTGGATGATCCGGTCGGCGCGGTGCGTCTGCGCATCGTGGGGGAGAAGTACGGTGCCGACCTGCGCGGCCCGACGGCCTGCGAGATCTACACCGAGCAGCAGGTCGACGCCCTCCTGGCGCGTCTGGGGCCGGACCCGCTCCGCAAGGACGCCGACCCGGATGCGGCCTGGGCACGAATATCCAAGTCACGCACGGCCATCGGCACGTTGCTGATGGATCAGAAGGTGCTCGCCGGCGTCGGCAACGTCTACCGCGCCGAGATCCTCTTCCGGCACGAGATCAACCCGATGCGGCCCGGAAAGGACCTCGACCGAGCCGAGTGGGACGCCATCTGGCTCGATCTCGTGGACCTCATGGCCATCGGTGTCCGACGCGGTCGCATCATCACCATCCGGCCCGAGGACGATCACGGCGACACCTACGGTGCCCGCCGACCGCGTTCGTACGTCTACCGCAGGGAAGGCCTTCCGTGCCGCGTGTGCGGAGCCGAGATCCTGCACTCGACGATGCAGGCGCGAAACCTGTTCTGGTGCCCCGTCTGTCAGGCGACGTAGGGCCGGCGAGCTAGAACCCGCCGAAATCCCCTCCGCCTCCGCCGCCGTCGAAGAAGCCACCGCCGTCTCCGCTGTCGAAGAAGCCGCCGCCGTCATTGCCGTCGTAACCTGCTCCGGCGTCGCCACCGTCGTAATTGTCACCAGCACCCCCGTCGGAACCGTCCGCACCCAGGTCGCCACCCGCTGCGGTCTCGTCCGGAACCCCGGCCATGCCGGAGAACATCGCCGAGAACAGGAACATCGAGCCCATTCCCCATGCGCCGGCGACCAAGGCCGGACGCCACCACGGCTCGGAGTACCAGCCTGCGGGGACGGGTCGGCCCGCCACCCGTCCGCCGGGGTAGTAGTTCGGGGTCCGGTCCGACGGTTCCGGTGAGGCCGCGATCTCTCGTCCCTCGAAGTCGACCTTGCGTTCCTCGGTGACACGGCCTGCCTGCTGTTGGCCGTCGATGCCCTGCACCTCGGGGCCCGGGTCCATGCCCATCGCCAGGCGCGCTGCGCGAATGTAATAGAGCCCTTCCAACGCGGTCTGCTTGGCCAGCCTCGCCTGTTCGACGGTTGTCGCCTGGTCGATTTGCGAGCCTGCTGCGATATTGCGCTCGGATGCGTCGGCGAGGGCCTGCTTGGATGCGGTGTCGGAGCCGACGAGGTTGTAGACCTGGCCGCCGAGCCGTTCGATCGACTGGCGGGCGTCGGCCTTCGCATCGGCCAGTGCGGTGGCCGCGGCTGCGGCGGAGTTCTTCTTGCTGCGAAGCACCAGCAGTGCCACTACGGCCACGACGATGACGATCAGGACGATTTCCACTTCTGAGCCTTCCATCGGCGATACATGTCCAGTTCGTCCGATTCACTCGAACACTGTCGACGATACGCGGACACGAAAAAGCCCCGCACTCGTGAAGTGCGGGGCTTTCGATGGAGCCGATGACGAGAATCGAACTCGCGTAGCCTGTTTGGAAGACAGGGGCTCTACCATTGAGCTACATCGGCGTGCAAACAACAGTCGTGGGATCGCCAGTTCCGTCGCCTGCGTTTCAAGACTGTACCCAAAGCGGTTGCCGGATTCCAAACCGGCCCGTCGAGCCCGGTCTCACGGAACGTCATGGGTGGGGCGCCCATGAGGGGCTACTATCGGTTGCTGTTCAATGGTGTCCGTACGACGGGGTGTGGCGCAGCTTGGTAGCGCATCCGCTTTGGGAGCGGAGGGTCGCAGGTTCAATTCCTGTCACCCCGACAAATGAGAGCCGCGGGCACGGCTCACCGTGCTCGTGGCGAGCGGAAGACAGCAAGCCAGAACTGCCAGCAAGCAAGAATCACCACAAAGGAGCATGTCCCGTGAAGAGCACCGTCGAGCAGCTGAGCCCGACGCGAGTCCGTATCAACGTTGAGGTGCCCTTCGAGGAGCTCAAGCCTGATTTCGACCGCGCGTACAAGGCTTTGGCTCAGCAGATCCGCCTCCCCGGATTCCGTCCCGGCAAGGCTCCGGCCAAGTTGCTCGAGGCGCGAGTCGGCCGTGGTGCAGTACTCGAGCAGGTCGTCAACGACGCTCTTCCCTCTCGCTACTCCGAGGCCGTGACCAACGAGAAGGTCAAGGTCATCGGCCAGCCCGAGATCGAGATCACCAAGATCGAAGACGGCACCGAGCTCACGTTCACCGCCGAGGTCGACGTGCGTCCCGAGATCGAGCTGCCGGATTACTCGACCATCAGCGTCGTCGTCGATCCGCTCGAGATCAAGGACGAAGCCGTCGACGAGCAGCTGCAGTCGCTCCGTCAGCGTTTCGGAACCCTTACCGGTGTCGATCGCCCGGTTCAGTCCGGCGACTTCGTGTCCATCGATCTCTCGGCCACGGTCGACGGCGAGAACGTCGAAGAGGCCACCGCGAGCGGACTGTCCCACGAGGTCGGCTCCGGTCAGCTCATCGAGGGCCTCGACGACGCGATCATCGGCGTCTCGGCCGGCGAGTCGAAGGAGTTCACCTCCACGCTCGTTGCCGGTGAGTACGCGGGCAAGGAAGCCGTCGTCACGGTCAAGGTCGTCTCCGTCAAGGAGCGCGAGCTGCCCGAGGCCGACGACGAGTTCGCCCAGCTCGCCAGCGAGTTCGACACGTTCGACGAGCTGCTCGCAGACCTGAAGACGCGCGTCGAGCGAGTCGCGAAGGTCGAGCAGGCCGGTCAGATCCGCGACAAGGTGCTCGAGACGCTGCTCGAGACCCTCGAGATTCCGGCTCCCGAGGCCGTCGTCAAGGCCGAGGTCGATTCCCAGGTGCACGAGGCCATCCACGGCCTCGATCACAACGAGGAAGCGCTCGCCGAGTTGCTCGAGTCGCAGGGTTCGAGCCGCGAGGAGTTCGACAAGGACGTCAAGGAGGGTGCTGAGAAGTCGGTGCGCACCCAGCTCCTCCTCGACGCCATCGCCGAGGCCGAGAACACTCAGGTCGGCCAGGACGAGCTGACCGAGCGGATCATCTTCCAGGCCCAGCGCTACGGCATGCCGCCCGAGCAGTTCATCCAGCAGGTGCAGCAGGCCAACCAGCTCGGTGCCGTGTTCGCCGACGTCAAGCGCGGCAAGGCGCTTGCCTCGGTCGTCGAGCGCGTCACCGTGACCGACACCAACGGAGCCAGCGTCGACACCGCCGAGCTGTTCGGCAGCCCTGCCGATGCTCCCGACGAGGTCGAAGCAGCTGATTCTTCCGAGGGCGAACAAGAGAAGTAACGCTCACAGCGAACGACGGCGGTTCCGGGACTCCGGAGCCGCCGTCTTTCGTTAGTGTCTGTGTCAGGAACCAACGATTTGTTATGGAAAAGGCAGGTACCGTGACTGTTCAGAATCCGGCGGCTTCGCACGAGCAGAGTCCCGTCATGACTTCGGCCGCAGCAGGGCTGAATCTCAGCGACTCCGTGTACGAGCGTCTGCTTCAAAACCGCATCATTTTCCTCGGTACCCAGGTCGACGACGACATCGCCAACAAGTTGTGCGCGCAGATCCTGCTCCTGTCGGCCGAGGACCCCACCCGCGACATCTCGCTGTACATCAACTCGCCCGGTGGCTCGGTCACCGCAGGTATGGCGATCTTCGACACCATGGAATTTGCCGAGTGCGATATCGCCACCTACGGGATGGGCCTGGCTGCCTCGATGGGCCAGTTCCTGCTCTCGGCCGGCGCGAAGGGCAAGCGGTACGCCCTGCCGCACGCGCGCATCATGATGCATCAGCCTTCGGCCGGTATCGGCGGCAGCGCTTCGGACATCGCGATCATGGCCGAGCAGTTCGCGCACACCAAGCGTGAGATGGCCGAGCTCATCGCTCAGCACACCGGCCAGACCGTCGAGCAGATCACCGAGGATTCCGACCGTGACCGGTGGTTCACGGCACAGGCGGCCAAGGAATACGGGTTCGTGGATCACGTCGTCAGCCGCGCGCGGCAGGCCGGCGGAGTCGGCGAGTAATTCGGCCGCTACCGGCGACCCTCGATCACTCACATCTTGGAGAAACGATGACAAACCTGTTCGATCCCAACCAGTTGCCGTCCTCGCGGTACATCCTTCCGTCCTTCGTCGAGCACTCGAGCTACGGCGTCAAGGAGTCGAACCCGTACAACAAGCTGTTCGAGGAGCGCATCATCTTCCTCGGCGTTCAGGTCGACGATGCGTCTGCCAACGACGTCATGGCACAGCTGCTGGTGCTCGAGGGCCTCGACCCCGACCGTGACATCACGATGTACATCAACTCACCCGGTGGCTCGTTCACCTCGCTGATGGCCATCTACGACACGATGCAGTACGTCCGCGCCGACGTGGCGACAGTGTGCCTCGGCCAGGCGGCTTCGGCTGCCGCGGTACTGCTCGCAGCCGGCACCCCCGGCAAGCGCGCGGCTCTGCCGAACGCACGAGTGCTGATCCACCAGCCCTCGAGCGGCGGAATCCAGGGCCAGGTCTCGGACCTCGAGATCCAGGCCGCCGAGATCGAACGTATGCGTCGACTCATGGAGACCACCCTCGGCCGCCACACCGGCAAGGATCCCGACGTGATCCGCAAGGACACCGATCGCGACAAGATCCTCACCGCCGAGCAGGCCAAGGACTACGGCATCATCGACACCGTGTTCGAGTACCGCAAGCTCTCGGCTCAGAAGTAGCACGCAAGTACCACCGGTCGGATCGCCTCGCGGTCCGGCAGACGATCGGACGCCGGGCACGAGTGGACAACTCGGCCCGGCTGTCTCGATTCACGCCCCGAATGCCGTGATTGGTGAAAACGGGCGGCGAATCACCGGAAACAACCCGCCCATGTTCGGCGAACACGGGTAGCGTCGCATCCAAGAACTCGGTCGGAGCATCTCGAACTCGGCATGCCATCGATCGAGAAGTAGCCCGTCCTTCCGCGTATGCGGTCGGCCGGGTCGTACGCGGACAAGGAAGTAGGAACCTCCGAATGGCACGCATCGGTGACGGTGGCGATCTGCTGAAGTGCTCGTTCTGCGGCAAGAGCCAAAAGCAGGTCAAGAAGCTCATTGCAGGACCAGGGGTGTACATCTGCGACGAGTGCATCGACCTGTGCAACGAGATCATCGAGGAGGAGTTGGCCGAATCGAGCGAAGTCAAGCTCGACGACCTGCCCAAGCCTTCCGAGATCAAGGACTTTCTCGAGAACTATGTGATCGGCCAGGACGCTGCGAAGCGCACGTTGGCCGTCGCTGTCTACAACCACTACAAGCGCATTCAGGCCGGCGACAAGGCGCGCGATGTGCGCGGCGAATCCGTCGAGCTTGCCAAATCGAACATCTTGATGCTCGGTCCCACCGGGTGCGGCAAGACGTATCTGGCCCAGACCCTCGCCAAGATGCTCAACGTGCCGTTCGCGATCGCCGACGCCACCGCACTGACCGAAGCCGGGTACGTGGGTGAGGATGTCGAGAACATCCTGCTCAAGCTCATCCAGGCCGCGGACTACGACGTCAAGCGGGCCGAGACCGGCATCATCTACATCGACGAGGTCGACAAGATCGCTCGTAAGAGCGAGAACCCGTCGATCACCCGCGATGTCTCCGGTGAAGGCGTACAGCAGGCACTGCTGAAGATCCTGGAAGGTACCCAGGCCAGCGTCCCGCCGCAGGGCGGACGTAAGCATCCGCATCAGGAGTTCATCCAGATCGACACCACCAACGTGCTCTTCATCGTCGCCGGTGCTTTCGCCGGTCTCGAGAAGATCGTGTCCGATCGCGTCGGTAAGCGCGGTCTCGGCTTCGGAGCCGAGGTGCGTTCCAAGGCCGAGATCGACACGCAGGATCACTTCGCCGAGGTGATGCCCGAGGATCTGATCAAGTTCGGTTTGATCCCCGAGTTCATCGGTCGTCTCCCGATGATCGCGTCGGTGACCAACCTGGACAAGGAATCACTGGTCACCATCCTGTCCGAACCGAAGAACGCGTTGGTCAAGCAGTACCGTCGACTCTTCGACATGGACGGCGTCGAGCTCGAGTTCACGTCCGAGGCACTCGAGGCAATTGCCGATCAGGCGATCCTGCGTGGCACCGGTGCTCGTGGGTTGCGCGCGATCATGGAAGAAGTGCTGCTTCCGGTGATGTACGACATCCCGAGCCGGGACGACGTGGAGAAGGTCGTGGTCACGGCAGAGACGGTCAACGACAACGTCCTGCCGACCATCGTTCCGCGCAAGCCCGAACGCCCGGAGCGTCGCGACAAGTCGGCCTGACCAGCTCCGGCACGACATCGAAACGAGCCCCGATCATCGAACGCGATGATCGGGGCTCGTTCTGTGTTGTGGAGGTTCTCGATCGAGGGTGTCAGCCGAGGACCGAGATGTGCGGGTGCAGGTCCGGGTCGACCGCGGCACACCGCTGCGCCACCAACGGGTCGTGGCCCGGCACGACATGCTCGGGGCTGTCGGCGAGTTCCTTGATCCGGTCGAACGCGCCGAACATGTCCGGCAGGCAGTGCAGAATCGCGAAGGGACTGTCGGATTCGATGTTCTCGTAGAAGTGACTCGCATCCGACGCCAGCACCAGGGTCCCGCGCTCGGTGTGCACGCTGACTACCTGCATGCCCGCGGTATGTCCGCCCACCGCATGCACCGAGAGTCCCGGTGCCAGTTCGCGGTCGCCGTCGACGATGTCGAGACGCGGACTTCCCGTGACGTGGTCGATGTCGGACCGCGAGTGCAACCAGCGTTCCTGCCCGACGCGGGTCGCCCACGGACCGTTCCAGTAGTCGAGCTCTTTCTGCTGGACGACGTAGCGGGCCGACGGCAGATCTGCGACGACTCCGGTGTGGTCGTAGTGCAGATGGGTCAGCACACATACGTCGATGTCACCGGGGGAGATTCCCAGCTCTCCGATGAGGTCCACGGGGGAGCCGACGTAGTCCAGTCCCTTCATCCGTGACGCCGTCGCCGGTGCGAGACCGGCGTCGACGAGGACGGTCTCGGTGTCCGACAGCGCGAGCCACACGTAGTACGCGGTGGGGTGCGGCTCGTGACCCCGGTCGTCCGCATAGTGGAAGTGCGTGCTGCGCAGGGATGTTCGGCTCGCATAGCGCACGGCGTACACACGCCATTCACCGCTACGGTCCGGTCGCAGTCCGTCGATCATCGCGGGTCAGTTCGACGTCGTACGAGCGACCGACTCGCGCCGAGTCGTTCGAGTGGATCGCCCGAGCTCGTCGGTGGGCGTGCGATAGGTCTCCTTGGACGTGGACACGATCGCAACGTTGACGGCGCAGAACACGGCGGTGACGATGGCGACCGGCAACCACGCACCGATCTCGGCCCCGGCGATGGCACCGGCAATGGTGGGCGCGAATCCTGCTATGGCGAAACCGATCTGGGTACCCAGCGCAGTTCCGGTCAGACGGACCCGAGCCGGGAACATCTCGCCGTAGAACGAGGGCCACACACCGCCCGTCGCGCTGTGGACGAAACCGAACATGACGATGCCGAAGACGAAGATGAGCGCGTAGTTTCCGACCGAGATGGACCAGAGGTATCCGAACATGAGGATTGCGCAACCGATCGATCCGAACAGGAACACCGGCTTGCGACCGACACGATCGGACAGCGACCCGAAGAACGGGAGTGCAAACAGCGCGACGACGTTGGCGAGTACGCCGACCCACAGCATCGGAGTTCGTTCCAGGCCGACTGTGTTGACTGCGTACGACAGCGCATAGACGGTGAATATCGTACTGACCGAGGCGATCACGGCGGCAAACATGACTCGAAGAACGGCGGGCCAGTGCTCGGACAGCAGTTCGGTCAGCGGGAGACGCTGCGGCTCGGCGGACGCCACCTCTTCCTCGAAGACTGGGGTCTCGTCGAGCGAGCGCCGGATCAGGAATGCGGCGACAACGACGAATGCGCTGAGGAAGAACGGGATTCGCCAGCCCCAGCTGAGCAACTGGTCCTCGGGGAGCATGGCGACCGGGAGAAAGACTGCGGTGGCAAGGATCTGACCGCCCTGGGTGCCGCTGAGGGTGAAGCTGGTGAAGAATGCCCGTCGGTGGTCGGGTGCGTGCTCGAGGGTCATGGAGTTGGCACCCGCCTGCTCACCGCCCGCAGAGAAGCCCTGGGCCAGGCGCAGCAGGACCAGGATTATCGGGGCCGCGAGGCCGATGGATTCGTACGAGGGAAGGACGCCGACTCCGAGGGTGGCGACTCCCATCAGCAGGACGGTGGCAACCATGACCTTCTTGCGGCCGTAACGGTCACCGATGTGACCGAGCACCAATGCGCCCAGTGGGCGGGCCAGGTATCCGACCCCGAAAGTCGCCAGGGCCAACAACGTTCCGGTGGCGGGGTTGGAACCGGGAAAGAACACGCGGCCGAAGACCAGCGCAGCGGCGGTGCCGTAGATGAAGAAGTCGTAGTACTCGAGGGCGCTGCCCACCCAGGCCGCGGTTGCGGCTTTACGCGGGTTGGCTCCGGGGCGCAGGGGCGGGTGACCGGACGTGAGGGGATCCATCGGTGTCGTCTCTTTTCGTGTGACGGGAAGCCGGGCGCACAGTTCGACATCCACGACCCGATCGGCCGCTAATGTACGAAATAGTTAACTCCGGGCGCTCTTAGATATTGAACGTGATCCATGCCACGTGTCAACCCCCGATGCGATGCGGGTCGCTCGATCTCGGTGTCAGGCGTCGGTGGAGGTGAGGAACGCGATGATCATGTCGCCGAGCATGGCCCGCAGTCGTGTGCGGTGCGCCGGGTCGGTGAGGTCGCGCCCGAACAGTGCCTCGAACGTGTATCGGTTGGACAGCCGGAACACGCAGAAGCTGCTGATCGCCATATGGATGTCCAACGCGTCGACATCGGTTCGAAAGAGCCCGTCGGCCTGCCCGCGCGCAAGAATGTCGGCCAACAGCTCGGCGGCCGGATTGCCGAGATTGCTCAGCGCCTCGGAAGTGCCGATATGTTCGCCGCGCAGAATGTTCTCGGTCGATACCAGCCGGATGAAGTCCGGGTTCTGCTCGTGATGGTCGAACGTGACCGATGCGATGGCGCGGATCGCCTCGACCGGACCGAGTCCTTCGACGTCCACGGCTCGTTCGCGCTCGCGGATGCGGAGGTAGGACCGCTCCAGAACGGCCTTGTACAGGCCTTCCTTGTCGGTGAAGTAGTAGTACAGCATCCGCTTGGTCGTGTGTGTTCGTTCGGCGATCTCGTCGATGCGTGCGCCCGCGAAGCCCTTGTCCGCAAACTCCTCCGTGGCTACCTCGAGGATGTTGTGTCGGGTCAGATCGCTGTTGCGCCGACGTTTGACGGCCGGTCCGCTGTCGTCGGAGGTGTCGGTTGTACGCGGAGCCATGGGTCGACTCTATCGCCGCGAATTGCGGAGAAAGGGTGTGTGCGTGCCGTCACCGTAGTACCGTCGAGCTAACTCACCAATTAGTACATTAAAGCTCGAGGAGATCGACATGCCGGAATCCCTGCTCTGCGGGCTGATCGGGACGGGTATCGGCAAATCGCTCACGCCCGCGATGCACGAGCGAGAGGGTGCCGAGCACGGTCTGACCTACCTCTATCGGATCATCGATCTCGATCGGCGCGGGCTGACCGTGGACGACCTACCGCGGCTGGTGGCCACGGCAGCCGACCTCGGATTTCGCGGCCTCAACATCACCCACCCGTGCAAGCAACGGGTTCTTCACTGCCTCGACGATCTCTCGGAGGATGCCGCGCGTCTGGGTGCCGTCAACACCGTTGTGTTCTCCGACGGGCGCGCGATCGGTCACAACACCGACTGGTCCGGGTTCGACCGAAATTTCGGACGTGGCTTACCGGGAGCCGATCTGAGTGATGTGGTGCAACTCGGAGCCGGGGGAGCAGGTGCGGCCGTGGCATACGCGATGGCACGCCGGGGAGCCGCCAAGCTGACACTCGTCGATGCCGATCGTTCTCGGGCGCAGCAACTCCGAGACTCGCTGGCCTCGATGTTCCCCGAGTCCGAGATCTTCTCGACCGGACTCGATCGGCTCGGCGACGTGCTGAGCGCAGCGTCGGGGCTGGTGCACGCAACGCCGGTCGGAATGCTCGAGCACCCGGGATCTGCTGTGCCGCAGGAATTTCTGCGTCCGCAGATGTGGGTTTCGGAAGTCGTGTACAGGCCGGCCGAGACCGAATTGCTCATGCAGGCAGCGCGAGCGGGGTGCCGAACCCTGAGTGGCACCGGCATGGCCGTGTTCCAGGCAGCGGACGCCTTCGAGATATTCACCGGCCGAATTGCGAACGCAGATCGGATGATCGCGCACATGGGCACCCTCATCGACAGCGAAGATCGCGTCGCTGCCGCCGGGGCCTCCGCATGACGGCCATTGCCACGTCGGTGGCCACTGTCTCGCTCAGTGGGTCTCTCGACGAGAAGATGCGCGCCATCGCCGAAGCCGGGTTCGACGGCTTCGAGGTGTTCGAGCCGGATCTGATCAGCTCACCGGACCTGCCTGCAGACATTGCGAAGAAGGCTGCAGACCTGGGTCTGACCGTCGATCTCTACCAACCCTTCCGTGACGCCGACTCCGACGACCCGGACCAGTTCGCGCGCAACCTCGTTCGCGCCGAACGCAAATTCGACGTGATGGAACAGCTGGGATGCGACCTGCTGCTGGTCTGCTCGTCACCGTTGGCCGGTGCAGTGCGCGAGGACGACAAGTTGATCGAACAGATGGCAACTCTCGCCGAGCGTGCACATCGTCGCGGACTGCGGCTGGCCTACGAAGCGCTCGCCTGGGGTAGCCACGTCGACACCTACCGTCATGCCTGGGACATCGTCCGGCAGGTCGACCATCCAGCGCTCGGGACCTGTCTCGACAGCTTTCACATCCTCTCCCGCGGCGACGACCCATCCGGCATCCGCGAGATAACCGGCGAGAAGATCTTCTTCTTGCAGCTGGCCGACGCCCCGCACCTGGTGATGGACGTCCTGCAGTGGAGTCGCCATCACCGATGCTTCCCCGGTCAGGGGAACTTCGATCTGGCAACCTTCGGAGCCGACGTCGTGGCCTCGGGCTACACGGGCCCGTGGTCGCTCGAAATCTTCAACGACGTCTTCCGACATTCCGACACCGGCCGAACGGCGTCGGACGCGCACCGTTCGCTGCTCCACCTGCAGGAGCAGGTCCGCAGCGTCGACACCGTCATGCCGAATCCCGATCTGTTCTCCCCGCCTCCGCCCGGCCCGATCGAGAACATCGTGTCCCTACGTATCGCCGCGGGCCCTGCCAAGGCCGCCCAGTTGGGCACCACCTTGCGTCACCTCGGCTTCGACCTCACCGCCGCGCACAGCGAACACGGACTGTCGCTGTTCACCCAGGGCCCACTCGCCGTCGCGGTCGACACGACCGTCGACACCCTGTGGACGGCACCGGGCGTCCCCGCCCACCTGCCCGCACTGGCCCAGATCGGGGTCCGCAGCGAGCGGCCCGATCTGTGGTTGACCAGAGCCCGCGCCCTGGGGGTCCCCGCCGCGACGGTCACCATGCCGGGCGTGGCCGACGCGACCGACGCGGTGGTGCGGCTCGCCGTCACCGGTGCAACCTCGCTCGACCTACGCACCCGAGACAGCGCCGGTGCCTGGCAGTCCGCATTCGACCTCGCTCCCAGAGTGCCTGTGCCGCAGGACCAGCCCCTGGTCTCGCACGTGGACCACATCGCCCTCGCGGTCCCGGCGGAAAGCTGGGACGGCGTGATGCTGTTGCTCCGCTCGGTGTTCGGCATGGTGCCCCGGGACGGTCAGGACGTCGTGGACGCGATCGGACTGGTACGAAGCCAGGCCCTCACCCTGACGACCACGAACGGCACCATTCGCCTGTCGCTCAACATGGTTCCCGGTCGCCCATCCGATGCCGACCCCCTGCCCGCCGCCCGCCGCGGAGGCGTGGGACATGTGGCGTTCGGATGCGAGGACATCTACGCCGCGGCCGAGGCAATGACCGAACGCGGTCTCACGCCGTTGCGCATCTCGCCCAACTACTATCGCGACCTGAACGCACGGTTCGGCCTCGGTCCGGACACCCTCGACGCGATGCAGCGGCTCGGCATCCTGTACGACGCCGACTCCGCAGGCGGCGAGTTCTTCCACTTCTTCACCGGCACCGTGGGCGACGACCTCTTCTTCGAGGTGGTGCAGCGCGTAGGCGGGTACGAAGGCTACGGGGAGACCAACTCGGCTGTGCGCCTGGCTGCGCAACTACAGCAGTGAGTAGCGATCAGGACAGTCGCTCGAACACCGCGGCCAGGCCCTGTCCGCCGCCGATGCACATCGTCTCGAGTCCGTAGCGGACTTCTCGGCGGTCCATTTCACGGAGCAGGGTGGCAAGGATTCGGGCACCGGTGGCCCCGACCGGGTGGCCGAGCGAGATGCCGGAACCGTGCGGATTCAACCGCGGGTCGTCCGACTCGATACCCCAGGACCGAGTCACGGCGAGCGCCTGGGCGGCGAAGGCTTCGTTGAGTTCGATGACGCCCATGTCGTCGAGAGTGAGCCCGAGGCGTCCGAGCGCTTTCTCGCTGGCGGGCACCGGGCCGATTCCCATCGTGCGCGGAGCGACTCCGGCAACGCCCCAGCTCGCGAGCCGCGCCAGTGGTCGAAGTCCCAGCGCCGCAGCCTTTTCGGGGGTGGTGACGATGGCGATCGCGGCGCCGTCGTTCTGCCCGCTGGCATTGCCCGCGGTGACCGTCGACTCGGGATCGATCGATGCACGGATTGCCTTCAGCTTCGCCAACGACTCCACGGTCGTGTCGGCCCGTGGATGCTCGTCGGTCGAGACCAGAACCGGTTCCGACTTACGCTGGGGGACAGACACACCCACGATCTCCTCGGCGAACACGCCGCTGTTCTGCGCGGCGACCGCCCGCCGATGCGACTGCACGGCCAGCGCGTCCTGATCGGCGCGGCTGATGGAGAACTCCTGGCGAAGATTCTCGGCGGTCTCGATCATGCCGCCGGGCACCGGAAAGTTCTTGCCACCCGCCGTCACTCGGGCCCGCGCAAGTCGGTCGGAGAGGGCGACCGCCTCGGCCTTGACGCCCCACCGCATGCCGGTCGCGTAGAACTCGGTCTGGCTCATACTTTCGACGCCGCCTGCCAGCACCAGGTCGTTGCCGCCGGACTGCACCTGCATGCACGCCTGCAGTACTGCTTGTAGGCCGGAGCCGCAGCGTCGGTCGATCTGCATGCCGGGCACGTCGATGCCGAGATCGGCGTCGAGGGCGGCGATTCGACCGATGGCCGGTGCATCACCGTTAGGTGACGCCTGGCCCAGGATCACGTCGTCGATGTCCGCTCCGGAGATGCCCGTTCGCGCAACGAGTTCGGTGATGACCGTGGCAGCCAGGGCCTGGGCGGAAATGTCACGGAACTGGCCACCGAAACGGCCGACGGGGGTACGCAGGGGTTCGCAGATCACGGCTTCAGGCATGGGTGTTTCCTCGCTTGTCGTTGGCTCCGGTACTCACCCGGAGCAGATCGGTCTCGATTGCGCGGGTGGCGTCGAGCAAGGCCGGGAGTAGTTCGGCGCGCACGGCGTCCGCAGAATGACGTGCAGCTTGGGTCGAGACGTTGGCTGCGGCGACAACCACGCCGGCGCTGTCGCGGATGGGTGCGGCGATCGAACGCAGTCCCTCTTCGAGTTCTTGGTCCACCAGGCAGAAGCCGTCGACCCGCACTCGGTCGAGTTCCCGCGCGAGCGAGGCCGCGGTGGTGATCGTCTTGCCCGTCAACGGCGTCAACCGCACTCGCTCCAGGTACGCATCCAGCTCGTCCTCGGGAAGACCGGCCAACAGCACCCGGCCCATCGAGGTCGCGAACGCCGGAAATCTGGTGCCGATGTTGATGCCGACGGTCATGATGCGGCTCACCGGAACCCGGGCGACGTACACCACATCGTCACCGTCGAGTATCGACACCGAGGACGATTCACGCACTCGTTCGGCGAGCGCCTCGAGATGGGGGCCCGAGACCTCGGGGAGCGAAAGACTCGACAAGTAGCTGTACCCCAATTCGAGTACTCGCGGGGTGAGCCAGAACATCGAGCCGTCGGTACGCACGTATCCGAGTTCGACGAGCGTGAGCAGAAACCGCCGAGCGGTCGCGCGAGTCAGGTCGGTCGCTCGGGCCACGTCGGCCAGCGTTCGACGCGGATGCTCACCGTCGAAGGCTCTGATCACTGCCAAGCCGCGTCCGAGAGACTGGACGTAATCCGAGGACGGCGGTGTGTCCGCGGCACTCACGAGGTTTCGCTCTCGGTGATGGCGGCCTGAGCCAATGCGAAAGCGTTGTTGCTGTTCGGTACTCCCGCGTAGACCGCGGTGTGCAAGAACACCTCGGCGAGTTCGTCGGGTGCGATACCGGCACGCAACGCCGCTCGGATGTGCATGTCGAGTTCGTGGTGGTTACCCAGGGCCGTCAGAACGGCCAGAGTCAGCAGTCGGCGGGTGTGGTGGTCGAGTCCGGGACGAGCCCAGACGTCACCCCATGCGGTTCGGGTGATGAAATCCTGGAACGGTGCCGTGAATTCGGTCCTCGCTGCGATGCTGCGGTCGACGTGGGCATCACCGAGCACGCTGCGTCGCACCGACATGCCGGTGTCGTGGGCTGCCGACCGTCCGGCGGAGTACGCGTCCGCTCCGACGTGAGCGGCAATGGCCGCCGTGACGCGGCCGGCCTGTTCGACATTGGCCAGATGTGCGGCCGGGTCGAGTGTCAGGAACGTCGATCCTGCAACGCCGTCGGCGATGAAGCGCAGATCGTCCGGAGTGGTCGACGGATCCTGTCGTCCCGCGATCACGAGGGTGGGAGCGGCGATCCTGGCAAGGTCCGCGCGAGAATCCCACTCGGACAAAGCCTCACAGCATGCCGCGTAGCCCTCGTCGGAGGTCTCGGCGATCATGCGTCGACACCGTGCGACGAGATCGGTGTCGCGGGCGGCGAGTTCGGGCGTGAACCACCGTGCCAGTACAGCGTCCGCGAGTGCTGCTGTCCCCGAGGCGCGGACGGTCGCGGCTCGGTCGATCCACTGAGCGGGTTCACCGAACTTGGCGGACGTGCACAGCAGAGTCAGAGTGCGCACCCGCTCGGGGCGATGAATCGCAATCCATTGAGCGACGGCACCACCGAGGGAGAGTCCGACCACGTGGACGCGTTCCAGAGCGAGTGAATCCAGCAGTGCAAGAACGTCACCGGCGAGATCGGCCACGGAATAGGGGCCGGGGGGTACCGGTGATCGACCATGTCCCCGTAGATCGACCGTCAACACGTGGGCGGAAGCCGAGAGTGCGCCCACCTGCGGGTCCCACATCGATCGGTCCGAGCCGAGCGAGCCGATCAGCACGACGGTATCCGCATTGGGGTGCGGCCCCTCGGTGCGGTGGTGAGCCAGAGTGACTGTCATCAGATGTCCTTCGAGTCCGTGGGGCGTTCGGTGTCCGGTGCACACGCAGCGAGGATGTCGTCGACCAAGTCGGGTGCGTGACCCACATAGCCTGCTGGATCCAACATCTCGCGCACCGCCGCCGGCGTCAAGAAGGCGGTGATGGCGGGATCCGTGTCCAGTGGCGCACCTGCTGCGCATCGGTCGGTGACGATGTCGCGGGCGCGCTCGGTGTGCGGTGCCAGCGCCGCCGTGACCCGTTCGGCGAGAAGTGCACCACCCGTCGCTTCGAGGTTGCGCGCCATGGCATCTGGATGCACATGCAGACCCGTGAGGCTCGTCGCAATACGATGCGCACCGCCGCCGGTGAGTCGTAGCAGATCGGTGACGGTCTCCCATTCGGCGTGCCACGGGCCAGCGGCGCGCTGCTGCTCGTGGTCCATATTCGCCAGCACTGTCGCAACGGCTCCCGGCACCCGGCGGGCCGCAGCCCGCGCGGTGATGGCGGCGATCGGGTTGCGCTTGTGTGGCATTGCCGACGAACCTCCCGGCGCGTTCTCGGACACCTCGGCCAGTTCGGTGGCGGACATCGACACGATGTCCCCGGCGATCTTCGCAATGGAGCCCGCGGCAATACCCAACGCGCACGCCAGATCTGCGACGGTGACGCGGTCGGTGTGCCAGGGCGCAGTCTGTGGTGCCAGATCCAGTGCTTCCGCGAGCGCGGCGGCAATGGCCGGACCGTGCGGATGTACGGCGGCCATCGTTCCGGCGGCACCTCCGTATTGCACACAGCACGACCGCCGAACCGCAGCGAGACGGTGACTCGAACGATGCAGCGCCCCAGCCCAATTGGCGGCCACCAGCCCGAAAGTAGTGGGTAACGCCTGCTGGCCGAGGGTGCGCGCGACCATAGGAGTGGTTCGGTGCGCCAGCGCCAGGCCTCGCGCCGCGGTATGTGCATCACCGAGCGACGCCTCGACGACCGTGAGTGCGTCACGTGCGACGAGCATGGAAGCGGTGTCCATGATGTCCTGGCTGGTCGCCCCGGGGTGCACTGCAGCAGCAGGAACTCCGCGCTCGGACACCGCGTTTCGCAGTACTTTCACCAGTGGTATCACCGGATTCCCACCGGCCGCTGCAGCCGCTCCGAGTGCTGTGATGTCCAGAGATTCACCCAGCTCTGCCGCGACCGCGGTGATGATGTCCGCATGCTTCGCGTCGACCACGCCGACAGAGGCAGCGGCCCGGGAGAGGGCTGCCTCGACGTCGAACATCGCCCGAACCCAGCCTCGGTCGCCGACGATCGGTGCGATGATCTCGCTGCCGAATGTCGGATCGAACAGTGCCCCTCTATCGGAAGCCATGGTCCTCTTTCACCGCATCGTCGATCAGTTCGGGAGCGTGCATCACAGCGCGAAGAACGGGGTCTCGTCTCCGTCCGGATCGGTGTTCTGTAACACGATATCGAGGTGGTAGCCGCCGTCCACGGTGGTGGCGACGAGTCGGGCCCGCTTGTCGGCGGGCAAGGCGGACAGCACCGGATCGATTTCGTTGGCCGCGGCCTCGTCCGGGAAGTACATCCGCGTGACGACCCGCTCGAGCATTCCGCGGGCAAAGATTCCGACGTCGATGTGGGGTGCTTCGACGAGGTCGTTCTCGGCGGGCAGCGGCCCCGGCTTGATGGTCGTGATCGTCATCGTTCCCCGTGCATCGGCAAATGCTCGACCGAAGCCGCGGAAATCCGCGACACGTGGTGCCACCGCACCCCGTGGATCGTCCGGATGGTCGAAGCGTCCGTCGGAGTCGGCCTGCCAGGTCTCGATCATGGCGTCGGACACCGGTTGACGAGCCCCGTCCACGAGGGTGAACGTCAGGGTGATCGCCTCGGCGGTGCCGGGAGGTACCACGTCCTGTCCGTCCGGCCACAGCAGACCGATGTGGACGTAGGGCCCGACCGTCTGAGAGGGCGTCTGACCGAACGGTGCGGTGGTGAAATCGGCACCGGTCACCACCGGGTACCGGGGAGCGAACTCGGGGTCAGTCATCGTGGTCGTCCTCCTCGAACGGGGTGGCGTTGCGTCCGCGCAGAACGATGTCGAACCTGAACCCGAGAGCCCAGTTCGGTTGTGTTGCTTCGTAATCGAAGGTGCTGATCATGCGAGCACGCGCGTCTTCGGGGGCTGCGTTGTAGATGGGATCCTGGAAGAACATGGGGTCGTCGGGGAAGTACATCTGCGTCACCAACCGCTGGGTGAATGCGTGACCGAACAGGGAGAAGTGAATGTGGGCAGGCCGCCATGCGTTGTGGTGGTTGCCCCAGGGGTACGCGCCCGGTTTGATCGTGGTGAACCGGTATCGGCCGTCGGCATCGGTGAGTACTCGGCCCACGCCGTCGAAATGCGGGTCGAGAGGTGCAGGCCAGCGATCACCCGAGTGTCGGTAACGCCCGCCCGCGTTGGCCTGCCAGACCTCGACGAGGGTGTTCGGGATCGCTCTGCCGTCGCTGTCGAGCACTCGTCCGTGCACGATGATGCGTTGACCCTGAGCTTCACCACCTCGCGCGAGCGTCAGGTCGGCGTCGGAGCCGGTGACCCGTCCCTCGCCCAGAACCGGACCGGTGATCTCGGTCAGTCGTTGGGGGAGAAGCGTCAACGGCTGCGCCGGATGCCGCAGGGCAGTGGTCCGGTACTCGGCGAAGTCGCGTGGTGCATGGACACCCGTCTGGTCCCGGTACTCGGGCGGGAGATGAAGCATCGACAGCTCCTGACGATCGTGGTGATCAAGCGCACTCGCCACCGTATACAGGTGTTCGCATGGTGGCAACCTGTTCACATAACGCACATTGTCGGGTACCGTCGCTGCCATGTTGGACAAAGTCGTGGCCAGTGCCACAGAAGCGGTAGCGGACATCCCCGACGGGTCGTCGATCGCCGTGGGCGGGTTCGGGTTGGTGGGAGTGCCGGAGATCCTGATCGCCGCGGTGCTCGAGCAGGGAGCTACCGACCTCGAAACCATCAGCAACAACTGCGGGACCGACGGCTTCGGTCTGGGAGTGCTGCTGGCGCAGCACCGCATTCGGCGCACGATCAGCTCGTACGTGGGATCCAACAAGGAATTCGCACGGCAGTACCTCGGCGGCGAACTGGAGGTGGAGCTGACCCCGCAGGGCACCCTCGCCGAGCGGCTGCGAGCCGGTGGTGCCGGTATTCCGGCGTTCTTCACCCCCGCGGGTGTCGGGACGCAGGTGGCCGACGGCGGTTTGCCGCTGCGCTACGACGGCAGCGGCGGCATCGCCGTGGCGAGTCCGCCGAAGGAGACCCGGGAGTTCGACGGGGTCACTTATGTGATGGAGCGCGGCATCGTCGCGGACTACGCCTTGGTCCACGCCTGGAAGGGCGACAGGCACGGAAACCTGGTGTTCCATGCCAGCGCACGGAACTTCAATCCACCCGCCGCCGCGTCGGGTCGGATCACCGTGGCGCAGGTCGAGCACCTGGTCGAGCCGGGGGAGATCGGTCCGGACGAGGTGCACACCCCGGGCATCCATGTGCAGCGGGTCGTGCATGTCGGCCCGGTCGAGGTCGGCATCGAGCAGAGGACGGTACGAGCATGAGCGAGAAGATGTCCCGCGAACAGATGGCCGCCCGGGTGGCGCAGGAGCTCGGCGACGGGCAGTACGTCAACCTCGGAATCGGCATGCCGACCCTGGTGCCCAACTACATTCCGACCGACGTCTCGGTGATTCTGCATTCCGAGAACGGTGTGCTCGGCGTCGGTCCCTATCCCACCGAGGACGAACTCGATCCCGAGATCATCAACGCGGGCAAGGAAACCATCACGGTGCTTCCCGGCTCGTCCTACTTCGACTCGTCGCAGTCGTTCGGAATGATCCGCGGCGGCCAGGTCGACGTCGCCGTGCTGGGTGCGATGCAGGTCAGCGCCACCGGCGACCTCGCGAACTGGATGATCCCCGGGCACATGGTCAAGGGGATGGGTGGTGCCATGGATCTGGTGCACGGTGCCCGTCGCGTGATCGTCATGATGGAGCACGTCTCCCGGAAGGGTGAACCGAAGATTCTGCAGTCCTGCACTCTGCCGCTGACCGGAAAGGCCTGCGTGCACAGGATCATCTCGGACATGGCGGTTCTGGACGTCACCGACGACGGACTGCGCCTCGTCGAGACCGCGCCGGGGATCTCGGTGGACGAGGTCCGGAACGCCACCGCAGCCGAGCTACTCGTCGATGTCGCTGGGGAGTGGAGCCTGCGGAACGACTCAGGAGATACCGTCCGACACAAGGACGCGGTCGGCGCGGGAGTAGATGTTCATCGACCGGCCGCGGAGAAAGCCGATCACCGTCAGTCCTGATTCGGTCGCGAGATCGACCGCGAGAGACGACGGTGCGGACACCGCTGCAAGTATGGGGATCCCGGCCATCACCGCCTTCTGCGCCAGCTCGAACGAGGCGCGGCCACTGACCATCAATATCGTGCCGCGCAGCGGAACTCGATCGTGCTCGGTGGCCCAGCCGACGACCTTGTCCACCGCGTTGTGGCGTCCGACGTCCTCGCGGAGGACGAGCATGTCGCCGTCCGCAGTGAACAGTGCCGCAGCGTGCAAGCCGCCGGTGGTGTCGAAGACCTTCTGCGCTGCGCGCAGGGTGTCCGGTAGCCCGGCGAGGGTATCGGACGTCACCACGACGTCGTCTTCAGCAGGAGAATGCTTGGTGCGCAACCGAATTGCGTCGAGTGATCCCTTGCCGCAGACCCCGCACGACGAGGTCGTGTAGAAATTGCGTTCCACCCCGGTCTCGGGGGCTGCCACACCCGGTGCCAGCGTGACGTCCAGGACGTTGTAGGTGTTCGCGCCCTCGTCGTCGACGCCGTCGCAGTACCGCGCCGCAGCGATATCGGCACGCGATGCAATGACGCCCTCGGTCAGCAGGAAACCGTGGGCCAGTTCGACGTCGTGGCCCGGCGTACGCATCGTGACGGCAAGGGCTCTGCCGTCGACGCGCAGTTCCATCGGTTCCTCCACCACCAAGGTGTCGGGACGGTCGACTCGGTGTTCGCCGCGTATTCGGACGACGGGTCTGCGAGCGGTGATCCGGCCCATCAGTGCCGACTCGATACGCGGCGACGTCGAAAGCTCATACCTCGATTGTGGACCCTCGTGTCATCGGTCCGACGACTCGGTTGCCATTGCCTGCACGAGCGACACCAATCGCGGGTGTTCGGCGAGGTCGTCGACCAGCACTGCCGAGCCGTCGGAGTCGGCGAGCGGGACCTTCCAGTTGCCGTACTGGGTCTCGTCCGTACCCGGTTGGTTCTGAATGCGATGTTCACCGACCGCGTCGGCGAGAGCGACGCCGATCAGGAGTGACGGGCTGCGCTGGACCAGCCGATGCAACGCCTCGACGGTCTCGTGGTTGTCGGCATCGGCGGCGAGTAATCCACGGGTGCGGGCCAGGTCCAGGACCGCCTCTCGCGCACGGGAATCCACTTCCTTTTCCGCATCGATGTCTCGCTCGAGCAGGCCGAGTCGGGACCGCAGTTCGATGTGCTCGCCTTCGAGGTATCCAGCGGTGGGAGGCAGGTCGTGCGTCGTCACCGACGTCAGGCACAGAGTCCGGTAGTCCTCGGGTGGGATGGGTCCGGAATCATCGGCCTCGAACCACAGGATGGAGGTGCCGAAGATTCCGCGCTCGGTGAGGTATTCCTGCACCATCGGCTCGAACACCCCGAGGTCCTCGCCGACCACTACCGCACCCGCGCGCTCGGCTTCGAGGGCGAGGATGCCGATCAGCGCCTCGTGGTCGTATTCGACATACGTTCCGCCGCCGGCGTTCTCGGCCTCCTGCGGAATCCACCACAACCGGAACAGGCCCAGGATGTGGTCGACGCGGATGCCCCCGGCGTGACGCAGAATCGTGCGCAGCATGTCTCGGTACGGGACGTAGGCCATCTCGCGCAGTCGATCCGGATCCCAGGGCGGTTGATTCCAGTTCTGGCCCTGCTGGTTGAAGTTGTCCGGCGGCGCTCCCACGGTGACTCCGGACACCAGCACGTCGCCGAGCGTCCACGCATCGGCCCCGCCGCGGGCGACTCCCACCGCGAGGTCGTGCATGACGCCGATATCCATCCCGGCGTCGAGCGCGGCTCGCTGGGCAGCGGCCAGTTGCTCGTCACAGATCCACTGCAGCCACATGTGAAAGTCGATGCGCCCGGCCAGCTTTGCGCGTTGTTCGAGGACGAAATCGGTGCGTGGGTGCGCTGCGCGATCGGTCCATGCGGGATCGTTCGGGCCGAACTTCTCCGCCAGCGCGCTCCACACCGCAAAATCCCGGAGCCCGGTGCCCTCGCGTTCGACGAACGCCCGGAACGCGGACTCGCGGGCCGGACTGCGCTCGACCTTGTGGACGCGTTCGAGGGCGCGGAGCTTGGCCTTGAACGTCGCGTCCCGGTTCAGCTTCTTGGTGCGAACGTTCGCCTTGTCGAATCGAGCCGCGGCATCCTGGATCTTGCCGAACTGCTTGGGCGAGAGCAGCGCCGTCTCTCGAATGTTCTCGACTCGGATGTACAGCGGATTGAAGAAGCGTCGCGTGGTCGGTAGATACGGAGAGGCCTCCACGGGCGTCGTCGGCCGGTCGGCGTGCAGCGGATTGACCAGCAGATAGTCGAATCCATGCACGCGGCCGGCGATGTCGACCATGTCCTCGAGGTCGGCGAGATCACCGATGCCCCACGAACGCGTCGAGCGCACCGAGTACAGCTGTGCCAGCAGACCGGTACGTTGCCTGTCGGCAAGTTCGGCATTGGGCGACAACGACTTCGGTGTGACCACGACGACCGTGTCCGAGGTTCGGACGGTGTTGTCCTCACCGATCGTCGTCGCTGTGAGGCTGTGCCATCCCAGCGGGGCATCGCCGGGCACCACGAACGTGGCACGTCCGATCAGCCGTCCGTCCACCTCGCGCGGATCGACCCAGACGTCGGCCTGCGGTACCTCGATGGCGTCGCCGTCCTCGGACACCATCGACACTTCCACCGGATTGCCGTGTGGCACATGCACCCACACCGTCGCCTCGGTGCCCTGGGTCGTGACGACCACAGGAGGAAGCAGGCGACGCCACGGTGCGTTCTCGATGTCCTCCAGTGCCCGATCGACATCCTCGGTGGTCTCGGTCGCGTAACCGCGTGCAGCCAAGACCTGCCGCAGGGTCGCGTCGCTCACGTCGTGCTCGGTGTCGTCCCAGCCTCGGTACGACGTCGACGTACCGAGCCGCTCGGCGAGAGTCCGTAGGGCCTGCGAGTAATCCTCATCCGAATGTGCCACGGTGTCGATCGTGCCAGTTCGACGGGCGCACGTCACCCGCACCGGTCGGCCGTTCACCGCAGGTTCGTTCCGCGGTGTGTTCGGGGGCGACACCCGTGTACTGCGAGGGTTGAAAGCTTCCCCGCTGGGTAGTCTTGCTCGGCACACGAGAAACGAACTGCTTGGCGACGATGGGAAGTGCGGATGGCTGGGGTCAGCAAGATCGAAGAACTGGAGCGAGATTCCGGTGCACCGGTCGAGCTGAGGGTGCGCGCAGAAGCCGACCAATTGCCGGTGGTGCGGGCCGTCGCGGAGACTCTCGTGGTGCTCAGTGACTTCACTCTCGACGACATCGCCGACGTGAAACTCGTCGTAGACGAGGTGTGCTCCCAGCTCATCAAAGGTTCGGTCGCCGACGCGGAACTCTCGTGCAGGTTCTCCGTCAACGATGCCGGGATCCGAATCGTCGTGACGTCCACGCTGACTCCGACGTCGGTCCCGAAGCAGGACAGCTTCGGTTGGCACGTATTGCAAACTCTCGCAGACTCCATCGAACTCCGCGCCGACGACGCGATCGACGACGTTGCCGGCCGCACCGTCGCGATCGACGTGGTCAAGCGGAGGAGCAAGGTCTAGTGCCGGTGCCGCAGGAACGAAGCACACGGCGAGAGTCCGACGATTACAGCGACGTGGTCGCGCTGATCCAGCAGATGCAGGCGCTGGACGAGAATTCACCGCAGCGTTCCGTGCTGCGTGACCGCATCATCACGCGCTGCCTTCCTCTCGCCGAACACATCGCGCGCCGATTCGGTGGGCGCGGTGAAGCGCACGAGGACCTCTTGCAGGTGTCCAGGCTGGGTCTGGTCAATGCAGTCGACCGGTTCGACATCGAGCGTGGGTCGGATTTTGTCTCGTTCGCCGTCCCCACCATCATGGGCGAAGCACGTCGCTACTTCCGCGACGCCGGCTGGTCGGTACGGGTACCGCGACGCATGAAAGAGCTGAACTCGATGATCTCGCAGGCGGTGGGATCGTTGTCGCAGAAGCTCGGTCGCGCCCCGACCGCGAGCGAAATCGCCGCCGAACTCGGGATCGACGTCAAGGAAGCATCGCAGGCACTGCTTGCCCGCAGCGCGTATCAGACCGTGTCGGTCGATTCGGTGGTGAGCGAGGATCGCCTCCCGCTGATGGACACGCTCGGTGCCGACGACCCGGAACTCGAGAAGATGGAAAGCTACCTCGCTGTGCGGCCCGCACTGGAGAAGCTGCCCGAGCGCGAGCGTCGTATCGTGGTGCTCCGGTTCTTCGGGTCGATGACGCAGACGCAGATCGCCGAGAAGGTCGGAATTTCGCAGATGCACGTATCGCGAATTCTTGCGCGCACGCTCGCTCAGTTGCGTGAGGATCTCGGCGAAGACTGAACCGGGCACAGCCGCCGCGGAACGATCTGTTGCCACTACTGTCGTTCGCATGAGTGTCTACGACAACATCGACGAGTACATCGCGGCCCGACGTGTCACGGGGTTGGCGGTGGATCGCAGTGGTTCTCGTGCGGTCGTTGTCGTTGCTGCTCTGAGTGATTCGCGCACCGAGTACCGAACGTCGCTGTGGGAGATCGACGTGGACGGGCGTTCCCCGGCGCGGCGAATCACCCACGGCGAGCTGGGCGAGAGCGCGCCGGTGTTCACCGCGTCCGGGGATCTGATGTTCTCGCGCCGCTCCAGCGAGGATGATCCGGCACAATTGTGGATACTGCCCGCCGCCGGCGGGGAGGCCCACGTGGTCGAGACCCGGTCGGCGGGAATCGGTGACGTGCGAGCGGCACGGTCCGTCGATCGGTTCGCCGGCTTCTCGCCGGTGTTCGGCTCGTCCACGACAGACGTGGACGACGACGGCCTGCGTACCGAGCGCAAGACGAACAAGGTGGATGCAATCCTGCACACCGGTGTGCCGGTGCGTTTCTGGGATCACGATCTCGGTCCCGCAACCCCGCATCTGTTCGGAGGTGAGACGGAAACCGACCTCGAGTCGGCACCACTGCGTGATCTGACGCGTGACGCGGCAGGCGCTCTGCAGGAAGCGGCCTTCGACATCAGCGCCGACGGCACTTTCGTCGTCTCCACGTGGTCGGTGCCCGGCCCGCTCGCAACCGTCCGCACGATACTGGTGCGCATCGACACCGGGACCGGAGAACGGACCACGATCGTCGACGACGCGGATGCCGATCTGGGTGCACCGGCCATCTCGCCCGACGGCCGTGCCGTCGCGTTCGTCCGTGAATCGATCTCGAATCCCGAACAAGCGCCACGAATGACGTTGCAGCAGTACGAGTTCGGTACGGACTCCGTCACCGATCTCGCTCCGGGCTGGGATCGATGGCCGATCGGTCCGGTCTGGCTGCCGGACGGGTCCGGCGTGTTGGTCACCGCGGACGACGACGGCCGGTCACCGATCTTCGTGATCGAGCCGGGTGCGGAGCCACGTCGCCTGACGCATACCGACGACGCGTACACCCACATCCATGTGTTGTCGGACGGCAAGCGCGTAGTCGCTGTGGCCGCCTCGTATCTGGCCGCCCCGCACCCGGTCTCGATCGACCTGTCCGACGGCACCGTGGTCGACCTCGACGCCGGAATCGACAACGGCCCGCTGCCCGGCACGTTGACCGAGATCGAGACCGTCGTCGAGGACGGCAGTCGAGTCCGAGGATGGCTGGCGTTGCCGCACGGTGTGTCGGACGATTCGCCCGCGCCGCTGCTGCTGTGGGTGCACGGCGGCCCACTGGGTTCGTGGAACACGTGGTCCTGGCGGTGGAACCCATGGCTGATGGTGGCGCGAGGGTACGCGGTGCTGCTCCCGGATCCGGCGTTGTCCACCGGCTACGGCCAGAACTTCGTGCAGCGTGGTTGGGGCGCGTGGGGCAGTGCCCCGTTCACCGATCTGATGGCGTTGACCGATGTGGCGGTTGCCCGAACCGATATCGACAACACGCGCACCGCCGCAATGGGTGGCTCGTTCGGCGGGTACATGGCCAACTGGATCGCCGGGCACACCGACCGATTCGACGCCATCGTCACCCACGCCAGTCTGTGGGCACTCGATCAGTTCGGACCGACGACCGACGCACCGTGGTACTGGGCGCGGGAGATGTCCCCCGAGATGGCGGTGGAGAACTCTCCACACCTGTTCGTCGCGGACATCTCGACGCCGATGCTGGTCATCCACGGTGACAAGGACTATCGCGTGCCGATCGGCGAGGGCCTGCGGTTGTGGTACGAACTGCTCAGCGAATCGGGATTGCCCGCCGACGACGACGGTGAGACCGAGCACCGGTTCCTGTACTTCCCCGGCGAGAACCACTGGATTCTGACGCCTCAGCACGCCAAGGTCTGGTACGAGGTGGTACTGGCATTTCTGGCGGGGCATGTCCTGGGCGAGAGCGCGTCGATGCCGCGAATACTGGGCCACTAGAATCGACCGGTGACCAGTTCAGCGCCAGAGACCCCAGACAACCCAGCCGACCGTTTGCCCAAGAGCTGGGACCCCAGCGAGGTAGAGGCCGAGCTGTACCGGGGTTGGGTGGATGCCGGTTATTTCGAGGCCGATGCCGCCAGCGACAAGCCGCCGTACTCCATCGTGCTGCCGCCGCCCAACGTCACGGGCAGCCTGCACATGGGCCACGCCCTCGACCACACGTTGATGGACGCGCTGAGTCGGCGCAAGCGCATGCTCGGGTACGAGGTGCTGTGGCTCCCGGGAATGGACCACGCGGGCATCGCCACGCAGTCGGTGGTGGAGAAGCAGCTCGCCGCCGACGGAAAGACCAAGGAAGAGTTCGGTCGCGAACTGTTCATCGACAAGGTGTGGGATTGGAAGCGCGAGTCGGGCGGCACGATCGGCGGCCAGATGCGTCGTATCGGCGACGGTGTCGACTGGAGCCGTGAGCGATTCACCATGGACGACGGCCTGTCCGAGGCCGTGCAGACCATGTTCAAGCGCATGTTCGACGACGGTCTGATCTACCGCGCCGAGCGGCTGGTCAACTGGTCGCCGGTGCTGCAGACGGCCATCTCCGACATCGAGGTGAAGTTCGAGGACGTCGAGGGTGAACTCGTCTCGCTGCGATACGGGTCGCTGGACGACTCCGAACCGCACGTCATCGTGGCCACCACTCGAGTGGAGACGATGCTCGGCGACACTGCTGTGGCGGTGCACCCCGACGACGAGCGCTACCGGGCTCTGGTGGGCACCACCCTCGAGCATCCGTTCACCGGACGAAAAATACCGATCATCGCCGACGACTACGTCGATCCCGAATTCGGTACCGGCGCAGTGAAAATCACTCCGGCGCACGACCCCAACGACTTCGAGATGGGCGTTCGGCACTCACTGCCGATGCCGTCGATCATGGACAAGGCCGGCCGCATCGCCGATACCGGAACGCAGTTCGACGGTATGGACCGTTTCGAGGCCCGTGTCAAGGTCCGTGAGGCCCTGGCCGAGCAAGGCCGAGTGGTCGCCGAGAAGCGCCCGTACCTGCACAGCGTCGGACACTCCGAGCGCAGCGGTGAGCCGATCGAGCCGCGTCTGTCGCTGCAGTGGTGGGTCAAGGTCGACACCCTGGCCAAGGCGGCCGGTGACGCAGTTCGCAACGGCGACACCGTCATTCATCCCAAGAGTCAAGAGCCACGCTGGTTCGCCTGGGTCGACAACATGCACGATTGGTGCATCTCGCGTCAGCTGTGGTGGGGCCACCGAATTCCGATCTGGTACGGCCCCGACGGCGAGACGGTGTGCCTGGGACCGGGGGAGACCCCACCCGAGGGGTGGGAGCAGGACCCCGACGTCCTCGACACCTGGTTCTCTTCCGGCCTGTGGCCCTTCTCGACGATGGGCTGGCCGGAGGCCACTCCCGAACTGGAGAAGTTCTATCCGACCGGCGTACTCGTCACCGGCTACGACATTCTGTTCTTCTGGGTCGCCCGGATGATGATGTTCGGCACCTACGTCGGAGCCGACGACGCCATCACCGCAGGAAAGCAGGGCCCACAGGTTCCGTTCCGAGATGTCTTCCTGCACGGACTGATTCGCGATCAGTTCGGTAAGAAGATGTCCAAGTCTCGGGGCAACGGCATCGATCCGCTCGACTGGGTCGACCGCTTCGGCGCGGATGCACTGCGGTTCACGCTGGCCCGCGGTGCCAACCCGGGTGCCGACATGTCCGTCGGCGAGGACCATGCGCAATCCTCGCGCAACTTTGCCAACAAACTGTTCAACGCCACCAAGTTCGCCCTGATGAACGGCGCAGCGCCGGCCGAGCTGCCGTCGCGCGCCGCACTCACCGACGCCGACCGTTGGATTCTCGACCGGCTCGATCAGGTTCGAGCAGAGGTGGATTCGGCGTTCGATCGCTACGAGTTCAGCAAGGCGTGCGAGGCGCTCTACCACTTCACGTGGGACGAGGTCTGCGACTGGTACCTCGAAATTGCGAAGGTGCAGTTCGCCGACGAGAGCATCGCCGAATCCACCCGTGGAGTCCTGGGCAACGTTCTCGACGCGGTGCTGCGCCTGCTGCACCCGGTCGTCCCGTTCGTGACCGAGACCCTGTGGAAGGTGCTGACCGGGGGCGAGTCCCTGGTGGTCGCCACGTGGCCGACCCCTGCCGCCGATCCGGTCGATCCTGTTGCCGCGCAACGCATCGAGGACATGCAGCGCCTCATCACCGAAATTCGTCGGTTCCGCAGCGATCAGGGGCTCAAGCCCTCGCAGAAGGTTGCCGCTCGCATCGTCGGAGTGGGTGACGCCGACCTGGAAGGCCAGATCTCGGCAGTGACCTCGCTGGCCCGGTTGACCGAGCCGGGTGCGGACTTCGCGGCGACGGCATCGGTGGAGGTGCGTACGAGCAAGGCCACCGTCGTCGTCGAGCTCGATACCTCGGGCACAGTCGATCTGGTCGCCGAACGCGCGCGACTGGTGAAGGATCTCGCCGCTGCGGAGAAGGAGTTGGCACAGACGACCGGCAAACTGGGCAACGAGGCATTTCTGGCCAAAGCCCCGGATGCGGTGGTGGACAAGATCAGAACTCGTCAGACGATCGCTCGCGAAGAGATCGCGCGCATCGGCGCGCGCCTCGAATCGATGGGAAGCTAAGTGACCGAGCCGGACGACGCCCTGCCGTCACCACCACCGACCCCGGTCGACCTGGCCGAGCTCGCACTCGTCGAGGCCGAGCTCGACAAGCGTTGGCCAGAAACGAAAATCGAGCCGTCTACCGCCCGAATCTCGGCGCTGATGGACCTGCTCGGTTCTCCGCAGAAGGCGTATCCGTCGATCCACGTGGCCGGAACCAACGGCAAGACGTCCGTCACCCGCATGATCGATGCGTTGCTGACCGCTTTTCATCGGCGTACCGGCCGCACCACCAGCCCGCATCTGCAGATGGCCACCGAACGGATCAGTATCGACGGCCGTCCGGTGTCCCCGCGCACCTACGTGGACACCTACAACGAGATCGCACCGTTCGTCGAGATGATCGATGCACAGTCCGAGGCCGCCGGTGGACCGCGGATGAGCAAGTTCGAGGTCGTCACCGCCATGGCGTTCGCGGCCTTCGCCGAGGCACCGGTCGAGGTCGCCGTCATCGAAACCGGGCTGGGCGGCCGCTGGGATGCCACCAACGTGGTCGACGGTGAGATCGCCGTCATCACCCCGATCGGTCGCGACCACGTCGAATTCCTCGGGGACGATCTGTCCACGATCGCGGGGGAGAAGGCCGGCATCATCAAGAAGGCACCGGAACTACTCGTGCCACGGGACACGGTGGCCATCCTCGCCAAGCAGGAACCCGAGGTGTCCGAGGTCTTGCTTCGTGCGGCGGTGCAGGCAGACGCTGCCGTGGCACGTGCCGGATCGGAGTTCACCGTTCTCGGTCGGCAGATAGCCGTGGGCGGACAACAGCTGGAGTTGCAGGGGCTGGGCGGTGTCTACACCGACATCTTCCTGCCGTTGCACGGAGAGCACCAGGCGCACAACGCCTCTCTCGCTCTCGCAGCAGTCGAGGCATTCTTCGGGGCGGGCCCGGACCGTCAACTCGACCAGGACACCGTGCGCGAAGCCTTTGCGACCGTGGTCAATCCCGGTCGTCTCGAGCGAGTACGCAACGCGCCCACGGTGTTTCTCGATGCCGCACACAACCCGCACGGGGCCGCTGCACTGGCGGCCGCCCTGACCGACGAATTCGACTTCCGCAAACTCGTCGGGGTCGTCAGTGTCATGGCGGACAAGGACGTCGGCGCGATCCTCGAGGCATTGGAACCGGTGTTCGACGACATCGTCGTCACCCACAACGGGTCCGGTCGGGCGATGGATGTCGACGCGTTGGCCGACATAGCCGTGGCCAAGTTCGGCGACGAGCGGGTCGTGGTGGCGTCGACGCTGCCCGATGCGCTCGAAACGGCGATCGGGTTGGCCGAAGAAGTGGCCGAGCCCGGCGAAGCCGTGTCCGGTGCCGGGGTCGTCGTCACCGGCTCGGTGGTGACCGTGGGCGCAGCGCGCACGTTGTTCGGAAAGGATCCCGCGTGAGCGAAGCAGAGTTTCGACCACCGACAACCGACCCGTGGAAGGGATTTCGCGGTGTGTCGGCGGGCACACTGGTACTGGAAGCGATCGTGACTCTGCTCGCTCTTCCGGTCGTGGCGACTCTCGGCGGCGGCGCAACGTGGTTCTCGACCACCTATATCGTGGCGCTCGCCGTGGTGATGATTCTGGCCGCGGGGAAACAGGGCGAACCCTGGGCGATGAAGCTCAACTTCGCGTTGCAGTTCTTCGTGATGGCCGGGGCCGTGTTCCATCTGTCCATCGGCGCCGTGGGTCTGATCTTCCTTGCCGTGTGGCTGTATCTGCTCTATCTGCGCCGGGACATCACCGAACGCATTCGACGCGGCATGCTGCCCGGGCAACGCGACTGACACCGGACCGGTTCGGTTGGGGCCATGCGCCGCGCGACCGGGTGCCGGTGTCCATTACTGTCGTCGACGTGACCGATCGCACCCTAGTACTGATCAAGCCAGACGGAGTTGCCCGGCGTTACGTAGGAGAGATCCTCGGCCGCGTGGAGAAGAAGGGTCTGAGCATCGTCGCCCTCGAGCTCAAGACCGTCTCTCGCGACGTGGCCTCGGCTCACTACGCGGAGCACGAGAGCAAGCCGTTCTTCCCCGACCTTCTCGAGTTCATCACCTCCGGGCCCGTTGTGGCCGCGGTTCTCGAAGGCCCCCGTGCCATCGAAGCCTTCCGTCAGATCGCCGGCGGCACGGATCCGGTCGCCAAAGCAGTTCCCGGCACCATCCGAGGTGACCTGGCCCTCGACGGTCAGCAGAACCTGGTACACGGATCCGATTCGGTGGAATCCGCAGAGCGCGAGATCGCCCTGTGGTTCCCAGACCTGACCGCCTCCTAGAAGCCCGTCGCAGAGCACTTCCGCAGTCACGCCGCACCCGCTCGAAGTCCGATCGGTGCGGCGTGGCTCGTACGGATCATCGCGTGTGGGATACTCGACGGAGATCGACCCCACAGCACTTGTACGTTCACACGCTCCACCTCTGTTCAGCTCCACCGAAGTTCGCTAGAGAAAAAGTGCTCGTGGGATCGATCGGATGACTGTCGTCGACCCGCTGCCCGTCATCGCAGAGTCGCGAACGAGAGACAGGCTCTTTCGCGTTCATGCTTGATGATCAGGCGCTCGGATCGCCGAGACACCACCATCCAGCCAGGCACTGCACACGCCGTCGTCGGCCACCGAGATTCACGAGGTGGCTCAAACGATTTGTGGAGAGCGAGACCGAACAGCTGACGTCCAACCCGACGTGAGTACACAAGGATTGCCCTCGCGTGGCCGCGTCACACCCGATTTCGGATGAACGCGCCCGGGGGCCCGAGGAGACTACGTGGCCGATCAAAGCCCGCCCGAAGATGTACAGAGCACGAACGCAGGAAATCCGGAGGACACCGACGCGGTGTCGTCCGCGAAATCCGACGCGGTTTCCGTGCAACCCGACACCATCGAATTGCCGACCAGGCTGCGTGTGCATGCACTGGCGAAAATTCTGGGCGTGACCAGCAAGCAGTTGCTCGTCACTCTCGGTGAGCTCGGCATCGAAGCCCGCAGCGCGCAGTCGAGTCTGAGCCGAGACGTTGCCGAGTCGGTGCGCGATTCGGTGAACGGGCCGACCGCACCCGCCCCCGATGCCTCCGCAGCGGAGTCGCCGGCACCGGATGCGTCGACAGACCAGCAGCCCGAGCCCGCATCGGTAGAGGTCCCGGCCGAGACGGCACCCTCGGTAGAGGTCCCCGCTGCCGAGGCAACGCTGTTCACCAGCGCGCCCACGGCCGAGCCCGAGGCCGCCCAACCCACGGCCACGACCTTCGCGACGCCGGTGTTCCTGCAGCCGGCAGCGGCAGAGCCCGCAGCAGAATCGGCGGATGCTCCGTCCGAGGCCCCCGCACGGCGTCGACGTAGTCGCAAGGCCGCACCCAAGGACGAGGCACCGTCCGACAACATCGCAGCGTCCGACAACAAGGCCACGGACGAGCCCGCGAACGGCGAGTCACCCGTCGCCGAGAACGTCTCGACGGTCGCCTCCGACACCGCCGCGCAGGACACCGCTGTGTCCGGTGCTCCCGTGTCCGAGTCCGGTGCATCGGATGCGTCGTCCGACGAGTCCGGGGCTTCCTCGGCAGCGGACGGCTCGGGAGACGACGACGACCAGTCTCAGCCCCGTCGCCGTCGCCGCGGTCGCCGCGGTCGTGGGCGTGGACGCGGAGAGCAGTCGTCCGACGACAACTCGACCGACGACAACTCGACCGACGAGGATTCGGACGACACCGACTCCGAGACGGACAGCAGCACGTCCGCCTCTTCGGTAGACGGCGAGTCCACCGGAGCGGACGAGTCCGACGATTCCGATGCCGACGAGACCTCCGGCGACGACCAGCCCTCGAGTTCGGGACGGCGTTCGCGTCGCTCACGGTCACGCGGCCGCGGGTCCGATCGGCAGAACGCCACGACCGACGCCACCACCGACGGGTCGGACAAGCAGGGCGAGGACAGTGAGGACGAGTCCGAGTCCGGCGCTCAGGACAACTTCGGCGACTCCGACAACGGTGATTCTGACAACGGCGATTCGGACGGAGACGGCTCGAGCCGTCGTCGTCGGCGTCGCCGCCGCCGTAAGACCGGAGCCGAGGCCGCGGCAGAAGCAGCTGCGTCCTCCGAGGACGACCCGCCCAACACCGTCGTGCACGAACGCGAGCCGCGCAACAAGAGCCGCGCACCGCGCGACGAGGTGCAGGGCATCTCCGGTTCGACTCGGCTCGAGGCCAAGCGGCAGCGTCGCCGTGACGGCCGTGATGCCGGGCGACGTCGTCCGCCGATTCTGACCGAATCGGAATTCCTCGCTCGTCGTGAGTCGGTGGACCGCGTGATGGTCGTTCGCGAGAAGGCCACCCCGGACCATCCGTTGACCACGCAGGTCGCCGTGCTCGAAGACGGCGTTCTGGTGGAGCACTTCGTGACCAGTAGCGCCACCGCCTCGATGGTCGGCAACGTCTATCTCGGCCGCGTGCAGAACGTCCTGCCCAGTATGGAAGCAGCGTTCATCGACATCGGCCGTGGCCGTAACGGCGTGCTGTACGCAGGCGAGGTCAACTGGGACGCTGCCGGTCTCGGCGGAAGCGCGCGCAAGATCGAGCAGGCCCTCAAGCCGGGCGATCAGGTTCTGGTGCAGGTCAGCAAGGATCCGGTGGGCCACAAGGGCGCTCGCTTGACGACGCAGCTGTCGTTGGCCGGACGCTTCCTCGTCTACGTTCCCGGTGGCAGTTCCACCGGCATCAGCCGCAAGCTGCCCGACACCGAGCGCAAGCGACTCAAGGAGATTCTGCGCGACATCGTTCCCCCCGAGGCCGGCGTCATCATCAGGACCGCGGCCGAGGGCGTCAGCGAGGAAGAACTCGCGCGCGACGTGACGCGGCTGCAGGCCCAGTGGGCCAGCATCGAAGAGCGGTCCGCGAACGCTGAAACAGGCAAGGGCGTGCAGCCGCAGACGCTGTACGAAGAGCCCGACATGCTGGTGAAGGTCATCCGCGACCTCTTCAACGAGGACTTCTCGAAGCTCGTCATCGAGGGTGACAAGGCGTGGACGACCACGTCGAACTACGTGGAGACCGTGGCTCCGGACATGATGGAGCGCCTGCAGCGCTACGAGGCCAACGGCAGCTCCGTGGACGTGTTCGCAGCTCACCGCATCGACGAACAGCTGGCCAAGGCCCTCGATCGCAAGGTGTGGTTGCCCTCGGGCGGCACGCTGGTGATCGATCGCACCGAGGCGATGACGGTCGTCGACGTCAACACCGGAAAGTTCACCGGCTCCGGCGGCAACCTGGAAGAGACCGTCACCCGCAACAACATCGAGGCGGCCGAGGAAGTCGTCCGCCAGATGCGTCTGCGCGACATCGGCGGCATGATCGTCGTCGACTTCATCGACATGGTGCTGGAATCGAACCGCGATCTGGTGCTACGCCGTCTGACCGAGGCGTTGGGCCGTGACCGGACCCGTCATCAGGTGTCCGAGGTGACCTCGCTCGGTCTGGTGCAGATGACGCGCAAGAAGCTCGGCACGGGATTGGTCGAGGCCTTCTCCACCACGTGCGAGCACTGCCAGGGTCGCGGAATCATCGTGCATCCGTTCCCCATCGACGCCAAGCCGGACTCCGACGGTGGACGCCCGAGCTCGTCACGTTCGGACTCGAACGGTTCGGGCAACGGCAGCAGGCGTCGACGCGGCAAGGACGCCAAGTCCGACGGAAACGATCGGTCCGACAACACCGAGCGGTCGACGCCGAACGGACAGTCGGGCACGACGGACGGGACCGACCACCCGGTGGTCGACCCGTCGATCAAGCGGGCACACCCCGTGGCTCTGGCGATGGCAGCGCATCATGACGACGTGGTGGCCGATGTCAGCCCCGCGGAGGTCTCGCAGGCATCGTCCGGCTCCGCCGGTGACAAGGACGAGTCGGTCACCGTGGTCTCGGCCGAGGACGTGGCTGTCGCCGCAGCGGCGAACGAGGACGCGGACGCCGCGCAGGCAACCGTGGACAGCGCGCAGGCTCACGAGCCGGTGCCGGCTGCAGAATCCGTCGGCGACGGCGGCTCCGCGGATACCGGGGCGACGCAGTCCTCCGACGACACCCCCGCCCAGCCGGAGCCGGTGGTGGCCACCCCACGACGGGGCCGACGGGTGGCTCGGAAGGCCGCCGCGCCGACCAGTGCTGCGCCGGATGCCGGTGTGCTGATGGTGGTTTCGGCCACGGCAGACGCCGACGATGTTGCCGACGCAGGTTCGGCCGGCGGTGACACGGTGGCCGATTCAGCGCCGCTGACAGCGGCGGCGGAGCAGCCTGTCGAGCAGGTGGACGTGCCGACCGCACGTCCGCGCAGGAGACGGGCAGCGGCACGTCCGGCAGGCCCGCCGGTGGACATCGATGTGTAGGGGTCGAGGCGGTTTGACCCTGGCCGTCTCTCTGCCGTAACCTTGATAAGTCGCTCCCGGTGACACTGTCTTGTTGTGCCTAGCGGTCCTGCAAGTGGAAACAGTTCTCGAGTGGTTCGGATGCAGTTCGGTCCGGATCGGCCGAATGGGAGCAAGCAAACACGTTTTACCAGACCAGTCGCGGTGCCATGCGCAACGCGAGCAAGTTCGAAGAAGCAAGGGGTAGCCCTCCGATGGCAACGTACGCGATCGTCAAGACCGGCGGAAAGCAGTACAAGGTCGCTGTTGGTGACCTCGTCAAGGTCGAGAAGATCGAGGGAGCGCCCGGCACTGCTGTCTCGCTTGCTCCGGTCCTCGTCGTAGACGGATCCGACCTGACCACAGATGCAGACAAGCTGGCAAAGATCTCGGTCGCCAGTGAGATCGTCGAGCACACCAAGGGCCCGAAGATCCGCATCCACAAGTTCAAGAACAAGACCGGATACCACAAGCGTCAGGGACACAGGCAGAAGCTGACTGTCCTCAAGGTCACCGGCATCAAGTAACCAGGTCTTACCGGACCCGAGTTCTTTTCAGCTGATTCACCCCGAGGAGGGTATGCAACATGGCACATAAGAAGGGTGCATCAAGCTCCCGTAACGGTCGCGACTCGAACGCACAGCGCCTCGGCGTCAAGCGCTTCGGCGGCCAGACCGTCGGCGCAGGCGAGATCTTGGTCCGCCAGCGCGGCACGCACTTCCACCCCGGCGTCAACGTCGGCCGTGGCGGCGACGACACCTTGTTCGCACTCGCTCCCGGCGCAGTCGAATTCGGTGCCAAGCGCGGACGCAAGACCGTGAACATCGTTCCGGTCACTGTAGAGGCCTAGTCCTTCTGCAGCTCGCGCTCACGATGACCGGCACGGCAGGCAACTGCCCGGGTCGGACGTCCACCGCGCACGTTCACAGCTCCCGATAGGGGCGGACCAGGGTCACGAGACCGGTCCGCCCCTATCGCTTTTTTCACCCCGTTTTTCTTCCAGAAAGGATCGAAGACAGCTATGTCACGATTCATCGACCGCGTGGTGCTGCACGTCAGCGCCGGCAAAGGTGGCAACGGCTGCTCTTCGGTTCACCGCGAGAAGTTCAAGCCTCTCGGCGGCCCGGACGGCGGCAACGGCGGTCAGGGTGGCGGAGTCATCTTTGTCGTCGACAGCAACGTCCACACATTGCTCGACTTCCACTTCTCCAGTCATGCGAAGGCCGGCAACGGAACTCAGGGCATGGGCGGAAACCGTGAAGGGGCCAACGGAGAGGACCTGATTCTCAAGGTCCCCGACGGCACCGTCGTGCTCGACAAGAAGGGCAACGTCCTCGCCGACATGATCGGTGAGGGAACGCGTTTCGACGCCGCTCCCGGCGGGCGCGGCGGGCTCGGCAACGCAGCACTGGCGTCCAAGGCTCGTCGAGCGCCCGGTTTCGCTCTGCTCGGCGAAGAGGGCATCGAACGCGAACTCGTCCTCGAACTCAAGTCCGTCGCCGACGTCGGCCTCGTCGGATTCCCGTCGGCCGGTAAGTCCTCGTTGGTTTCGGTTCTCTCCGCAGCGAAGCCGAAGATCGCCGACTACCCGTTCACCACACTGGTGCCCAACCTCGGTGTCGTCTCCAGTGGAGACACCACGTTCACCGTCGCCGACGTCCCCGGACTGATACCCGGCGCGAGTCAGGGCCGCGGTCTCGGACTGGACTTCCTGCGTCACCTCGAGCGATGCGCTGTGCTCGCACACGTAGTCGATTGCGCGACACTGGATCCGGGCCGCGACCCGATCTCCGACGTCGACGCTCTCGAAGCGGAGCTTGCGGCCTACAAGCCGGCCCTGTCCGGTGATGCCAGCCTCGGTGATCTCGCCGACCGGCCCCGCATCGTCGTACTGAACAAGGCAGACATTCCCGAGGGTGCCGAGCTCGCCGAGATGGTCACCGCGGAATTCGAGTCTCGCGGCTGGCCGGTGTTCACCATCTCCGCAGTGACGCGCGCCGGTCTCAAGCCTCTGACGTTCGCGTTGGCGAAGCTCGTCGAGGATTACCGCACAGCTCACCCGGCACCGGAGCCGCGGCGTCAGGTGCTGCGTCCCGTCGCACGAAACGACAACAGCTTCAAGGTCGTCAAGGATCCGGACATCCCGGACGGCTTCATCGTGCGCGGTACCCGTCCGGAACGGTGGGTGCGCCAGACGCAGTTCACCAATGACGAGGCCGTCGGCTACCTCGCGGACCGCCTCGCGCGGCTCGGCGTCGAGGATGCACTGATCAAGGCGGGCGCTCAGCCGGGCGCGTCGGTCACCATCGGCGACGTGTCCTTCGATTGGGAACCGCAGACCCCGGCCGGTGTCGAGATCACGATGACCGGTCGCGGCACCGATGCTCGACTCGATCAGGTCGAGCGCATCGGTGCCTCCGAGCGCAAGCACGCCCGTCAGGTTCGCCGCGGGCTCGATACCGAACAGGAGTAGACGAGGTGTCGGTGCGTGAATCCGATTCGCCCGCAGAGGCTCTCACCGATACCCGTCGTACGATCGCCGACGCCAAGCGCATCGTGGTCAAGATCGGATCCTCGGCGCTCACCAGCCTCGATGCCGGTCTCGATCTGGCTCGACTGGACCTGTTGGCCGACGCCATCGAGTCGCGGATGCGTAGCGGCACCGACGTGGTCGTCGTCTCGTCGGGCGCGATCGGTGCAGGCATGGCACCACTCGGCCTCACCAGACGCCCACGTGACCTCGCAACGAAGCAGGCTGCGGCGAGCGTAGGTCAGCTTGCTCTGGTCAACGCCTGGAGTTCGTCGTTCCACCGGTACGGCCGCACGGTCGGGCAGGTGTTGCTGACCGCCGAGGACATCGCGCGGCGAACCAATCACCGTAATGCGCAGCGCACCTTGGATCGGCTACGGTCGCTCGGCGCAGTCGCGATCGTCAACGAGAACGACACCGTGGCCACCGCCGAGATTCGGTTCGGTGACAACGATCGGTTGGCGGCACTCGTGGCACACCTCGTCGGTGCCGACGCGCTGTTCCTGCTCTCGGATGTGGACGGGCTGTACGACGGTGACCCGCGCAAGGGTTCGGCCACGTTGATCCCCGAGGTGACCAGCCCGGAAGATCTGGACGGCGTCGTCGCCGGGTCCGGGGGAGCGCTCGGTACCGGCGGTATGGCCTCCAAACTCTCTGCTGCGCGCCTGGCGGCCGACGCCGGGGTTCCGGTGCTGCTGGCCGCGGCATCCGATGCTGCTCACGCTCTGACGACGTCCGCAGTGGGCACCGCCTTCGCGGCGCGCCCGACGCGGTTGTCGGCACGAAAGTTCTGGGTGCGGCATGCGGCCGACGCGGCAGGTGAGCTACACCTCGATGCCGGTGCCGTGCGAGCAGTCGTCGAGCGGCGCAGGTCGTTGTTGTCTGCGGGGATCACGGCCGTGTCCGGTTCATTTCACGGCGGAGACGTCGTCTCTCTCGTCGATACCGACGGTGTACTGGTGGCCCGCGGGGTCGTCGCCTACGACTCCGGGGAGTTGTCCGGAATGCTCGGGCGGTCCACGGGGGAGTTGGCCGCGGAGCTACAGCGTCCGGTGGTTCACGCGGACGATCTCGTCCGCGCCTGATCGGACGCGTCAGCCAGCGCTGTCGCTGTTTCCGAACAGCCGGTATGCAGTGTGAGAGAGGCGAATTCGTCGCCACGGGTAGAACCCCGATTGACGATGACAACGGGCGTGCCGGTCTTGAACGCGTGTCTGACGAATCGCAGGCCCGACATCACGGTCAGCGAGGACCCTAGTACCAGCAGTGCGTCACTGCGGTCGACGAGGTCGAAGGCCTCGGCCACGCGCGGTTTGGGGACACTCTCGCCGAAATAGACGATGTCGGGTTTGAGTATGCCGGAACAGGATTCGCAATCGACCATCCGAAAATGCGCGGTGGACGAGATGATCGCGTCGGCGTCGGGTGCGATCTCGACGCCCTCGGCCGGAGCAACGGATTCGACGAAGCCCGGGTTGGCTCGGTCGAGGCGTCGGGCCAACTCGAACCTCGACACCAACCGCTCGCAATTCAGGCAACGCACGCGGGCGTAGACACCGTGGAGATCGATGACGTTGCGGCTGCCGGCTTTGGTGTGCAGCATATCGACGTTCTGGGTGATGATGCCGGTGACGACTCCTGCACGTTCGAGACGGGTCAGGGCTCGGTGGCCGTCGTTGGGTACTGCCGCGTCCATATGCCGCCAACCCACGTGATTACGCGCCCAGTAGTGCCTTCTGAACTCGGCATCACCGATGAACTGCTGAAAAGTCATCGGATTGCGCGGTGGTGACTTCGGACCCCGATAGTCCGGAATTCCGGAGTCGGTCGACATGCCGGCACCGGTGAGCACTGCAACAGTTCTTCCGTCCAGCATCGAGAGCAATTGCCGATACGTTTCCGCGGGCGCGGTCGGAGCATTCACCTCGTCCAGGATAGCGAAGAGTCGTGTCACGCATCGACCGACAACGACGACACCGGGCCCGCACCGACGATGCGTCGGTGCGGGCCCGGTGTTGTGACGAAATGCGTTACGCAGGTACCTCGACGAGGGGGTACACGCCGTTTTCGTCGTGCGTCTCGTTGCCGACGACCGGCGGGTTGAACACACACAGCATGCGCATTGTCGTGCGCGGCTCCACGGTGTGACGCTCGTGCCCGTTGAGCAGGTACATCGACCCCGGTCCGAGCTCGTACGTCTGTCCGGTCTCGCGATCGGTCAGCGTTCCTTCACCCTCGATGAGCCACACCGCTTCGACGTGGTTCGCGTAGTGGAAGTTGTTCACCGTTCCGGGCTGGATGGTGGTCTCGTGGAACGAGAAGCCGACCTTGTCACCGCCCAGAATGATTCTCTTGCTGCGCCAGTTGCCGTCCTCGCTCGAGATGTCGCGGTCGGTTCCGGTGATTTCTTCGGTGGTGCGAACGATCATGCGATGTCTCCTTCGATGTCGGTGTGTGCTGGACGCTGCTAGGACAGAACTTTCGCCACTGCACTTTCGATGATGTCCAGGCCGCGGTCGAGCTCGTCGATCGTCGTGGTCAACGGGGGAAGAAGCTTGACGACCTCGTCCTTGGGGCCCGCGGTCTCGACGAGCAGACGCTCGTCGTAGCACAGCTGAGACACCTTGCCGGCCAACTCCGCGTCGTCGAACACCAGAGCCTGGACCATGCCGCGACCGCGAGTCGAGATGCCGTCGAACTTGGCGCACAACTTCATGAACCGATCCTGGATGTGCTCGCCCTTGGCGAGGGTTTCCTTCTCGAACTTGTCGTCGGACCAGTAGTGGTCGATGGCTGCCTTTGCCGTGACGAACGACGGGTTGAAGCCGCGGAAGGTGCCGTTGTGCTCACCCGGTGCCCAGACGTCCAGCTCGGGCTTGAACAGTGTCAGCGCCAGCGGCATGCCGTAGCCGCCGATGGACTTCGACAGGGTGACGATGTCCGGGGTGATGCCGGCTTCCTCGAACGAGAAGAACTGGCCGGTGCGGCCGCAGCCCATCTGCACGTCGTCGACGATCAGCAGAATTTCGCGTCGCGAGCACAGTTCGGCCAACGCGCGCAACCACTCCGGTCGTGCGACGTTGATTCCGCCCTCGCCCTGAATGGTCTCTACGATCACCGCGGCCGGTCGGTTGAATCCACTGCCCGAGTCGTCGAGAACGCGCTCGAACCACTGGAAGTCCTCGGTGACGCCGCCGAAGTAGTTGTCGTACGGCATCGGAGTGGTGTGCACCAATGGAATTCCGGCGCCAGCTCGCTTCATCGAGTTGCCGGTGACCGACAACGCGCCGAGTGTCATGCCGTGGAATGCGTTGGTGAAGTTGATGATCGCCTCGCGCCCGGTGACCTTGCGAGCGAGCTTGAGCGCTGCCTCGACGGTGTTGGTGCCCGTCGGACCGGGGAACTGAACCTTGTAGTCCAAGCCGCGGGGGTCGAGGATGTTCTTCTTGAACGACTCGAGGAACTCACGCTTGGCGACGGTGGACATGTCGAGTCCGTGCGTGATGCCATCGCTGGTGATGTAGTCCACCAACGCGCTCTTGATCATGTCGTTGTTGTGGCCGTAATTGAGTGCGCCTGCGCCACCGAAGAAATCGAGGTAGTCGTTGCCGTTCTCGTCGGTGATGACCGAGTTCTTCGCTGTGGTGAACACGGCGGGCCACTGGCGACTGTAGCTACGCACGCCGGACTCGACGGTCTCGAATACGTCGGGCTTCTCTGTTGTCACTGTGTTCTTTACGGTCATGTTCTGCTTGTTCCTTTCGTAATTCCGCGATGCGTCCGGGCCTACGGTGTAGAGCTCTTCTGCTTCGTGGCTATCAGGGAAATCGTTGGGCGCGAACAAATCCGACTTGACGATGTCGGTACCTCGCTTGCGTGCGAGGCTGGTGAAGGTTGCGATGGACGCTTCGTTGTCCGGGCTGATCGTGGTTTCGAGGTGCGTGATGCCCTGTGGCTCGAGGCGGTCGAGCAGCTCCATGAGCATGCGACCGGCAAGTCCCTTGCCGCGCTGGTCCGCATCCACGGCGACCTGCCACACGAACAGCGTTCGAGGGGCGTCCTGGCGGATGTATCCGGTGACGAAACCGACTGCGCGGCCGTCGATGTCGGATACGACAGTGGTGGCCGCGAAATCTCGGCACCACAACACGTACGAGTAGCTGGAGTTCAGATCCAGAACTCGTGAATCTCTTGCGATCTCCCAGAGCCGGACTCCGTCGGAGATCTGTGGCTTACGAAACTTCACTGCGTCCGGCGCAGTGAGCGGGGTACCTCTCAGCAATGCAGGCTTCATAGGAAATACGACCGTAACAAGGAGGCGGGAGCATATCGAGTGCGTCGGAGAATCGACGCCCGAATCGGACATGCTTTGCCTGGTTAACCGCCGATTGTGATGGTGCTCACATATTTCAGGATCGGCTGGCGGTACCCACCTGGCGCGTTTTCAAACACGAATTCCGAGAAGGCCCTGGTTCGGCGTTGCCGCTATGCCCTATTTGGGCGTTGCCAATGCGAAGGGGAGGATCGCATCCGCTCCCGCAGCCTGCAGCGCTGCGGTTGCACACGTGAACGTCCAGCCGGTGTCGGTGAGCAGATCGACGAGCAGAATCGGCCCGTCTACGGACGATACGTCCGGAACCTCCCACGAGTCCACCAGGCCGGCAACTCGGAAGGCCGAATTCGCGGCCGATACCGGGGGATGTCCCGGTCTGACCTGCATCACTCCCAGGTTCTCCAGCTTCCCGACGGTTGCCAGGCGCTCGGCTACCGAGCGCACCAGCAGCGGGTGGGTGGGGGAGTCGAGGGCCAGCACGGCGGTCGGGCGGTCGGCCCAGTCCCAGTTGGCCAGCACCGAGATGCAGGCCTTCTCCAGCGCCTCGGTGACGGGAGCGTCGGGTGCATCCAGCAGGGCTCGCAAGCGTCCACCCCACCCGAGGTCGGTGAGGCGGCCGAGAACGCGACCCGGTCGGTGCGGGGTGCCGATCTTGCCCGAGAGCGATACACCGAGCTTTTTCATCCCACTGGGCCACTGCTTTCTGGGCTGGAGATCGAGTCCGGGGCGATCGAGCCGGGCCCTCGCAGAGTCGACCGACGTGGCATCGACCGCGGACGAGAGATGCTCGCCCGTGCAGTTGTCGCATCGGCCGCAACGGTCGGACTCGGTGCCGGGTGCGCCGAGATCGGGGTCGTCGAGCTGCCGACGAAGAAATTCCATCCGGCACCCATCGGTGCTCTGGTAGTCGAGCATCGCCTGCTGCTCACGGTCCCTGGCTTGCTCGAGGCGTTCGTAGCGGCTCGCGTCGTACGTCCACGACTCACCGGTGGCCATCCAACCGCCACGGACGCGTCTGACGGCCCCGTCGACGTCCAGGACCTTGAGCACCATCTCGAGCCTGCTGCGATTGAGCTCGACCAGTGGCTCGAGAGCTTGGGTCGACTGAGCCTTGTCGGTATCGAGTGCCTCGATGACCTGTCGCACGAGATGTTCCCGCGGGAATGCGACGGAGGCGAAATAGCTCCAGATCTGCCGGTCCTCGTGGCCGGGGAGTAGTACGACGTCGGCGCGTTCGGTGGCGCGGCCGGCGCGACCGACCTGCTGGTAGTAGGAGATCGGCGAGGACGGTGCCCCCATGTGCACGACGAAGCCGAGGTCGGGTTTGTCGAACCCCATGCCGAGTGCGGAGGTCGCGACGAGCGCCTTGACCCGGTTTGCGAGTAGGTCGGCTTCGAGTGATTCGCGTTCGGTGGGGTCGGTCTGACCGGTGTACGACGCCACGACGTGGCCCTGGTCGGTGAGCAGCGCGGCGAGATCCTTGGCGGCCGAGACCGTCAGCGTGTAGATGATTCCGGAGCCCGGCAGGGTCTTCAGGTGATCGCCGAGCCACGCTGCGCGCTCGGTGGCGTTCTCGATCCGCACCACCGACATCCGTAGTGAGTCTCGTGCGAGTCCGCCGCGTAGGACCAGGGTGTCTCCGCCGCCGACCCCGAGTTGGGCGGCGACGTCGTCGACCACCCGGTCGTTCGCGGTCGCGGTGGTGGCCAGCACGGGTATGCCGTCGCGCAGTTCGGCGATGAGGGTTCGGATCCGCCGGTAGTCGGGCCGGAAATCATGTCCCCAATCGGAGACACAGTGGGCCTCGTCGACCACGACCAGGCCGGCGTCACCGGCCAACGACGGCAGCACCTGGTCGCGGAAGTCGGGATTGTTCAGGCGCTCCGGGCTGACCAACAGCACGTCGAGCTCACCCGAGTTCACCTGTTGATGGATCTCGTCCCACTCGGTCATGTTGCCCGAGTTGATGGTCGCCGCCCGCACCCCGGCGCGCTGCGCAGAGGCGACCTGGTTTCGCATCAACGCCAGCAGTGGCGACACGATGACCGTCGGTCCCAGACCCTGGGCGCGCAGTAGTTTCGCGGCGATGAAGTAGACAGCCGACTTACCCCAACCGGTCCGCTGGACCACCAGCGCACGCCGACGGTGCACGACCAGCGCCTCTATTGCCGTCCACTGGTCCTCGCGCAACACCGCGTCGGGGCCGGCGAGCTCACGCAGCAGCCTTTCGGCGTCTTCGCGCAAGTTGCCTACGGTCGCGTGCGTCGCTGTCGTCATACTGTTCATCGTGCAGCATCGGTACGACAGAGAGCAGAGCCGGCGGTGAGCGACCCGGCATCGCATCGCAACCTCGCGGCCTTGGCAACGGTATTCGTCGGCGGCGCGGCAGGCACTGCTGCTCGCTATGCGATCGAGGAACGTCTCCCGCACACGACGTCGCAGTGGCCTCTTGCCACCTTCGGAATCAACATCGTCGGTGCGTTCGTGCTGGGGTTGCTGCTCGAGTCGCTGCTGCGCAGTGGTCCCGATACGGGTGGACGGCGTCGGCTCCGGTTGCTCGGCGGTTCGGGGTTCTGTGGCGCGTTCACCACGTACAGCACCTTCGCCCTCGAAACGGTCGAGGGTGTCCGGGGCGGATTCACCGGACTGGCGTCGGCATACGCCGTCGTCAGTGTGGTGTTGGGAGTTGTGGCGGCCGGAGCCGGAATCATGTTCGCCAACACGGTGATCCGATGATCGCGGCCCTGGTGATCCTGGCCGGCGCGCTCGGGTCGGTCGCGCGATTCTTCGTCGATGCGGAGGTGAAGTCACGGCTGAGCTCGCGCACGAGCTTCCCGTGGGCAACCGTCGGCATCAACATCTCGGGCTCGTTCCTGCTCGGGTTGCTGGCCGGCTGGGTGATGCTGCGCGCCGGCTCCACCGATGCGCAGGCAGTTCTCGGAACCGGGTTCTGTGGGGGCTACACCACCTTCAGTACCTCGACCGTGGACACCGTGCGGTTACTGCAGCAGGGCCGTCGGGTCGACGCCGCCGTCAACGCGATCGGCACACTGGTGGCGTCCGTACTCGCGTGCGGTGGCGGTCTGGCGCTCGCCTCGGCTCTGTAGTCGAGGCGGGCGCCACACTTCAGGCTTGGCTGACGCGCACCATGTTTCCGGCCGGGTCACGGAACGCGGCATCGCGGGCACCCCAGGGCTGACTCGTCGGCTCCTGCAGTATCTCGCCCGTACCCGCCGCGCGGATCCGCTCGAACGCGGCGTCGAGGTCGTCGGCGCGGAACAGTAGTCCCGGCAACTCGCCCTTGGCCAGCAGCGCGGCGAGCTGATCGCCCAGTTCCCGAGAACGGCCCGCGTACGGCTGCGACAACACGACCTCGATTTCGGGTTGTTCGCTGGTGGACAGCGTGATCCAGCGGTAGCCGTCGTTGGCCACCTCGCTCTTGACCTCGAGTCCGAGAGCGTCTCGATAGAACGCAACCGAGGCATCGGGGTCGTCGGTGTAGACGTGAACGTGGCTCAGTGAAAGTGTCATGGATGAAGGCTAGGACGCCCCGGCCGCAGATGCTTCTTCGATTCTGCTCGGCTCGGTCACCGCCGCCGTCGGGGATGTGGGCCCTCGCATCGGGCGTCCGAGAACCATCGCGGTGCAGCTGGGTACGGCATGGCTGCCACGATGATCGCGGGCGCGGTAGGCGCTCGGTGTCTCGCCCACGATCTCGGTGAATCTCGAGCTGAACGACCCGAGGCTGGTACAGCCGACGGCGAAGCACGCCTCGGTGACCGTGACGTCTCCGCGTCGCAGCAGCGCTTTGGCGCGCTCGATCCGTCGTGTCATCAGATGCGCGTACGGCGTCTCGCCGTAGGCCTCCCGAAAACGGCGACTGAAATGTGCAGTGGACATCAGCGCGGTTCTGGCGAGTGACGGGACGTCGAGCGGTTGCGCGAAATCGCGATCCATCCGATCGCGCGCGCGGCGCAGCAGGCGAAGCTCGGTCGGGTCGTACGCAGTCATCGCGCGTCCGCACGGTGAAGGGATTCGATCTGGGCCCTCGTTCCCGAGGACGAGCTCGCGCCCGCTCCCGTCGCAGCGAAAGCACCTGCGGCGACGGCCCATTCGACTGCAGCGCGGGGACCGCCCGACCAGGACGCCGCGAGTGCCCCGGCGAAAGCGTCACCCGCTCCGGTGGTGTCGACCGCCTCGACCTTCGGCGCAGGTACTTCGAACGATTCCGAGCCGCGGTATCTCGCGCCTCGTGCGCCGAGCGTGGTGACCACATGTTCTATGTTCTTCGCTCGGCTCCCGATGCGCGCTTCCTCGGCCTCGTTGACCACCAGGACGTCGGTGGCGGTAACCAGAGCGTCGGGCAGATCCTGGACGGGGGACGGGTTGAGCATCGTCACGACGTCGTGGGAGTGCGCGTACTCGAACGCGGCGAGCACGGTCTCGAGGGGAATCTCCAACTGGCACAGCAGGATATCGGCCTCGTCGATGATTGCCAGGTCGTCGTCGGTGAGCTCGTGTACACCGCCGTTGGCTCCGGCGACGACCACGATGCTGTTCTCGGCTCGGTCGTCGACGGTGATGGCGGCGATACCGGACGCTCCTGCTGCGGTTCGCAGAGCGTGGTCGTCGACGCCTGCGCTGGTGAGTGTGTGCCGCAGTGTCGGCCCGAATTCGTCGTCGCCGACCGCCCCGACGAAGCTCACGCGACCTCCCGACTTCGACGCCGCGATCGCCTGGTTGGCACCTTTGCCGCCGGGAGCGGTGTCGAACGAGGTCCCCAACACGGTTTCGCCCGGTTCCGGCAGGGCGGGGGTCCGAGTGATCAGGTCCATGTTGATGCTGCCCAGTACGACGATGCGTGGGCTGTTCGAGCGAGGGTTCGATGCGGACACGACCGAACCCTATCGCTCTCGGCTCGACCGAACGGGTCGATCCCGCCCGGAATTTTCAATTGCAGATTGTTGACAATCCGTAATCGGTGGGTGACGATGGCACCCATGACAGCGTCGACTCGCACCCACCTCAGCCCCGCACTCAAGCAGGCGACCCCGATTGTCGTCGACCACGGAAAGGGCAGCTGGATCATCGGGACCGACGGGCGCAAATACCTCGACTTCACCACCGGCATCGGCGTCACCAGCACCGGTCATTGCCATCCCCGCGTGGTCGAGGCAGCTCGCGAGCAGGTGGGCAAGATCATCCACGCCCAGTACACGACCGTCATGCATCAGCCTCTGCTCGCGCTGACGGACAAGCTCGGAGAAGTGTTGCCTGCCGGGTTGGACAGTGTGTTCTACGCGAACTCGGGATCCGAGGCAGTCGAGGCGTCGATCCGATTGGCGCGCATGGCAACCGGTCGACCGAACATCGTTGCATTCCACGGCGGCTTCCACGGGCGAACGGTGGCGGCTGCATCGCTCACCACGGCGGGAACCAAGTTCCGGTCGGGATTCTCGCCGATCATGGGTGGGGTGCACATCGCACCGTTTCCGTATGCATTTCGGTACGGATGGGACATGGACACCGCAGTCGCCTTCGCGCTGAAGGAACTCGACTACCTGTTGATGACGATGTCCAGCCCCGCCGACACGGCTGCGTTCATCATCGAGCCGGTGCTGGGCGACGGCGGGTACCTGCCCACGCCCCCTGCATTCCTCGAGGGCTTGCGCGAACGCGCCGACACCCACGGCATCGTCCTGATAGTCGACGAGGTGCAGGCCGGAGTCGGACGCACCGGAACGTTCTGGGGCCATCAGCACTCGTCGATCACTCCCGACATCCTCATCACCGCAAAAGGACTCGCCAGCGGGTTCCCGATCTCGGCGATCGCCGCATCGGCAGAGCTGATGGGCAAGGCATGGCCGGGGTCGCAAGGCGGAACCTACGGCGGCAACGCCGTCGCTGCTGCGGCGGGAGTCGCTACCCTCGACGTCGTGCGCGAGGAAGGTCTGGTCGACAACGCGGCAGCGCAGGGCCGAGTTCTCCTCGACAGCCTTCTCGCGCTGAAGGAACAGCACCCGGCCATCGGTGATGCTCGGGGACTCGGATTGATGCAGGCGCTCGAATTCGTCGACAGCTCGGGCAATCCCGACGCCGCCGCTGCTCTGCGGGTGCAACAGGGTGCCATCGACGAAGGGCTGCTGTTGCTCACCTGCGGTGCGCTCGGCAACGTGGTTCGTATCATCCCCGCACTGATCGTGAACGACGACGAGATGACGTTCGGACTCGACGCGTTGTCGCGGACATTGAAGAACGTCCTGTGACAGCAGCCCCTGTTCGTTCCGAGGTGCCCGCACTCGTACAGCGAGTACGAAGACTGGGCATCGACGTCGACGATTCGTCCCGACGGTTGGCCGAATACTCCTACGACGCGTCGAACTACCGAGTCCCGCCGGCCGCTGTCGTCTTCCCGCGCAGCGCCGACGAAGTGGCTACGGTCGTGTCGCTGTGTGCCGCCGCCGACGTTGTCGTCATCGGGCGTGGCGGCGGTACCTCCATGGCGGGCAACGCAATCGGCCGTGGAATCGTCCTCGACTTCTCGCGCCACATGAACCGGGTGCTCTCGGTCGACACCGAGTCCAGGACTGCCGTCGTCGAGCCCGGGATCGTCATCTCGGAGTTGCAACGTCAGTTGGTGACGCGGACCGACGGTGCCTTCACCTTCGCGCCCGATCCGTCCAGCAAGACCCGGGCGACGGTGGGCGGGGCCGTCGGCAACGACGCGTGCGGTAACCACTCCGTGCGGTACGGTCGCACCGCCGATCACACGGTGGCCATGGACGTGGTGACTGCCGACGGATACCTGCTGCGAGTCACGCGCGCCGGTGTGCAGGCGCTGCGAACCCAGGACTCGGCGGCTGTCGCTGCAGCCGAGCGTATCTCGAACGAGCTGCGCTCGCTGGTGTCGGACAACCTGGCCCTTCTGCGGGTCGAGTTGGGTCGCATCCCACGTCAGGTATCGGGATTCCACCTCTCGCATCTGTTGCCGGAGAACGGTTTCGACGTTGCCCGGGCCCTCGTCGGAAGCGAAGGTGCCTGCGCGGTGATCGTGTCGGTGACCGTCGCCGTCGTGCCCGTACCCCCGGCCGCACTGCTGCTGTGTCTCGGATATGACGACGTGGTGGCCGCCGCGGCGGACGTGACGACCATTCTCGAGTTCTCACCCGCCGCCGTCGAAGGAATCGACGACAACATCGCCGGCACGATGGAGTATCGCCGCGGACCGGACTCGGTACGGGGGCTCCCTGCAGGAAATGCCTGGTTGTACGTCGACCTCGACGGGGCCGATGCGACAGAAGTGCAGGACAAGGCATCTCGGTTGCTCGAGGCTCTCGGTCGGCTCGGGCGCGTCAAGGAGGGTCGTATCGTGACCGATGCGGCCGATCGCGCAGCGTTGTGGCGGGTGCGCGAGGACGGCGCCGGTTTGGCGACGCGCCTGGCGAGTGGAGTCGAGTCCTGGGGCGGTTGGGAAGACGCCGCCGTGGCACCGGAGAACCTGTCGGCGTATCTCGCGGACCTGAATTCGCTACTGGCCGAATACGACTTGACCGGAGTGATGTACGGCCACTTCGGTGCCGGCTGCATGCACGTACGGATCACCTTCGACCAACGCACCGACGCCGGACGACGAGTGATGTACGACTTCCTGCGCGCTGCCGCACGCGTCGTCGTCAAGCACGGCGGCAGTCTTTCGGGCGAGCACGGTGACGGCCGCGCGCGCTCGGAGTTGTTGCCGGTCATGTATTCCCCTCGCATGCTCGACGCCTTCTCCCGGTTCAAGCGCATCTGGGACCCCGCGGGAATCCTGAACCCCGGATCCATCACCGACCCCGAACCCCTGATGGACAACCTGATGCTTCAAGGCATCCCGGCCCGGGAGTGGAAGACCAGCTTCGATCTGCACCAGATAGGGTCGCGATCCGATCTGGACCCGTTCGTCCATGCCACCCAATCCTGTGTGGGCGTGGGGAAATGTCGAACGACAACCGGTGGCGTCATGTGCCCGAGCTACCGTGCGACGGGTGACGAGAAGGATTCGACGCGGGGCCGGGCGCGGGTGCTGCAGGAGATGGTGCGCAGTTCTCCGACGGTGGCCGACGGATGGGCATCGAAGGACGTTGCGGAGTCGCTCGATCTCTGCCTGTCGTGCAAGGCCTGCTCCTCGGACTGTCCCGTCGGCGTCGACATGGCCACGTACAAATCGGAGTTCCTCGACCATCACTATGCGAGGCGGCTGCGGCCGCTGTCGCACTACTCGCTCGGGTGGTTGCCTCGATGGCTCGCGGTGACGAAGCGAACGGCACCGCTGCTCAATCGTCTGCTGACACCCCGGGTGTCGGCAGTGGCGGCACGTCTGGGTGGGCTGACCACCGAACGCGCATTGCCTCGGTTCGCGTCGTCGAAGGAACTGGCCGATGCCGTCCGAGTCGGCGGTGGCCGCGACGCCGATGTGGTGCTCGTTGTCGACACGTTCACACAAGGATTTCGCCCCGAGGTCGCTGGTGCGGCACAACGCGTTCTCGAAGACTCCGGACGCACCACCGAATGCCGAACGGATGTGTGTTGCGGTTTGACGTGGATTTCGACGGGTCAGCTGAAGTCCGCTCGCAAGCAGCTGACGAAAGCCGTTGCGGCGCTGGACGACGGTACCGACAGGCCGATCGTCGTGACCGAACCGAGCTGTGCGGCCGCGTTCCGTAAGGACATGCCCGAACTGGTCCCCACGGACGCGGCAAGGAGGGTCGCGGCGCGCGTCCAGAGCTTCGCCGGAGCGGTGATCGATCAAGCAAGCGCGGGCTGGCAGCCCTCGGGCGACATGCCGGCTGCGGTCACGGTGCAGACTCACTGCCACGAGTACGCCGTGTTCGGCGATGCAACGCAGCGCCGGGCCCTCGCCGCCGTGGGCGTCGAGTCGGTACGTGAGGCCACCGGATGTTGCGGTGTAGCAGGTAATTTCGGCTTCGAGAGTCGGCATTACGAGCTCAGCATGGATGTCGCCGAGCAGGCTCTCGCGCCCGCGTTGCGGGCTACCGAACCCGACACTCCAGTTCTGACCGATGGATTCAGCTGTCACATGCAGGTGCGCCAACTGACCGGTGACTCGGGCGACGATGCATCCGTACACCTGGCACAGATACTCGATCCACGTTCGACGAAAGGACCGCGGCCATGACCGCCAGCTCGACCACCAGCCTCACGCGTCCGCGCATCACCTCTCCCACAGACTGTTTCATCGGTGGTGCGTGGTCTCCGTCGGTATCGGACGCCCGATTCGACGTCGTGGACCCGGCCACGGGCGAGGTCATCGCCACGGTTGCGGACGGCGGTATCGCGGACGCAGAGAAAGCGCTTGCTGCAGCCGTCGACTCCGCGGCGGAGTGGGCGGCCACCGCACCGCGAGTGCGAAGCGACATACTGCGGACGGCATACGAGATGATCATGGCCCGCTCGGAGGAGCTCGCTGCGATCATCACCGCCGAGATGGGTAAACCGCTCGCCGACGCGCGCGGCGAGGTGGCGTACGGAGCCGAGTTCTTTCGCTGGTTCTCCGAGGAAGCGGTACGCATCTCGGGTGATCACACCCTGACCGGAGACGGGAAGAACCGCATCGTGGTCACCCGCGCGCCGGTCGGGCCCTGCATTCTCGTCACGCCGTGGAACTTCCCGCTGGCGATGGGAACTCGCAAGATCGGGCCTGCCCTTGCGGCAGGCTGCACCGTCGTGTTCAAGCCCGCCGAGCAGACGCCGCTGACCGCACTTGCGCTGGTTCAGATTCTCCACGAGGCGGGGGTGCCTGCGGGCGTCGTCAACATCGTGCCGACCACCGATGCGTCGGGTGTCGTGGGGTCGTGGATGAGCAGCGGCGCTGCCCGCAAGATCAGCTTCACAGGATCCACGGCAGTGGGCAAGATTCTGCTCGAACAAGCGGCGGCGACGGTGATGCGGACGTCGATGGAGCTGGGCGGGAATGCACCCTTCGTGGTCATGGACGATGCAGATCTCGACCGCGCCGTCGACGGAGCCATGGTTGCCAAGATGCGCAACATGGGCGAAGCATGTACCGCAGCGAACCGGTTCTTCGTTCACCGCAGTGTGGCACAACGCTTTTCGGATGCTTTGGCCGACCGAATGGGCGCGCTGAGGGTGGGCGCGGGCGCTTCTCACGGGACCGAGGTGGGGCCGCTGATCGACGACGCAGGCCGGGGCAAGGTCCAGGCTCTGGTCGACGATGCTCTCGCGCGCGGTGCCCGCGCCGTCGTCGGTGGTGCGGCCCCGGACGGGCCGGGCTACTTCTACCCACCGACCGTCCTGACCGATGTCGATACCGAATCGGATCTGATGTCCCAGGAAATATTCGGACCGGTGGCCGCCATCGTTCCCTTCGACACCGAGGACGAGGTCGTCGCGCTGGCCAACGACACCGAATGGGGACTGGTCGGATACGTGTTCACCCAGGACATCGATCGGGCTCTGCGAATGGGGGAGCGCCTCGAGGTGGGCATGGTGGGGCTCAACACCGGGCTGGTGTCGAATCCGGCAGCCCCGTTCGGTGGTGTCAAACAATCGGGACTCGGCCGCGAGGGCGGGAAAGTCGGAATAGACGAGTTTCTGGAGTACAAATACTTCGCGATTCCCCGCAGCTGAGGAAGGTTCTGATCATGCCCGGTTCGAGACGCCTGACACCAATCGACGCACGCAACACGTCGATGGTGATCGCGGATCAGATTCGCGATCGCATCATCGACGGGTCCTACGCGCCCGGAGAACAGATCAACGAGGCGAATGTCGCGGCGGAGCTGGAGATTTCACGTGGCCCCGTGCGAGAGGCGTTGCAGCGTCTGAATCAGGAGGGACTGCTCGTCAGCTACCGCAACCGCGGTGTGTTCGTCGTCGAGCTCAGCAGCGGCGACGTCGCCGAGATCTACCAGTCGCGTGCAGCGATCGAGGTCGGTGCGGCATGGACTCTGGTACATGGAGATCGTGCCCAGCTGATCAAGACCGCAGACGAACTCTCGGCCATCGTGATGCAGATGCAGCCTTTCATCGATCGGGCGGATTGGCGTGGCCTCGCCGAACGCGACCTTGCCTTTCACACTGCCCTGGTAGCGGCCACGAGAAACAGTCGGATGTCTCGTATGTACGCCACGCTGGCGGCCGAGGCACGCATTTGCATGGCAAATCTCGAAACTGCTTACTACCGTCCCGAAGCCCTGGTCGAGGAACATCAGCTGATCGTCGATCTGCTGCTGGGATCGGATTGGGATGCGCTCGAGATGGGCGTCCACGAACACATGGACACCGCCGTGCACGATCTGACGCGAGCCATGGTCGACGAGCAGGCCGAGCAATCCGTACTCGCCACACCCGGGTAGAGCCTTCGGGCGCAACACAGCTTTAACACGGCAGCCCTTGCTCCCCACCGACACCTGCGGATAGCCTGATTGTCAACAATCTACTAAAAGACCTCCCGAAGGGGGTGCCCGTGAACGCCTCATCCGACGATGCCTACGTCACCGCAATCGGACCCGCGCAGACTCCAGGACGGGCTGCTCCCGGCCTGGCTCGCTACCCGGACGTACCGAACAGCACGCCCATCACGTTCACCGACGAGGAATACGCCGACCGGCTCGCAGCCGTCCGTCAGCGCATGGCGTCGCAGAACCTGACTGCGCTGATCGTCACCGACCCCGCGAATCTCTACTATCTGCTGGGCTACAACGCACTCTCGTTCTATACCCCGCAAATGCTGTACCTGCCGCTGGACGGCGAGCTGTACTTCTTCGCTCGCGAGATGGATGCCAACGGTGCGTTCCGTACGTCGTGGTTGCCGCAGGACCACACCTTCGGATACCCGGAGACGTTCGTTCAGCGCAGAGACACCCACCCGTTCGTCTGGGTAGCCGCCAAGCTACGAGAGTTGGGGTTGGTCAACAACTTCGAGCACGGTCAAGTGGGACTGGAGATGGACTCGTACTACTTCAGCCCCAAGGCCTTCGAAGCGCTCGTCAAATCGCTACCCGAGTATCGATTCACCGACTCGTACGAGTTGGTCAATTGGATCCGCGTGGTCAAGTCGCCGGCCGAGATCGCGTTGATGCGCGGCGCGGCGACGGTGTGCGAGGCCGCGATGTCTGCTGCGCACCACGCGATTTCGGTAGGGGAACGGCAGTGCGATGCAGCTGCCGCCATCATGAACGCACAGGTACGCGGCACAGCCGACTTCGGCGGCGATCACCCAGCCATCGTGCCGATGCTGCCGACCGGGGCAGGAGCGGACACTCCGCATCTGACGTGGTCGGACCAACGGTTCGTCCGCGGCGAGACCACCGTCGTCGAACTGGCCGGGGTGTTCCGGCGGTACCACATTCCGATGGCCCGCACGATCGTGCTCGGCAAGCCGAGTCCGCGTCTGAAATACCTCGCGGAATCCACCGGTGAAGCGCTGAACGAGGTACTGGCAACGGTCCGCCCCGGGGTCACCGCAACCGAGCTGGCTCAGGTATGGAACACCAGCCTGGCCAAGCACGGCCTCCACAAACCCTCGCGCATCGGCTACTCGATCGGCGTCGCGTACGCCCCCGACTGGGGCGAGCGCACGGTGAGCCTACGCACCGACGACGAGACCGTCCTGGCCGAGAACATGACCTTTCACATCATCGGCGGAATGTGGATGGACGACTACGGATACGAGGTGTCCGAAGCAGTCCGAGTCACCGACACCGGCGTCGAAACCTTCACCGCATACCCCCGAGAACTACTGACGAAGGAGTGAGACATGACCACCTCCACCGCAGGCTCCACTCCTGCTACTTCGAGTCGTTCCGCAGGCTCCACTCCTGACCAAAAGGGTCGTTCCGCAGGCTCCACTCCTGCCATTCCCTGGGCCCTGCGCACCGACCAACTGGTGGGATCGGTGATCGACTCGTCGACATCGCTTCTCGCCGCCCAGAAACACGACATCGTCAGGTTCGCGATGGGATCTCCTGCAGCCGAGACGGTTCCGGCTGCCGCGTTCACCGAGATCGCCGGCAGTGCGCTCACAGCGGACGCCTTCGATTACGGTGCCACCGAGGGTGATCCGGGTCTGCTCGACGCGTTGTTGGCGTATCTCGAGTCCGTCGGCGAACCCACGTCCGAGGATCGGGTCGTCATCACCTCGGGCGGCATGCAGGGTCTCGACATCGCCTGCAAGCTGTTCGTCGATCCCGGTGATCTGGTCATCGTCGAAAGTCCCACGTACACCAACGGAACTGCCACCGTGCTGAGCTACGGCGGCGATATTCTCGAGGCACCGATGGACAGTGACGGTCTCATCGTCGAGGCGTTACCCGAACTCGTCGAGCGAGCCGGGCGTCTACCGAAAATGATCTACGTGATTCCCAACTTTCAGAATCCGTCCGGGGTCACGCTGTCACTCGAGCGTCGACTGTTGTTGATCGAGTTGGCACACCGATGGGGTTCAGTGATTCTCGACGACGATCCTTATGGCCTGCTGCGTTTCTCGGGGGACCCGATCCCGAGTTTCGGGGCGCTGAGTCCGAACGATCCGCTGATCTTCTCGGTGCGGACCTTCTCGAAGATGATCGCTCCCGGTCTGCGCGTGGGGTGGGTGGACGCGGCCCCCGAAGCGCGTCGGTTGATCGTCAACGCCAAGCAGGCGATGGACACCTGTACGAATCTTCCGGCCCAGAGGATGGTGGCCGAGTACATCCGGCGCGGGCTGCTCGAGGAGCACCTGCGGTCGCTGGCTGCGGTGTACCTACCGCGAAAAATGGCGATGCAGAACAGCATTGCGACACACTTCGGTGACGCGATGTCCACCACGGACCCCGACGGGGGCTTCTTTCTGTGGGCGACGTTACGTGGAAACGACCACGATTTCTCGACGCAGGACCTGTTCGAAACCGCACTGGCCGAAGGAGTTGCCTACATTCCCGGACCGGCATTGTCGGTGGGCGGCAAGTTTCACGATTCGCTACGGCTGTGCTTCGCCTCGTCGACACCCGAGCGCATCGAGGAAGGCATCAGGCGGTTGGCCGTCGCGGTGGAAAAATCGAAGCATCTGCTCGCCTCCGACCCCACGCGATGACCGTTCCGAGTGCCCAGCAGTCTCTGCTCGACGCCGTCGACGAGAACGAGATCGTTTCTCTCACAGCCGCGTTGATCGAGGCGGGCGGTGAAAATCCGGGCGACACCGAAGAAAAGTGCGCGAAAATACTCGCGGAGCGATGTCGCGCACTGGGATTCGACGTTCGCACGGTCGAGGTCGCTCCCGGCAGACCGAACGTGGTCGCCTCGATCGGACCCGATGACACCCCGGGGGTCCTGTTCGTCGGCCACTCCGACGTCGTTCCGGCGGGCACGGGCTGGACGACGGATCCGTTCACCGCGGTCGTGCGAGAGGGGCGCATGGTCGGGCGGGGAGCATGCGACATGAAGGGGGGAGTGGCCGCAGTGGTGGCCGCTATGGATGCGGTGAACCGTGCAGGTCTTGCAGATCGCTTCCCGATGACGTTGGCGTGTCTGGTGGATGAGGAAGACACGGGCTCGGGTATTCGAGCATTCGTGGCCGACCCGGGACCCCGTCGTTTCCAGGGGTGCGTGGTGGCCGAGCCGACGGACCTGGTGACCATCGTCGGTTGCCGAGGAGCCGCGAATATCGAGATCGACGTGCGCGGGCGTTCGGCTCATGCAGGTCGTCCGCGTAACGGTGCCAATGCGATATCCGCTGCCGCCCGCATCGTCGCCGTCATCGAGGACTGGCAGATCGAATTGGACGAGGATCCACACGCCGAACTCGGTCCCGCCACCTGGAACGTGGGCACCGTGACGGGAGGCACCGGTACGTCGATGGTTGCCGACCGGTGCGTGCTCACGGTCGACCGTCGGCTGCTACCCGATGAGAGCGCTGCGGAGGTGGTGGACGACCTGCGTTCGCGGATCGACGCGGCAGGTATCACCGGTTCGGGAATCGAGGTACATCTCGAGGTGTCGATGGAAATGCCGGGCTTTCTGACCGCTGCGGACGATGGATTGGTCACCACTGCAATGCAATCGGTTCGCGACATCGGATCTGCCGGTTTCACTGACATCTGGACGGCTTCGTGCGATGGTGGTTTCGTGGCACAGCAGATGGGTATCCGCACCGTCGTGCTCGGTCCCGGGGAGATCGAAAACCAGGCGCACCGGCCGGACGAGTCCGTCGCCGTGCAGCAATTGACCGACAGCGCAAAGGCGTACGCGTTGATCGCCACCAGAATCGCTGCGCCACCTGGTCTTTAGTTTTCCAAGAGGGGGTTGTTCGAGACGTGCGTCCGGCATCGACGTAAAGTCGGACGCTGCGAAGTACCAAACCGACGCTCCACGTTGTCATAAAGCGAGAGGTATTGGACCGTGACCGAAACTTCAGGGTCGGCAGCTTCGCCGACCGGATATCCGCCGAGTACCGACACACTCAGCGCGAACGAAACGAAAATTCTGCATCGCGCGATCGGCGGGTCCGCACTGGGCAACGCCGTGGAGTGGTTCGACTACGCGGTGTACGGCTACCTCGCCGTCTACATCGCCGCCAACTTCTTTCCGTCGGACGACGGGGGAGCGAGCCTGCTCTCCACGTTCGCCGTGCTGGCCGCGTCGTTCATCATTCGCCCCATCGGCGGCATCGTGCTCGGCCCGCTCGGCGACCGCATCGGTCGTCAGAAGGTCCTCGTCCTGACCGTCTCGATGATGACGTTGGCCACGGCGGCGATCGGGGTGCTGCCGACGTTCGACACCATCGGTATCGCAGCACCGTTGCTATTGCTCGTCTGCCGACTGGTGCAGGGCTTCTCCACCGGCGGTGAGTACGGCGGCGCAGCAGTGTTCATGGCCGAGTACGCGCCCGACAAGCGCCGCGGATTCTTCGGGTCGTTCCTCGAATTCGGCACCCTCGCAGGCACGGTGGGCGGTGCCACCCTGTGCACCCTGCTCAACGTCGGGCTCGGAGACGAGACCATGGAGGCCTGGGGCTGGCGAATCCCGTTCCTGGTGACGCTCCCGCTGGGCATCGTCGCGTTGTGGTTGCGGACCCGGCTCGAGGATTCTCCGGTGTTCGCCGAGGCCAAGGAAGACGGCGGCACGGTCGAAGAAGGTGCAGGTGGAGCAGTCACCTCCCTCAAGGCCACCCTGACGTACTGGCAGCGAATCCTGATTCTGATGGGATTCGTGCTGCTGCTCAACATCGCGTACTACACAGTGCTCACGTTCTTGCCCTCGTACCTCAGCGACACGTTGGGGCACAGCACGACTCAGTCGAACTTCACTCTCGTGGCCATCATGATCATCATGATGTTGATCATCAACCCCATCGGCGCTCTGTCCGACCGGGTGGGCCGAAAGCCGTTGCTGCTGGTCGCCTGTGTGGGGTACTTCGTCTTCAGCGTCCCGCTGTTTCTGCTGATCATCAACACCGGCCTGATCGGCCAGAGCATCGGCCTGCTCGGTCTCGGCGTGTTGCTGGTCATCATGTGCTCCTGCGTGTCGTCGACGCTGCCCGCACTGTTTCCCACCCAGGTGCGCTACGGAGCGTTCGCCATCGGATACAACGTCTCCACGGCGCTCTTCGGCGGCACGGCACCGCTGATTCTGACGTTCCTGATCGACCGAACGGGTTCCAACCTGATCCCCGGTTGGTACATGATGATCGCAGCTGCCATCGCGTTCGTTCCGATCCTGTTGATGCCAGAGACCGCGGGCCGGTCGTTGCGCGGCACCCAGTGCCCCGGTGACAACGACGACGAGGTCGCTGCGTCCGGCGTCGAGCTCGTCGGATACAAGTCGAAGTAGTGCGTCCGGTTCTGGCCGTTCTGCATGCCGGCGACCTTCCCGACGGACTCGATTCCGTCGCGAAGGTCGCCGACATCAGATATGCCACCGCCGACACGCTCGCCGAGGCCGTCGACGGCGCCGATGCCCTGCTGCTGTGGGATTTCTTCTCGCCCGCAGTCGAATCCGCATGGCCGCAGTGCGGTTCGCTGAAGTGGATCCATATCGCCGCTGCCGGAGTGGACTCGTTGTTGTTCGACGAACTGGTGGAATCCGATGTGGTCGTGACCAATTCACGTGGAGTGTTCGACCGGCCTATCGCGGAGTTCGTGCTGGCTCAGATTCTGGCGTTCGCGAAGGACTCCGAACGTTCGCGCACACTGCAGCATTCGAAGACCTGGCAGCACCGCGAGACCGAACGCATCGACGGTGCACACGTGATGATCGTGGGCACCGGAGCAATCGGGCGTGCCATCGCGACTCTGCTGAGTGCTGTGGGAATGTCGGTCTCCGGCGTGGGTCGAACAGCGCGAGGCGGCGACGGAGACTTCGGCACCGTGTACGCCAGTGATGATCTGGTGGACGAAGTAGGGCGGGCCGACTACCTGGTTCTGGTTGCCCCGCTGACCGAACAGACGAGGGGCCTGGTCGACGATTCCGTGTTGGCCGCGATGAAGCCCGGATCCAGGGTGATCAACGTCGGTCGCGGCGAGCTACTCGACACCGATGCCCTGCTCACGCATCTCGATTCGGGACACCTCGCCGGGGCTGCGCTCGACGTCTTCGAGACCGAGCCGCTCCCGGCCGACCACCCGCTGTGGGCGGCCGAGAACGTGGTCGTCACTCCGCATATGAGCGGGGACGCGTCGGGGTGGAAGAGTCGTCTCGCCGACGTCTTCGCCGACAACGCGCAGCGATACTTCCGCGGCGAACAGCTGCGCAACGTCGTCGACAAGAAGCTCGGTTTCGTGGTGTGACCGGTCTCGTGATGTGACTGTCAGTAGGCCCGCTCGTACTGCGGTGCCACTGCCGGTGCCATCTCCACTCCGAGTTCGCGGGCCGCGCGCCGTGGCCAGTACGGATCGCGCAGCAGCTCGCGGGCGAGGAGCACCGCAGTCGCCTCGCCGAGCGAAACGATGTCGTCGGCCTGTTTCGGTTCGGTGATCATCCCCACCGCTGCGGCCGGCATCGTGGTCTCGTTCTGGATACGCCGTGCGAACGGCACCTGGTAGCCGGGTTCGACCGGAATCTCGGCGCGTACGTTCCCGCCGGTGGACGTATCGACGAGATCCACGCCGTGCTCGGTGAGTATCTGCGCCAGCGCGACAGTCTGATCAGAGGTCCAACTCGGAGCTTCCAAGTCGGCTGCAGCATCGGACTTCTCGGGTTCGTCGAGCCAGTCCGTTGCCGACAGACGGACGAACACCGGAAGCTCGGCCGGCCACACCTCACGGACCGCGTCGACCACCTCGATCAGCAGGCGAGTCCGCCCCGCGAAGTCGCCGCCGTAGGCGTCGGTGCGGGTGTTGCTGGCTGGCGAGAGGAATTGGTGCAGGAGGTATCCGTGCGCGCCGTGTATCTCGGCCACCTGGAACCCGGCCTTCAGTGCGCGCCGCGCAGCGTTACGAAAATCGTCGACGATCTTCGCGATGTCGTCGGCTGTCGCCTCCCGTGGTGTCGCGTAACGACCGAACGGTACGGCGCTCGGGCCCACGGTCTCCCAGCTCCGGGGATCCTCGGCGGGCAGTGATGTGCCACCGAGCCAGGGAGCCGCCGTCGAGCCCTTCCGGCCCGCATGCGCCAGCTGGATGCCCGGGACGGTACCGAAGGACGAGATCTCGGTGACGATCTCGGCCAGTGCGTCGGCCTGTGTGTCGTTCCAGATGCCCAGGTCCGACGGGCTGATTCGGCCCTCGGGGCTGACCGCTGTGGCCTCGGTGATGATCAGGCCGGCTCCGCCGATCGCGCGGCTCACCAGGTGGGTGCGATGCCAGTCGCCCGCGACGCCGACGTTCTCGCCCGTCTCGTCGGCCGAGTACTGGCACATCGGTGCCATCCATACCCGGTTGGGAAAGGTGAGCTCGCGCAATGTCAGGGGCTCGAACAGGGCACTCACAGGTGGTTCCTCCGGTCTGTCGGTCTCGACGTCGGTGACGTCGGTGACGTCGGCGATGTCCACGCTGTGCTGCAACGACGTGGAGATGCAGCTTCATTCCCCGGCCCTATTAGTGTGTAGTGCATGACTGCTTCCGTCTCGGCCGCTTCGGTGCCGTCCTCTGCCGACGAGCGCGAGAACGTGCACTCGGCTGCTCGCCGAGCCCGCGTCGCTTCACGTGCACTGGCGTTGCTGACCACTGCGGAGAAGGATTCGCTGCTGCATGCCGCGGCCGACGCCGTGCTGGCCGCAGCGGAGCCGGTGCTCGCAGCCAACGCCGCCGACATCGAGATCGCCCGCGCTGCGGGAACGGACGAGGGTCTGCTCGATCGGCTGCGGCTGACGGCACCTCGCATCGACGGTATTGCCGCAGGGCTGCGGCAGGTGGCGGGCCTACCCGATCCGATCGGCGAGGTCATCCGCGGATCGACGCTCCCCAACGGGCTCGAGATCAGGCAGATGCGGGTTCCGCTGGGCGTCGTGGGCATGGTCTACGAGGCGCGCCCCAACGTGACCGTCGACGCGTTCGGTCTGGCGTTCAAATCCGGGAACGCAGTGCTGCTGCGGGGATCCTCGTCCGCGGCGCAGTCGAACGCAGCCCTGGTCGAGGCGCTGCAGGGTGCGCTCACGAGCCACGGGCTGCCGGAATCGGCAGTACAACTGCTCGGTAGTGCTGATCGGTCGACGGTCACCCACCTCATTCAGGCCCGCGGGCTGGTGGATGTCGTGATCCCGCGTGGGGGAGCGGGTCTGATCGCCGCGGTCGTGCGTGATGCCACGGTTCCCACCATCGAGACCGGGGTGGGTAACTGCCACGTCTATCTGCATTCCTCCGCCGACGCGGAGACGGCCGAGAAGATCGTGCTCAACGCCAAGACCCGCCGGGTGAGCGTGTGCAATGCCGCCGAAACGGTGCTGGTCGATGCCGCGATCGCCGAGACTATAGTGCCGAGGTTGTTGCAGGCGTTCCAGATGCACAGCGTCACGGTGCACGGTGATCTGCCGGGGTTGGTTCCCGCAGGCGACGACGATTGGTCGCAGGAATACCTCTCGCTCGACATCGCGCTGAAGGTGGTCGACGGCATCGACGAGGCAATCGACCACATCGACCGATACGGCACCGGCCATACCGAGGCGATCGTCGCGTCGGACATTGGTGCTGCGCGCGAATTCACCCGACGAGTCGACGCGGCTGCCGTGATGGTCAACGCCTCCACCGCGTTCACCGACGGCGAGCAGTTCGGCTTCGGTGCCGAGATCGGCATCTCCACCCAGAAGCTGCACGCCCGCGGCCCAATGGGCCTACCCGAGCTGACCTCGACCAAGTGGACGGTGTGGGGCGACGGGCACGTCAGACCCGTCTGACCGGCCTGCAGCCACTCGACCCGCCAGACCCGATCTTCCAGGAGTTGTGACGTGGACCGTGCCCTACCGACGACACCACCGTTGTTCGCGAGCGTGAACGATGTTCAGGCCCGTCTGGCCGAGACGGGGTATCTGGCCGACAAGGCCACGGCAACATCGGTTTTTCTCGCCGATCGCCTCGGCAAGCCGCTGTTGATCGAGGGTCCCGCCGGAGTCGGCAAGACCGAATTGGCGCGCGCGGTCGCGCAGTCGACCGGAGCCGAACTGGTGCGACTGCAGTGCTACGAGGGCGTCGACGAGGCGAGGGCTCTGTACGAGTGGAACCACGCCAAACAGATCCTGCGTATCCAATCCGGCTCGAGTGCCGACTGGGACTCGACGAAGCTCGACGTGTTCTCCGAGGAGTTTCTGCTGGCTCGGCCACTGCTGCAGGCCATTCGCCGAACCGAGCCGACCGTGCTCCTGATCGACGAGACCGACAAGGCAGATGTCGAGATCGAGGGCTTGCTGCTCGAGGTGCTCAGCGACTTCGCGATCACCATTCCCGAGCTGGGCACGATCACGGCGGAGCGCACCCCGTTCGTCGTGTTGACCTCCAATGCCACGCGCGAACTGTCGGAAGCCCTCAAGCGCCGCTGCCTGTTCCTGCACCTCGACTTTCCCGACGCGGACCTCGAGCGTCGAATCCTGGCCAGCCGCGTTCCCGAACTGCCCGAGGCGATCGCGGAGCAGATGATCAAGACCGTCCGCGTGCTCCGAGGGATGCAGCTCAAGAAGTTGCCGTCGGTGGCCGAGACGATCGACTGGGGTCGCACACTCCTGGCCCTCGGCATGGACACTCTTGACGACGACGCGGTCCGGTCGACGCTCGGAGTCGTGCTCAAGCATCAGTCCGATCAGGTGCGCGCCGCCGCCGAACTGCGGCTGAACTGACATGCTCGCCCCACACGGAATTCCCGGGCATCTCGTCGGCTTCGTCGAGGCGTTACGCAAGCGTGGGATCTCGGTGGGGCCGTCGGAGACCGTCGATGCCGGACGCGTCCTGTCGGTGTTGGATCTGTTGGACAGAGAAGCGGTCCGCGAGGGGCTGGCCTGCGCGCTGCTGAGACGGCCGACGCACCGCGGGGTGTTCGACGCGTTGTTCGACCTGTGGTTTCCGGTGGCATCGGGGACCAGGGATTCGGGGCAGATCGACACCGCGCTGCCTCGCACCGAGACAGGCGAGGTCGATATCGATGCGTTGCGTGAACTGATCGTCGAACTGCTCTCGGACGACTCGGCGGAGGCCGCCGAATTGACCCAGATGCTGGCGGCCCAGATGGTCGAGGAACTCGGTCAGTACAAGTCCTCGAACGGGCCGTCGTTCTCGGCCTATCAGGCGTTGCGTGATGTTGCTCCCGACACGCTGCTTCGTAAGATCCTCGACGGCCTGCTGGGCCGGAGTGACGACGCGCCGGATCGGCCCACCGACGACTACGAGTCGGAGGTGGCCAAACGTACTGCAGCGCAACGCATTGCCGACCTACGTAAGATGGTCGAAAGTGAGACGAGGCGACGGTCGGCCGAGAAACTGGGCCGCGACCGGGTAGCGAGCTACGGCGTGCCGAAACTGGCGGAGGAAGTCGATTTCCTGCGTGCCTCGGACGCGGAGATGGTTGCATTGCGGCGTAACGTCGCACCGCTGGCGCGGTTGCTGGCCTCGCGACTTGCGGTGCGCCGCAGTCGAAGCAGGCACGGCTCCATCGATCTGCGACGCACGCTGCGCAAATCCATGTCGACCGGCGGTATTCCCATCGATCTGGTGGAGCGTAAGCCGCGTCGTGCCCGGCCGGAACTGGTTGTGCTGTGCGATGTCTCGGGGTCGGTGGCCGGATTCAGCAACTTCACCCTGCTGCTGGTGCACGCTCTTCGTGAACAGTTCTCCCGGGTGCGAATCTTTGCGTTCGTCGACTCCACCGACGAGGTGACGCGGTTCTTCGATTCCGGGGCAGACCTCGGGGCCGCCATGAGCCGGATCGTGCGGGAAGCGGACCTGGTGACCTACGACGGTCATTCGGATTACGGGCATGCCCTGACGACATTCGACGAGAAGTACGCGCAGGTCATCACCAGCCGCAGTTCGGTTCTCGTTCTGGGCGATGCCCGGACGAACTATCGAGAACCGAAGCTGCCGGCGTTGGCCCGAATCGTCTCGGTGGCCAAGCACGCCTACTGGCTCAACCCCGAACCCAAATCTCAGTGGGGATCCGGTGATTCGGCGGCCAAGGTGTATGCAGACGTGATTGCGATGCACGAGTGTCGGTCGGCCCAACAGCTCGCGACGGTGGTCTCACGACTGTTGCCGGTATGAGGCGTGTAACCGGCGTCGCTGCCACGGACGTAGAATCGTCGGTTGTGCAGCACGAATCCGGCCCCGGTGAGGACACGAACACCACGCCGACTCTCCGGTTGGGGGTCATGGGCGGCACTTTCGACCCCATTCACCACGGTCACCTCGTGGCTGCGAGCGAGGTGGCGGCCACGTTCGGTCTGGACGAGGTCATCTTCGTTCCCACCGGGACCCCGTGGCAGAAGGAGGGGCGGTCGGTCAGCCCGGCCGAGGATCGCTACTTGATGACGGTCATCGCCACCGCGTCGAATCCTCGGTTCTCGGTGAGCCGGGTCGACGTCGACCGGGAGAAGTCGACGTACACCGTCGACACCCTGAGGGATCTTCGAGCGCAGCACCCCGATGCCGAGTTGTATTTCATCACCGGTGCCGATGCGCTCGAGTCCATCCTGACGTGGCAGAACTGGGAGGAGCTCTTCGAGCTCGCGAAGTTCGTCGGAGTGACGCGGCCGGGGTTCGAGCTCGGCGTCGATCATCTGGCCAACCATCTACGATCGTTGCCCGCCGACACTCTCACATTGATGGAAATCCCGGCACTCGCGATATCGTCGACGGACTGCCGACGTCGTGCCGGTGAAAATCGGCCGGTCTGGTACCTCGTCCCGGACGGCGTCGTGCAATACATCTCGAAGAGGAACCTCTATCGACCACGGGGCGCGCAGCGCCTCGACGGATCCGTCACCATGTCGGAACCGGCGCCACAGAAGAAGCAACCGGCCGGGTCGGTCACCAGCGCAGTGACCGCGAACCCGAGCCATACGAGTGGGAGTACACCGAAGTGACTGCAACAGCCGAAGCCGCCGAGATGGCGCGTATCGCCGCGCTCGCAGCCGACGACAAACTGGCCAGCGACGTGGTGATCCTCGACGTCTCCGACCAGCTCTACATCACCGATTGCTTCGTGATCGCCTCCGCGCCCAACGAGCGTCAGGTCAACTCGATCGTGGAGAACATCGAGGACCAGCTTCGTGAGGCCGGACACAAGCCGGTGCGTCGCGAGGGTACCCGAGAGGGCCGCTGGGCGCTGCTGGACTACTCCGACATCGTGGTGCACGTCCAGCACAACGAAGAGCGCAACTTCTATGCGCTCGAGCGACTGTGGAAGGACTGCCCGACGATCGAGGTTCCGGGCCTCGGTCAGCATCCGGCACCGGAACCGGAGCAATGATCCGGCGGCTCATCCTGCTTCGCCACGGTCAGACTGACTACAACGCCACCGACCGTATGCAGGGCCAGCTCGATACCGATCTGTCCGAGCTGGGCCGCAGTCAGGCGAAGACGGCTGCGGCCGAATTGGCTGTCCGCGCGCCCATCCGCATCGTCTCGTCCGATCTCAAGCGCGCTCTCGACACTGCGGAAGCTCTCGGGGACGCGGCTGGAGTCCCGGTGTCCACGGACGAGCGGCTGCGGGAGACACATCTCGGCGACTGGCAGGGACTCACCCACACCGAGGTGGACGACATCGCCCCCGGGGCGCGTCCGGCCTGGCGTGCCGACGCAACCGTCGCCCCGCCCGGTGGGGAAAGTCGCATCGACGTTGCGAACCGCAGCGTGCCGCTGGTGCGTGAGCTCCTCGGCGGCGTCCCCGAGTGGGGTGCCGACGGCGACCAGCGACCACTGGTGCTCGTGGCGCACGGAGGGTTGATCGCTGCCCTGACCGCAGCGTTGCTCGCACTGCCGACCGATCGCTGGCCGGTGCTCGGCGGCCTCGCCAACACCAGCTGGGTACAGCTCGGTGCGCACGGACCCGGTGACAACCCGTCCTGGCGGCTCGACGTCTGGAACGCCTCGGCGCGGGTGGCCAGTGACGTCCTCTGAGGAGGCCGCCGCGCGCCCCGTGCTGCTCGTGCTGGCGGACTCGCTGAGCTATTACGGACCCGAGGGCGGGCTGCCGGTCGACGATCCTCGGCTGTGGCCCAATATCGTTGCTGCAGAGCTGGATTGGGATGTCGAGCTGGTAGCCCGCATCGGCTGGACGAGCCGCGATGCGTGGTGGGCTCTGACCCAGGATCCGCGAGTGTGGGCGGTGATACCGCGGGCCGGTGCCGTCGTACTCGGAATCGGCGGCATGGACTCGTTGCCGTCGCCGCTACCGACCGCGTTGCGTGAGCAGATCCGCTACATCCGTCCGCCCGCACTTCGGCGGGTCGTTCGCGCGGGTTATCAAGCGGTGCAGCCGGTCCTGTCGCATCTGGGTTGGCCGGTGGCGCTTCCGCCGCGACTGAGTGTCGACTACCTCGCGCAGACCCGCGCCGCATTGGCCTACGTGCGGCCGGAATTGCCCGTCGTCGGTACCTATCCGTCGGTGCATCGGTGCGACGCCTACGGGCGGGTGCATTCGGGGCGCGAGCCCGCGGTACGAGCGCTGCGTGCCTGGAGCGACGAAAACGGTGTTCCGATGGTCGATCTCGCGGAGGCAGTTCGTCCGAACATCGAGTCCGAGAACGCCAACCCCGACGGAATCCACTGGGGTTGGGATGCACACGTGGCCGTGGCCGACGCAATGCTGACGGTGTTGCGACCGGTGGCAGCGGCGGCAGCGATCCGGCACCCATGACCGTCGCCGTCGTCACCGATTCGTCGTCCTGCCTGCCCGCGTCCATAGCCGCCGAGTGCGGTATCACGGTGGCACCGCTGCATGTGTTGGTGGACGGCGTCGACCATCGTGAGGGTATCGACGAGATTCCCGAACAATCGACCGACGGAAAGCCGGTGACGACCGCGGGGGCGTCTCCGGGCGAGCTGACCGAGGTCTATGCCGCAGCTCTCGAACGCAGTCGCGGGGCGGGCGTCGTCGCACTGCACATCTCCCGGGGCCTGTCGAGCACCTGGGAGGCTGCGCGGCAGGCCGCCGAGCAGATCGGATCGTTGGTGAAGGTTGTCGATTCCGGTTCTGCCGGAATGGGATTGGGCTACCCGGCGCTGGCAGCAGCGTATGCCGCAGCGGGTGGAGCCGGACTCGACGAGGTCTACGACAATGCTGTTCGCAGGTCTGCGTCGTCGAGATGTTTCATCGTCGTCGATCGATTGGATCACCTGCGCCGCGGCGGCCGTATCGGCACTGCCGCAGCCCTGCTCGGTACGGCCCTGGCGATGAAGCCGGTGCTGTACATCAGCGATGGTGCGCTGGTGTTGCGCGAGAAGACGCGAACCTCCTCGAAAGCACTGAGCAAGCTGGTGGACGCGGCAGCTGCCGCGGCGGCCGACATCGGTACGCAATCCGGGGTTGTCGTGGCTGTGCATCATATGCAGTGCGCCGAGCGAGCCGAGGACGTCTCAGCCATGCTGATGGCGCGTATCCCGGACCTGACCAGCGTCGACGTGCTGCCGTTCGGTGCGGTGCTCGGTGCACACGTCGGTCCCGGTGCCGTCGGCGTAGTCGTCGCTCCTGGTCATCGGTAGGGCGTATCGAGCCGCGTCATCCACAGAATCTCGGTTGTGCACAGGGCAGTTCGCGACCACTGTTCGCCCCGGTCAGGTCCGTCCGGAGGGCGCTAGCGTCCTGAGACATGGGCGGCGACGACGATCGGGCACACACGGTGGCACGATTGAATTCCGTGCGGAGGCAGAGTGATTCCGCGCGCGCCGAGCCGCGCCGAGTCGACGAATTCGATGACCCCCAGGGCGAGCCGCCGATCGGGCAACCACAGGCCGGCGTCGTGCATCCCGATCCGGAGTGGCTGCTTCCTGCCGTGCAGCGTCCCGAATCACCATGGTCGTCGTTGCTACCGCAGCGGTGGCGATTCGCGCGGGTGGATCCCGGCCGACCCGGTGTGAAGGCGTTGGCGGCGGCGGGTGTGTTCGTGGTCCTCGTCGCCGGCTTCGCGGTGTTTCGAGATGCGCCGACGCCTGCGCCCGCACCACCACTGGCGGTGGTCTCCACCGACGCCGCCGATGCCCGCGCGCCGGACTCGGCGTTGTCCGAATCCGGATCGTCGAGCCGGCCGCCGGACAGAACGGCCGGCACGGCACCTGTTGCGGAAACAGAACTTGTCGTCAGTGTCGTCGGACTCGTCGCGCATCCCGGTCTCGTTCGGCTGCAACCGGGCTCGCGCATCGCCGACGCCCTGGCCGCAGCGGGAGGGGCTGTGGAGGGTGCCGATCTGTTGGCGCTGAACATGGCAGCTCGGGTGTCGGACGGCGATCAGATCGTCGTGGGGCTGGTACCGGCTCCGGCGGCCCCTCCGGTCAGCGGCACCACATCGGGTCAGGGTGCAGGGCCGGGCGGAGTTGCCGGTTCGACGACGGACCAGGCGGGCCCTGCCGCCGGCGGAGCAGTGGACCTCAATACGGCCACGGTCGCAGAATTGGATGCGCTGCCCGGTGTGGGACCGGTGACGGCAACGTCGATCGTGAGCTGGCGCGACACGAACGGCCGCTTCGTATCGGTCGATCAGCTCGCCGAGGTCGACGGTATCGGCCCGGGCCGGCTCACCAAGATTCGCGACCTGGTCCGAGTCTCGTGACCGGGGTGCCGTCGTCGACGGACTCCGAGGAACCAGTTCCTTTCGACATCCGCCTGATTCCGGCGGCAGCGGCATCCTGGTCGATCACTGCGACCGGTATTCTCGCCGGTCCGAGCGCGGCGGTGAAGGCCACGGTGGTGACGTGCGCGATCGTGGTGCTGGGAGCCGTTGTGCTGCAGAGGATCTCGAAGGGTCGAGCGGACACCGCGAGACACGTGTGGTCCGGGGCGGCCGCGGTGATCGTCGTGGCGTTGTGTTTCGGCGGTGCGATCTGGCTCCAGATGCGCTCGGTGGCGGAGCATCCAGTGGCTGCGGCCGCGCAGAATCGGGCATGGATCACGGCAGTAGTCGACATCGAAGAAGACCCGCGACGTCTGCCCGCGTCCGGGCCGCCGACGGTGATGTTGCAGGCGGAGATGACCCGCGTCGATGTCGGTGGCGAGGCGCTCTACGTCGGCGGCCGGGTATCGATCGTGGCACCGGAGTCGACATGGTCGGCACTGCTTCCGGGCCAGCAGATCACGGTCCGGGGCCGGCTCGGGGTACCCACCAGGTCCGATATGACCGTGGCCGTCATCCGAACGACCGGTCCGCCGGTGGCAGTAGGTGAGCCCGGACCGGTCTCATCGGCGGCGGGCTCGTTTCGCTCGAATCTGGCAGATGTGGCGCAGAATTCGCTCCCGTCGGACCGGGCAGGTCTACTGCCGGGCCTCGTCGTGGGCGATGTCTCACGATTGGACGAGCAGGTAGTCGAGAACTTCCGAGCCGCGGGCTTGACGCATCTGACGGCGGTGTCGGGTGCGAACTTCGCGATCCTGATCGGTGCCGTGCTGTTGGTGTTGCGCGGCATAGGGATAGGGCCTCGCGCCACCGTCACGATTGCCTTCGTCGTTCTGATCGCCTTCGTCGTCGTGGCCCGACCGTCCCCGAGCGTGTTGCGCGCCGCAGTGATGGGGTCGATCGGTTTGCTGGCATTGGTGACCGGCAGACGGAAGCAAGCGGTCCCGGCCTTGTGCGGCGCGGTGTTGGTACTACTCGGGTGGTGGCCGCGGCTCGCCGTGGACGTCGGATTCGTGTTGTCGGTGTTCGCCACCGCGGGGCTGGTGCTGGTGGCACCGATCTGGGTGGACTGGCTGCGGGCCCGAGGATGGCCCAGGGCAGCTGCGGAGGTGGTGGCGGTCGCCGCGGCGGCCCACGTGGTGACGGCACCCGTCGTCGCGGCAATGGCGGGAACGTTCAGCGTGGTGGGTGTGGTTGCGAACGTACTGGTCTCGCCGGTGGTCGCTCCCATCACCGTGGTGGGCATCGTGACTGCGGTGTTGGCTGTGGTCAGCACCTCGTTGGCCGACGTGACGGCGCAGCTGGCGTCGGCACCGTTGTGGTGGTTGATCACGGTGGCCGAGCGTGCCGCGTCGGTGCCGGCAGCATCGGTCGTCGTTCCGGAGGGTGTCCGTGGAATCGCGGCGGCGATCGTCGGCACTGTCGTGCTCCTGGGCGCGCTGCGATGGGCGTTGTTCCGTTGGGTGTCGGCCACGTTCGCGATTGCACTTCTGGCGCTGTGGACGGCCCATGTCGTGTGGTGAGTGACGGTCCGAAGCGGATGTCCGTGGTGTCGGCGGCGCATGGCACGATCATGGTCGTGACTTCGAGTGTGGCTCCTCTGCATCTGGTACTCGGCGACGAGGAACTACTGATGGATCGTGCGGTGGCCGCGATCGTGACGCAGGTGCGTGCGAATGCGGCGATCCCGGGGGAGGACCTCCCGGTGACCCGGCTGCGGACCGGTGACGCAAGTGCTCCCGAGCTCGCCGAACTGCTGAGTCCGTCTCTGTTCGCCGAAGACCGTGTCGTCGTACTCGAGGCGGCGGCCGAGGCCGGCAAGGATGCAGTCGCTCTGGTGCTCGACGCGGCTACCGATCCACCCGAGGGTGCCGTCGTGGTGGTCATGCATTCCGGCGGCGGCCGCGCCAAAGCGATGGTCGGTGCCCTCCAGAAATGCGGGGCTCAGGTCCACGAATGCGTCAAGCTCACCAAACCGGCCGAGCGGATCGATTTTGTCCGGGGCGAGTTTCGCGCGGCGGACGTCCGCGTCAGCGGCGAGGTGATCGAGGCTGTCGTCGAGTCCGTCGGTAACGAACTCCGCGAATTGGCCTCGGCGTGTTCACAGTTGGTCTCCGACACCGGAGGCAAAGTCGATCTGGCCGCCGTGCGTCGGTACTACTCGGGCAAGGCGGAGGTATCGGGATTCGACGTCGCGGACAAGGCCGTCATCGGTGATCGAGCCGGCGCTCTCGAAGCCTTGCGGTGGGCGATGCACCGGGGAGTGGCCCACGTTCTTCTCGCGGATGCGCTCGCCGATGCCGTGCGCACAATCGCGCTCGTCGGCTCGGCCGGTCGCGGTGACCCGTTCCGGATGGCAGGCGAACTGGGAATGCCGCCCTGGAAGATCAAGAAGGCGCAGGGCCAAGCGCGCGGCTGGAACGGCCGCTCGATAGCGCAGGCCCTGCGCGTGGTGGCGCAGCTGAACGCCGACGTCAAAGGCCAAGCAGCGGACGCGGACTACGCGGTGGAGCGAGCTGTCGCCGAGGTCGCCTCGTTGGGTGACCGCTAGCGGGGTGCCCGGCGCACGACAAAGCCCGCTGCGTCCTCATCGGATGCAGCGGGCTCGATCGAGCTCAGTACGAGATCAGAGCTTGTTGACTGCGAGAGCCAGTGCCGACTTCTTGTTGGCGGCCTGGTTCTTGTGGATGACGCCCTTGCTGGCGGCCTTGTCGAGCTTGCGGCCGGCATCGAGGAGAATCTCGGAAGCCTTGTCCTTGTCGCCCGCAGCCTGTGCCTCGCGGAACGAGCGGATGACGGTGCGAAGGGAGGACTTCACCGACTGGTTGCGCAGGCGTGCACGCTCGTTGGTGAGAATCCGCTTCTTCTGGGACTTGATATTGGCCACGCGTAAAATCCTTGTCGTCTTCGTCGGTATTCCGGTCAGGGCGATCCATGCTGGAATGCCCGAAGTCTGCTGCTGAGCGTTGAGCCCTGCGCCGAAGATCGAGAATACCAGCACAGGACGGCAGAACCCAATCCGGCGTCGCCCTCCACAGCCGTTTCAAGAATTTAACGCTTCTACCGCGCCTAACTCCTGTCTCTGTAGCAACATTGCCAGGATGAGTCCGCGATCGGCAACGCATGCCGCCTCCAAGGCCAAAGCGACCAGAACGAAGTCAGCGGATCGTGTCGAACCCGATGCAGACGGGGTGTTCGGGGGGTACTCCGACGTCGGAAAGTACAGCCTCGCCTTCGACGAGATGTTCGACTCGGACGGTCGTACTCGAACGCCGTACAAAGGAATCCACACGGCGCTCGCCCCGGCGAACGCCGTGGACCTGGACGCCAGATCGGATGCGCTCGGACGCGCGTTCGTCGACCAGGGCATCACGTTCTCGCTGTCCGGCCAAGAACGCCCGTTCCCGCTCGATCAGGTGCCCCGCGTCATCGCAGCAGGGGAGTGGTCGCGTCTCGAACGCGGCATCAAGCAGCGCGTTAAGGCTCTCGAGATGTTTCTCGCCGACATCTACGGAGACCAGGAAATCCTGCGGGACGGCGTCGTTCCGAAACGCCTGATCACGTCGTGCGAGCACTTCCACCGTGAGGCCGTCGGCATCACCCCGCCCAACGGCGTACGTATCCACGTTGCCGGAATCGACCTCGTGCGCGACGCGCAGGGCACGTTCCGTGTCCTCGAAGACAACCTGCGCTCACCCTCGGGCGTCTCCTACGTCATGGAGAACCGCCGGACCATGGCCCGGGTGTTCCCGGACCTGTTCGCCAGTCACCGCGTGCGTGCCGTCGGCGACTACGCCTCGCATCTGCTGCGGGCACTGCGCGCATCGGCCGCCCTCAACGAGGCCGACCCGACCGTGGTGGTTCTCACTCCGGGCGTGGCGAACTCGGCGTACTTCGAGCACTCGCTGCTCGCTCGGCTGATGGGCGTCGAGCTCGTCGAAGGTCGAGACCTGTTCTGCCGAGACAACATCGTCTACATGCGCACCACCGAGGGTGAGCGTCAGGTCGATGTCATCTACCGACGAATCGACGACGACTATCTCGACCCCATGCAGTTCCGTCCCGACTCGGTGCTGGGAGTAGCAGGTCTGGTCAACGCCGCCCGCGCAGGCAACGTCGTCATCTCGAGTGCCGTCGGAAACGGCGTCGGCGACGACAAGCTCGTCTACACCTACGTTCCCACCATCATCGACTACTACATGGGCGAGAAGCCGCTGCTGGCCAACGTCGACACGTTCCGGTGCTGGCTCGACGACGAGTGCGAGGAAGTCCTCGACCGCATCGACGAACTGGTGATCAAGCCGGTGGAAGGTTCTGGCGGCTACGGCATCGTCTTCGGACCCGACGCCTCGCCGAAGGAACTCGCCACCATCAGCAAGAAGGTCCGCGCGGATCCGCGCGGCTGGATCGCCCAGCCCGTCGTACAGCTCTCGACGGTGCCGACGAAGATCGGCGATCGCTTGGTACCCCGCCACGTCGACCTGCGGCCGTTCGCGGTCAACGACGGCGACGACGTCTGGGTGTTGCCCGGCGGACTGACCCGAGTGGCGTTGCCGGAGGGGTCCCTGGTGGTGAACTCCAGCCAGGGCGGTGGCAGCAAGGACACCTGGGTGCTCGCCACTCGGACCTCTCAGGAGGAGCAGGAACTTGCCGGCGACGAGATCGTCAGCGTTCCGCCGGAGTCACCGATGGCCGAACAAGGCCCGGAGCTGACGATGGACCAACAAATGAATCAGCAGCAGCAGCAGCAGCAACAGCAGCAGGCAACGAACTCGGACTCGAACGGCGGTGGACAGTAAATGCTCGCGCGCAACGCAGAGTCGCTCTACTGGATCGGGCGGTATGTGGAGAGAGCGGATGACACGGCCCGCATTCTCGATGTCACCGTCCACCAACTTCTCGAAGACGCCACAGTCGATCCCGACCACACTTCGCGAGTGTTGTTGCGAGTGCTCGGTTTCCAGCACGAGCCGGACGTCTCGCTCGACGTGTGGTCGCTTACCGAGGTCGTCGCCTTCAGCCGCGACGGATTGGGTTCGATCGTGGACTCACTGTCGAGTGCGCGCGAGAACGCCCGAGGTGCGCGTGAAGTCACGTCCAGTGAGATGTGGGAGTGCTTGAACACCACGTACAACGGATTGAACGAGCGCATCAGGGCGTCCAAGCGCACCGGCCCGGCCGAGTTCTTCAGCTACATCGAGGAGCGCGCCGCGATGTTCGCCGGTCTCGCGGACTCCACCCTCAGCCACGACGACGGCTACCGCTTTCTCCTGCTCGGTCGCTCGGTCGAGCGCATCGACATGATCGTTCGGTTGTTGCTCTCGCGAGCCGGTGACCGGCCGTCGTCGCCGGCTTGGGTCACTGTGCTTCGCTCGGCCGGTGCCCACGACACCTACCTGCGCACCTACCGCGGCGCGCTCGATGCCCAGCGAGTACTGGAATTCATGTTGTTGGACAGACTCTTTCCGCGTTCGGTGTTCTACGCACTGACCGAGGCGGAACGGTCTCTCGACCAGCTCGATCATCAGCCGAACAGTCGCGTCGGTGCCCGCGCCGAGGCGCAGCGCCTACTCGGTCGCGCTCGAAGTGAGCTCGAATTCCTGCGTCCCGGTGCAATTCTCGAGGACCTGCAGGATCGGCTGCTGGCATTGCAGGAAACCTGCCGCGAACTCGGCGAGGCGATCTCGAAGCAGTACTTCCATGCCGCGCCGTGGGTGGCGTGGACCGATGCCGGGTCCGGCACATACGAAGATCAATTGGAAGGTGAACTGTGAGCTGGCGTATGCGTGTCGTGCACACCACGGGCTATCAGTACGACGCACCGGTGACGTCGTCGTACAACGAGGCTCGACTGACGCCGCGAAGTGACAACCGGCAGAACGTCATTCTGAACCGAGTCGAGACCAACCCGGTGACCCGCTCCTACCGGTACACCGACTACTGGGGAACGGCGGTGACGGCATTCGACCTGCACGCGCCGCACACCGAGCTCGAGGTGACCGGTTCGTCGGTGGTCGAGACCGACCCCTTCGTCTACCCCGACGAGAACGCCTCATGGGAGGAGCTGGCCAGCGACCCGATCACCGACCGCTTCAACGAGGTGCTCGACAACACCGAGTACGTGCCGAAGAACAGGCAACTCGCGTCGGTCGCGAAAAAGCTGTCGAAGGGTCTGCCGCCGCAGGAATCGGTCGTCGAGATCTCCAACTGGGTCAACCAGGAGATGTCGTACGTTCCCGGTACCACCGGTGTGCACACCTCGGCGGTGGAGGCCTGGTCGGAGAAGAAGGGTGTGTGTCAGGACTACGCCCACCTGACGCTGCTGATGCTGCGCAGCGTCGGCATCCCCAGCCGGTACGTCTCGGGCTACCTGCACCCGAAGAAACAGGCCGCGATCGGTGCGACGGTGGAAGGCCAGAGCCACGCCTGGATCGAGGCCTGGACCGGGGCGTGGTGGGGCTACGACCCCACCAACGCCATCGCCGTCAACGAGCAGCACGTGTCGGTCGGACTCGGCCGTGATTACGCCGACGTCCCGCCGCTCAAGGGCATCTTCTCCGGCGGCGGTTCGACGGCTCTCGACGTGGTCGTGGAGATCACGCGGCTGGCCTAGCGTCGTGCGCGTTTTGCGTACCCAGGGATACGCAAAACGCGCACGAGGTCAGTTCCAGCCGTAGTCCCGACGCAACCGATCTGCCACGGACTCGAACTGAGCTCTACCGAGGATTGCGCCTTCGCGACGAATGCCGTCCTCGGGCACATCGAGAACTCGGTCCAGACGAATCCAGCTCGGTCGCCCCTCGGCGTCCCACGCGCCGGATCCGATCGACTGCCAGTCGCGGTCGCCGTCGCGGCTGCTCTGGCTCGACAGCATCAGACCGAGCAGATCGTTGCCCTCGCGCCCGATGACCAGCACCGGGCGGTCCTTGCCCTGAGTGGCGTCTTCCTCGTAGGTGACCCAGGTCCAGACGATCTCACCCGGATCGGCCTTACCGTCCAGATCGGGGGAGTACTCGACGGTCCGCGCCCGTTGGGCGGTCGGCCTGGTCTGCGATGCCACCGGACGGCCGGGGCGAGGTGCAGGAGCCGGTGTGCGCGACGCGCTTCCGGAGATCGCGTCCTTGCCCTTCTGCAGCGCACCGGAGTTCTGTAGTTGACGCAGTAGCCGCGGGCCCTCGCGCATCGCGATCTTGCCCAGTTCCTTGCCGAATCTGCTCCAGTTGCCAGCCATGCGGCGAGTGTAGCCACGGCGGCAGCGCTACAAACCGCCCTGACTCACCGGGGGACCAGCCACGACGGACAGCCGGGGACGGCGCACCGTTCCGCTCGTGGGACGATAGGGAAACCCGTTCGCTCATTTCGAACACGCCAGCCGAAGGATACGAGTGCCCAGCTTCGCCGACACGACGTTCACCGATCCGTCCAGGATCAGGAACTTCTGCATCATCGCCCACATCGACCACGGAAAGTCGACGCTGGCAGACCGGATGTTGCAGCTCACCGGCGTCGTCGACGACCGGTCGATGCGTGCGCAGTATCTGGACCGGATGGACATCGAGCGCGAACGCGGCATCACCATCAAGGCGCAGAACGTGCGTCTGCCCTGGGTCGTCGACGGCGAAGAATTCGTTCTGCACCTCATCGACACACCCGGCCACGTCGACTTCACGTACGAGGTGTCCCGCGCGCTCGAAGCGTGTGAAGGTGCTGTCTTGCTCGTCGACGCTGCTCAAGGCATCGAGGCGCAGACGCTGGCGAACCTCTACCTGGCTCTCGACAAAGAGCTCATTATCATCCCCGTGCTCAACAAGATCGACCTGCCTGCTGCCGACCCGGATCGTTACGCCGCCGAAATCGCGCACATCATCGGATGCGAGGCCGACGACGTGCTGCGGGTGTCCGGCAAGACCGGAGTAGGCGTCGAGGAACTGCTCAACGAGGTCGTCAAGCTGGTGCCGGCTCCGGTCGGCAACCCGGACGGGCCTGCCCGCGCGATGATCTTCGACTCGGTCTACGACACCTACCGAGGCGTCGTCACCTACGTCCGAGTGGTCGACGGCGCACTCAACCCTCGTGAGAAGGTCACGATGATGTCGACCGGCTCGACGCACGAGTTGCTCGAAGTCGGCATCGTGTCGCCGGACCCGAAGGCCACGAAGGGTCTGGGCGTCGGCGAGGTGGGGTACCTGATCACCGGCGTCAAGGACGTCCGTCAGTCCAAGGTCGGCGATACCGTCACCACGTTCCGCAAGGGTGCTACCGAGCCGCTGACCGGTTACCGCGAGCCACGGCCGATGGTCTACTCGGGCCTTTACCCACTCGACGGCTCCGACTACCCGGACCTGCGCGACGCCCTCGAAAAGCTTCAGCTCAACGACGCGGCCCTGACCTACGAGCCGGAGACCTCCGTGGCTCTCGGATTCGGCTTCCGCTGCGGCTTCCTGGGGTTGCTGCACATGGAGATCACCCGCGAGCGGCTCGAGCGTGAATTCAACCTCGACTTGATCTCGACCTCGCCGAACGTCGTTTACCGCGTCGAGATGGAAGACGGTGCCGAGCACATCGTCACCAACCCGTCGTACTGGCCCGAGGGCAAGGCGCGGGAAGTGTTCGAGCCCATGGTCAAGTGCACCATCATTTCGCCGAGCGAGTTCATCGGTTCCATCATGGAGCTGTGTCAGGGACGACGAGGCGAGCTCGGCGGTATGGACTACCTTTCGGAGACTCGTGTCGAACTGCGCTACACGATTCCGATGGCCGAGATCATCTTCGACTTCTTCGACATCCTGAAGTCTCGTACTCGTGGATACGCCAGCCTCGACTACGAGGAGATCGGCGAGCAGAGCGGTGCGCTGGTGAAGGTCGACATCCTGCTGCAGGGCGAGGCCGTCGACGCCTTCAGCGCGATCGTCCACAAGGACGCCGCTGCGGCCTACGGCAACAAGATGACGACCAAGCTGAAGGAACTGATTCCGCGGCAGCAGTTCGAGGTGCCGATTCAGGCTGCTATCGGATCTCGCATCATCGCCCGCGAGAACATCCGCGCCATCCGTAAGGACGTGCTTGCCAAGTGCTACGGCGGCGACATCAGCCGTAAGCGCAAGCTGCTCGAGAAGCAGAAGGAAGGCAAGAAGCGAATGAAGACCATTGGACGGGTCGAAGTTCCGCAGGAAGCCTTCGTGGCGGCACTGTCCTCGGAGTCCTCGTCGGACAAGCCGAAGAAGTAGGGACGGGACTTCCGCTCTCTGAAATCGTTGTAACGCAACCTTTCCGGCCCCGCACCGTGTTCTCGGTGCGGGGCTGGTGTGTTTGTGTGGGGCTGGTGCGTTTGCGCGGGCTTATGCGATGTGGGGGCCTGCTCGGGCGTGGGATGGTCTGGGTTGTCGGTAGGGGTCGACGGATGCCGGGGGTACGAACCAGGGGTGTTGATCGGTGCCGATGAACACTTCCCAGTCGGAGTGGTGGATGAGTCGGTGATGAAACCCGCACAGGAGGACGAGGTTGTTCATGTCGGTGGGGCCGCCGTCGGCCCAATGCCAGATGTGGTGGCCTTCGGTCCAGGCGGCGGGTTTGCCGCAGCCCGGGAACGCGCAGCCGTGATCGCGGGCAGTCAATGCGCGTTTCTGTTTGGCGGTGACGGTCCGGGCGGTGCGGGCGAGGTTGAGTGGGTTGCCGTTCTCGTCCATGACGATGGCGGTGAGGAGGCAATCGCAGGCCAGTTGTCGGGAGGTGTTGCGGGAGAGGGGTCCCATCCACGGTAGCCACCCGACCGACGTGCCGTCACCGAAGAGATCCCGATACGCGCTCCGGTTCGCGGTCGGGCTATCGGACTCGCCCCGGGGATCCGCCTCGCCCCGGCGATCGGACTCGTCCGTGTCGGGGTGGATCGGGTTTCCGGTGTCGAGGTCAACCGGATCGGCTGGATCTGTCTCGTATTCTGCTGCGGCGCGGGTCGTTTCGTCGTCGGTGATGTCGCTGTTGTTCTGGCTGCTCTGGCTTTGGAGGTCCTGTAGCCGGACGTGCAGGTTAACGTGTGGTTTTTCGCCGCCTTCGGTGGGGCGATTCGAGGTGGCGAGGTAGCGGTCGAGGATGTGTCCGAAGGCGTCGGCTCGTCTCTTGGCGGGGCTGCGGCCGTCTGGGGTGCCGTCGGCTGCGGGGTGGGGTTCGGTCAGGGGCGAGAGTGCGGTGAGCAGCTTCTCGCCGGTGATCGCATCGAAATCACCTTTCAACACCAGCCGCCCGTTCAAGGTCTTCGAGGCGAAGAGTTCGTTGCGGTCCGTGTCTTCGGCGGGTGGCTTCTTACCGCCGAAGGTGTCCTGCAACTTGGTGATGGCTGCGCGGATGCGGTCGGTGCGGGCTTCGGGGCCGGATGCGGCGGCGATCATGGCAGTACGGGCGAGATCGCGGCCCTCTTGGGGGAGGTTTTTCGGGGGTGTTTCGGCGAAGGTGAGGATCAGGGCGGCGTGGTCGATGGTCATCACGCCGGTGTTGACGGCGTCGGCGATGTCGGGGAAGTTCTTCATGCCGCGGGCGAGGGCGACGATCTTGGTGGCTTTGGATGGTGAGAGAAGGGTGGTGGAGGTCAGCCAGCCGGCGGGTCCGGGGAACCCGAGCTTCTCTCGGCTCACGCGGGTGTCGATGTCGGCGACGAGGGCGATGCGCCGGGCTTCGAGCAGTTGGATCCGGTGGGAGACATCAGCAGCGTCGGCGAGGAGTTCTGCCTCGCTCAGTTGCCAGATCTCCGTGGTCATGGAGATAAGTGTATCGAACGGGTGTTCGATGCACAATGATGATGCAATCGAAAACTATTGCTGTGCAAAAGGATTCGGGAAGTGGAAGGTGTCGGTGGTCCGTGATATCGCTCGGAGAGTACATTTCGAATCTGTGACGACGCCGATCCTGAAGAAATTGCGTGTTCCCGTTGTCGGTGCGCCCATGGCGGGCGGTCCGAGTACTCCCGAGCTCGCCCGGGCTGTGTCCGAGGCCGGCGGACTCGGAATGATCGCCGGCGCGTTGCTGACGCCGGATGCCTTTGCCGCGCAAATAGATTCGATGCGAGGTCTGGTGTTCGGGGTCAATCTTTTCCTACCCGAGGAGCCGTCGGGCGCGGATGTCGACTCCTACGCCCGGCATTTGGCATCGTGGTTCGAGCGATTCGACGCCGAACCCGGCGTGCTGAAACGCCGCGACGATTACTACCCGGGGAAATTCGCCTGGCTGCTTGCCCATCCGGTGCCGGTGGTGTCGAGTACTTTCGCCACCTTCGATGCCGACGAGGTTGCCCAGCTGCATTCGGTGGGAACCGAAGTGTGGGCAACGGTAGCAACCGCCTCCGATGCGTCGATCGCCACCGCGAACGGTGTGGACGCACTGGTGGTGCAGGGTCCCGAGGCGGGCGGACACCGAGGCACGTTCGACGGATCGGCCCCGGAAGAGCCGTTGACGGAGTTACTGGTCGGCGTACGTGAAATTTCGGATTTGCCCAGAATCGCGGCGGGCGGGCTCATGGACGGCAACGACATTGCGCCGCTGCTGGATTCGGGTGCCGCGCATGCAGCCCAGCTGGGTACCGCGTTTCTGAACACTCCCGAGGCAGGAACGAAGCCCGTGCACCGCGAGCAGCTGGCCAGTGCGTCGGGTACCGCCGTGACGAAGGCGTTTTCGGGCCGTCCTGCGCGGGGCTTGGTGAACGAGTTCATGCGCGAGAACTCCGACGCCGCCCCGCTGGCGTACCCCGATCTGCACTATCTGACCGCGCCGATGCGCGCGAAGGCCGCAGCTGCGGGTGACCCGTCGGGACTGTCGATGTGGGCCGGGACCGGCTATCGCCGCGCTCAGGCGAAACCGGCGGCCGAGCTGGTCGCCGAATGGGCGAGACAACTCGGCCGCTGAACCAGACAGCTCAGGGGTTGGCGTGGGCGGGCTGGAAGTGTCCCGATGCCTGCGCTTCCTCTGCTCGGATGACGTGCACCACGGCGTTGATCAACGCCAAGTGCGTGAATGCTTGCGGAAAGTTGCCGAGATGACGGCCGGTGCGATGGTCGATCTCTTCGGCGTACAGCTTGAGCGGGCTCGCGTAGGCAAGCAGTCGTTCGCACAGGTGCTTGGCGCGCGGGAGTTCGTCGATCTCCACCAGGGCGGACACGAGCCAGAACGAGCAGATCGTGAACGTGCCTTCCTCGCCGGACAAACCGTCGTCCGTGGTGTCGGTTCGATAGCGCAGAACCAAGCCGTCCTCGGTCAACTCGTCGGCGATGGCGAGCACTGTGGCACGAATGCGTTCGTCGTCGGCCGGCAGAAATCGCAGGAGGGGTGCGAGTAGCAACGACGCGTCCAGAGAGGGATCTCCGTACCGCTGCGTCAGCACGCCGCGCGAGTCCGCGCCGTTGTCGAGGATGTCGGCCTTGATCTCGTCGGCGATTTCGTTCCACTTGGTCGAGTAGTCCTTCTCGCCGTGGATATCGGCGAGCTTCGCACCGCGATCGAGCGCAACCCAACACATCAGCTTCGAGGACGTGAAGTGCTGGGGCTCACCGCGTACCTCCCAGATGCCACGGTCGGGTTTGCGCCAGTTCGCGATCGCTTCCTCGACCTGCCGCTTGAGCAGAGGCCACAGGAACTCCGGGACGTGTTCACGCGACTTGACGTGCAAGTACACCGAGTCGAGCATGGTGCCCCAGATGTCGTGCTGCTCTTGGTCGTAGGCACCGTTGCCGATACGTACCGGTCGGGCGCCGTCGTACCCGGACAAGTGCGGTAGTTCGGCCTCGTCGAGGGTCTTCTCACCGCCGATGCCGTACATCACCTGAAGCGGGTTGACCTCCCCGTCTGCACTGGTGGCTACATCGGACATGAAGGCGAAGAAGTCGTTGGCCTCACGGTCGAGCCCGAGCGTGTACAGACCCCACAGAGCGAATGTCGAGTCGCGGACCCAGGTGTAGCGATAGTCCCAATTGCGTTCCCCACCAGGTGTTTCGGGTAGCGACGTGGTCGACGCGGCGAGCAGTGCTCCCGTGGGTGCGTAGGTCAGTCCTTTGAGGGTCAGAGCGCTGCGCTGGAGGTAGCCGCGCCACGGATGATCGGGGAATCGGCCGATCGTGATCCACTGCCGCCAGCATTCGGAGGTCTGCCACATCTTGCTGGCCGCTTCCTCGAACGTCTGCGGTGCGGGAAGATCGGACCACGACAGCGCGACGAAGATGTTGTCGCCCTCCGTCATTCGGGTTCGCGCGCGTGCTTCGCGGCCCTCGATGCCGATCCGAAGATTGGTGGTCAATTTCAGGGTGGGCTGGTCGCCGTCGGCGCTCGCCTCGCAGGTCGCGGTGGTCTCCTCGTACACCTTGCCGGTGTACTCCCATGTCGCGGGTGCCCGATGGTAGTCGAAGGCGGGCTCGCAGCTCATCTCCAATTCGACTGTGCCGCTGACACATTTGATGGTTCGGAGCAAGATGTGCTCGGCATCCCAGTCGCTCGGTGCGCGCTTGTGAGTTCGAGAACGCTGGTCGGTGTTGTGCCAGGGGCCCATCACCAACGCGTCACGCACGATGAGCCACCCGGTCTCGGTCTGCCAGGTCGTCTCCACGATGAGGCCGCCGGGCAGGTATCGACGGGCGGCGGGTACCGACTGTCCGTACGGCCCGACGCGGAAGTGGCCCGCGCTTCGATCGAGGACGGCACCGAAAATACTGGGGGAGTCCGGCCGCGGTACACACATCCATTCGACGGAGCCGTTTCGGGCGATGAGGCACGTCGTCTCGCAGTCCGAGAGAAATGCGTAGTCGTCGATGGGCGGAAACGCGCTGCGGTAGGAGACCAACGTGGACACCGGCGCATCGGTGCTGCCCAACGCACCTTGGACTTCCGTTCCGCCCAGGCCTGGATGTCCTGAGCCCATGGCCGGCTCCTCGGCGACCGGGGGCACGGGCGAAACCTCATCGAATGCCGTCATGGCGTAATCATCGACCGATCCGTGGCAGCCGTCCACTGAGAGGCCGTACTCGGCGTGGCGCGGCTCAGGTGGAGCCCTGGTTTAAGCTGCGAGGATGGAATCGTTCGCGCGGTGGTGGGACGGCGTCGAGCTGTGGGTGACGGGCCTTCCGTTCGTTCCGCAGTCGGTGGTCGTCCTCGCAGTGCTCGTTCCGGTTGCGTTCGTCTCGGCTCGGGTGTTCGATCGCGTGCTGGCAGTGATCCTGCGCGTGTTGGGCCGTGACGCCAGCGCAGCACGCGAGGCCGAGCTCTCGGCCTCGACGTCTACGACGAAGGATGGACTGTAATGCCGCGGTCTCGGGTGACATGGGCTCTGATCGCGCTGCTGGCGTTGGTCGTCATCGCGTGGTTGATCACTCGCTGACACGCGCCCGTCGTGCACATGCACGACTCCTCTGATTAGAGTCGGTCCGGAACCTCTGCTAGATTCCTGACCGTGTCTTCTGCCGCCGAGTACCGCGTCCGCCACCAGTTGGCGTTGATTGCTGTCGGCATGCTGGCAGTCGCCGATATCGACTGTTGTTGATTCTTTCCTTCGCGAATCGGTTTCGTCGATCCACTGTCGCCGCGTAGCGCAGTGTGTCCGCACGACGGACCGGAGTCCGTGCCGCCAGTTCGCTGCTTCGCCGGCCGGGTCCTGACTGCTACGGCGCTCAGCGCGAATCTCCTTGCGTGTCTTGTGTTCTTTCCTCATCGTCACACCACCATGAAAGGCCTTTCGCAATGAGGCATCGTTCTCGTTATCTGCTCACCACGTTCGCAGCTGTGGGAACTCTTCTGGTCACCGCCTGCGGCGGCGGTTCCAGCGATGTCGTCGGGGGCGGGTCGGACACTGCCAGTGGCCCGGCTCTGACACTCGTCGGCTACGCAGTGCCGAAGAACGGCTGGGACGCAATCGGTCCGGCGTTCGCAGCCACCGAGGATGGAGAGGGTACGGCGATCAACGCCGACTACGGCGCATCGGGAAACCAGTCGCGCAAGGTCGCCGACGGCGCGCCTGCGGACATCGTCAACTTCTCCGTCGAGCCGGATGTCACTCGACTTGTCAAGGCGGGCAAGGTCGACGAGGACTGGAACCAGAACGCGTACGGCGGGGTGCCGTTCGGCTCGGTGGTGACCATCGTCGTCCGCGAGGGCAATCCGAAGAACATCCAGACGTGGGACGACCTGATCAAGCCCGACGTTCAGGTCATCAGCCCGAGCCCCCTCAGCTCCGGATCGGCTAAGTGGAACCTGCTCGCGCCGTACGCCGCCAAGAGCAACGGTGGCCAGGACAAGCAGGCCGGTCTCGACTTCGTTCGTACGCTCGTCGCCGATCACTTCCCTGTGCAGCCCGAATCCGGCCGCGCCGCAACCGAAGCGTTCCTGCAGGGGCAGGGCGACGCGTTACTGAGCTACGAGAACGAGGCACTGCTCATCGAAGAGCAGGGACAGAAGGTGGAGCACGTGGATGTTCCCGTCACCTTCCGCATCGACAACCCGGTGGCAGTGATCAACAGCAGTGCGAACCTCGAGCGTGCCAACGCACTCAACGATTTCGTCTACTCCGACGAAGGCCAGAAGATCTGGGCCGAGGCGGGTTTCCGGCCGACCAATCCGGAGATCGCCTCCGAATACTCGGACAAGTTCTTCACGCCCGAAAAGCTGTACACCATCGATGATCTCGGCGGCTGGACTCAGGTCGACGCCGACCTGTTCGGAGACAACGGCGCAATTGCGACGATCTACCAGGAAAGTACTCGGTAGATGTCGTCGTCGACCGGTGAACCCGCGGCCCCAGGTTCGGTCGTCCCGCCCAGTGCGACACCTCGGTTTCGTGCTGGGCGGGAAGGTCGCAAGTTCCGGGGCCCCGGTTCGGTGGGTCCGCTGGGCCTCGGTGTCGCCGTTCTGTGGCTCAGTGTCATCGTGCTGCTGCCGTTGGCGGCGTTGACGGTTCAGTCGTTCGACGGCGGCCTCGGTGGTTTCTGGGATGCGGTCACCGAGACACGTGCCATCGCCACGTTCAAGGTGACTCTGCTGGTGTCCGTGGCCGCCGCCGTGATCAACCTCTTTCTCGGCACACTGATCGCGTGGGTTCTGGTGCGAGACGAGTTTCCCGGCAAGCGCTTCGTCAATGCCCTGATCGACCTGCCGTTCGCACTACCGACCATCGTGGCGAGCTTGGTGTTGCTGTCGCTGTACGGACCGTCGAGTCCGATCGGCATCGTCTTCAACGCCACCAAGCCTGCGGTCATCGTGGCTCTGCTGTTCGTCACGCTCCCGTTCGTGGTGCGTGCGGTGCAGCCGGTGCTGATAGAACTCGACAAGGACGTCGAAGAGGCGGCCGCATCGCTGGGTGCGAACAACTGGACCATTTTTCGGCGCATCGTGTTGCCGGTACTGCTTCCGGCTGTGCTCTCGGGCGGTGGGCTCGCGTTCGCCCGTGCCATCGGCGAATTCGGGTCGGTGGTGTTGATCGGCGGCAACATCCCCAACGACACGCAGGTCGCTTCGCAGTACATCCGTGAACTCATCGAGTACGACCGGCCGATCGACGCAGCCGCAATCTCCGTGGTGCTGTTGGCAATCGCCTTCGCTGTGCTGTTCGTGCTCCGCATCATCGGCAACAGGTTGGCCAGACGGGAAGAGCAGATCTCGTGAAAATCGGTTTCCCGATCAAACTGTCCCTGCGTGCCGTCGCACTGATCTATCTCGCTGTGCTCGTGCTGTTCCCCCTCGGTGCCATCCTGTTTCGCACGTTCGAGGACGGGGTGGTGGCGTTCTGGGAGCAGATCACCACTCCCGCCGCGCAATCCGCTCTCCAACTGTCGCTGTTGATCGTGGCGATCGTCGTTCCCATCAACGTCGTGTTCGGAATCGTCACGGCGTTGGCATTGGTACGCGGACGGTTCCGCGGCAAGGGGATACTCGAAGCGATCGTGGACCTGCCGTTCGCGGTGTCCCCGATCATCACCGGCGTCGCGCTCATCCTGCTGTGGGGTGCCAACGGATGGTTCGGTGGCATCGAAAGTCTCGGTTTCAAGGTCATCTTCGCGCTACCCGGCATGGTCATCGCGACGATATTCGTCACCTTGCCGTTCGTCGTTCGCGAAGTGGAACCGGTCCTGTACGAGATCGGTGAAGAGCAGGAAGAAGCTGCCTCGACTCTGGGTGCGAGTACCTGGCAGACGTTCTGGCGAATCACGTTGCCTGCCATCCGATGGGGACTGACCTACGGCGTGGTGCTCACCGTCGCACGTTCGCTCGGAGAATTCGGCGCCGTCATCATGGTCTCCACCAACCTGCCCGGCATTTCCCAGACGCTCACACTGCTGGTCAATTCACGGTACGAGGACTTCAATCAGCAGGGCGCATACGCGGCGTCCACGTTGCTCATGGCGATCGCCGTCATCGTGCTGCTGCTGATGACGGTTCTCGACAAGAAGAGGACGAAGTAATGACCGAGACATCTTCCGAGATCGAGATCTCCGTGGTCGGCGCAAACAAGCGCTACGGTGATTTCGCCGCCCTCGACGACGTCAGCATCGACATCCCGAAGGGCTCGTTGACGGCGCTGCTCGGACCCAGTGGCTCGGGCAAGTCCACGCTGCTTCGATCCATCGCAGGCCTCGAGCAGCTCGATACGGGCCGAGTGGTGCTGGCAGGCCAGGACGTCACCTGGGTGAGCCCGCAGCGTCGCGAGATCGGGTTCGTGTTTCAGCACTACGCCGCGTTCAAACACCTGACGGTGCGCGACAACGTGGCGTTCGGCTTACAGATCCGCAAGCGGCCCAAGGCCGAAATTGCCAAGAAGGTCGACGAACTGCTCGAGATCGTCGGTCTGGCGGGTTTTCAAGGCCGCTACCCGGCGCAGCTGTCCGGAGGACAGCGTCAACGCATGGCGCTGGCACGTGCACTCGCCGTCGACCCGCAGGTTCTCCTCCTCGACGAGCCCTTCGGTGCCCTCGATGCCAAGGTGCGCGCAGATCTACGGACGTGGCTGCGCCGATTGCACGACGAGGTACACGTCACCACCGTGTTGGTGACCCACGACCAGGAAGAAGCGCTCGACGTCGCCGATCGAATCGCGGTGCTGAACAAGGGCAGAATCGAACAGGTCGGCACCCCGGAGGATCTCTACGATCGCCCTGCCAACAACTTCGTGATGTCGTTTCTCGGTCAGGTGGCCAGGCTGAACGGACTTCTGGTGCGCCCGCACGACATTCGTGTCGGACGCGACCCGTCGTTGGCACAGGCGCAGGCAAGCGGCACGGCAGAATCTGCCGGGGTGACGCGGGCCGTCGTCGAACGGGTCGTACGCCTCGGCTTCGAGGTGAAGGTCGAGCTCAAGAACGCGGCCACCGGCGAGTTGTTCGCGGCGCAGATCACGCGCGGCGACAGCGAGGCGCTGGGGCTGCACGAGGGCGAAACCGTGTACGTCCGTGCGACTCGGGTTCCGACGATCACGGATACGACCGAATCGGCTCCGGTGCACTGATCGGACGAGCAGGACCGTTCGTGCTACGCGATCGAGCGATCGTGCGCGAGAGCTGCGTCGTACCGCCTGGAGGCGAGCTCGGCCACTGCCGGATGAGGGCCCAGGACATCGGCGTACGTCACGTCAGGAAGGCCGTCCAGCACCTGTGAGATGCGGTCGGTGAGCCTCCCGGGTGCCAGGAACCAGGGGGCCACCACGATCCGGGTGGCTCCCAGCGCGCGCAGCTGTGCGACCGCGTCGAGTGGAGACGGATCGACGGACGTGGCGAAACAGGTGACAACTCCCGCCCAGCCGGTGCCGGACATCAGTACGTTCGCCACTCCGCGGCTGCGGTCGTTCGCCGAGGAATCGCTCGATCCGACGGCAGCCAAGGCGACTCCGACGGTCGAATCGCCGAGCACCGCGCCGGCGTCGAGAACACGATCGCGAACGGCGTCGACGAGAAGTGGGTCGTCGCCCAGCACCTCGGACTGACCGATCGATACGCGCGGATGCCGCACCCGTGCTGCAGCCAACAGCGCGGGCAGGTCCACCTTCGCGTGAAAAGCTTTGCCCAACAACAGTGGAACCGCGACGATGCGGGCATGTCCTGCATCGGCCAGCTCGTCGAGTACCTGCTCGACGCTTGGCTCACTCAGGTCGAGAAACGCGACGCGCACATCGAGATCCGGACGCCGTCGACGCAGGACGTCGACGGCGCGGTGGATCGTCTCGCTCGAGCGGGGATCGCGGCTGCCGTGCGCTACCGCGAGCAGAGCCGTCACGCCGGAACTGCCGACCCCAGCTCGACGGCGGCCAGTGCGTTGCCCACCAGACCGGCTGCCAGTGTGTTGCCACCGGCCGGATCGATTAGCAAGAAGCTGCCGGTGTGCCTGTTGACGGCGTAGTCGTCGGCCACGATCGGCTCGGCAACGCGAACAGAGATGCGTCCGATTTCGTTGAGCTCCAACGATTCCGGGCCCTCGTGTGCAGTGAGGTCCTGTTCGTCGAAACGCTCGACGAGAGCCCCGACGATGGCCTGGGTGGTACGAGTGCCGTGCTTGAGCAGCAGACGAGCGCCCGGGCGAAGCGGCTTCTCGGCGAGCCAGCACACCGTGGCCTCGAAGTCGCCGATCGGTTCCGGTGCGTCCTGCGGGGAGGCGATGGTGTCGCCGCGCGAGACGTCGACATCGTCGGCGAGGACGAGGGTGACGCTACGTCCGGCATGCGCCGTGCGCAGCTCGCCGTCCGCGGTGTCGATGCGCTCGACGGTCGTTCGGGTGCCCGACGGCAGAATGACGACCTCGTCGCCGACGTCGACGGAGCCTGCTGCGACCTGGCCGGCATATCCGCGATAGTCCGGGAACTCCGCTGTGCGCGGCCGGATCACGTACTGCACGGGGAAGCGCAGACCGACCCGGTGCGGTTCGGCGTCCACCGGGACCGACTCGAGGTGCTCGATGAGGGTGGGCCCGTCGTAGTACGGGGTCTTGTCGGACTTGACCGCGACGTTGTCGCCGTGCAGCGCGGACACCGGAATTTCGATGACGTCCTCGGTGGACCAGCCGAGCGAGGAAGTCAGCGAATTGAACTCTGCCGAGATCTCGGCGAAGACGGTCGCAGGGTCCTCGACCAGATCGATCTTGTTGACGGCGAGCACCAGGCGCGGAACGCCGAGGAGGGCCAGAACCGCTGCATGCCTTCGGGTCTGAGTGATCACGCCTTTGCGGGCGTCGACGAGCAGGATGACCAACTGCGCCGTCGACGCGCCCGAGACGGTGTTGCGGGTGTACTGCACGTGGCCGGGGGTGTCGGCCAAAACGAAGGAGCGATTGGGCGTCGCGAAGTACCGGTAGGCGACATCGATCGTGATGCCCTGTTCGCGCTCGGCACGCAGGCCGTCGACGAGCAGCGACAGATCGGGAGTGGACAATCCTTTGTCCACCGAGGCCCGAGTGACGGCGTCGATCTGGTCTGCCAGAACGGATTTGGTGTCGTACAACAGGCGTCCGACAAGAGTGGACTTGCCGTCGTCGACGCTGCCTGCGGTAGCGAGGCGAAGGAGTTGCGTACCCGTGCTGGTGCTGCTCATCAGAAGTATCCTTCTCGTTTGCGATCTTCCATGGCAGCCTCGGACACGCGGTCGTCGCCGCGAGTGGCTCCGCGTTCGGTCAGCCTGGACGCCGCGACCTCGGCGAGGATCGCTTGATTGTCGGCAGCCTCGGACAGGACGGCACCGGTGGTGGATCCGTCGCCGACAGTGCGGTAGCGCACCGACAGTGTCTGCAACTCTTCACCTTCGGCCGGTCCGCCCCAGACGCCCGGCGTCATCCACATGCCGTCGCGCTGATACACCGGGCGCTGGTGGGCGTAGTAGATGCTGGCCAACTCCACGTCGTCGCGAGCGATGTAGCGCCAGATGTCGAGTTCGGTGAAGTTGCTGAGCGGGAACACGCGCACCTGCTCGCCGGGGGAGTGCTTGCCGTTGTACAGGTTCCACAGTTCCGGACGCTGCTTCTTCGGCTCCCACTGCCCGAATGCGTTGCGCAGCGAGAAGATTCGCTCTTTGGCTCGGGCGCGTTCCTCGTCGCGTCGGGCACCGCCGAACACCGCGTCGAACCGGTTCTCGGAGATCGCGTCGAGGAGAGGCACGGTCTGCAGCGGGTTGCGGATGCCGTCGGGGCGCTCGGTGAGACGTCCGTCGGCGAGGTACTCCTCGACGCTGGCCACGTGCAGGCGCAGGTTGTACTTCGCAACCACGTGGTCGCGGAAGTCCAGCACCTCCTGCAGGTTGTGCCCGGTGTCGACGTGCAGCAGTGCGAACGGCAGGGGAGCGGGCCAGAACGCCTTGATGGCCAGATGCAGCAGAACCGTCGAGTCCTTGCCACCCGAGAACAGGATGACGGGGCGCTCGAATTCGCCGGCCACCTCTCGGAAGATGTGGATGGCTTCGGATTCGAGTGCGTCGAGGGTGTCGAACCGATCTGCATCGAGATGGGTGCGTCCGACGGTCGCCGTCGTGAGGTCGAGTGTCATGAGGCGTGCAACCCACATTCGGTCTTGGCCTTGCCGGCCCAACGACCGCTGCGCGGGTCGGCTCCGGGGGCAGGTTTGACGGTGCACGGTGCGCACCCGATGGACGGATATCCCTCGTCGACGAGAGGGTTGACCAGGATCGAATGTTCGTCGATGTAGGCCTGCATCTCCTCGTCCGACCACGGTGCGATCGGGTTGATCTTCACCAGGCCGAAGGCGTCGTCGAACGAGATCAACGGAGCGTTGGCGCGCGTCGGGGCCTCGACTCGCCGGATGCCGGTGACCCACGCGCTGTAGTTCGCCAGTTCCTTCTTCAGCGGCGCCACTTTGCGCATCGCGCAGCAGCGGTTCGGTTCGCGGGCGAACAGGTCCTTGCCGTCGATCGCATCCTGTTCTGCGACAGTCTTCTCGGCGCGGGCGTTGACGACGTGCACGCCGTATACGGCCTCGACGGCATCGCGCGTTCCGATGGTCTCGGCAAAGTGGTAGCCGGTGTCGAGGAACAGGACGTCCACTCCGGGGTGAACCTGTGCGGCGAGGTGAACGAGAACCCCGTCCTGCATGTTGGAGGCGACGATGAAGTCGCTACCGAAGGTGTCCTCGGTCCATTGCAACAACTCGAGCGGGCTTGCGCCGTCGAGTTCGCGGGCACCGCGCTCGGCGATGTCCTTCAGTTGGTCGACCGTCAAATTCAGTCTGGTACTCATCGCAAATCCGCCTCGTCTGCTCGCACGGCCCATTGAGCGAACCGTTCGCCGTCTTCGCGGTGCTTGTCGAAATTGCGCACCACTCTGTCGATGTAATCTCCCAGCTCGGAGCTGTTGACCTTGTGCTGACGCAACTTTCGGCCGAACGCACTGTCCAGGCCGAGGCTGCCTCCGAGGTGAACCTGGAAACCCTCGATCTGATTCCCGTCCCCGTCGTCGACCAACTGTCCCTTGAACCCGATGTCGGCGATCTGCGACCGCGCGCACGAGTTGGGGCAACCGTTGATGTTGATCGTGATCGGAACGTCGAGTCGACTGTTGATGTCGGACAAGCGCTCTTCGAGCTCGGGGACGAGAACCTGTGAGCGCTTGCGGGTTTCGGCGAACGAGAGCTTGCAGAACTCGATGCCACTGCACGCCATCAGATTCTTGCGCCAATGCGAGGGGCGAGCCGGTAGGCCCAGCGCATCGAGGTCCGAGATCAGCTGCTCGAGCGTCTCGTCCGGAACATCCAGCACGATCAGCTTCTGATACGGCGTGAATCGGACGCGATCCGACCCGGCCTTCTCGGCGGCGTCGGCGACGGCCGCGAGGATGGTGCCGGACACGCGACCCGCGATGGGCGCGACACCGACGGCGTTGAGCCCGTTCTTGAGCTTCTGGATCCCGACATGATCACGGGGCCGAGCGGGCTTCTCGGGAGCCGGGCCGTCGATGAGCTTGCGGTGCAGGTACTCGTCCTCGAGGACCTGGCGGAACTTTTCGATGCCCCAGTCCTTGATGAGGAACTTCAGGCGCGCCTTGGTGCGAAGCCGGCGGTAGCCGTAGTCACGGAAGATCGAGACGACGCCTTCCCATACATCGGGAACGTCCGCGAGCGGAACCCAGACACCGACGCGCTGCGCGAGCATCGGGTTGGTGGACAGGCCGCCGCCGACCCACAGGTCCAGGCCGGGCCCGTGCTCGGGGTGGTTGACACCGATGAAGGCGACGTCGTTGATCTCGTGCACTACGTCCTGCAGACCCGAGATCGCGGTCTTGAACTTGCGTGGCAGGTTCGAGTACTCGGGCTTGCCGATGTACCGCTCGACGATCTCGTCGATGGCCGACGTCGGGTCGAGAATCTCGTCGACCGCTTCACCTGCCAGCGGGGAACCGAGCACCACACGGGGGCAGTCTCCGCACGCCTCGGTCGTCTTCAGGCCGACTGCCTCGATCCGACGCCAGATCTCGGGGACGTTCTCGACCTCGATCCAGTGGAACTGGACGTTCTCGCGATCGGAGAGGTCCGCGGTGTCGCGGCCGAACTCCTTCGAGATCTGAGCCAGAGTGCGCAGCTGCTCCAGATTCAATGCACCGGCATCGCACCGGATGCGCATCATGAAGTACTTCGCCTCGAGCAGGTCGATGTTGTCGTCACCGGTGAAGGTGCCGTCGTAGCCCTGTTCACGCTGGGTGTAGAGACCCCACCAGCGGAACCGGCCGCGCAGATCGCCCTTGTCGATGCTGTCGAAACCCTGCTTCGAGTAGATGTTCTCGATGCGGGCGCGCACGTTGAGCGGGTTGTCGTCCTTCTTGGACTGCTCGTTGGCGTTGAGCGGCTCTCGATAGCCCAGAGCCCACTGGCCTTCGGCGCGACGCTTGGTCGGCCGCGGCGCTCGCTCTCGCGGTGTGGCGGAGGCAGCGTCGGTGGTCGCGTCGCTGGTCGACGACATGCAATGCTCCTGCATCTTCGGTGCGGGCCGGCTCCGATCGTTGCGCAGAAGAGCGCTCACGAGATGGTGCGGAACCGGTGGATCGAATGGACGTGCTCCAAGGAGGGCTGGGTCAGCAGCCGGTCGTGTGTCGACACGACGCGCTGCAGACACGGCCGAGATCGACGTGGCGGCGCGCCACGAGTCGAATTCCTGAGTCGGTCACGGGTGCCATTGTGCCACGTCATCGACCGGGTGCCGACCGCGGCGGCCTATTTACCCCAAAATTCCGGTAAATAGGCTGGCAGGGTGCGAGTCGTGCGTGCACAGCGCCCTGGGCGGCGCGTGGATCGGGCCGCCGGTGAACTCTGGGACACTGGAGTCCGTGAATACCGTCGTCGATACCTCCTCAGTCTTCGAGCTGCCGTCCGGCGCATTCGCCGGAGTGGGGGAACGTGCGTTCGGGATCTACGTTCATGTGCCCTTCTGCGCCACGCGATGCGGGTACTGCGACTTCAATACGTATACGGCCGGGGAGCTGGGCACATCGGCGTCGCCGCAGTCCTGGTTGGAGGGCCTGCGCAGAGAACTCGACGCTGCGGCGAACCTGATCGGAACGGGCACGGGTCGAGTACCGACGGCCGACACAGTCTTCGTCGGAGGTGGGACGCCGTCGTTGCTCGGGGGCGACGGCCTCGCGGACGTATTGGGCGCGGTCCGGTCGAGCTTCGGGCTGTCCGACGGGGCGGAAGTGACCACGGAATCGAACCCGGAATCGACGTCGCCTGCATTCTTCGAGCGGCTGCGCGACGCCGGGTTCACGCGGGTGTCGTTGGGCATGCAATCCGCGGCACCGCACGTTCTGGCGGTTCTGGATCGCACCCACACTCCGGGGCGAGCGGTGGCCGCGGCGAAGGAAGCGTCCGCAGCCGGCTTCGAGCACGTGAACCTCGACCTCATCTACGGAACGCCGGGCGAGCGAGACAGCGATCTCGACCAGTCCCTCGCTGCGGTGCTCGACGCGGGTGTCGACCATGTCTCCGCGTACGCACTGATCGTCGAGGACGGCACCGCCATGGCGCGAAAGGTGCGCCGAGGTGAGTTGCCGGCACCCGACGACGACGTGTTGGCGAGCCGATACGAGCGCATCGACACGGCCATGAACGCAGCAGGCCTGTCCTGGTACGAGGTATCGAACTGGGCCGCCGATGCCGATGCGCGGTGCCGGCACAACATCGGCTACTGGGACGGCGGCGATTGGTGGGGTGCCGGGCCTGGAGCGCACAGCCACATCGGCGGCACGCGATTCTGGAACGTCAAACACCCGGCCACCTACGCCGATCGGCTCGCCGCGGGCGAGCTGCCGGTGCAGGGCAGTGAGCTGCTCACCGCGCAGGATCGTCATCTCGAAGAACTGATGCTGACCGTGCGTCTGCGCTCAGGAGTGCCGATGAGTCTGCTGGGGCCGACCGAGCTCGCAGCCGCCGAGCAGACCGTGGCGGACGGGTTGATGGTGCAGCGAGGCGATCACCTCTTGCTGACCGACCGCGGCCGGTTGCTCGCCGACGCCGTGGTGCGCACCATCGCCGCGGCCTGAACGATCTGTTTCAGGCTGCAGTGTTCTCAGGGCCTTCGAACCCTCAGGCTCCCAGGGCGTCGTAGTCGAACACTCTGGCGTGCAACACCGTTCGACTGCGCAGCGCCGCCCGGACAGCGCGGTGCAGGCCGTCCTCGAGGTAGATGACGCCTCGGAACTGCACAGCATGGGGGAACAGGTCGCCGTAGAAGGTGGAGTCCTCGGACAACAACCGGTCGAGTTCGAGCACCTTGGTGGTGGTGACGATCTCGTCCAAACGCAGTTGGCGTGGAGGAATTCTCGACCAGTCCCTGATGGACAGGCCGTGCTCCGGGTAGGGCTTTCCGTCTCGTACACCCTTGAAGATCATCGCGAGCCTCGAACCGCTGGACCGAATCGAAAGACAGTTTCCACTCGGACCACAGTAAGGCCTTGCACGAGCATGCGTTCCTCGGCTACTAGACTCGAGCGACGATTGGCAACGAGAACGGAGGTGGGCACCGATGTCGAGCACCGACGACAGGCGGTTCGAGGTTCTGCGAGCGATCGTGGCGGACTACGTGTCCACTCAGGAGCCCGTCGGATCGCGTGCTCTTGTCGAGCGTCACAACTTGGGTGTGTCGAGTGCGACCGTGCGCAACGACATGGCTGTCCTCGAGGCCGAGGGCTACATCGCCCAACCGCACACCAGCTCCGGGCGGGTGCCGACCGACAAGGGCTACCGCCAGTTCGTGGACCGGATCGCCGACGTCAAACCGTTGTCAGCGGCCGAGCGTCGCGCCATCCTGGAGTTTCTCGAGAACGGCGTCGACCTGGACGATGTGCTGCGCCGCGGTGTTCGACTGCTCGCTCAGCTGACCCGGCAGGTAGCCGTGGTTCAGTACCCGACGCTGTCGGCGTCCTCGGTTCGACATCTGGAGGTCGTCGCCCTCACACCGGCTCGACTGCTGTTGGTGCTCATCACCGACTCCGGCCGGGTCGATCAACGCATCGTCGAACTCGGCGACGTCATCGACGACGAGAACTTGGCCCAGTTGCGGCGGTTGCTCGGCGGCGCACTGGAAGGCAAGCGGCTGGCGGCGGCGTCCGCAGCCGTGGCCGAGCTGGCCGAAAATGCACCTCCCGCCCTGCGTGACGCGATGATTCGTTCGGCCACGGTGCTGGTGGAATCGCTCGTCGAACATCCCGAGGAGCGGCTGGTTCTCGGCGGAACGGCCAATCTGACGCGCAACGCTGCGGACTTCGCGGGCGACGCAGGGTTTCCGGGATCGCTCCGAGCGGTACTCGAAGCGCTGGAAGAGCAAGTGGTGGTACTCAAGCTGCTCGCCGTGACGCAGGACACCCGCACCGTCACCGTGCGTATCGGCGAGGAGACGCAGGTCGAGGAGATGCGCGGAACATCGGTGATTTCCACCGGATACGGCTCTGCTGGCATGGTCCTGGGAGGGATGGGCGTTCTCGGCCCCACCCGAATGGACTATCCAGGAACAATCGCGTCGGTCGCGGCGGTTGCCAGGTACATCGGCGAGGTCCTGGCCGAGCGCTGACACGAGCCGACGACCCATCGTCGGCCGCGGGGGCACAGCGGCCGCGACACAGCATCAACGAACGAGATTCATCTTCTAGGACGAAAGAGACGACGTGGCACGGGATTATTACGGGACTTTGGGCGTCGGCCAGCAGGCGACGGACCAGGAGATCAAACGCGCTTACCGCAAATTGGCGCGAGAGTTGCACCCGGACGTGAACCCGGACGAGGCCGCACAGGCCCGGTTCAAGGACATTTCCACCGCATACGAGGTGCTCTCCGATCCGGAGAAGCGTCGGATCGTCGACCTCGGCGGCGATCCTCTGCAGCAAGGCGGCGGCGGTGGTGGCGGCGGATTCGGCGGTGCCGGATTCGGCGGCGGCCTCGGCGACGTCTTCGAAGCGTTCTTCGGCGGTGGCGCAGGCGGTGGACAGCGCGGACCCAAGGGACGCGTACAACCCGGAGCCGATTCGCTGCTGCGAACCAAACTCACCCTCGACGAATGCGCCACCGGCGTCACCAAGCACATCACCGTCGACACGGCGATCCTGTGCGACCTGTGCACCGGCTCGGGCACCAACGGCGATTCCAAGCCCGTTCGGTGCGAGACCTGTGGCGGTGCCGGCGAAGTGCAGTCGGTGCAGCGCTCGTTCCTCGGCCAGGTCATGACCAGCCGTCCGTGCCCCACCTGCCGCGGTGCAGGCGAGACCATCCCGGACCCCTGCCGCAAGTGCGGCGGCGACGGCCGGGTGCGTTCGCGTCGGGACATCTCGGTGAAGGTCCCGGTCGGCGTCAGCAACGGCATGCGCATCAGGTTGGCCTCGCAGGGCGAGGTCGGGCCGGGTGGCGGCCCCGCAGGCGATCTCTACGTGGAAATCGTGGAGCAGCAGCACGAGGTGTTCGTCCGTGACGGCGACGATCTGCACTGCACCGTTCGCGTCCCGATGGTCGACGCGGCACTCGGGACGTCGGTGACGGTCGACGCCATCATCGACGGCCCGACCGAGATCTCGATCGAGCAAGGGACACAACCGAACTCGACGACGGTGCTGCGCGGGCACGGGATGCCCAAGCTCCGTTCCGGTATCCGCGGTGACCTGCACGCCCACCTCGAGGTCATCGTGCCGACCAAGCTGGACAGCAAGCAGACCCACCTGCTCGAACAGCTCAAGACCATGCGCGACCGCGATTCGGCGGAGGTCGTCACCACCGGTTCGGCGCACAGCGGTGGCCTGTTCTCGCGGTTGCGGGAAGCCTTCAGCGGGCGCTGATTCATGGCCCCCACGGTCTTCTATCTCACGCCGCTGCCGGCCGTGGGAGAGCTCGCCGTGCTCGACGGCAAAGAAGGTCATCACGCCGCGACCGTGCGGCGGATCCGAGTCGGCGAGCGGCTGCTGCTCAGTGACGGTGCCGGCGGTCTGGCCGACACGGTCGTCGTCGGTGCGGAGAAGAACCGACTCGAACTGACGGTGCAGTCGCGCACGGACATGCCGCGAGCCACGCCCACGGTGACGCTGGTTCAGGCGTTGCCGAAGGCGGACCGCTCCGAACTGGCGATCGAGCTGGCCACCGAGGCCGGGATCGACGCCGTGGTGCCGTGGCAGTCGGCGCGATGCGTCGCTCGCTGGGAAGGGCCCAAGGCAACCAAGGGGGTCGCGCGCTGGCGCAGTACCGCCGCCGAGGCGGCCAAGCAATCGCGTCGCGCATACATCCCCGAGGTCTCCGAGTTGCACGATTCAGGCTCGGTGTACGCCCTCGTGCACCGGATCGTGGCGGGCGGCGGCATCGTCGCCGTGCTGCACGAAGCGGCCACCTCGGCATTTCGCGACCTGCCGTTCGATTCGGTGCCCGAGGTCGCGATCGTCGTCGGACCCGAGGGTGGCCTCGACGACAGAGAGATCGCGGCTCTGACCGAGGCGGGCGCGACCCCGGTGGTGCTGGGGCCGACGGTGCTGCGAACCTCGACGGCCGGAGCTGTTGCGTTGGGAGCTCTCGGCGTTCTGACGACGCGGTGGGCGCAACTTCCGCCCGATTTCCCGAACGCATGAGCGTTCGCATCAAGATCGCGTACGGCGATCATCCGGAACAGTTCGGTCACCTCTATCTGCCGTCCGCGCCGGTCACGCCCGCGACACCGGTGGTCGTGATCGTGCACGGTGGATTCTGGAGTGGGCAGTACGCGTCGAATCTGGGCACCCAGTTCGCCCGAGCTGTCGCCGGAGCCGGTGCGGTGGCCTGGAACATCGAGTACAGACGCGTCGGTGCGGGCGGGCACTGGCCGGAGATGCAAGCCGACGTGCGCGCCGCACTCGACGCCGTGGCCGGGGTGGTACAGCACCACGCCCCGGTCGGTGTCGACGATGTCCGCGTCATCGGGCACTCGGCGGGCGGCCACCTGGCAGTGTGGCTCGGCGGCGAAACCGACACGACGGTCCGGCCGTCGCGCATCGTCTCGCAGGCGGGTGTCCTCGATCTGGAGCCGCGCGGGGCGTCGGGACGTACCAATCCGGCGGTCGAGGCCCTGCTGCAGGCCCGCTACGAAGACGAGCCCGAGCTGTACCGGTCGGCCTCACCTCTGGCCCGACTACCCATCGGCATCCCGACGATCTGCCTGCACGGATCCGATGACCTTCAGGTCCCGGCTTCGCAGAGCTCGAGGTACGTCGAGGCCGCACGAGCCGCGGGCGACGACGCGGAGCCGGCGATCGTGCCGGGCGAGGACCACTTCGCCTTCCTGAACCCGGATTCGCGGTGCTGGGCGCTCTCGCTCGAGGCCGTCCTGGACGAGCGCCGTGGGTAATAGGAATGCGCATCGATCCTGCGGCGTTAAACTTGGTCCGAGCGCGACCTGACGGACGCGTTCGGAAACATCAGCGTCACCGGTCGAAACAAGAGAGCAGGCCATAGCCACCACGTGAGTGAACACAGCGAATTTCCCGCCGAGCGCGACGTTCGGTCCACCTTGGAGCTCGCCCCCGAAGCAGTGATGCCGCTGCTGGGACAGTCCGACGAGAACCTCCGGGCGCTCGAGCAGATGCTGACGGCCGACATCCACGTACGAGGGAACGCCGTGACGCTCACCGGGAAGGTGCCCGATGTGGCGTTGGCCGAGCGGGTGATCACCGAATTGGCGGCATTGGCCAAACGTGCTCAGCCACTGACTCCCGACGCAGTGCGCCGGTCGATCGCCATGCTCACCGAGGGGGTGTCGGATTCTCCCGCCGAGGTGCTGAGCCTGGACATTCTGTCGCGTCGAGGCAAGACCATTCGGCCCAAGACGTTGAACCAGAAGCGCTACGTCGACGCGATCGACGCCAACACGATCGTGTTCGGAATCGGTCCTGCCGGAACGGGCAAGACCTACCTGGCCATGGCCAAGGCAGTGCAGGCATTGCAGACCAAGCAGGTCAGCCGCATCATCCTGACGCGGCCTGCGGTGGAGGCAGGTGAGCGTCTGGGCTTTCTGCCCGGAACCTTGCACGAGAAGATCGACCCGTATCTGCGTCCACTGCACGACGCCTTGCACGACATGATGGACGACGAGGCCATCCCCAAGCTGATGCAGGCCGGCGTCATCGAGGTCGCGCCGCTCGCCTACATGCGTGGCCGTACGCTCAATGACGCGTTCATCATTCTCGACGAGGCGCAGAACACCACGGCCGAACAGATGAAGATGTTCCTCACGCGTCTCGGATTCGGATCGAAGATCGTCGTCACCGGAGACGTGACGCAGGTCGACCTACCCGGCGGTGCCCGGTCGGGCCTTCGTGCGGCGTCGGAGATTCTCACCGATGTGGACGACATCCACTTCGCACAACTGACCAGTAGTGACGTGGTGCGTCACCGGCTCGTTTCGGAAATCGTCGACGCCTACGAGCGCTTCGAGTCCGCATCGGAAGGCGTCATCGCGAACCGCGCGCAACGCCGTGCCGGCGGGCCGCGTTCGGCGAGAAGATGATTCAGGCGTACGGAAACGGTAATGCAGGCAACGAGAGCGTGGGTAGTGGCTAGATGAGTATCGAAGTGTCCAACGAGTCGGGGATGGACATCTCCGAGCCCGAACTGGTCTCGGTCGCACGGTTCGCGATCGCAGGCATGGACGTGCACCCCGCTGCGGAACTGTCCATGGTGCTGGTGGATTCGGCAACCATGGCAGATCTGCACATGCGTTGGATGGATCTGCCCGGCCCCACCGACGTGATGTCGTTTCCTATGGACGAGCTCGAACCGGGCGGTCGGCCCGATGCTCCCGAGCCCGGACCGGCAATGCTCGGAGACATCGTGCTGTGCCCGTCCTTCGCGGCGGATCAGGCCGCGGCAGCAGGACATTCGCTCGAACACGAGCTCGCGCTGCTCACCGTGCACGGCGTGCTGCACCTGCTCGGCTACGACCATGCCGAGCCGGACGAAGAGAAGGAAATGTTCGAGCTGCAGAACCGTCTGCTGGCCGAATGGTACGAGGACGCCCGGCGGGCGGAGCAGGCTGCCGAACAGGCCGTTCGAGACGCTCGGCTGCTCGGCAAGGCCGGCTTCGTCGACGGTCTCGACCGATGATGTGCGTGTTCGGACCAGCGGGAGTGCGGGGTCCTAGCGCGTGAGCAGTGCTGCCGCACTCATCGTCTTCGCCGTTCTGCTGGTTCCCCTCGGCGGCTTGTTCGCCGCAGTCGATTCGGCCCTGAACACCGTCTCGCGGGCGCGGATCGAAGACATGGTCAAGGACGAGCGACCGGGTGCCACCGGTCTCGTCGTCGTGGTTGCCGACCGCCCGCGGTACGTCAATCTCATGGTGCTGCTTCGTATTCTGTGCGAAATCGGCGGCACGGTGCTGCTCGCAGGCGGCCTGACCCAATTGATCGACTCGACCACCGCGCTCGTGATCACCGCTGTGGCAATGGTATTGGTCAGTTACGTCGTGATCGGCGTCGGTCCGAGAACGCTGGGTAGGCAGAACGCGTACTCGATCGCGCTCGCCGCAGCGTTGCCGTTGCGCGCCCTCGGCTGGCTCCTCGGGCCGATCAGCAGGCTGCTCATCCTCATCGGTAACGCCATCACCCCGGGCAAGGGATTTCGCAACGGCCCGTTCGCATCCGAGATCGAGCTACGTGAGCTGGTCGACATGGCTCGCGAGCGCGGAGTCGTGGCCGACGACGAACGCCGAATGATTCAATCGGTGTTCGAGCTGGGCGATACCTCGGCCCGCGAGGTCATGGTGCCGCGGCCCGAGATGGTGTGGATCGAATCCGACAAGTCGGCGGGGCAGGCGACGTCGCTGGCCGTGCGCAGTGGGCACTCCCGCATTCCGGTGATCGGCGAGAACGTGGACGATATCGTCGGCGTGGTGTACCTCAAAGACCTTGTGCAGCAGACGTATTACTCCACCGACGGTGGGCGAGGCGTCCAGGTCTCCGAACTGATGCGCCCGGCGGTGTTCGTACCGGACTCCAAGCCGCTCGACAGTCTTCTCGCCGAGATGCAGCGAGACCGAAACCACATGGCGCTGCTGGTCGACGAGTACGGCGGCATCGCGGGCCTGGTGACCATCGAAGACGTCATCGAGGAGATCGTCGGCGAGATCGCCGACGAATACGACTCGGACGAGGTAGCACCCATCGAGCAACTCGAAGACGGACGGTTCCGGGTGTCCTCGCGGGTACCGCTCGAGGATCTGGGCGAAATCTTCGGTATCGACATCGAATCCGAGGAGGTCGATACCGTCGGCGGACTCCTCGGCTACGAACTCGGCCGCGTGCCGCTGCCCGGTTCCGAAGTAACCACTCACGGGCTGTTGCTGCGCGGCGAGGGCGGAGCCGACCCGAAGGGCCGCGTCCGCATCACCACCGTGCTGGTCGAAAAGCTCGAACCCGACGAAGAATCCACCGAGGACGACGACTCGTCGGACGTCACTCACCAACACTGAAATCTGGAGGTGCTCGATGTCCGAGCAACACACCGAAGAGTTCCGATCCGGATTCGTCTGTTTCGTAGGCCGGCCCAACACCGGCAAGTCCACCCTGACCAATGCACTGGTGGGGTCGAAAATCGCCATCACGTCCTCGCGACCCCAAACCACGCGCCACACGATCCGCGGCATCGTGCACCGCGATCACGCGCAATTGATCCTCGTCGATACCCCGGGGCTCCACCGACCGAGAACGCTTCTGGGACAACGCCTCAACGACCTGGTGCAGGACACCTACTCCGAGGTCGACGTCATCGGACTGTGCATCCCCGCCGACGAGAAGATCGGACCGGGCGACCGGTGGATCCTCGAACAAGTGCGGCACATCGCGCCGAAGACCACCCTGATCGGCATCGTGACCAAGATCGACAAGGTCAAGAAGGAACGCGTCGTACAGCAGTTGATGTCGTTGTCGAAGTTGCTGGGCGAGAATTCGCATGTCATCCCGGTATCGGCCGAGTCCGGTGAGCAGATAGAGAAGCTCGTCGACCTACTGGCCTCCGAATTGCCTCCGGGTCCCGCCTTCTATCCCGACGGGGAACTGACGGACGAGCCGGAGGAAATCCTCATGGCCGAGCTGATCCGCGAGGCAGCGCTCGAAGGTGTCCGCGACGAGCTCCCGCACTCGCTGGCAGTGGTCATCGAGGAGGTAGTGCCGCGCGAGGGCCACGACAACATGCTCGATGTGCACGCGATCCTGTACGTCGAACGGTCCAGCCAGAAGGCCATCATCATCGGCAAGGGCGGCTCGCGACTCAAAGAGGTCGGCACCGCGTCGCGACTGCAGATCGAGAAGCTGCTCGGTACCCGAATCTACCTGGATCTGCACGTCAAGATCGCCAAGGACTGGCAGACCGACCCCAAGCAGATGGGCAAGCTCGGTTTCTGACGTGCCCTGACGAGCAGGCTACGAGGTGTCGCTCACCCGGTTCCACCACGGCTCGGGGCGTCGGCGATGCCACTGCAGTACGTTCTCGAGTTGAGCGGCCACCGAGACCAGAAGTGGCTCTGTGGATTCGTGGCCCATCAGCTGCAGACCGATCGGTAGACCGGCTTTCGTCAGTCCCGCGGGGACGTTGACGCTCGGCCAACCGAGGACGTTCCACGGCCACGTGTACGGGCAGTGTTCGGTGATCACACGGTCGGTGTCGGCGTTGGAGATGCCGTCGATGGCGTCGACCCGCGGAGGCGGCGTGGCCGTCGTCGGGGCGAGCACGATGTCGTAGTCGTCGAAGAACTGGCCGATGCGGCGGGCTATCCGTGGCTCCGCCGCGCGGGCCGCCCGCAGTGGTGCGCCGGCGAGGGCTCGTCCGCTCCGGGCGTTGGCTCGGGTGCGGGGGTCGGCCAGAGACGGGTCGGGCAGGCGGTCGAGCCAGGCCGCGACTCCGGCCAACGACCGCGGTAAGAAGTTGAGCCCCAACAACATTCCGTACGCAGGATCGTCGACGACCACGCGGTGACCGAGCAACCGCAGCACGGCAGCCATCTCGTACGCCGCAGCCGTGATCTCGGGATCCAGTGCCGCGGGTGTCGGAATGAACGGCTTGCGCAGACTCAACGCGATGCGCAGGGAACCGGGGTCGCGGCCGACAGCGTCCGAGACGGTCAGCGGAGTGGGCCGGTGCAGATCGCCGTCGTGCCCACCGGAGACCACGTCGAGAAGCAGGGCTGCGTCGGCGACCGTTCGGGCGAGCGGACCGATGACGGTGATGCCGTTGAACGCCTCGGCATCGGGCCAGGTGGAAATTCGGCCGCGCTGCGGCTTGATGCCGACGAGGTTGGTCCACGACGCCGGGATGCGCACTGAGCCGGCACCGTCGGAACCCAAAGCGGCGGAAACCAATTCGGCTGCTACCGCGGCAGAACTACCACCGGAGGAGCCGCCCGGAGTCCGGTCTCGATGCCACGGATTTCTCGTGTGGCCGAACGATCCGCCCGTGAACGGCCATTGCCCGAGTTCGGGACTGTTCGTCTTTCCCACGATGATCGCCCCTGCCGCACGCAGTCGGCGGACCACCTCGGAGTCCTCGGTGGCAGGAGGAAACCGGCCCGCGCAGCCAAAGGCGGTCGGTTCGCCGACGATGTCGACGTCGTCCTTGACTGCGATCGGAACGCCGAGCAGGGGAGCGGACGAGCCCGCAGCGATCAGCCGATCGGCCTCGGCGGCTTCGGTGAGGGCGGCATCGCGTCGCACGATCCGGAACGCGTTGAGGGTGGGTTGACTGCGTTCTATGCGATCCAGTGCAGCGGTGACCACCTCGACCGAGGTGACGCGTCTCGACGCGAGTTCGGCAGCCTGAGCAACGACTGTCGACCGATGGAAATCCACGTGTGCACAGTATCGACTCACCGTCAGCGCGGGAACGATCTTCGTCGACGCCCACGTGGGACACTGGAGAGCGTGAGGCCATACCGTGACAACGCAGTCGTCCTGCGCCAGCACAAGCTGGGTGAGGCCGATCGCATCGTCACGTTGCTGACCAGGGAGAACGGCATCGTCCGTGCGGTGGCCAAGGGGGTGCGCCGCACCAAGTCCAAGTTCGGCGCACGGCTGGAGCCGTTTGCGCACATCGACGTCCTGCTCTATCCAGGACGCAACCTCGACATCGTCACCCAGGTGCACACGGTGGACGCGTTCGGCGGGGACATCGTTGCCGATTACGGCCGCTACACCACCGGCTGCGCAGTCCTCGAAACCGCCGAGCGTCTGGCCGGCGAAGAACACGCCCCCGCGCAGCGCCTGCATCAGCTGACCGTCGGCGCGCTGCGTGCCCTTGCGCAGCACGTGCGGCCGCCCGAGTTGGTTCTCGACGCGTATCTGCTGCGTGCGATGGGTTTCGCCGGATGGGCTCCCGCACTGACGGACTGCGCTCGATGCGCTGCGGTGGGGCCGCACCGTGCGTTCCACGTCGCCGCAGGTGGCGCTGTGTGTGTGCATTGCCGACCGCCGGGATCTGCGACGCCATCGACCGGTGTTCTGGATTTGATGGTGGCCCTCGAGCGCGGGGAGTGGGACTACACCGTCACCACCTCCGATGCGGTCCGAAAGCAGGCCAGTGGCCTGGTGGCGGCTCATCTGCAGTGGCACCTCGAACGCCAGCTCCGCACACTTCCGCTCATCGAGCGCTCGCATCCACACCAGGTGCCGCTGGCCCAACCTGACTCCGTGTTCGCCGACACCGTCGGGCAGGATGGGGACCGTGATTCGACGACGCGAGCCGCAACACCGGCCTGACGAACGGCCGGCGGTTCGCCCGCCGGACCCGCACCCCTCGGGTGCGCGGCCGCCGATCTTGCAGCCGGAGCTGATTCCTCGTCACGTCGCTCTGGTCATGGACGGTAACGGCCGGTGGGCTCAGGATCGTGGATTGCCGCGAACCGCAGGGCACGAGCAGGGCGAAGCAGTACTGATGGATGCCGTCTGTGGCTGCATCGAAATCGGTGTGCAGTGGTTGTCTGCGTACGCTTTCTCCACGGAGAACTGGAAGCGCAGTCCTGACGAGGTCAAGTTCTTGATGGGCTTCAATCGCGACGTGATCCGGCGTCGACGAGACGAGATGAACGAGATGGGTGTGCGGGTGCGCTGGGCCGGTCGGCGACCGCGACTGTGGGGCAGCGTCATCAAGGAACTCGAAGTGGCCGAGGAGCTGACGAAGCACAACACGGTGATGACGCTGACAATGTGCGTCAACTACGGCGGGCGAGCCGAAATTGCCGATGCCACAAGAGAAATCGCGCGTCAGGTTGCCGCCGGAAAGATCAACCCGGAAAAGATCACCGAGGCGACCGTTGCGAAGTACCTCGACGAGGCGGACATGCCCGACGTCGACCTGTTCCTGCGTCCCTCGGGGGAGCAGAGAACCTCCAATTTCCTGCTGTGGCAGTCGGCCTACGCGGAGTTCGTGTTCCAGAAGAAACTGTTCCCCGATTTCGATCGTCGAGATCTGTGGGAGGCCTGCATCGAATTCGCGTCGCGGGACCGACGATTCGGTGGAGTGAAATATGAGTGACGATGTACCGGGCCTGACCTTGCAGACGCGGGCTCAGTTGGCGCTGGCGCAGTTCGCCACTGTCACTGTGGGGGAGGAAGGCTCTCTGGGGTTCGACTATGCGGGTGCGCTGTGCTCGCTACGCGCGGTGCAGCTCTCGCCGGAGCTCGAGGTGCTCTCGCTAACCGCGGTTTTGGCCTGGGATCGACCGCTCAAGCCCGCACTGCACAAGAAGGTAGCCGACCGCAACGCCGATTCGCAGTTCGGCGCGATTTCGGTCAACACCCACGACAAGCTCGCAGATGTGTTGTTGCGCTATACCTTTCCGGCCAACGGGTTGGACGACGAAGCGATGTTGACGATGTTGATTCTGGTGCTCGCCGGGGTCGAGAAGGCCCGCGAGGGTTTGCTGCCCTGAACGGTCGTCTAAGGTAAGCCTTTACTTACTCACGTGAAGGCGGTTGCAATGGCGGTTCGAGTGTCCAGAATGCTGACGGCAGTGGTGGCGGTGATGGCCATCGGCGCGTCCGCAACTGCCTGCTCCACAGCAGAACCCGACAACAGCGCGGCCCAGTCTGCGGACGGTGTATTCCCGGTGGTCATCGACCACATCTACGGCAGCACGACCGTTCCGGAGAAGCCCACCCGCATAGTCACACTCGGGGTATCCGACGCCGATGCCGTCATCGCGCTCGGAACCGTCCCGGTCGGAAACACCGGATACACCTTCTACGAGACCGGACTCGGTCCGTGGACCGACGAGTTGGTCGGCGACGCACCACTGACGCTGCTGGGCTCGGAGTCCGAACCGAACTTCGAGCTGATCGCCTCTCTGCAACCGGACCTGATCACCGGACTGAACGCCGGCTTCGACGAGGCCACCTACGCACAACTCAGTGACATCGCCCCGACCGTCGCTCGACCGGCCGGATCGGCGGCATACGCCGTCGATCGCGAGGTGGCCACCGACACCATTGCACGCGCGATGGGCGAATCCGATCGTGGCAAAGAGCTCAATGCACAGACCACCGCTGCGCTCGAACAGGTGCGAGCCGCACATCCGGAGTTCGCGGGTAAGACTGCCGCCGTGGCACTTCCGTACGACGGTCAGTTCGGCGCATATTTGCCAGGCGATGCACGCGGTACGTTCGTCACGTCGTTGGGCTTCGGAATTCCGGACCCGATCCTGGCCGAGGACAACGGCACCAACTTCTTCGTTCCGGTCTCGGCCGAGAACATTTCCACGCTCGACGCCGATGTGGTGCTCTATCTCGGCACCGGGGACGACATCGACGTCGTGGCCGAGAACCCGATCTTCGGAACGCTGACAGCTGCCCGCAACGACGCGATCGTTCCGTTGTCCACCGATCAGCGCGGGGCGATCACGTACAACTCGGTTCTGTCCATTCCGTTCGCCATCGATTCGGTAGTGCCTCGCCTGGCGGGTGCGGTGGGGTGAGAGCTGTTCAGTGACCGGCTGTGCTGCACTGGCTGCAGGTGCCGAATATTTCGATCGTGTGGCTCACGTCGCTGAAGCCGTTGGACTCAGCGACACTCTGCGACCACTTCTCGACGGTGGGACCCTCGACCTCGACGGTGAATCCGCATGCTCGGCACACCAGGTGGTGATGATGGCCCGAGGAGCAACGCCGGTAGACCGACTCGCCGTTGTCGGTACGCAGGACATCGACCGTTCCTGCGTCGGCAAGGGTCTGCAGTGTGCGGTACACGGTCGTCAGGCCGATCCCCTCGCCGCGCTTGCGAAGCTCGTCGTGCAGATCCTGCGCGGACTTGAACTCCTCGATGGTGTCCAGCAGATCCGAGATCGCACTGCGTTGTTTGGTGGCGCGCACTCCGACCACGACCGGTCGTCTCGGAGTGGCGGTATCGGTCGTCTTCTCGGTCACAGGTTTCGGCCTTCCTCGGCGTGAGCCACGGCGTCGACGACGATGTGGGAGAGATGGTCGTCGACCAGTCGGTACAGGACCTCGCGGCCGTTACGTTCTCCGCGAACCACGCCGGCCGCCTTGAGAACCCGCAGATGCTGGCTGATCAACGGCTGTGTCACACCGAGGGCGACGACGAGTTCGTGAACGCAGCGCTCGGATTCTCGGAGCTGCAGGACGATCGCAATCCGAACCGGTGCGGCCAGTGCACGCAGGATGTCGCCGGCCGCGGCCAAGGTCTCCTTCGGCGGAAGTAACGCCGGGGGAGCGGCGGCGAACGGGTCGTCGTGCACCGGGCGTTCCGGATCCTGCAGATGCGCCGCCGTCTCCATGGACGAGTCGGTTCTGTGGGTGTGCACCGTGGACATGGCTGCGGCTCCTTCGGTCACCGGTCGGTTGTCGAATTCTCCCTGCACGGTCGACGTCATGAACTCAGGCTAGTGCAGTCATCGTTATTGCAAATCATATTCATTGTGATATGCACAGGTGCGCATGTCAATTTCGGTGCCCGACCGCTGTTCGGAATCGACGACCGAGCCAGATAGTCTGATCAGGGCGAAAACCGCCCACGTCACCTCTTACACGATGTAACCGAAGATGGAGAGCTCCGCCAGTGGCACCCAAGTCCAAGGTCGAAACCGTCGCCAACCTCGCCAAGCGCAGAGGTCTCGTCTACCCGTGCGGCGAAATCTACGGCGGTACGAAGTCGGCCTGGGACTACGGTCCGCTCGGCGTCGAGCTCAAGGAGAACATCAAGAAGCAGTGGTGGCGCAACATGGTCACCAGCCGCGACGACACCGTCGGGCTCGACTCGTCGGTGATTCTGCCGCGCCAGGTGTGGGAGGCCTCCGGCCACGTCGAGACGTTCTCCGATCCGCTCGTCGAGTCGCTGCACACCCACAAGCGCTACCGTGCCGATCACCTCATCGAGGCCTACGAGGAGAAGCACGGCCACCCGCCCGAGAACGGACTCGCCGATATCCGCGATCCGGAGACCGGTGAGCCCGGTTCGTGGACCGAGCCGCGCGCATTCTCCGGCCTGCTCAAGACCTTCCTCGGCCCGGTCGACAACGAAGAGGGGCTGCATTACCTGCGCCCCGAGACCGCCCAGGGCATCTTCGTCAACTTCGCCAACGTGCTGACGACCTCACGCAAGAAGCCGCCGTTCGGCATCGGCCAGATCGGCAAGAGCTTCCGCAACGAGATCACGCCGGGAAACTTCATCTTCCGCACTCGTGAGTTCGAGCAGATGGAGATGGAGTTCTTCGTCAAGCCCGGCGAGGACGACGAGTGGCATCAGTACTGGATCGACTACCGCATGAAGTGGTACACCGATCTCGGCATCGATCCGGAGAACCTGCGGCTGTACGAGCACGCCAAGGAAAAGCTGTCGCACTATTCCAAGCGCACCGTCGACATCGAGTACCGCTTCGGCTTCCAGGGCAGCGCCTGGGGTGAGCTCGAGGGCGTCGCGAACCGCACCGATTACGACCTGACGGTGCACTCGAAGGCGTCGGGCCAGGACCTGAGCTACTACGAGCAGGCCACCGACACCCGGTACACCCCGTACGTCATCGAGCCGGCCGCCGGCTTGACTCGGTCGCTGATGGCGTTCCTCGTCGATGCGTACACCGAGGACGAGGCACCCAACGCCAAGGGCGGCGTCGACAAGCGTGTCGTGCTCAAGCTCGATCGTCGTCTTGCCCCGGTGAAGGTCGCGGTGCTTCCGCTCTCGCGTAACGCCGATCTGACGCCGAAGGCGAAAGATCTTGCGCAGCAACTGCGTCAGTACTGGAACGTGGAATTCGACGACGCCGGAGCCATCGGCCGTCGCTACCGTCGCCAGGACGAGATCGGTACCCCGTTCTGCATCACCGTCGACTTCGACACCCTCGACGACCATGCCGTCACCATTCGTGAGCGCGACACGATGGCACAGGAGCGCGTGGCTCTCGATCAGGTCGAGGGCTACATCGCCGCCCGTCTGATCGGCGCGTAGGGCTGTAGGCAATACACAGGGCCCGATCTCTCGGTGAGAGATCGGGCCCTGTCGCATGTCTGGGTCGAATCAGAAGCGGCCGCCGCCGCCACCGAAGCCGCCGCCTCCGCCTCCACCGCCGCCGAAGCCCCCGCCGCCGCCGAATCCACCACCGAATCCGCCTCCGCCGCCGCGCAGCACGCTGTTGATCAGGATTCCGCCGAGCACGGCGCCTGCTACGTTGCCGCCGCTACTGCCGCCGCGTGGGCCGTGCCGATTTTCCCAGTTCTGTACATCGGATTGGGCGATCTGCGATGCGCGCGAAGCCAATTGACTGGCGGCATGCGCGTGCTTGAGAGCCTCGTCGGGATTGTCCGGTTCGAGCTGCCGAGCTGCACCGAGATGCCGTTCGGCTTCGGACAAACGCGTTCGAGCATCGGCACCCACTCCGCCGCGTCGGGTCGAGATGTAGTCCGCTGCAGCAGTGATCTGCGCCTGGGCAGCGGCAATATCGCGTTCCAGACGCGCCCGCAGCTGATCCTCGGCGGCCTTCTCCGCCGACGCTTCGTCGACGATCTTCTCGAGTTCGGAATCTGCTGCGGCAAGGGCGGTGTAACTACCGAGCGGATCGCTCGACTGTGCCGTCTCGGCGTTCTTCAATGCCGTCTGTGCCGCAGTCATCGCCGCCTGCAGTTCGGTGCCGCCGTGTTCGGCCAGTCCGCGAGCCTTCTCGATGTCCCGGCGGACGTCCGCGATGGCGTCGGGCAGGGTGGCTATTGCGTGCCGTATGTCGTCGCGGGCGTGGTCGACTCCGTCGAGCAGTGACTTCGCTTGATCGACAGCTCGTTCCGCGGTCCGAATCGCGGTCACGGCCGGGCCCTGCTTTCCGGGCGGAAGTGCTGCGGCCTTGCGGCCGGCTTCGATGTTCTCCTCGGCCAGGGAAACTCGATCCTTGGCCATCGTGACGTTGTCGGCAATCGATTTCAGTGCGGTATCGGAGAATTCCGAATGCAGCTGAGAGAGTAGGGCTTCGGACTGCGGAATGCGCACCGTCAAGCCGATGATGGCTTGGGTGAGCTCGTCGAGATGCGAGCCGGCGTTCATGACGAGGTCGCGGAATCCGTCGAATTCCTCGACCCGAGAGTCGAGTTCCCGATCTGCCTGGCCGCACGAGGAGATGATCTCGACGAGCATCGCCCGTCGCTGATCGGGGGTTTCGGGAATGGCGTCGTCGAGCCGCTGACGGATCTCGAAAGCAGAGGCCAGAGCTTTCTTTGCGTTGTCGTACGCAGTGATGAACGGAGCGGCTGCCGAATCGCCGAATTCGCCTCGGGCCAGGGTCAATTCCTCCTCGCTGGCTCGCACGGCGTTGTCGGTTTCGATCAGAATTTCCTTGGCGCGGGTGTCGAGAACGTCGATCGGGAATTGGGCCAATGCTGCTGGGTCACTCGGGTCGATCTTCGCCACCGCTTCCAGCTCGGCGGCCACTCGAGCCTTCTTGCGCCGTGAGGAGTAGACAACAGCTCCGCCGCCTGCGACGGCCACCACCCCGACACCGATCAGCAGCGGTGCCGACGACCCACCTCCACCGCTCGATGCATAGGCCTCGCCGAGAGCGCCGGCCGCAGCTATGGCCGCCCCCGACCAATCCTCTTCGCCCAGCGCAGGTTCGACGTCGTTGACACGAATGTCGTCCTGCTCCGCCGTGGTGATCTGTGAGAGCCCGGTGTTGACGCCGAGGTAGTACGACCGATCGACGGTCGCCACTGCGAGCAGGACGTCTCGCTGACCGAGATCGCTCCGTTCGTACGTCTGCCGTGCCCAGTCGGCCGCCGACATGTTGTCGAAATCCGCAACGTAGGTGACCCACAGCCTGAGCTGGCTGCCGCCGTACAGGTCGTCGATGGACGTCTGCACCTCGGCCAGCGAGTCCGGATCGAGTGCCTGCACGTTGTCGGTGATCTGGGTGGCGAGGCGCGACGGTGCCTCGGCGGAGGCGACGCCGGGGGCGAGGAGAACCGCAGCGAACAAGGTCAGAGCACCTGTTGCGGTGAGGCGACGGAATCGATGGACCGACCTACGGACTGTGGCGCTGGAGTGCCGCCGGTGCTGGACTGCCATGCGCTGAAATCTACCGGCTCCAGCGTGTCCGAATCGAGCAGGTCGATCCATGACAGTTGTCATCGTGCAATCGTGACGCTCGGTCGAGGTGGTCGGGCTCGGATCGCAGCAGAGTAGCTGTCATGACCACAACGAAGGCAGTCGAACTGCGAGGCGTCACGAAGACATACGGATCGGTCCGTGCGGTGGACGGGATCGACCTGTCCATCGAGCCGGGCGAGGTAGTCGCTTTTCTCGGACCGAACGGTGCCGGCAAGACCACGACCATCGACATGATGCTCGGCCTGGCCACACCCACCACCGGGACGGTATCGGTGTTCGGCGGAACTCCGGCCGACGCCATCGCTCAGGGGCGCATCTCGGCGGTGATGCAGACCGGCGGACTTCTTCGCGACCTCACCGTCCGCGAAACCGTCGAACTGACTGCGGCCCTGTTTGCGAGAACCAGGTCCGTGAAAGAGGTGCTGACGCGGGCAGGCATCGCCGACATCGGTGATCGTCGGGTGGCGAAGTGCTCCGGCGGCCAACAACAGCGACTGCGATTCGCACTCGCTCTGTTGCCCGATCCGGATCTGTTGGTGCTGGACGAGCCGACCACCGGCATGGACGTCGAGGGGCGACGCGACTTCTGGAACGCCATTCGCCAGGACGCGAGCACCGGCCGAACAGTGCTGTTCGCAACGCACTACCTCGACGAGGCCGATGCCTACGCCGACCGGATCGTCCTGGTGCGGCACGGCAAGATCGTTGCCGACGGCAGCGCCGCCGAGGTCAAGAATCTCGCGGCGGGACGCACGGTCACCGCCACCCTGCCCGGTGTCGACCGGTCCACGTTGCTCGCTCTTCCCGGAGTCGACCGGGTCGAGACGCGCGGCGACCGGGTGATCGTGCACGGACGCGACTCCGACTGCGTTGCCCGCTACCTCCTCAACGATGCGCATGCGACCGATCTCGAAATCGTCTCGCGCAACCTCGAGGACGCCTTCCTCGCCCTGACCACCGATGCCGACACCGAACTCGCCGGGAGTATCCGATGACCACGACCTCGCCCCGCCCCACCGCTGCCAGAGCCGTTGCGTACGGCGGATTTTCGCCCACGTTCCTCGGACTCGAAATCCGTCGCCTGTTCCGGAACAAGCGCACGTTGGTCTTCACGTTGGTCATGCCCCCGGTGTTCTTCGTCATCTTCGGTACGCAGTCGGACTACCGGACCAACTACCCCTTCGCGCACGGCAACGTCACGGGCTACATCGCCATCAGCATGGCCGTCTACGGAGCGATGCTGGCCACCACCAGTGGGGGAGCGATGGTCTCCGTCGAACGCGCTCAGGGCTGGAGCAGGCAGCTGCGACTGACTCCGCTCAAACCTGTCGCTTACATCGTCACCAAGATGCTCGTCGCCATGACGATGGGTGCTGCAGCGATCGTCGTGGTGTTCGTCGTCGCGGCATTCTTCGGAGCCGACATGCCGATCTGGGTGTGGCTCGCCTGCGGAGTGATCGCGTGGCTCGGATCTGCGGTGTTCGCCGCATTCGGGTTGTTCATGGGGTACCTGCTGCCCTCGGAGAACGTCATGCAGATCCTCGGACCGGTACTGGCCTTCCTCGCCCTGGCCGGCGGATTGTTCGTCCCGCTCGGTGACAGCGGCTGGTTCCCGATGCTGGCGAAGTTCACCCCGTTGTACGGTCTGGCGACTGTGGCCCGGGCTCCGTTCACCTCGGCCGACGCAGGCATCCTCGCCGTCGCAGTGGTCAACCTGGTGGTGTGGGCGGTGGTGTTCATCGCAGGAGCGGCGCTGCTGTTCCGGAAAGACACCAAGCGTGCCTGACGCGGAAACCACCGATCGTGTCGCCCACGGAGATACCGTGGGCGACATGACCACGTTCACCGCCGACCTCCCCGAGGGCAGGGTCTGGCGGTACGGCTGGATGTTCGGAGCCATCTGGCTGATCTACCTGATCTATCCGTTGAACGAGATTCTGTCGTTGGGGTCTGTGGCGGCACGGGTCCTCGGTATTGCCGCGATCGTCGGGTTCGGAGTCGTATTCACGGCCACCTTCTGGCGCTTTCGCAACGGTCACCGCCGCGGACACCCGCTGCCGATACGGCAGGCCTGGATCGCGCTCGCGGCAATGCTGGCCCTGACCGCGGCGATGAGCGCGCTGATCGGAACCACCGGATTCGGCGCAACGATCTACATCGCGGTGCTGGCGATGATGACGCTGCCGGTTCGGCAGGCGTGGACGTTGGTCGCGGTGATGGTGGTGCTCATCGAAGTGGCACCGCGGGTCATCCCGTCCTGGGAGCCCGACAACTTTTTCGCGTTTCAGTTGCTGATCAGCTCGGCCGCTGCGTGGGGTATCACTCAGGTCTTCCAGCGCAACCACGAATTGGCCGTGGCGCGGCAGCAATTGGCGGATCTGGCCATCGTCGCCGAACGTGAGCGGATGAGCCGAGACGTGCACGACATTCTCGGGCATTCCCTGACCGTCATCACTGTCAAGAGCGAACTGGCCGGCAGATTGCTCGAGATCGATGCTGCCCGAGCAGCTGTCGAGATCGCCGAGGTGGAAGCCCTTGCAAGGCAAGCACTGGCCGACGTTCGCAGCACCGTCGGCGGCATGCGTCAAATCGACATCGGCACCGAACTGGCAAGCGCACGAACAGCTCTGGTGGCCGCAGCCATCGACGTCGAGCTGCCCGCGGATGCCGACGTCGTTTCACTGCGACACCGCGAACTGTTCGGCTGGGTCCTGCGCGAAGCGGTGACCAACGTGGTGCGACACTCCCACGCACGGCACTGCCGAGTGATGCTGACGCCGTCGAGCATTTCCATCGTCGACGACGGATGCGGGCCGGCCGAGGAACACTGTGGAGGAAACGGGCTCCGCGGGTTGGGTGAACGCGTGAGCGCTGCCGGTGGTTCACTGACGGTCGCCCGGGTTCCGACCGGCGGATTCAAGGTGGAGGTCTCGGCACCATGAGTATCAGACTGTTGCTGGCCGACGACCAAGCGCTGGTGCGTGGTGCTCTCGCGGCATTGTTGGGACTCGAACACGACCTCGACATCGTCGCAGAGGTGGGACGAGGCGACGAAGTGGTGGCGGCGGTTCTCGAACATCGACCCGACGTCGTGCTGCTCGACGTGGAAATGCCGGGCAAGAACGGCATCGACGTCACCGCCGAGCTGGCTCAGGCGGTACCGGAGTCGAAAGTGCTGATCGTCACGACGTTCGGCAGGCCGGGATATCTGCGCCGTGCGATCGATGCCGGAGCCTCCGGATTCGTCGTCAAGGACACTCCAGCCAAACAGTTGGCCGATGCCGTGCGACGGGTCCACATGGGTCTGCGCGTCGTCGATCCCGCGCTCGCCACCGAGACGCTCACCGAGGGCGTCTCGCCGCTGACCGCCCGTGAGCAGGAAGTTCTTCGCGCAGCGTCGAAGGGTGGAACGGCCGGTGCCATCGCGGCGCAGGTGCACCTGTCGGAAGGGACAGTGCGCAACCATCTCTCTTCGGCGATCGGAAAAACCGGCACCAGCACCCGGGCCGAAGCGGTCCGAGTCGCCGAGGACCGCGGGTGGCTCTGACCTTCCGAGGCGCGCCGTGACCGCCGAAGATGCGCGGGCCTGGCAAACTCGAGGGGTGAATCCAACTCTCGACCGAGATTCGTACGGCGACCCGTACGACGACCGGTATGCCCCGGACCCCGGTCCCGAGCGGCTGGGCTTCTTCGGAACGCTCGGACGCTGGACGGGTCGGTTGGTCGCGGGAGTGATACTGATGGCCCTCGTTCTGGTGGCAGGCACCGCGGTGCGCGTGTGGCAGGTGGCTCGAATCGACGACCATACTGCGGCGGACGCCATCGTCGTACTCGGTGCTGCGCAGTACAGCGGTACGCCCTCGACGGTGTTCGAGGCACGCTTGGCGCAGGCCGCGTCGTTGTACGAGCAGGGCATCGCTCCCGAGATCGTCACCGTCGGCGGCAAGCAAGAAGGTGACCTGTTCACCGAGGCGGCGTCGGGTCGCAATTACCTGATAGATCAGGGCGTGCCTGCCGACGCGATCGTGGCCGTCGAAACCGGATCGGACACCCTCGAAAGCATCGAAGCCGTCAGTGCCACGCTACGAGATCAGGGCAAGATATCGGTGGTGCTGGTCAGCGATCCGTGGCACTCGCTGCGCACCCGAACCATGGCGCGCGACGCCGATCTCGATGCGTGGACGTCGCCCACCCGCACCGGGCCTGCCGTCTACACCCGCGAGTCGCAGGCGCACGGAATAGCCAGGGAGACAGGCGCTCTGCTGTGGTACCAGTTGACGCACTTCACCGCTGATTTCTCCTACACGGCAGGCCAGTAGATGACCGGCACATACTCCGAGCACGACGTCGAACGATTCGTTCCCGAACCGCCCAAGACCGCTGGGCTTCGATCCGGGGCGGACAACGCCTCGCATCGGAGTGCGTTCGCGCGAGATCGTGCGCGGGTCTTGCACTGTGCTGCCCTGCGTCGTCTGGCGGACAAGACCCAGGTGACCGGGCCCCGCGACGGCGACACCCCGCGCACCCGGCTGACGCATTCGCTCGAGGTCGCGCAGATCGGGCGCAGCATCGCGGAGGGGCTCGGCAGCGACCCCGATCTGGTCGATCTGGCGGGCTTGGCACACGACATCGGTCATCCTCCCTACGGACACAACGGCGAGCGGGCCCTCGACGAGGTGGCCCAGGATTGCGGCGGATTCGAGGGCAACGCGCAGAACCTGCGCATCCTGACCGGCCTCGAGCCCAAGATCCTCGACTCCGACGGCAACAGCGCGGGACTCAACCTCACCCGCGCCGCCCTCGACGCCGCGATGAAGTATCCGTGGACCAGGCCCGCGCCGGGCGCGAAATTCGGTGCCTACGACGACGACTCGGCCATTCTCGGCTGGGTACGCGACGGTGCACCGGACAAGCACAAGTGCCTCGAAGCGCAGACCATGGATTGGTCCGACGACGTCGCCTACTCGGTACACGACGTCGAGGACGGCGTCATCGACGCCAGAATCGACCTGCGCGCACTGTCCGATCCGATCGAGCAGCGGGCACTGGCCGAACTCGGTGTGTCGGAGTTCCGCGGACTCGACGTCGACGAGTTGATCGAGGCGGCGAGCCGGTTGTCCAAGATGGACGTCGTCGTCGCGGTCGGCAGATACGACGGCACTCTCACCGCGTCCGTGGCGCTCAAGCACATGACCAGCGAGCTGGTCGGGCGATTCGCCACCGCTGCCATCGACGGAACCCGCCAGAAGTACGGCACGGCAGCGTTGACGAGGTACGACGCCGACCTCGTGGTGCCGTCGATCGTCGCGTCCGAAGTGGCTCTGCTCAAGACCATGGCACTGCGGTACGTCATGTCCGACGCCGGGCACAAGATTCGGCAGGAACGTCAACGTGACCGGATCCATCGCGTCGCCGAGTGGTTGATGCGCTCGGCGCCGGGCGAACTCGATCCCATCCTGGTGCCCGCGTGGCAACGCGCGTCCAGCGACGCCGAACGGACTCGCGTCGTCGTCGATCAGATCGCGTCGTACACCGAGAGTCGACTCGAACTGGTGGACAAGCGGTCGCTCGGGGCTCAGGCCAGCTGGGGTTGATCGACGGGTGTCGGGCGTCTTGTTCGACGCTAGACTCCAGTCGTGGCCGGCCGAATCCCTGAACGTGACATTGCCGCCATTCGCGAACGCACACGAATCGAAGACATAGTCGGCGACTACGTCTCCCTCAAGCGCGCGGGCGGCGACTCGATGAAGGGATTGTGCCCCTTCCACGACGAGAAGTCGCCCTCCTTCCATGTTCGGCCCAACCACGGTCACTATCACTGCTTCGGTTGCGGCGAGGGCGGTGATGCCTACTCCTTCCTCCAGAAAATCGAGCACATCTCCTTCGTCGAGGCCGTCGAGCAACTCGCCGATCGGCTGAACTACTCGATCTCCTACGAGGGTGGAGGGCCATCGGTTCAACGTGACCGTGGCACCCGAGCGCGCCTGATCGCCGCGAACGCGGCAGCCCAGGAGTTCTACGCGGGCAGGCTCAGCGGCCCCGACGCCCAGACCGCACGCGACTACCTCACCGAACGAAACTTCGACGGCCACGCCGCGCTGGCATACGGCTGCGGATACGCACCCGACGGCTGGGACACCCTCACCAAACACCTGCTGGGCAAGGGCTTCGAAGCCAAGGAGATCGTGGACGCGGGCCTGGCGACACCCGGCAAGCGCGGCACGCCCATCGATCGTTTCCGGCGCCGATTGGTGTGGCCCATTCGCAGTCAGAGCGGCGACGTCATCGGTTTCGGCGCCCGCAAACTGTTCGACGACGACACGATGCCTGGAAAGTACATCAACACCCCGGAAACCATGCTGTACAAGAAGTCTCAGGTGTTGTTCGGGCTGGATCTCGCGCGCAAGGAGATCGCGAAGTCGCATCAGGCCGTCATCGTCGAGGGCTACACCGACGTCATGGCGATGCACCTCGCCGGCGTCAAGACCGCGGTGGCGTCCTGTGGCACCGCGTTCGGCGAAGACCACCTTGCGATGCTGCGCCGACTGATGATGGACGACAGCTACTTTCGCGGTGAGGTGATCTACACCTTCGACGGTGACGACGCCGGCCAGGCCGCCGCCATGAAGGCGTTCGAGGGGGATCAGAAGATCGCCGGGCAGACCTTCGTCGCCGTCGCACCCGACGGAATGGACCCGTGCGACCTGCGCCTGAAATCCGGTGACAACGCGGTTCGCGATCTCGTGGCCCGGCGAACCCCGATGTTTGCCTTCGTCGTCAAATCGCTGCTCCGAGAGCATGATCTGGACACGCCCGAGGGGCGCGTCGAAGCGCTCAAGCGCACTGTTCCGGTGGTCGCGCGAATCAAGGACGCCTCACTGCGGGACGAGTACGCCAGGCAGCTCGCCGGGTGGACCGGCTGGGACGACACTGCGATGGTGCTCGCCCGCGTGCGCGACGAGGCGAAGAAGGGTGCGCGAGGTGACACGAGCGGTAAACGCGTGCCCTTCGAGAAGCGTCAGGCAGCGCCGACGGAAGCCCCGGCCGGGCCGCCGCGTCCCAACCCCACCGATCCGACGCTGTGGCCGCAACGAGAGGCCCTCAAAGCGGTGCTGCAGATGCCCGCGGTCGCCGGCACCGTCTTCGATTCGCTGCCACCCGAAAGCTTTCACCATCCGGCGTACGCCGCGGTGCGTGATGCCGTGGCCGCGGCCGGCGGCACTGCCGCGGGCCTGGGCGGTGGGGAGTGGGTCGACGCGGTGGCCAAGCAGGCCAAGGACGCCGTGGTGGTGTCGTTGGTGACGGAGTTGGCCGTCGACCCGATGCGCGTGGCCGACGACGCTCTCACGCGCTACATCTCCGGTGTGCTCGCCCGGCTTCAAGAGGTGTGGGTGGGCCAACAGGTCGCCGAACTGAAGTCCAAGCTGCAGCGCATGTCGCCTGCGGAGAAGCCGGACGACTACAACGCCCTGTTCGGTGATCTCATCGCCCTCGAGCAGTACCGCCGCAGCCTGCTCGAACTCGCCGTGGGAAGCGTCGCCGAGGTCGGTTAGCGCCGCAGCTGATCGCGCGGGACAAAAACCTGGTCTTCGTCGTCGACGGGCTTCATCGGCTCGAGTCTCGGCTGCGTGTTCAGAGAGTCGGACAACTTCTGACGGCCGACCTCGATGGCCTTCTTGGTGGCCGGGCTCGACGCGACGGCGCTGGCCGTCTTACGAATCTGCTCGTACCGGCCCCGTCCGGCCTTGGCTCCCAGTACATATGCAGCTCCAGCCGCCAGTACCAAACGAATCATCAGTGGGTCCTTCCGTAGAGCGTGCGGCCGTTCTTCCATCTTGCCCGACGAACCTCGAGCAGGGCGATTCGGTACACGGCGGAAGCTGTTTCGGTGCTCTCGTGGGCCCGATTTGGTACTCACAAGGGGGTGTGCGCTATTGTTTCCAACGGCTCGCACGAGAGTGTGACGCCGCAAGGTAATCCCCCATAGCTCAATTGGCAGAGCATTCGACTGTTAATCGAAGGGTTCCTGGTTCGAGTCCAGGTGGGGGAGCGCAAAGATAGCCCCTCACCTGCAAGTTCAGGTGAGGGGCTCTTTTCATTGCAGGCCATAGGTTGCCGTACTCAACACTTACCCAAGATTTTGCCGCTCTGACGGCGCGAAAGTGTTGAGTGCTCGGTCATATCCGGTGCCGAGTTCATCCGCTGGATGTAGTGCGCTTCCGTCACAGCGGTGTTGGCGTGACCGAGCTGCGCCTGTGCCGCCTCCACCCCGTACTGGACCTTCACGAGCGTTGCCACGGTCCGGCGGAAGCTGTGTGGCGTCACCCAGTCGAAGTTCTTGCCGAGCGCTCCGCGCCAGCAGCGCCGAACGTTGGCAGGGGAGACCCAGTTGCCGGTCGATGTGACAAAGACGGCATCGTTCGGGTTGTTGAACGTGAGGGCCTCTCGCCGTCGACGGAGGATGTCCACGGCGAACTTCGGGATGACGATGGCAGTGGGGGGAGCGTCGCCCTTACGGTGTGGCTGACGGATCAGCTTCTCCCCAGCCGTTCGTGGCTGCACCAGGGTCGCGTTCACTACGATTGTCGGAACATCGGCGTCGAGATGTACTCCCACAGCAAAGCCAGCAGCTCCGATATGCGGACCCCGGTAGCCATCAACAAGTCCATCTGATCCTGGAGGTCAGCCCCCGGCTTGGGTCCGTACTTCCTGCGGACCACTCCCTCGGCATCCACGGTTTCGTGTCGGCAGTACAAATCCACGGCGGCGCGTATGTCTGTCAGCTCCTCAAGAGTGACAGGACGGACCCGGCTCAGGCTTGGGCACCTTAGTCTCTCGCACCAGGTTGTGGTCGATCAGCTCGAGGCGGGTTGCCGTGCTGAACATCCCGCTGAGCACGATTCGTGCCAGACGCGCACGGCTCGGCGCACGGACAGCGACAGAGCGCGAGAAGGCATCCACGGCTCCCGCTGTCAACTCGGTGATGCGCAGGTCTCCCACGGCGTCCTTGCACACGCTCCGTCACGTGGAACGGTACAACGCCAGAAGGGAGTCCCCGACGGACGTGGATGTCTGCTTCTCTGCCAACCAGTACTCGGCCAACTCGGACACCGTGGTCCGCTTGGTAAGCTGTCCGTCCTTCTCACCCTCGGGCGTGACCCGTTCGATCAGCCTGGCCTGGAGCCTTCTCCGTGCTTCGTCCGCCGAGGCCCCGGTGGCTTCGACCAGTTGGAGCTTGCCGTCACGATCACGGATACGCGCCTTGGCCACGTGGGACTTGTCGCGTTTGGTGGTGGTGATGACACCCCATTCACCCGGCTTGAGCCTCTCTAGGCATCGGAGTCGTCCATGAGTGGATAGTCGACCGGCCATCCCGAGTTCTTGATGCTCTGAACCAGATTGGAGAGAATGGCCTCAATGTCCTTCAGTGCCTTCCGTCCGATCTCTCGCTCACCTTCGTGCGAGGCCAAGGATTGTCGACGTGCGCGATCGGCCATCGCCTTAAAGTGGATGTACTCCCTTGAGTTCTCGAGCCTGTAGGGCTTCGGAAGGTCGAGCCTGTATGGGCGAGAAGCATTGCTGTAACTGCCAAGCGCTCTGCCATTTTCCCTCAGCCAGTCGATGACGTCGCTGAATGACTCAGGAGTGAACTGCATGGCCCGAACTCGGTCAGCGTGGAATTTGTACTCACCTGAACCCGTTGGTGTGGTCATTCCCGACTCCTCTCGATCGAGCTGGCCTCTCGCTATCGTGCTTCGTCTGGAACGACGTCACCCACGCAGGCGGGAGGCGATTCGAGTCAAGAGGGCTAACGCCAGCACGGGCGAGCGATGCGCGTCTATCGATGGGGACTCAAGTCTCGCTACGCACGGAATGCGAACTGGGCCCACGATCGATATTGTCGGCTCAGGCTTCCGAGTCGTTGTGCTCTTCACTCTTTGTGAAGTGTTGAACACCCTTCGGCTTCAAGCTTTTTTCCTCGGTTCCAACAACTATCTTTTGCATCTGCTCCTCCTTGGTCGGGGGAGGCTGCTTCTTGCCGGGCTCTGGAGTTTCGTCATTGCTCTGAGTCGCACCCTGTTCTGACATATCTCACACGTTTCCTATCAGCACAATCACGGCTGTGACGAGGCCCGCCACAGTCAATGTCCACGCACTCTGCTTCCAACGTAAAGCCTTGCAGTGAATCGCGTCGGAGTTTGTGACGAAGACAATGGACCGTCCGTGTATCAGGACGTTGAGGCAGTCCTCTTCGGTCGTCTCTTTGTCCTGCATCAGAGTCGTCAGCGCCTGTGACGGATCTGGTGCGTCTTTGTACTTTCTGACCCGCAACGAAGAGTAGGCGAGTGCGCACGATGCTGCGGTGATGAGCAGAGGGAAAAGCCTCCAATAGCTGAGATCGCTCTGAGTGACGATGAAAGCCCCCAACGCTATGGAGAAACCGAGAACCGTCGTCCCCTTGGTATCGATGGTTGAGACGGCCAGAGCTTGGCGGTCGAGTCGGTCTTTGAACTCGGTGTTGACCAGTCGAAGCTTCTCCAGCTCAGCCGGACTGGCTGTTCGATGGTTGTCGTCTCTCGACTCCGGGGTGGACATCCCTCGATGTTGTCACGGTGAGCGTGGGAGCGAAGCCGAACATCCTTAGCCATCTCGCCGTGCAACCACTGTCGGATGCTTCCGATAGCTTCATGCGCATGAGCGAGCGCGTAGCAATTGAAACCCAGTCCACACCGGTCGACGGTCACAAGTGTCCGAAGTGTAGGTATCCCGTCGATGCGCAGACGCTGGTCGTGGTCTATTCGGACAGAACCATGGAGGACCAGGGCGTGATCGGCCTCTGCCTGCGTGATTCATGTGGCTGGGAGGGCAAGCTGTCGTGACCCATGAGCTAAGGGTCACCCTGGCGCTGTATGGACTCCATGCGGGGTTGCCGCTCGACGAATCGTTCAGGCTATTCGACGTGATGCTCCAGGAAGACACAGGCAAGGTGTATCAGCTCGAACGGTTCACCCGTGAGCTTGTCGTATGAGCTCAGGAACACGCTGCGGCGAGGGACTAGCTGGCCAGGTTGCGTCGAGCCTTCCAGTCCTTTGCGTAGTGCGAGGAGCATAGTCCACGCCCAGTGACAGGCCCAGTGCAGTCTTTCGTCGCACACCTGGACTTCTCCTGGGTACCTGATCCCTGGACGGCAGTCGGGATGGCTTGCCCGACAACATACGCAGCGACAGCGGTACTGCCGACTCCGGACGCAACCATGCGACCGACTTCAGCAGGTTTGATCGACGTAGTACCGGAGCCCGATGCCAGTGCCGGAGCGACTGCTTGTGCCGCCACGAGGGCGGTGCCCGATCCATTGGCCCAGACCCTCACCAACAGTGTCGGCTTCGCAGTCGAAGTGCCGGAACCTGATGCTGCTGCAGTGCGACCGAGGAGCACGAGCCCTGTGACGAAGTCGGTGCCCGAGCCGGTGGCCCTTGCTGTCACCCGGCCAGCCCCACGAACCCTGGTGACGCCAGCACCTTTAGACCGTGCGACGACGATGAGCACCGGGGAGACCGTTGCGGTACCGAAACCTGTTGCCTCCGCTGTGGTCTCGGGGATAAACGGTGGGATAAACCCCTCCGGTAAGACCGACACGGAAACAGCCGGCAACTCGATCACAAGGATCGGGCCAACCGGCATCGTCATCTCCAGTACCGGTGATGTCGGGAGGTCCATCACCCATTTGTCCATCGCGCCTCCTCTACCGCCGAAGTGCTATCAGGACTGGGTGTAGCTGATCGGTGCCTTGACCTGACCCTGATCGGTGACTTGACCTGACCCTGATCGGAGAGCGTCACCGAAGCCGACAGTGCGCCGCCGTCGATGAAGGTGCCGCCGGTCGCTGCCGTCCACAGGCCCCAGTGGGTCTACGTCCCGGCGGGAACGTCGAAATGACGGCGCTCATCGAGTGACTTCCGAGCCCGAGACGGTCGAACCGGAGGCTGCGCCCCACGTGGTCTGCTTGCGGGCGTAGGCGGGGGGAGCCGCCCGTGGCCTCGTAGGCACCCGTTGCCGCCGGGGATGAGGTGTGAAGTGACACGAATGCACCCAGGGCGGCGTAGGCAGCGGCGAGGGAGTTCTTGGTGGTGGTGACGGCGATTGCCCTGGTGTTCTCCTAGCGGTGAGGTTGGCGGCGTTGGACGTTGCCGTAGAACCGGCAGTAGTCGGTTCTCGGTGAATCGGGGAAGCTGACGTACAGGTAGTAGGGGGTCCGATCAGCGATGGTGTCCGCGACCTCGGACTCCTGACGCCATCTGGCTTCGGCAGTGGTGACTGTCGCGGCCCAGGACATGAGCACAGTTCCTTGGTCCGGGTCGGTGTAGAAGTCGATTCGTGCGGTCGTACCAGCCGGAAAGGTCTGACCTACAGGCGGCTTGATGACTTGCTGAAAGTCCTGGACTCTGGTGAGCCACAGCTTGCGGGTCTCCTGGTCGACTTTGCCGAGTGGCTCGGTCATGTCGTTGCGCCAGTCTGTCTCGTCAGGACCCGTGCGAATGCTGACGCGGCCCGTGCAACGCGACTGTTTGCCATCGACATCGTAAGTCCGATAGCCCAGTTCACATGGTCGAGTGCTGCATAGAGGCCGTCAGCGGAGACATGGCTGTTGACTGCTTCCGAACGGCAGATGTACTTCGGCCAAGTCTGCGGGTCCTGGAACGCTGCGATGTTCTGATCGGGCACGATCGAAGTTGAGCCGTCTTTGTGAAGCAGCCAGATGTCGTTGTCGCGCTGATTGTCTCGGTTGTGTTCTAGGATGGCAACGAACTGCTCCAGCAAAAGGTACTCGTTCATCAATCGCCTGGAGGATCGTGGGAACCGGGTCAGCGGGCGGCTCAGCGAGACTCAGGGTTCCTCGCAGTGCATCGTTCTGCACCACGATGAGTGAGCCTCTCACCACCCTGAGATCGAGCGGATAGCCATCCACATTCACGTTCATGCTGCCTCCAGTTCAACCATGTCTCGCATGGCGTAGTTGTCGAACTCTCCTGAGTTCGTGAAAGACCCTCACCAAGAGTGGGGAAGTCGCCGGGAAAGCGCGGTTGCCATGGACTTAGGCGGTGTGTGTCTCCACGACGGCCATCGGAGCGCGACGCTCGGCGGCACTGAGCCTGCGTATCAAGTCGGCAGGGTCGGAGCTGGTCCGTGGCGACGTGGCAGGAGGCGTAATCTTCACCCGCGCCCGGAGCAGATCGTCCGGGGCAATCCCGAACTTGGCCAACCGCAGTCGAGCCTCGGAAGAGGATGCCTTGCCTCGAAGTGCAGCGTCATCGATCGCTACTGCGCGGGCCAAGAGAGGACCATTGGGCGGGCTGAAGTGTCTTTGTGGTGGGGAACTGTGCGAGCTGCTTCCAGAACAGGATCGTGGCCCCACCGGTTCCGAATGCTTCCTGCGGAATGTTCAGTGAGTACCGCCGCGGGCCCGTGAAGAACTCGGCCCCGATCTCCGAGCGCACGATGGTGGGCAGTGCAGAGTCGGTGAGGCTCATGACGGCTCGGGAGATGCGTGAGCTGCCGAAGGGCCGACCCAGACGGGGCTGATACACCAGGGGTTCGACCGGCACTCGCTTGAGAGTGTGGGAACGGACATCCGCCGACCAGACTCCGTTGCTGCCCTTGGCTGCAGTGATGACCTTTTCGGTCGTGTAGACCATGAAGCTTGTGGGCTGTCCGATCTCGTCCGAATCGACTACAGAGAGAGAGCAGCCCTGAGTGCTCGGCGGCGTGTGTCCCACAGTCCGGTGCCCGTCATGGCGTCACGTGCGGTGATGAGCACTTCGGGCTCACCGGCCTGAACATCACCGAGGGTGGTGGTGGCAATGAACACGACCGAGTGGATCAACGCGCTGGTGTGTGCCTGGTGGCTCTCGATGTCGAGGCTGTTGTCTTCCCAGAGCAGATCGATACCGAAGTCGGCTGCCGATGCATCGGGAAGAACGAAGTCGTCCAGGTTGCATCGGCGCGCCAGTGTGTCCACGGCCTTGGCAGGCCAACCGAGAACTGCCTCGAAGTTGCAGAGCTGAGGGGGAGTGGCGATGCCCAGGTCCTTGAACAGGTACTTGCTGTCGTAGTACAGAGCACGAAGCTTGTTGCGCAGCATCTTCTTGTCGAGCTGGTTGAACAGCTTGTCGACCGTGTTCCGATCGGAATGGTCGAGACCGGGGACCTCGATAGTCAAACGAGTACACCCACTCTCGGGGTTCGCTTTTCACGTTTCTTGCCGACACCAACGGCCACGGCATCGAGTCGGGCTTTCCATGCCATGACTCCGGCGTATGCGCCGTCGATCTTGTCGGTACTCTCGAAGTAGGCCTTGAAGATCAGGTAGCCAGTTCTGGTGGATCGCTTTCTGGCATTGAAGAAATGGCGCACCAATGCCGACGATCCGTCGTGAGTTATCTCGTTGTTGGCGATGGCGGACCGCATTCGTTCGATGTACTCACCGACGTTGGTGGTCTTGCCCCTCGGCCATGCCGAGATCGGGTTCGCTTGAGTCGCCTTGACCTTGTATCGCCTGCCGTACTTCGCTTCCCAGCGGGCGACGTGCTCGGTCCATCCGCTCGGGTCGGCGTAGAACCCGACGGCCTTGTAGGTTTCGTGCGCCTTGCGGACCGCTTCATCCACGTCAAGTGGTTTCGGTTGTCAGTTCTCACCGAGAGGACCGGAGGGCTGCTCCCAGACCTTGATCTCGAAGAGGTGCCCGTCTTCGACTCGACACCCGATCAGCGCGGTGGCGTCGGCCTTTCCTCGAACTCGGCCACGTGACCCGTCGAAACCGAGCACGATCACGTCGCCCTCATCGATCAACTTGTCGAGGTCCATGCAGCTCGTCATCTCGGGCTGTGAAACCCCGAAGTCACTGGCGTGCGTGATCTGTCCGAGGAAGTCCGAGCGGGATTGCTGCACATCTTGGCTTGGGTGCCAGATTGTGGAGACAATTCGCTCAAGATCGACGTGTCCAGGAGAACGGGGCGGTTCGTAAATGACGCATCCGTCCGGGTGACTGGAGGCATCGCCGTAGGCATGTCGCAATCCGATGACGAGAGACTCGCGTTCCATCATCTCGGTGTCCGACGGAGCCTCGCGGTGGTCGTGCAGCAGACCGTCGTCTTTGGCGCATCCTTCAAGAATGGCTGCTGCGAATGCTGCCGGCTCCTCGGCAACCCACTCCTCACCGGGGATGAACGCATTCGGTGTTTCGATCGTGACGCCACCGGTCTTGGCTGCATTGGCACGCATGGTGTTTGCGAACTTCTTACCACCGTTGCTGCGGAGCCATTCCTCGGACTGGTCCAGGGTTGCCAGCACTACGTTCGGTGCGCCCTTGATTCACCGAGGTGATGCGGTGACCGGAATGATCCGGCCTCCGGGGACTTGGACGAACGACTCCATCGGATCGAGACCGGGATGGTTCCCGATCGCTGGTCCTAGTCGGAGCATCTCCAGCAGCGGGTCCCAGGAGTTGTCGACCTGAGCCTTTGACACTGCTGACATCTGGATGTTGAACGGTGAGCGCAACGTGTTCCACGGGCGGCCCACCGGTTGCCCAGAGGAGTCGTATCCGTCAAAGACCACATCGGCCATCGACTCAGCTGCACAGACCCCGGCGACGAACAGGAGACTTCGACCAGTCACGGACTCGGCTCAGCAGAGCTCGGTGGTACCGCCGACGTCCCGTCAGCGGGTCAATCCTGTAAAACCGAAGGAGGAAGTCCACGTGTTCCCAATATAGCGTCCACGGCTCGTACAGCGGTGCACCCGGACGGGAGAGGTTTTCCTCCATCCAGTCGATGACACCCTTGTGCCAGGCCTTCTCGGTCATCGGGTTGGTCTTGCCGAAGATCGATTCTAGTGTCGGCTGTAATGCAGCCTCAGCCTCTACCTCGGTGAACCACGGAGTTTTGTTGCGTCGAGCGAGCTGATCGGGGCCTTTTGGGGGTGTGCCTATGCCTGACATATCCAACCACCACCTGACATAGCCGTTGTCTAGCCAGCGGAGCACTCTCCGTTGGTGTATTACTCAGGAATGGCGACGGATGAGGAACGCATGGCTTATGAGGTCGTTTCGTCGCGTCGCGTGCACCACGATGCATTGGTTTGGCAGGTCCCAGTCTTGAGCCTGACCGGGCAGTCGTTTCTGTTCACAATCGCTCTGTCACCCGAGTCGACTTCGACAGCTCGAACGATTGCTGGTGCGCTTGCCCTAATAGCGTCCGTAATGAGCGTGCAACTAATCGTTCGTCACCGCGGTTTCGAGCTTGCGGATGCGTTGTGGATTGACGCCTTTGAGCGAGCCCATGGTTTTACGGCGCAGCGATCGTCAGTACCTCAGTACCAGGGACCGTGGTTCTTAAAATGGCTCCAAAATCGGGTTGCATACACGACCTGGATCTGGGGCTTGCTGGCCTTCGGTGCCATGGCTGTGGTGATTCTGGTTCTGACCTGGACGACAGACCTGTTGAGTCATTAGTTGGATTGAAGTCCCAGACCGGTACAGGACGCGAGCCACTATGCCGACCGCAGGAGCTGGTGTGGCTAGGGGAGGGGGCGGTGCCCAGGCCTGGAGTCGGTCGAACGTATGACTTCGTCGAATCGCTCTGCCTGGCAACATCTGACTGTTGATGTTCAGAACCAGGAGGCGTAATGGGTACTAGCTCGTCAGGGAACGAATCAGTTCAAGCACTAGCAGCCCTTTACGCTGCTGAACGGGCAGACAACCAGAACTCGTTGGCTCAGTCCTTAGTTCTCACCAGCATGCTGATCGCATACTCGGTCGGAATCGGCGCGGTGATTGCGACGAAGCCGGAAACTTTGGTCGATATGCCTTTGCTTACTCTGCTGCTCCCCTTGCCGGTGTGGTCAGCAGTCGGGTTCCACATCATCATCAATGCGCTGGTTTTCGCGCACAACGCATCTATAGAGGTAATTGAAGTCAAGCTTCGTGATGCTGCGGGGATCGCATCCAAGCCGTGGGTTGGTGCGCCTGCAGGTAGGAAGGTGTCCGACGTGATGGTCCTGAAGGGCGAGCGACGATCGCTTCTACTCGCAACAGTCATGTCTTATGGATTGCTTGCAGTCATCGTCGTGGGCTTCACGTCCGTCAGTGTCTGGTGGCCGATCAGCCAGGGAAGCTGCTTGTATGCATGCGTTCCGGGGGCCATCTTCTACGCGTTGCTGTTCGCTGCAGCGGTCAGGGCGTGGGTGTTGATAGTCACCAAGATTAACGAGACGAACCTGGCGGCGTGGCCGATGTAATCCGTCAGGACTGTTCGAGATTCTCTCGGCCAGATTCGAACTGGCGTCATCGCGGACGGGGCCGTTCGCTCCCATTGGGAACCGGACTCGAACCGTGCGACTCGCGATGTCTTAGGCCGCTGGACTACGAAAGATTGTCTGATCGAATAGGCCTCGGCGTGTCTGCGGTAATTGGGGTCGCGTCCGTGAGACTCTCAATGGTCGTCACATTGAGGAACGGTCCCATGAGTTCTAAGCGAGTTCTCTACCAGCGATCAGATGACAAGTGGGCCTGGCGGTTAGTCGTGAACGGCAACATCGTCGCAACTGACGGCGGTCAGGGGTACGAGAACGAAGAGGACTGCCGCACGATGGCTGACCGCATCATTGGCGGTGAGTTCAAGGATGCGGAGAAGCGGATCGTAACTCCAGATGTCAAATGATGTGGTGACGGTGTAGGAGCGCGCTCGCAGAGCGGCATGGTGCACTTGCTCGGCAACGCAGATTGTCATGGCCATTGCCTCAGGTGTGCGCGCTGCACATGCTGTCCACGATGGGGTATGTCTGAGAGACCCATAGCTTCGTTGCGGGCACGGGCAGTGGCAACAGTGTGTAGGTCCGATGCTAGGAGTGGTTTTGTAACTGACCTTCGCTGTCGCGCATGGTCGCTCTAGGGTGGTGCTAGCTGAGCTCCAGCAAACCAGACCAGTGTGTCGGTGCTTTGTGTCACCATCTCCTCATGACTTTCATCGTGAGGATCAAGAAACCGGCCCACAACTTCCCTCAGCTCTTTGACATCGTGGAGGACGCAGGGCACGCCAGCGTTGGCGCGGCGGGAGAGCTGATCCTCAGGCCGTCGCGTGGGTCGAACGAAGTGACGGCGGTGTACGCGGCGGGTGAATGGACCACTGCGACGAAGGACGACTCAACCGAGGCTGTGCTCGAGGAAGGAAGGACAATCAAATTGTCTTCTTCCGGTGTCGTCAAGGCTGCTGAGTAATCATGACCGGTTACCGGGTCGTCGACGCCGCAGGGTCGATCCTAGTCGAGGAGTTCGAGGCGGCCAACGCTGCGAGCGCCAAGAGATTGCTGGATACAAATCACCCTGAGCTGAAGCTGGGCCGTTCCGCACATCTTCGATTCCGAAAGGGCAACGACTGGTACGACGTCGACGGTCGCGGGACAGTCACAAAGGCCTAGCGGCAAGTCATCTCGCCGTCAGATGGCCAGCGCGTAGTCAGTCTGCCTGTCCGCCCTCGGCGGACCGAACGTGCCGTGGCCCGAAGTCGGGGAATTGGTCATCGTCTCTTATCCTCGTAGTAGCCCGGTGATGTCAGCGGAGTGCCCCGCTCCCAACGCTTCACCGGGTCGGTCACGGTCTGGATCGGGACGTCCCGCACGAAACCGAAAGCACCACTGAGCAGCTCCTTGGGTTCGTGCTGACGCGTCTCGGTGTCACGGCTGACGTCGAAGCCGATCAGTTCGTGACCGAACACGGAGAGCGAGACGTTCATCGCGGGCGAACGGCCTTGATGCGCATGACATTGGACTCACACTGATCCATCCCCTTGGAGAGGTCGAACCTGACCTTCGTGGTATCGGGCCATCCGTCCATTGCAGCAAGGATGTCGCTCAGGAGGGCCTTGTCGGTCTCGTGCGGGCTGACATCGAGCTGGAGCGCGGTCTGGACGACGGGACGGCGTGGGCGGCTCATCGCCGCCATCTGAGCGGTCTCCATGTGCTGCTGACGTGGCTGCTGGCTCCACCTTGGTATGTCAGTCATTGAAGTTCACCGCATCGAGATCGACGGCGTAGTGTGCGCGGATTGCGCTGGCGAAATCACTTTCAGTCACGTCGTTGTACTGCTCCACATCGTGCTCGGTGAAGGCGACGACGCCCTTGGCTCCTGTGGGCACTTCAGGCTGTTCGCCGTGTCATCGTCCCATTCTTCGCCCAGGGCAAAGCGGTCCAGGACGATGACGAACGGGGTGGCAGTCTCCTCGGCGGTGCCGATGCTGCGGAAGACGGTGGGCAGTTACGTGGTGCGCATTCTCATGAGCGGCAGGTCTTTCCGTGAGGGTGACTATTTCAATCCGGGGTGCGTGTGGGTGGCCGGTTGGTACTTGCCCCGGTTGCGGTAACGCTCTTGGCCTCTGCGTGCCTCTTCGGCGGTCTTGCTGTCCGAGCAGTTTCTGACAAGCGGCCTGGCCGTTCTCCGGATCGAACTCGAGGTCGGGACGCTCGGCCACGTTCTCGATGTGGTCGGCGATCGTCGCTCGGCCCAAGCATTTCGGGCCTTTGATTTGGCATGTCCAGCCGTCGCGTTCGAGTACTGCGAGTCGCCAGGCTCTATGTCTCGGGGAGCTGGTCCTTGATGTTCCGTTCTGCCAGGACATCATTCGGCCCGTAACAGTGCGGTGTGCCAGACACTCCCAGCGTAATCAGCGAGGCCGAGCAGGCTCACGAAGTCCTGCTGACAGTCCTTGGTGGCGATCTGGACACTCAGATAGTCGGTGCCGTCCTCACGAAAGCCTCGGGACTTGGTAATCACGACGAAATCGACCAGGACCTTGGCAGCGCCTAAGCCGCTCACATCGAAATGCCGCTGAATTGCTGCCATAAGTGCTTCGTCGGCGTCGACCTATTCGGAAGTTCGAGTCACTCGAAATCACCACTCACGCCTATGGAAAAGCTTATCAGAACCATCTGGTAATCGGTTTGTGTCATGGATGTTTCACGCAACGCGTGACTTCCTTCCAGTATTGCGCGGAGCCTCGGTAAGAAGTCGGTGAGCGTCGAGCACTTCACCGAGATTGAAGCGGTCGATTCCGTCCATTGACGGCCTCGGAGTGACACGTTCGTCTTCGCCAGATATCGCACACGTTCGTAGCTGATCGCCTTATCTCCTCCGAGCGCGGGGAGCAGTCGAGACAATTCCTGCGGAGTTCCGATGACAGCCCTGGCTTCGGCCATTGCGGCCTCCTTGCGAGAACCACATCCAGGATCGAGCCGCACCACTTGCATCAGACGAGTCGCTCCACCGAGTAGCAGTACAGGCGACTCTGGCACTGCGGACACAGCCCTGCGAACTCTGGCTCCTCGGGCAGGTCGATGATCTCTCCGGCGTGCTCGACCGCGCTCACGATGCCGGCGAGATAAGCCTGTGCGTGATCGACCAGGGCGAGCTGCACGACGTGTCGGTGGAGCCATCTTGCTCGGCCTTCGACAGTCTCTCAGTATTCCCGTGGTACTCGAGATCCGTTCGGCTGCAATGGGCCTACGAAGTCCTGAGCGTGACTGAATGGAACCGGCAAGTATCGAATCTTGCGTTGGCTGGTGATTGCCAGTGCTGCCTGATCGAGGGACTTGGCGAGCCTGTGAGCGATGTCAGCGGCCTTGGGGTGGATCGGTAGGGGTTGGTCGACCTCGGTTGATCTCACGCCGTCCTGTCGTGCCACGGAATACTGACGGGTCGTTGTTGTCTCCAGATTGGGCCACAACCACTCGATGGCTTCGAGCTTGGCCATCAACACCTTGATCTCGGGACGGCTCAGTCGCAAAGCGTCCGTTTCGCCATTTGTCATACAAGTACACCTCCGTTATCTGTTCTGAGCGGAAGTGCACGAAAAACCAGCGTGATGGAAGGGCTAATTCTTTTTAGGGTGGCCTTGTACTAAAGCAGTACCAATCGTGTACCAATAAAGTCCGGGTAAACGAAAGAACCTCCGATCCGTAGGGGATCGAGTGCCTATCCGTGGGTGAAGTTCGCGGTGTCTAAGCACGAACTTCCCAGGGGGCGAACAATGTCGATTCTAGAGGCAACAGCTCCAGCGAGCAATACCAGGGAGTGCTTCCGGGAGTTCGCAAGGAAGCGCCTGCGCGTTGTTGCACTTAGTCGAGGCCAGGACCCAGACGAAGCCGAAGCTCTATATCGGTCCGAGTGGGCCGAGCGAAAGCGAATGGCGTCGATACGGGCCGAGGAAGTTGCACTCCAATCTCTTCGGCCACGAGCCAGTCGTGAAGACCGGTACTTCGGCCAGGTCTACGACAAGCACTACCGAGAAACGGTCGAAGCCATGCCGGTCCAGCCTGAGAGGGCAACTCGGCACCAGGACGTCATTGGTGACGTTGCACGCCGGGCGATATGGAAATTCTGGGACCTGGATATTGGCGATCTGCGGCAGGAGATCGAACTTGAGGCGTTGCTGCTCGAACGAGACACTCGTCCCCAAACCGTCCGGGATGCCGATGGGACCTGGGCGAGTCCGGGCTACATCACAACCTGCTTGAAGAACCGTGTCCGAGACTACGTTCGAGCCGAGTTCACACGAAGGAATACCGAAGTGCCCCTGACGGAGATTTACGAAGAACCTGTCGAGGACTTTCATGCGGACATCGAGCCTGATGTCGAGGTCTTCACGCGGGAGACGCTGAGGGAGGGACTCGTGCAGGTCGTCCTGAACCCGAATGATTTGCCTGCTCAGCTTCGAGGTCGGCTGAGTTCTATCCGGGAGAGTCTTACTCCTGCTGAGCACAGGGCCGTGTTGCACTACTCAGTCCTGAGGTACCTCAAGGACCATGGTCTCGACAGTCAGGCATCGGTCAGTCCTTCCACCCAGAGGACAATGCACCGCGTAGTCAGCAAGTACTTGGAGATCATCAACGAGTGACGTGATTGCTCGGGTAGACCGTTCACTCGTGTGGACTATTTGTCCCTATATATCTCTTTTATAGACATACCCCCGGAAATTGAAGACGTAGTAACAGGCTCTTTGAGCCCCTCCAGACCAGACAACATTTCAGAAGAGAACTTGAAGATTGTTTGAGTGGTACAGCCCACCTGCGCAAATACAAGAACACTGTCCACATCATGAGATCGTCCGTTGTGGGTCGCCATACCTTGTCGCATGGTGCTAATACGCTGAGGGCATGGCGAACCCAACGTGGTCAACTCGTGATTTCCCAGTTCTAGATGCTGTGGTGTCGATGCTCGATGACGGTGCAATGGAGGTGACGGACGATCAGATCGTCCAGCGCACCGGTCTCGATCCGAAGACTGTGCAAGTCGCCCTTCGTGGTTTGTCTAGCTCGCCGTCCTATCTTCGGCTCGCCTCCAACCAAGACGCGGGCGGTCGCATTCAGTACGTCTTCGGCGTCACCCACGAGGCCCGTCGCTTGGTGGGCTCGTGGCCAACTGCGGAAACTCTTGCGGACGCTTTGATCAGTCGTCTGCAGAGAATGGCTGACGACGAGACGGTAGAACCGGAGACTCGTGAGAGGGCAAAGGCGGGCCTGAGGGCATTCCTGGGAGCGGGGCGAGACGTTTTGGTGGGTGCTGCGGGGTCGGCACTCAGCGCAGGAATCATCGGCGCATGACCGACACATGGGCCGATCGCGATCCTCCGGTGTTGCGGGCGGCTGTCGCGCCTCGCGAGGAGAAGCGCTCGGCACGACGTGAAGACATCATGGAAGCAACGGGTTTCGGCAAGCGGACTGTCATCGCAGCCATAGATGCACTGTCCGCTGAGCAGCCGCCGTTCTTCGACGATTTACGGAACCACACAGTCAACGCTGGGTACAGATCGGTCGCCATGCCGACCGGCCATGCGCGCCGGACTGTGGGTCGATGGCCGTCGGGGGAATCAGTAATTGCTGCGCTGCTGCAGCAACTGGCGACCACAGCTGAGGACGACACCCAGAATGAGGGCACTCGGTCCCGTGCCAGGAAGATCAGAGACGCCCTGACGGACAATGGGGGCGCTGTATTGACTGGTGTGCTTACGTCGGTTCTCACCGCTCAGATGGGCTTGTAGGGAGTTTGCTGGACACGGGCTCGGGGAGACCCGACAGTAGGGTGTGAGTTCGCGTGTCGGAGCCTTCACGCATTCGAGTCGGAGAGGCCAGATGGGTAACGCGGGTGGGTTCAAGTCGCTGAGAGCGACCAAGCTGCTTCAGATCTTGAAATCTGAGCTGGGATATCGGGCGGTCACTAATAGCGGTCCCGGTAGCCACACGTGGCTGAGGGCCGATGGACGACCGCAGATCCGGTGGGCGTTTCACAACAAGGTCAATCTGTCCCCACGCACCGTCAGGGATGTACTGGTCAAACAAGCTGGGCTTACACTGGATGAAGCTAAGGAGGTGCTCGGTGTCGACTGACCTACATATCGTCTACTCGGAGAGTGGCGAGGACTATGGCTGGACTCTGGAGTCCCCTCAAATCCCCGGTCTGATTGGCGGTCGTTCGAGCAGCTCTGAACTCCTGCGTGACACCGACGAGATCATTAGGTTCGCTGCCCCAGGAGAATCTTGGGAGAAGACGTTCCTTCATGAGCAGCACAGCGTGGAGGACCCAGATGGGAACGAGTACCTGATCAGGTGGCTCGTCGCAGTAGACGGTGATCTGGAGGACGAGGACCGAGCGGAGGGTAGACAGCAAGTCGCTGGTCGGCTGAATGCTGCTGCTCAGGCCGGATTTCCGGAGTCGGAGCGAGCGGCGCAACCGGTACTTCCCACATCCGAGCGGCTACTGATCGCCGTTTTAGCTGACGACACCCTCGGTTTCGTGGAGGACCAGCTCGGCGATGGGTGCGCGGTGCTCAGTCAGTACGGGGGTCAAGATGTGCTGATCTCGATTCCGTTTGGAACTTCTGGGTTGGGGACATCGACTGGCAAGTTCTCCCTGGAGGAGCTGGGTCTCACTCGGCAGAGCACATTCGCTGAGATGTACGACTCGGTCCTTACGCATGAAGCGGGACGTATTGATCGGTCAGTGCACCAGGAGTCCAAAGCGATCGAACGGCCAGTGTCACTGTCAGTTTGATTCTATGAGCCAAGTGATCGTCCCGTGACTCGCTTCGCAGATGCGCCATCCGCACGGGCGTTCGTACCGAGATGCGGCGGAGCTAAGGTGCCCCATCAGTCCCCTCGGTGAGTCACCGACGCGAAGGGGGCTTTGCAACTCCGGTCGCACTGGAATCGTTACGGATCGACCCGGCGGTGGAACAGGCCCACCATTGAATGGAACGCACTGCGACGCTAAGGAATGACCATGAGCTACTTCGGTGATGCACAGAAGGCGATTGCGGACCTGGACCTCGGTGACTTATCTGTCGATCAGAAGATCGAGTTGTCGAAGAGTCGGGCGCTACTTGCGGTCGCTGCGGAACTGTCGATCCTGAGGGAGAGGTTCCCTGAGCGGACCGAGCGCTAGTTGCATGTGAGCCCGGCAAATCCACCCAACACTTTGACCCCCAATCAGCCCCGAAAACCGACGATTAGACGCGATCGTCCGCAACCACTTGAAGCACATAAAACGCCAGCTCTAAGTGGATACAGGCGAACATCTGCGGTCAACGAAAATTCGTGGATACAGCTACGGAGGGTTCCTGGTTCGAGTCCAGGTGGGGGAGCGCATTCCCCGTCAGGCTTGTCCGGGCGGGGATTTTTGCTGTCCGGGGTCGCTCGCCCGTGACCGGGTCGGTCGGCGAGAACGTACCGCACATGTGGTACCGAGAGTCCCGGACAGCTATCAGATCGTGACCGAATCTTCTGTATATCGATCGAATGAATCAGGTCGACGGATGCCAGTTTTGTCGGTGTCTCGCGACATACTGTTCGTGCGATCCGGGACGCTCGGAAGTGCTGGAAAAAGACGGATCGGTCGGGTTCTAAGGGGCTTTGAAGTGAGTTTGAGTTACGCATCGACCGTTCCACGCCAGCTCGTGCATCGGCGCTCTCCGGCGGACGTGCTGTTGACCGACTACGAGACGGTCGACGGTATGCATCGTGCGGCGGTACAGCTGCCGACGTCGCATCGCATGTTCGTGCCGGTACGTCGCACCCACGATTCGTTGATGATCGCCGAGGCGCTGCGGCAGGCAGTGAGCCTGTTCTGTCACGTCGAACACGACGTCCCGCTCGACCACGTGGTCTACATCGAGCACTTCCGGTTCGACATTCTCGACCTGCTGTCGGTCGACAACATCGACGATTCGCTTGTCGCCGAGTCGATCACGACCGACCGCACATTCGAGGACGAGTCGCTGGACAACCTGAAGCTGTCGGCTCGACTGCTCAACCGCGGTCAGGTCGTCGCCTCCGGAACGGCGTCCGTGCGTCCCATCGGACCGGACGTCTACTCCAAGGTCCGCAAGCCGACCATGGCCGACCCACACTTTCGGTACCTTCCCGCCGGAACCGAGGTGGTAGAACCGGCCGGAGTCGGCCGTCTCGACCCCTCAGATGTCGTACTGGCTCGTCATACCTCGGACGGGACGCTCGTGGTGGCTCCGGATCCGCGGAACCTGGCGATGTTCGATCATTCGGTGGAATACCTACCGGGCGTCACCATGCTCGAAGCCGCCCGTCAGGCGTTGCGTTTGGCCACCGGTTGCGTGGGACTGGACTTCACGTCCCTCGAGGTCAGGTTCTTGGGGTTCGCCGAATGGGCCAACCCGTGCACGGTCATCGTCGACAGCGACACGACCGACGGCATTCACCGCATTCAGTTCGAGCACGACGGGGTCGTGCTCTCGGCGATGTCCGTCACGGCGACACCCGAACCGTGGCTACCGCTCAGCGATCGTTCCAGTCGATGAGCGGTGCATCGGCTACCGCTCGTATCCGGGCCAGTCGCCGGCGAGGGGCGATCGACGGTAGCAACAGGTGCCACATCTCGGTCATCCGAAGCTGGAGGTCGGCGCGTCCGGTGAGCATCTCCGAGACGGTCTGAACTCCCGTGAAGGATGCGACGATCATCCTGGCGAGTGCGGCCGTGTCCACGTCGTCGACGATGTCGCCTTCGGTCCGGGCGCGCTCGGTCAACTTCGCGATCATTCCGATCCAGTCGTCGAACGATTGCGCATTCGGATTCTGAGCCGTCGTCGATTCCAACGTCAACCGCATGCCGCCACGTGCGATGGGGTCGGTCTGCAGCTGACGCGCCAACTCCTTGGTGATCAGGATCAGGGCATCGATGGCCTTCGGTGTGCTTTCGATGATGGTGACGGTGGCAGCGGTGGCAAGAGCCATCTGTGCCTCGATCACGGCCTGCGCCAGATCTTCCTTCGACGAGAAGTGGAAGTACATCGCACCCTTGCTGACGCCGGCGTTGGCGATGATGGTGCTCAGACTGGCTGTGCCGTAGCCGAACTTGTCGAAGCTCGATGCGGCTCCCACGAGTACGGCCTGCCTGGTCGATTCTGCGCGCTCTTGCATCGGTAGACAATAGCTGGTACCCGCTTTCGCGGCACTCTCCGAGTCAAAAGACGGCAATTCACCGAAAATCGGTGTCGATGCCCAAGGGGCGAACCGTGCGGGCCTGCTCGAATGGTGATGGGGAATGACGGTGAGCGTGCAAATTGATGGCACGCTCATCACATGGTCAACAAGAGCGCGGGCATTCTGCTGTTTCGGGTGAACGCCGACGTGGTGGAGGTTCTGATCGCCCATCCCGGCGGCCCGTTCTGGGCGCGGAAGGACGACGGTGCGTGGTCGATAGTGAAGGGGGAGTTCACCGAAGCCGAAGACCCGTGGGCGGCGGCTCAGCGTGAATTCCGAGAGGAAGTCGGCATCGAGGTGCCTGCGGGCAACCCCATCGAGCTCGGCACCGTCACACAGCGCGGCGGGAAGATCGTCACCGCGTTCGGGATCGAGTCCGACCTCGATGTCTCCACTGCGATGAGCAACACATTCGAGATCGAGTGGCCGCCGAAATCCGGAAAGATGCAATCGTTTCCCGAGGTAGACCGCATCGAATGGTTTTCGGTGCCGCTGGCGAGGACAAAGCTACTGGCCGCGCAGCACCCATTTCTCGACGCAGTGGAGGCCATTGTGGAGTCGCGCTAGTTTCGGCGTCGAATCCAGGGGTATCCGGCGGCCGGAAACGACGGCCGCGGATGCAGGGTGGGAAGTGGAACATGACACCGATGGAAACGACCGACGCCGACACGGCTCGCGTGGAAACGGCTCTGCTGGAAGGTCAGTGGGCAGGTCGAATCGTGGCCTCGGGGTTCGTGGCTCTGGCCACCGGCCTGTCCTGGATGTTCGCCGCGTCCGCAATGATCGGCTAGCAATACCAGACCGTTCGGTCGATACTGCTCAGCGACTACTACGAAGGGCAGTGCAGTGACCGACGGTATTGCGTCAGCGACCCCACCGGCGATCGAGGTACCCAAGCGCGCCTGGCAAGCCCTGGTGGTTCTGTTGCTCGGCATGTTCATGGCCCTGCTCGACACCACCATCGTCAACGTCGCATTGCCGACGATCAGCACGACGCTGGAGGCATCGGAATCCGTTCTGTCGTGGATCATCTCGGGTTACGCGCTCGCGTTCGGTCTCGCTTTGATTCCGGCGGGCAAGGTCGGGGATCGGATCGGGCACAAGTGGGTGTTCTTCACCGGCCTCGCTCTGTTCACAGTGGCCAGCTTTGCCTGCGGACTCGCTCAGGACGATCTGCAGTTGGTGGTTGCCCGAGTGGTTCAGGGTCTGGCAGGCGGGATGTTCGTGCCCGCTGTCACAGCGTTCATTCAACTGCTGTTTCCAGGCCCTGTGCGCGGCAAGGCATTTGCGATCATGGGTGCGGTCATCGGAGTGTCGACTGCGTTGGGGCCGATCGTCGGCGGGTTGATCATCCAGGCTTTCGGTGAGGAGAACGGCTGGCGGTTGGTCTTCTGGGTCAACCTGCCGATCGGCATCGTCGGTCTGATCGCGGCGGCGGTTCTGCTGCCGAAGAAGGATGAATCCGAGCCGACTGCAAGGCCGGGCATCGACTGGCTCGGGTTGGTGCTGATCTCCGCCGGCCTCATCGCGCTGCTCGTACCGCTGATCGAAGGCCAGGAGCTCGGGTGGCCGTTGTGGACCTACGTGACCATTGCTGCAGGCGTGGGCCTGATTGCAGTGTTCGGCTGGTGGGAGGTGATCCACAGCGGTCGTGGACACAATCCGCTCGTGCCGCCGCGACTGTTCACCCGACCGGCATTCACCGGCGGTGTGATTCTCGCGCTGGTGTACTTCGCAGCGTTCACCAGCATCTTCTTCACCATCTCGTTGTTGTGGCAGACCGGGCTCGGCAATACGGCCCTCTCGTCCGGGTTGGTCTCGATACCGTTCGCGATCGGCAGCATCATCGCGTCCTCGCAGAGCAACAAGCTCACGATCCGACTCGGCCGCACCGTACTGATCCTCGGCGCATCGCTGGTGTCGATCGGCTTGATCTGGCTGTGGATCATCTTGGCGACCAGTTCCGCCGACACCATCTCCCATTGGACTCTGCTGGTCCCGCTGTTCATCGCGGGCTTGGGCAACGGCGCGTTCATCGCTCCCAATGCGCAGTTCATCGTCGCAACCGTCGACCGCGACGACGCAGGGGCCGCGAGCGGCGTCATCTCGACGATGCAGCGCGTCGGCTCCGCAATCGGTATCGCAGTCATCGGTAGTGTGCTGTTCGGCTCACTCACCATCACCGGCCCCGATACCGTGGGATCCGGCTTCCTGCACGGTGCCGCAATGGCCATGGCCGTCAGTGCCGCGTTCAGCGTCGTTGCGTTGGCGTTGGTGTTCGCTCTACCGAAGAAGGTGCAGAGCGGTCACTGATCTCGGCTCGTTCAGCTCGACAGGCCCTTGCCGTGCCGCTGGACGACCGTCGATGCGAGATCGGCGATCTTGACGTTGAGATCCTGCGACGATTTGCGGAGCAGTGCGAACGCTTCTTCGTCGGATACTTTGTGCAGCGCCATGATGAGGCCGATCGCCTTGCCGATCTCACGGTTACTCTCGAGGCCGTCGCGCAAGGTCGATGCCTCTTGGCCGTTCAGCATCGCCCCTACCGTCACAGAAGTGAATGCAGTCAGGATGACGGCTTTGTCGGCGGTGTCGGCATCGAAGGCACCTGCGGTGTCGGTGAACAGGTTGAGAGCACCCACCTTCTGCTCGTCGACCTTGAGGCGGAACCCCATCGCTCCCCGGACCGGCGTGCGGTTCAGGACACCCCGAGCCATTGCGGGCCACTGGGTGGGGCTGCTGAAATCCGGCTCGAGTTGGACGGCCTCGGTGGTCAGCGCATCCAGGCACGGTCCCTGACCTGTGGCGCGTTCGATGTCGTCGACGACGCGTGCCACGTCATCCGAGGCCGCGACGGTGACGGCCTTTCCGTGGCGCAACAACATGAGACTCGCGTGATCGCAGTGAGGGACAACCATCGTCGCGGCGTTGCAGATAGCGGTGTAGACCTCTTCTGCGCTACTGCCGCGATACACGATGTCGGCCAGAGCGGCGAATACAGTTGCCGGGTCGGTCGACGGAGCGTCGAACTGTTCGTCGTCGGTCATTGCTTCTCCCGTCGTGTGGCGCATGCCGGGCAAACCGGTTGCGCAGCACATCAACCGTACCGCCCTGCGCCGGGGTCCCTGCACCAACGGGCTGGCAGTAGCCTCATGTCGTGAGCAATGCGCAGGAATCTACGGGATTCGAGTACGGCCACGACGGCCCGAAGTCCATCGTGGTGGGCGTCGACGGCTCGGATTCGTCCTGGCGGGCCGCCGCATACGCCGGAGGACTGGCCCGTAGGCAACAATCGCTTCTGGTGCTGGTCTACGTGCAGCCCATCGCCACCGCGTCGTGGGGCCAGGCGGGGATCTCGATGGTGGAAACGGGCCGACAGATCGCCGACGAACTCCTCGACTACATCAGAACCTCGGTGGCCCGCTTCGGGGAGCGAGAGCAGGTTCGCTGGGAATTCCGCACTGCGCAGGGTGATCCTTACAACGGACTCGTCGCGGTTGCCGATGGACTCCGCACCGACGCCGTCGTGGTGGGGGCCTCCGAACGCGCCGGGCACCGATTGGCGGGATCTGTGGCAGTGCGACTGGTCAAGGCGGGCCGCTGGCCGGTCACAGTGGTGCCATGAAGGCTCGAATTCCAACCAGTCCGCGGTTTTCCCTGTAAAAATAGGCATTCACCTCGTCGGATGCGAGGCGCATGTGGTGCGGTTCTCGGATTCGGGGAGTTCCATGGCTGGTCTGTCGCGTCGTCAATTCGTCACCCGGGTGGGCACCCTCGCCGCGGCATGGGGAATCGCACCGCAGGTTCTGGGCCACGCCCTTGTCGCTCGGGCGCAGCCGGCGTCAGGAGAGACAGATGTCGGCGGAACGCTGGCGCAGACCATCCTGAGATCGTCGACCGGCCCCGGTCGGTACCGGGTGCTTGCTGCGGGGCCGGGTGAGCCCTACGTCCCTCGCCTCGACATCCTCGGGCGGGCACCCAGCGCGTCTCGGGTGCAGGCCAGGCGGTCGTTGCTCTACCTGGGGCACCTGTCGGACATGCATGTCATCGATGCGCAATCGCCCGGTCGGATCGAGCCCATGATCGTCTCCGACCATGCGGCGTGGGGCTCGGCCTTCCACCCGCAGGACCCGCTGACCGTGCACGTCACGGCAGCGATGGTGAAGGCATTTGCGGATGCACGAATCAGTTCGGTCACCGGCGCTCCCATGGGGGCCGCGGTTGTCACCGGTGACAGCGCCGACATGCATTCTCATCTCGAACTTCGTTGGTACATAGACGTTCTCGACGGCGTCGCGGTCCGGCCTACGAGTGGCGCATCCGACGTCTTCGAGGGCGTGCAAGCGTGGCCCGAGGCGCAGTGGGCGTATCGGCCGGGCGACCCGTCGGGAGGGTCGTTCGGGGACTACGGATTTCCGACGCTTCCCGATCTGTTGACGCAGGCGATGTCGGGGACCGTCGAATCGGTGGGGCTACCCGTCCCGTGGTATTCCGTCTACGGCAATCACGACACGTTGTTGCTCGGCACGTTCGATCTCTCCTCTCAGCTGCATGCCCTCGCGGTCGGCGGACAGAAGGCGTACACACTCGAAGCGACGGCCACGTCGGCATTGGCTGGGTACGCATCGACGGGTAGTCCGCTGCAGAGGATGGTCGATGCGCTCGGAGTCGGATCCGGTGCCCGGCCCGGGTTTCGAGCAGTGTCGGCAGATCCGGCTCGGTACCTCTTCGAGCAGCGTGAGTTCATGCAGGAGCACTTCGAGACGACTCCCACCCCAGGGCCGATCGGGCACGGTTTCACCCAGCACAACCTCGACTCGGGTGAAACCTGGTGGGCGGCGGACCCGACTCCGAACGTTCGCACGTTCGGACTCGACACCTGCAACGCCGTCGCCGGGCCCGACGGTGCGGTGCCCGAGGACCAGTTCGACTGGCTCACCCAGCAATTGGAGAAGGCGCAGGCCGAACGCAAGCTCGTCCTGATCTACACCCACCACAACAGCCTGACCCTGGAGAACCGTGCACAGCGGCCGGGACAGTCGGTGAAGCTGTACGGCGCAGACGAATTCATCGACCTGCTTCTGAAATATCCTGTGGTGATCGGTTGGCTCAACGGTCACACCCACCAGAATCAGATCCTGGCGCATTCGCGAGACGGACGAGGGTTCTGGGAGATCACCACCGCGTCGTGCATCGACTTTCCGCAGCAACAGCAGGTGGTGGAGATCGTCGACAACAGAGACGGGACATTGTCGCTGTTCACGACCGTGCTCGATCACGCGTCGCCGATCACGCCCGGGAACAGCGGCAGCTACCTGGACCTCGCCTCGCGTAGTCGTGAGTTGGCTGCGAACGACTGGGCCGAGAATCCGCTGATGCGACGAGGTTCGCGCCTCGACCGCAACACCGAACTCCTCCTGCCCGCGCCGTTCGACCTGAGCGCCATCACCGACGCTGCTCTGGAACAGCAACACCTCGACGAGCACGCCAGACTGATTGCGTACGAGACGAGGCAGGGACGATGAACGTTGTTCGTAGACATCTCATCTCGGTGGCGGCAGTGCTGGCCTGCGCGGGGTGCTCGCAGACCGCCGCGCTCGCGCCGGTCGGGGGAGCCGAACTCGGGAACCTCCGCTACGCGGTGAACGACGTTCTGTTCGAGCAAGGAATCGAGATCCTGGTTGCGCCCGTGTGCTCGGGCACCGGGGCGGACATCGAATGTGCCGGGACGACAACCGGTAACGAGACGATTACCGGTACGGCCACGTCCGACGATGCCAGTACCGTCGAAGTGAAGGTCGGCGCAACCGTTCTCTACTCGGGTTCGGTGCAGGACGTACTCGACCGCAATTCGACGGTCGGTGCGCCATGAGAGGGGTGCTACTGCTCGCATCGGTGGTTATCGTCTCGGCTCTGATTCAGGCGCTGACCGTGGTGGGGGATCCGGCTCCGACGTCCTCCCTGAGATTCGCTGCGCTGGTCGTCGTTTCCGCCGCAACGGTGGTGTGTGCGCTGTGGTTCACCGCCTCGATAGCACTCGACGTGGTGGACGGTAATGCGTCGGGCGCATCGAGCCGGACGTTGCGACGACCGCGGGTACTGGCGTGGTGCGTGGTGCTGACCGGGATGGCCGTTGCGCTCGCAATTCTCTTCCCCCTGCTCCCGGCTGCCGTCATAGTCATTGCGCTGCTGATACTTCCAGCGGCGGTCGACGGTCGCCGAAACCCTCTGCGCGCTGCACTACACACCGTGAAGCAATCCCCGTGGCGCTGTACCGCAGCGGCGGTCATCACGATCCTCGCCTACCTACTCGGCTGGGTGGTGGCACTCGTGCTGGGATTCTTCGTTACCGGCGTGGTGGCGGCATTCCTGACGTGGCTGTGGTTCGGGGCCACTGCTGCTGCACTGCTGGTGTATTGGTCGGCGTTGTATCGCAAGGTGGTAAGGACTTGATTGGCGCTCGCGAAACGGCTCCACTCAGCCGCGGGCACGTCGACCGATCGCGGCCTCGGCCACGATCTGATCGATTCGACCTGCACGAGTGTCGTCTCGAACGGCGCTGACAATCCACCACAGCATCTGCTTACGGGCGCTGGGAGGGAAGTCGTCCCAATTGTTACGGGCGTTTGGGTCCCGGTCGAGTGCTGTTTTCAACTCGAGCGGTTCTTCGAGATTCTCGACCGGATCGGAAATTGTCCACCACCCGTTCGACTGTGCGGCAGCAATGGCGTGGCGACCTGCGTCGGTCATGAGGTCGCGTTCTTCCATATCGGCTGCGCGTTCTCGGTTGAGTCTGGTCCACGGGCTCTTGGGTCTGCGCGGTGTGAACAGCTGCAGGCCTCGGTCCTCGTCGAGAATGCTGCTGGTGGAGTCGATCCAACCGAAGCAGATGGCTTCCTCGACAGCCGCGGGATAGGGGCAACGGGGTCGGTCGGCACCGGTGCGCCATGAACAGAGCCACACGCCTCGGGTCGAGCTGTGATACTGCGACAACCAGGATCGCCACTGCGCCCGCGTCTCGGCATGGATGATCGGGTAGTCGAACTTCCACGTCGGGGGATGGGCTGACGCGGGCGGCGACGATTCCGACGCAGTCATGCGCTCGCGCGATCGACTCGACCCGGTGTTGCCTCGCTCTGGTTCCACATCGCTTCAGTGTCCCCACCATCGAGGACATCCGCTGTCCTTGATGGCTCGCACATTTCGACAGCCGGCTCGTGGTGGGGCGGGCGGGGCTCGAACCCGCGACCAATGGATTATGAGTCCACGGCTCTAACCGACTGAGCTACCGCCCCAATCCCGTACCAGGTACGAGCCAGCAGAATCGTACAGAATCACGCCGTCTCGTGGTTCCATCGGGGGCGCTACTTGGCCCTCACCTGCACCGGAACGCCGTTGAGAATCGCGTTCGCCGATACCGCGTCGACTCGGGCGGGGTCGGTGATGTCGTTGACGCTCGGTCCGGTGACAGTGGTGGCGACCGAGAGCTGCACGCCGGGGCGCTGATGACCGAATCCGTGCGGCATGCTCACCACCCCGGGCATCATCTTTTCGGACGCCGCAACCTCGATGTCGACGGTACCGGCCGCGGAGGTGACCGACACCATCGAACCGTCCTCGATCCCGCGCTGGAGGAGATCGTTCGGGTGGGCCAGAAGCTGATGTCGCGCTTTGCCTTTGGTGAGCCGAGCGGTGTTGTGCATCCACGAGTTGTTGCTGCGCAGATGCCGTCGACCGATCAGCAGGAGCTCGTCGTCCTTGGGGACAACGCTCGAGTTCATCAGATCCACCAGAGCAGGCAGTTCGCCGACCACCACGTCCTGAATCAGTTGAACGCGCTTGTCCTTGGTCTTCAGTTTCTGTGGAAAGCCCGGCCGCAGCGGACCGAGATCGATGCCGTGTGGGTTGGCTCGAAGCTTTCTCAGCGACAACCCTTTTCGTCGGCTACGGAGCAGGATGTCGAGAGTGCGAGCAGGGGACAGGCGCCGACGGGCCTCGCCGATGACGCTCTTCGGCGTCAATCGTGCCTTCAGGCGATCGACGGTGGAGCCTGCCATGCGGTTCTTGTAGCGCAGTGACAAGTCGCGGAAGATCTCCCAATCGTGCTTGGCGTCAGTCTGTTTGAGTAGAACTGCGGGCATGTACTTGGCAGTGTTGTGTACCGCGAAAGAATTGAAGATCAGATCGTAGTGATCGCGTTCGAGGGACATCGTCGGCGGCAGAATTACGTGTGCGTGCCGCGAGGTCTCGTTGATGTAGAAGTCGAACGACACCATGAAATCGAGTCCCGCGAACGCGTCGTTCAGGGTAGTACCGCCGGGCATCGACAGCACCGGATTGCCGGACAGGACGGCCATGGCACGAATCTGGTCCTTGCCCTCGGTGGTGATCTCGTCGACAAGCGTCGAACAGGGATACTCGCCGGCGAACTCGGGGAGATCGCGAACGCGGCTGCGCCACTTGTCGAAATGGCCACGACCGACGATGCCCTGCGAGATCAGATCGATCGCCGGATCGGTCACCATCGCACCGCCCGGTCGGTCGAGATTGCCCGTGATGATGTTGAGTACCTGGATCGCCCACTGGCACACCGTGCCGAACTGCTGCGTCGACACCCCCATCCTGCCGTACGCCACTGCAGACTTCGCCGCAGCGAATTCCGTTGCGAGAGAGGAGATGTCGTCTGCCGACATGCCGACGATCGGCGCCACCGCCGTCGGCGTGAATTCGGCGACGAGATCGGCAAGTCGATCGGCACCGTCGACGTAGTCGGCGACTCGGACGGAGCCGTCGGCGACAATCGTGTGAATCATCGCCAGCAACAGCAGCGCGTCGCTGCCGGGACGAACGAAGAAGTGGGTGTCGGCAATATCCGCCGTTTCGGTCTTACGTGGATCGACCACTACCAGTCGGCCACCCCGCTTACGGAGTGCGCGTGCTCTTTTGGCGAAGTCGGGCACCGTCATCATGCTGCCGTTGGAGGCCATCGGATTGCCGCCGAGGACGAGGAAGAAATCGGTTCGATCGATATCCGGAATGGGCAGCAGGAGCTGGTGGCCGTAGAGCAGATGGTCGACGAGCTGGTGCGGCAACTGATCCAAGGACGTCGCCGAGTACCGATTGCGGGTGCGCAGCAGCGACGTGAACGGAATGCCGTGGGTCATCGCACCCATCGAGTGCACGTTGGGATTGCCCTGATACAGCCCGACAGCATTGGATCCGTAATTCTTCCGCGTCGAGACAAGGCCATCGACGACGAGGTCGTACGCTTCCGCCCAGCCGATCTTCTCCCACTTCTCACCCACCCGCTTGACCGGTGTGGTGAGCCGATCGGTGTCGGCATGAAGGTCGATCAACGACAGAGCCTTCGGGCAGATGTGGCCCCGGGAGAGTGGGTCCTTCTCGTCGCCGCGGATCGAGACCACCGCGTTGTTCTCCACCGTGAATTCGAGACCACAGATCGCCTCGCACAGATTGCACGATCCATACACAACCGACATCGCATTTCTCCCATTCCTGTCGTCCGAGACTAGCCCGGCGGGGGACCGATCCACCGGCATCGACGGACAATTAGGCTTTGGGGTCGTGACTACCCTCGATCTCACTGCCTCGTGGCCCGTCGACCATGTCAGTGCTGCCGTCGTCACCGACGCCGGAGTGCGGGAGGAGGTGGGGGACACCGCGCGCGTCTTCGAGCTGGCGTCGGTCACCAAATTGCTCGCCGCCTATGCGGTGCTCGTTGCGGTCGAGGAAGGTGCCGTCGAGCTCGATCAGCCCGCAGGGCCGGAGGGGTCGACTGTGCGGCATCTGCTGGCGCATGCCTCGGGACTGGCGTTCTGCGAGCGGAAGGTGCAGGCTCCTGCCGGCACAAAGAGGATCTACTCGAGCGCGGGATTCGAGGTCTTGGCCGAGCTCATCGAAGCAGAGTCGGGAATTACCTTTCCCGACTACCTGGATGAGGCCGTCTGCGGACCGCTCGGGATGGTCGACACGTCGCTGCCCGGGTCGGCCGGTCACGGTGCCCGTTCGTCCGTTGCAGACCTGACCAAGTTCGCCGCGGAGCTGTTGGAACCGACTCTCCTCGCGTCGCAGACACTGTCTTCGGCCGTCGACGTGCAGTTTCCCGGCCTGAACGGAATCGTGCCCGGGTACGGATCGCACAAGCCCTGCGACTGGGGTCTGGGGTTCGAGCTGCGCGACGACAAGACCCCGCACTGGACTGGCAGTAACAACTCGAGGGCCACGTTCGGCCACTTCGGACAGGCCGGGACGTTCCTGTGGGTGGACCCGTCGGTGAGGATCGCGTGCGTGGTGCTGACCGATCGAAACTTCGGAGATTGGGCCAAACCGCTCTGGCCCGAGCTCTCCGACGCCGTCCTGGCCGGGTGAAACACCACCGTTCACAGATTGCACTGGCGCAACAGGGGCAACTCGGGGCACACTAGTGCACACACGCGTTGAATCGCTGCAACCAGTTCGAGCATGTCGAGGTCGTTGGGGAAGACGTCCCTCGTCGAAGCTGGAGGTAGTGCAATGCGTGGATCGAACCAATTCGCAGATGCGACGTCGGGTGTTGTGTACATCCACTCGTCGCCCGCTGCGCTGTGCCCGCATGTCGAATGGGCGTTGTCCGACGCCCTCGATTGCCGTGCCAATTTGAAGTGGTCCGCGCAGCCGGCCTCCGACGGACAGCTGCGTGCCACCACTGACTGGATCGGGCCCGTGGGCACCGGGGCGAAGCTCGCCGGCATCCTGCGGTCCTGGCAGATGCTGCGCTACGAGGTGACCGAGGATGCCAGCGAAGGCGTCGACGGCGAACGGTTCTCGCACGTACCCGGCTTGGGTCTGTGGCGCGGATCGACGAGTGCCAACGGGGACGTGGTGCTCGGCGAGATGCGACTGCGCGCGCTGATGGAGAACAACCAAGGCAATCTCGCCGCCGCAGTGGAGCACGCGCTCGGCTCGGATTGGGATGCCGCTCTCGAGCCGTTCCGCACCGGAGGCGCAGGAGCAGAAGTGACCTGGCTCAGCCGCAACGTCGGCTAGCAGCGGTTGCCGGGAATTCGTCGCGGCGGTAGTTTCGCGTTCGTGCCTGGGGTAGGCATGTGGGAACGACCGTGGAGTGGTGAGTTCGATGTTGTCGACCGGAAAAGTGATTCGATTCGACGAGTTCAAGGGGTACGGATTCGTAGCGCCGGACGAGGGCGGCGAGGACGTGTTCATCCACGTCAACGATCTGGACTTCGACAAACGACTGTTGGCACCGGGAGTACGCGTCGAATACGTTGCCGTAGACGGTGACCGTGGTCTGAAGGCCACCGAGGTCCAGATCATCGACGGGCCGACGTCGACCGCTCTGGTTACCCGTCACAAACCCGACGTCCCATTTCACAACACCGCACCCGTCAGTGGTCACCAGCGCCACGACGACGCAGGCGCGGACGTCCTGTCCGAGGCGGACTTCACCACAGAGCTGACCGAACAACTACTGACGTCGAACGGCACGCTCACGGCTGCGCAGATACTCGACGTGCGATCGGCCGTAGTTCGACTGGCCCACGATCACCGATGGATCCAGGGCTGACCGACCTCGATTGCCCTCGTTCGCCCGCCCTTTGCCCTCGTTTCGCCCGTCCCCGGTGTGAATCAATGTGGCTTTCTTGCACATGGAGTGCCTGAAAGGCGCATTGATCCCAACCGGGGTGGGGTCTCGGGGTGGGTTCTCGGGGCAGGGCTGACGGACCGCAGGAAGTAGCGGTCGGAGTCGATCAGAGCGGGATGTTCTTGTGATTTCCGCGAGCCGCCGGTGCTGCGGCGAGAGCCTTCGCAACCGTGCTTCGGGTCCTGCTGGGCTCGATGACCTCGTCGACGACGCCGATGGCAACTGCGCGATCGACACCGCCTGCGATGCTTTCGTGCTCGACGGTGAGGCGGTCGTGCAGTGCCTCTCGCTCTTCTTCCGGTGCGGCGGCGAGCGCCTTCTTGTGCAGGATGCCGACGGCAGCCTTCGCGCCCATCACGGCGACCTCGGAGCCGGGCCAGGCGTAGACCGCGGTGGCACCGAGTGCGCGGGCATTCATGGCGATGTACGCGCCGCCGTAGATCTTGCGAGTGACCAGCGTGACGCGGGGGACGGTGGCCTCGGCGAACGCGTGCAGCAACTTCGCTCCGCGGCGAACGACGCCTTCCCATTCCATGCTGACGCCCGGCAGGTAGCCCGGAACGTCGACGACCACGATGAGCGGAATGCCGAAGGCATCGCAGAGGCGAACGAAACGCGCTGCCTTCTCGGCACTTTCGGAGTTCAGGCAGCCGCCGAGTCGGATGGGGTTGTTGGCGATCACGCCGACGGTGCGGCCACTGATGCGGCCGAGCCCGATGACGATGCTGCGAGCCCAGCCGCCCTGGAATTCCTCGAACGTCGATTCGCCTTCGACGTTGTCGAGCAGTTCGTGAATGATCGGGTGCACGTCGTAGGCACGACGGTTGGATTCGGGCATCAGTGCGCGTAGATCGGTGTCGCCGTGTTCTGCGGCGGCGATGTCGAACACGCCCTGCTCGCAGAACATCGACACCAGACGGCGGGCGCGGGTGAACGCGTCCATCTCGCTGTCGGCGACGATGTGGCAGACCCCGGACTTCTTGTGGTGCGTGTCGGGGCCGCCGAGCGACTCCATATCGACCTGTTCGCCGGTGACGCTGCGAACGACGTCGGGTCCGGTGACGAAGACGCGTCCCTCGGGAGCCATGATGACGACGTCGGTCAAGGCGGGACCGTACGCTGCACCACCGGCTGCGAAACCGAGGACGACGGAAATCTGTGGGACGAGGCCGGACGCTCGCACCATGGCCTCGAAGACGAGTCCGACGGCATGGAGAGCCTCGACGCCCTCGGCGAGGCGAGCACCACCCGAGTGCCAGACGCCGACGATCGGGGCGCGCTGTTCGATGGCGGTGTCGATCGCGGCAACGATGTGCTTGCAGCCGTCCACCCCCATGGCACCGCCCATGACGGTGGCGTCGGAGCAGTAGGCGATGGTACGGACGCCGTCGATTTCGCCCGATGCGGCCAGAATTCCCGACTTGTCCCGATCATGCAGGGGGACAGTGGTTCCGGCGTCGAAGAGCTTTTCGAGGCGGGTGAGGGGGTCGCGCGGATCGGTGGAGGTGCCGGATCGTGTGACAGGGGCCAGAATGGTCATCGCGTTGTCCTTCTTCAGGGCCCCTGGCGGGGGCGAGGCCCGAGCCGGGGCCGTCCGTCGAAATAACGGCCCCAGCTCGGATCATGCACTGCGAGAGCGGGATTCGCTGAGTCGAGAAGTCGACTCAGCGGATCACGCCTTACCGAAGGCGAGCGCTACGTTGTGCCCACCGAATCCGAACGAGTTGTTGATCGCGTAGTCGATCTGTCCGACGCGGGGCTCGCCCTTGACGACATCGAGATCGATTTCGGGATCCTGGTTCTCCAAATTCAGTGTGGGAGGGATGATTCCCTCTCGCACTGCCAGCACCGTCAGTACCGACTCGAGGGCGCCGACAGCGCCGATCGAGTGGCCCAGAGCGGATTTCGGTGCGTACACCGCTGCGTGATTTCCGACTGCCTTGTTGATCGCCAGCGCTTCGGCGGTGTCTCCGATGGGAGTTGCCGTTGCGTGGGCGTTCACGTGGGTGATGTCGGACTTCTGCAGGCCTGCGGTCTCGATGGCGCGCTGCATCGCACGCGCGGCACCCTTGCCCTCGGGGTCGGGGGCCACGAGGTGGAACCCGTCCGAGGTGATTCCGGCACCGAGCAGGCGGGCGTGGATCGTTGCGCCGCGTGCCTTGGCGTGCTCCTCGGTCTCGATGACCATGAGCGCACCCGCTTCACCGAAGACGAAGCCGTCACGATCCTTGTCGAACGGACGTGACGCACCCTTCGGGTTGTCGTTGTTGGTGCTCATCGCCCGCATCATGGAGAAGCTGGCGATCGGAACCGCGTCGATGTATCCCTCGACGCCGCCGGTGACGACCATGTCCGCGTCGCCCATCACGATCATCCGCCATGCATGCGCAATGGCTTCCGATCCCGAGGAGCAGGCGGAGACGGGCGTGATGACGCCGGCTTGTGCTTTGAGCTCGAGCCCGACGACCGCTGCTGGGCCGTTCGGCATGACCATCTGAACGGCGAGCGGGGACACCTTGCGGTAGCCGCCGGCCTTCATCTTGTCGTTGGCGTCGATGAGAGAATCGCCGCCACCGAGTCCGGTACCAATCGACACGCCGAGGCGGAGGGGATCGACGTCGGGCGAGCCGGCGTTCTTCCAGACCTCACGACCGAGCACCGTGGACAACTGCTCCACGTAGCTCAGGCGACGGATCTCGACCCGCGAGAGCAGACTCTGCGGGTTCACCGCGAGGTGTCCGCCGATCCGCACGGGCAGGTCGTACTCGGTGACGAAATCGTCTTCCAGAGTGCCGATTCCGCTTTCGCCGTTCAGCAGACCCTTCCACGTGGCATCGACGTCACCCGCGAGTGACGTGGTCGCAGCAAGGCTGGTGACGACGACACTGGGGAAGCGTCCGTTGGCGGTGGATGGGTTGGTCATGGGTCGTGTCACTCGCTCGCGGAGTCGTCGAGCTTGGCCTTGATAGCTTCTGCGGCTTCGGGGTTCTCCGCTTCGAGCTTCTGGATGTAGTTGACGGCGTCGCCGACGGTGCGCAGACCTGCGAGGTCTTCGTCGGGGATCTTCACGCCGTACTTGTCCTCGGTCTGCACTGCGATCTCGACCATGGAGAGCGAGTCGATATCGAGGTCGTCCACGAAGGACTTCTCGATGGTCACCTCGGACGGTTCGATGCCCGTGACCTCCTCGATGATCTCTGCAAGTCCGGCGATGAGGTCTTCCTGGCTGGCCACTGTTGTGGCTCCCTTCTCTTCTGTGTCGAACGCCGAAGTCATGTGCTTCGAGACGCGGTTGTGCATTTCTGCCACTCGGGGAGTGGAAGTCGATCCGCAGTACCGAGACTGCGGTGTGAAGGTGACCGAGCTATCCGAGCTCGGCCAATGCGGAGATGTCCGCCGGTGTCTTCAGGCCGAGGTTGGGCACGCCGCGCAGTTCACGCTTGGCGATGCCGACCAGTGCGCCTGCCGGGGGCAGCTCCGCAAGTCCGGTGACCTGCGCGGTACGCAGGTATGCGCTGCACAGATCCCACCGCACGGGGCGGGTGACCTGGGCGGCAAGTTTGGTGAGCGCATCGGCACCCGATGCGACCGGCTGACCGTCCGAGTTGGACAGCAAGGTGTGCGTCGGCTCGGACGGGGTGATGGCGGCTGCGGCCGCGGCGACAGTGTCGCCTGCCGATGCCATGTACTTGGTGTGGAAGGCACCTGCGACCGGAAGTGCCCGGACCCGCGCCTTCTCGGGTGCGCTTTCGGCCAGTTCTGCCAGCTTCGTCAGCAGACCTGCAGCAACGATCTGACCGGCTGCGTTGACGTTGGCCGGGGCGAGATCGAGTTCTTCCAGCCGGGCCAGAACTGCGGCTTCGTCGCCGCCGAGCACGGCGGACATGCCGGTCGGTTCGAGGGCGCAGGCCTTGGCCATCGCAGCACCGCGCACCGCCGCCAGAGATACCGCGTCGTCGGAGGAGATCACGCCGGCAATGGCTGCAGCCGCGAGCTCGCCGACCGAGTGGCCGGCCACGATGGCGTCATCGGGGAACAGTCCACGCGAGGCGATTTCCTCGAAGGCCAGTAGGGCCGACGCCACCACCAGTGGCTGAGTCACCGCAGTGTCGGTGATTTCCTCGGCGGTGGCGGTGGTGCCGAGTCGCACGAGATCCAGGCCGGAGGCCTTGGACCACAGCGCCAGCCGATCGGCCGCGCCCGGGATTTCGAGCCAAGGCAGCAGCATGCCGGGAGTCTGGGAGCCCTGACCGGGCGCAAGCAACGCAATCACAGGGTTAAGAGAACACTGTCGGGCCCTCGATGAGTGATGTCGCGCTCGATGAACTCTCGACAAGCAATTTGTGGGAACCCTACAAATTGCCTCGTGGAGACCCGCTATCGCCGGAAGGCGGTTCGGCGTTACGTGACCACCTCACCAAATGTGACTTGTGTGACATATGGGGCTGGATATGTCGGTTCGTGATGCGTTCGAGCCAACCTACCTACCGTTGCCGCGACCCGAAGGACGTACGCATCGCGCGGGTGAGTGGGATCACGACCGGTCACCTCGGCGATGCGCTTGAGCCGATACCGGACGGTATTTGGATGAACAAACAGCTGCCGAGCGCAGGTTTCCACGGCACCGCCGCAGTCGAGATACGCATCGAGCGTGTCGGCCAAACCCGAACCTGCCGCGGCCAATGGCACGACGACATGATCGTTGAGAGCCGAGATGGCCGCCCCGTCGTTCAGCAGCGCTCGTTCGGGTAGCAACTCGCCGGCGTGCACCGGACGCGGCGCGCCCCGCCAGCCCGCCACGGCCTGCATGCCGGCAAAGGCTTCCACCGCGCTCGAGTGCGCTGCGCCCAGCGTGCGAGTGGTGGGACCGATGACGACCGGGCCGTCGGAGAAGTTCTGCAACATGTCGTCGATGAACGCGTGATGCGCCGCGGTGTCGTCGAGCTGGCCACTGACCACCATCACCAATCGGGTCCCCTGAACCACCGCCAACGCAGCTCGACCGTGCTTCTGAGCGACGGAGTGCACGGTGCCCACCACGGACACGCCGCGGTCTTCCGGGGGAGTCCCCACCAATACCGTCGCGGGCGCAGTGGCGTCCCAGTTCAAAGTGGCAGCACGGGAGAGCATGTCCGATCCTGTATCGCCGCGGACGACGGCGTCGACGACGAGGGCTTCGAGGCGGGTGTCCCACGCCCCTCGTGACTCGGCTGCACTGGCGTACACGGACGCCGCGGCGAACCCCAGCTCGCGGCCGTACCGCAGCACGGCCTCGGTCAGCGCGACCAACTGCTGGTCGTTGCGCGCGAGCGCGGGGAGCCACTGCTCGAAGAACTCCATCGCCACCCGAACCATGTCGACGGTCTGACGCAGCGTGAGGCGTCGGGCAAGGTCTTGCGGGATCACCTGGAAGGCGTCGAGGCTGAATCGAATGTCGCTGTTCGGATTCTTGAGCCATTCGAGAAAGTTGTCGACGGCCGTCTGGATCAGCAGCTGGACGCTGGCCCGCTGGGCGGCGTCGAGGTCGCCGAAGAACGGCAACTGGCCCTGCATCGTGGTCACTGCCTCGGTCGACAGGCGGCCGGAGAACTGTTTGACGCGTCGCAACAGGGCGTCGGGCAAAGGGTCGCGCTTCTGGCGCGAAGGGGCCAACGAGTTGACCGGAAGGTGGACCTCGTTGTCGGTCGTGAGCGAATCACGGGTGGGGGAGTCACGGGCCGGGGAGTCACGAGCCAACGACTCACGCAACGCTTCACGGTAAGCGTCGCGCCGGGAGACATCACGCGCGGACGAACTGTCCGGTGAATCGGGTTTCGCATCGGACATAAGGAGAACCTACGCCCGACCCCCGCCCACCTCGCGCTGGACACTCGTTGCGAGGTGGAACGGGGGTCGGCCGATCACGGCGAAGACCTACGCCGAGCCGGTGTCGGCGTACGACGTCGGAGCTGCGGTGACGTCGTCGATCTTGTACTTTTCGGCAGCCTCGACAGCCTTGGACTTGTCGATCTCGCCCGATGCCGCGAGAGCGGACAGTGTGGCGACGACGATGGACTCGGCATCGACGTTGAACACCCGTCGTGCAGCCGGTCGGGTGTCGGAGAAGCCGAAGCCGTCGGTTCCGAGGGTGACGTAGTCGCCCGGAACCCACTGGCGGATCTGATCCGGCACGGCGCGCATCCAGTCGGAGGACGCGATGACCGGGCCGTTGGCAGAGGCCAGAGCCGAGGTGACGAACGGAACGCGCTTGTCGGCACCCGGGTTACGCAGCGACTCCTTCTCGGCCTCGACGCCGTCGCGGCGCAGTTCGCCCCACGAGGTGACGGACCACACGGCCGAACGAACGCCCCACTCCTCGAACAGCAATTCACGTGCCTTGCGGGCCGAGACGATGCCGACGCCGGACGCGAGCAGCTGTGCCTCGGGTCCGTCGCCCTCCTGCGGTTCTGCGAACCGGTAGATGCCCTTGAGCAGCCCCTCGACGTCGAGGTTCTCGGGCTCGGCCGGCTGTACGTACGGCTCGTTGTACAGGGTGATGTAGTAGAAGATGTTCTCCCCGCCGAAGCCCTCGACACCTTCGGTGCCGCCGTACATCCGTCGCAGACCGTCCTTGACGATGTGCGCGATCTCGTACGAGAACGCCGGGTCGTACGCCACCGCTGCCGGGTTGGTCGACGCCAGAAGTAGCGAGTGACCGTCGGCGTGCTGGAGACCCTCACCGGTCAGCGTGGTGCGTCCTGCCGTGGCACCGAGCACGAACCCGCGGGCCATCTGGTCTGCTGCAGCCCAGAGACCGTCGCCGGTGCGCTGGAAGCCGAACATCGAGTAGAAGATGTACAGCGGGATCATGACCTCGCCGTGCGTCGCGTACGAGGTACCGACCGCGGTGAACGACGACGTGGAGCCTGCCTCGTTGATGCCCTCGTGCAGGATCTGACCGACCGAGCTCTCCTTGTAGGCGAGCATCAGTTCCGAGTCGACCGAGGTGTACAGCTGGCCGTTGCGGTTGTAGATCTTCAGCGACGGGAACCACGAGTCCATACCGAACGTGCGGGCCTCGTCGGGAATGATCGGCACGATTCGGTGGCCGATCTCCTTGTCTCGCAACAGCTCCTTCATGACGCGCACGAGCGCCATGGTGGTGGCGACTTCCTGCTTGCCCGAGCCCTTGCGAAGCGTCTTGTAGGTGTCGTCGCCGGGCTGCGGCAGTGGCTTGACGTCGACGCGGCGCTCGGGGACGAATCCGCCGAGCTTGCTACGACGATCGAGCATGTACTGGATCTCGGGAGCGTCCGCACCGGGGTGGTAGTACGGCGGCATGTACGGATCCTTCTCGAGCTCCTCGTCGGAGATCGGGATGTGCTGGAGATCGCGGAACGTCTTGAGATCGTCGAGCGTCAGCTTCTTCATCTGGTGCGTGGCATTACGGCCCTCGAAGTGCTTGCCCAGGGTGTAGCCCTTGATGGTGTGCGCCAGGATGACCGTCGGCTGGCCCTTGTGCGACATCGCAGCTGCGTAGGCAGCGTGCACCTTGCGGTAGTCGTGGCCGCCGCGCTTGAGGTTCCAGATCTCGTCGTCCGAGAGATCCTTGACGAGCTCCTTCGTTCGCGGGTCGCGGCCGAAGAAGTGATCGCGGACGTAGCTGCCGTCGTTGGCCTTGTAGGTCTGGAAGTCGCCGTCGGGCGTGGTGTTCATGAGGTTCACCAGTGCGCCGTCGCGGTCCTTGTGCAGCAGCGAGTCCCACTCGCGGCCCCACACGACCTTGATGACGTTCCAGCCGGCACCGCGGAAGAACGACTCCAGTTCCTGGATGATCTTGCCGTTACCGCGCACCGGGCCGTCGAGACGCTGCAGGTTGCAGTTGACGACGAACGTGAGGTTGTCGAGGCCTTCGGTCGCAGCCACGTGTGCGAGTCCACGCGATTCCGGCTCGTCCATCTCGCCGTCGCCGAGATACGCCCAGACGTGCTGGTCGGAGGTGTCCTTGATGCCGCGGTCGTTCAAGTAGTGGTTGAAGCGCGCCTGGTAGATGGCGTTCATCGGACCGAGGCCCATCGACACCGTCGGGAACTCCCAGAAGTCCTGCATCAGCCGGGGGTGCGGGTAGGACGGCAGTCCGCCGCCCTCGTTCACGTGGCTCGCTTCCTGACGGAAGCCGTCCATCCGCTCGGCCGGGATGCGGCCTTCGAGGAAGGCGCGGGCGTAGATGCCGGGGGAGGCGTGGCCCTGAATGAAGATGTGGTCGCCGCCGCCCGGGTGATCCTTGCCGCGGAAGAAGTGGTTGAAGCCGACCTCGTACAGCGCAGCCGACGACGCGTAGGTCGAGATGTGGCCACCGACGCCGACGCCCGGACGCTGTGCGCGGTGCACCATGATCGCGGCATTCCAGCGGATCCAGGCTCGGTAGCGGCGTTCCATCGACTCGTCGCCGGGGAACCACGGCTCGTTCTCGGTGGGAATCGTGTTGACGTAGTCCGTCGATGTCAGCGACGGGAGCGCAACGCGGCGCTCACCGGCGCGCTCGAGCAACCTGAGCATCAGGTAGCGAGCGCGGTTGGGTCCGGACCTCTCCAGCAAGCCGTCGAACGACTCGATCCATTCGTTGGTCTCGTCGTTGTCGATATCGGGCAGGTACGACGCGACACCCTCACGGATGACGCGGACCCGGCCGTCCGAGCCCTTCTTGCCTGCAGACGATGTGTTCTGCCGTTCGCCGCTGTTCACTTCGGACAACGTGTGCACTCCTCAATGTGGCGGACGCTCGGTGTGGCGCCCGGTCCGGTAGCTCGCCCCTGTGACGGCGATCTACATTCCTCGTTCTCGTGATTCCTCCCCAATCCTGCCGCATCTCGTCGGTTCTGGTAGTACAGAGGTCCGATACCCACCAGTAGAAATTTATGTACGCAATTTCGGCGCGGTCAGCTTGCGCGAACGGCTTCGACCCTGTTCGCTTTGTCTACTGCACCCACAATTCAAGGAGGTCACCACCGTGGTCGCCGCGGCGGACGCTCAGAACTACGCTCAGAAACTTGGCATCACTCGCGACATGGTCGTTCAAGAGCTGGGCTGGGACGAGGACACCGACGATGATCTGCGCGCCGACGTAGAAGATGCGATCGGTGGCGAGACCCTCGACGAGGATTCCGACGAGGTGATCGATGTCGTACTGCTGTGGTGGCGCGACGGAGACGGTGACCTGGTCGATGCACTCATGGATGCCATCGGTCCGCTCTCGGACGATGGAATCGTGTGGGTCCTCAGCCCCAAGACCGGCATGTCCGGTCATGTGGAGCCCAGCGAGATTGCCGAGTCCGCTCCGACAGCCGGATTGACGCAGACCTCTGCGGCCAATCTCGGTGACTGGATCGGAAGTCGATTGGTTCAGCCCAAGACCCCTGCCAGCAAGCGGTAGGCCCATGCTCGACACAGGAAGACGGTTCTAGATGCCGATCGAGGTTGGCGCTGTTGCGCCCGACTTCACCCTCAAAGACCAGAACAACCAATTGGTCACGTTGTCGTCGTACCGGGACGTGAAGAACGTTCTGCTCGTGTTCTATCCACTGGCCTTCACCGGAACGTGCCAGGGCGAGCTGTGCCGAGTGCGCGACGAGCTACCGACATTCGAGAACGACGACACCGCGATCCTGGCGATCTCGGTGGGTCCGCCTCCGACCCACAAGATCTGGGCAGCAGAGCAGGGTTACACCTTTCCGCTGCTGTCCGACTTCTGGCCACACGGTGAAGTGGCTCAGGCGTACGGCGTGTTCAACGACAGCGCAGGATTCGCCAATCGTGGAACCTTCGTGGTCGACAAGTCCGGAATCATCAGATTCGCCGAAATGAACGGTCCCGGGGAAGCCCGAGACAGTTCATCGTGGGCTGAGGCACTCGCACAGGTAAGCTGACCTGCGGAATTGTAGTTAGACAGCAGACACGATAAATTTCTCCAAGCGTTCCGGTGGCCCGGGGATGTCCCCAGGCCACCGGTACTCGGGCGTATAGCTCAGCGGTAGAGCTCTGGTTTTACACACCAGCGGTCGGGGGTTCGAACCCCTCTGCGCCCACGGAAAACAGATGGCCTCACTCGTAGAAGCGAGTGAGGCCATTTGTCATTTTTGAGTCTCTTGATTTTCAGTTGCCGACGGAGGCGGCTTCCCGCCTCTCGGCTCTCGAACCTGAGTATGTCTTGGTGCGGATGGTGGCCACGGTGACCAATCCAACGATGCAAGAGCCGACGACGAAATACGCCGGAGACACCGAGTTGCCGGTGCGATCGATGAGCCACGTCGCGATGTAAGCAGCTGTACCGCCGGTAGCGATGGTTGCGACGTTGAAGCCGAGAGCGACACCCGTCAGCCGTACCCGGGCGTCAAACAGCGACGGAAACAGGGGAGCGGTAGCGGTCTGGATCAGCGGGGTGCCGAACGCGAAGAACGCGAAAGCTATTGCTGCGACGAACAGTCCGTGATCCCCCATCATCACCATCGCGGGGTAGGCGAGAATTGCGGATGCGAGTAGCCCGGTGATCAGTACGCGGATGCTGCCGAACTTGTCGACGAACAATCCTGCGATCGGCATCGACAGTGCCACGAGAACGATGACGAGTGCAGCTGTCCACGTGACCGCTGTCTGACTGTAGCCGCCCTCGCGGACGAGATGAATTCCTATGTAGGTGAGCACCATGTACCCGGTTGCGTTCTGCGCGACTCCGAGGCCGAAGACCTGAAGCACCTGCTTGGGGTGCGTACGCAGCAGATCTCCCAGCGGCGCTTTGGCGAGCTTGTTGTCGTTCGCTGCCCTCTCGAACTCGGGAGTGTCCTCGATACGACTACGCGTCCACAAGCAGAACAGGACGAGGGGAACTCCGAGTAGGAACGGAATCCTCCACCCCCAGTTCGTCATCTGAGCATCGGAAGTGAACGCAGACGTTGTTGCCACGGCGATAGCCGCCAGAGCGAAGCCGCTGTTGCTGCCTAGCGCAACGAACGAGGCACCCAGGCCTTTTCGTTTCTCCCCAACGGTCTCGTAGACGTAGGTCAGTGCGCCGCCCAGCTCTCCGCCGGCCGAAAAGCCCTGTACCAGACGCGCAATCACCAACAGAATGGGCGCAAGGACTCCTGCGCTCTCGTAGGTTGGGAGAAACGCCATCAACGCGCTGCCGACACCCATCAGAAGAACCGAAATCAACAGGGCGCGCTTGCGTCCGTGCCGATCTCCGAGACGTCCGAAGAAGATTCCGCCGATCGGGCGCATTAGGTAGGCCGAAGCGAATACGGCCAAGCTTTTGAGCAGCGACGCCGTGGGATCGTCCCCGGGGAAGAATAGCGGGCTGACCACGACGGCGAGATAGGCGTACACGGTCAGGTCGTAATACTCGACGATGGTGCCGACGGCTGCAGCGATTACGCCGCGGCGTCGGGTCTGCTCGAGTGTGCGAGATGTGGCCACGATCGGCTCCGGTTCTGTGTGAGTGGCGTAGAGCGCACCGTCGTCGCCGTGGATATTGCGGCCTTTGGAGTGTGCGCGATCACACCCTAACTCCAAACATGTCAAATGTGAACAGGTTTTGAACGGGCCGTGGATTTCAAAGCTGCCAGTGAACCGGACGAGAAATAATCGAGGCCAACCGCTTTCGGTAGTAGAGCGCAGTGTCATGGACGAAGACGCTCATGGCCGCAGATGCGCCGTCGGCATCGTGAAGCCGAAGGGCGTCCAGAATCTTTTGCTGCGCCGCGATGGCAGCCTTCCTGGTTGCCATCGGATGTTCGGACGGTTCGGCGTCGCGCACGAGCAGCCACAGAGCTTCCATGACGATCCGAAATGCGGGGTTCCCCGCCGCCCTGTAGATCGTGGTCTGAAACGTCGCATTGTTGCTCTGGAAGTTTGCGTAGTCGCTTGGATCGGCGCGCATGCTGTCGAGCGCTGACTGCATCGTGTCCAGTTGATCGTCGGTGACGCTGGTTGCGGCCTGTGCTGCCACGATGGGTTCCAAAGTCAGGCGAACGTCGATGACATCGCTGATATTCGCGCCTTCGAGCTGAAGAAACAGTTTCATCGTGTTGCCGAGGGATGCGTACTGCGGGCGGCACGCCACTGGACCGCCGCCGATGCCGGCTTTGATGGTCACCAGTCCTCGGCTCTCCAATAGGCGGAGTGCCTCGCGGACGGTAGTTCGAGCTACTCCGTATTCCGCGACCATCTCCTTTTCGGTGGGCAGCCTTTGGCCGGCGACGATGCCACCGCCGAGAATGTCGTCCGCGATCACGTTCGCCACCTTTTCGGACATCTTCTGGGGGCGGCCGAGTCGGGGTCTGTGCTGTTCTTCGCTCATGGGCGTCCTAACGGATTCGGCGTCGACGGAATCTCACCTTATCGAGCGGCCGAAAATGTGACGCGCGACAAATCTGTACATATTTGACACATTTAGCTACGATGGGTCGGATGCAGTTCGCTGCTCCATGTTCCGGAGGTCTCAATGTTTCCGACCCGATTGCCCATTTAGGCTGTAGCGCAGTCGTTTCGCGCTGGCGGCCATTGGCAGGACAAGCCGGTCGGCTATTTCTTGACCCGGGCTGCACGCAGATTTCCGAACGCGCTCGCTGTTGTCGACGGACACCGAAGGCTCACGTTCTCGGACGTTGAACAACAGGTGAACGTGTTGGCGAGCGCATTGCGAGGCCGGGGGATCGGGGCAGACAGTGTCGTGTCGTTTCAGTTGCCCAACTGCGCCGAGGCCGTGATCGTTTTTCAGGCACTCATGAAGTTGGGAGCCGTCGCCAACCCGATCGTGCCTATCTATCGTGGCCGGGAAGTTCGCTTCATTCTCGGCCAAGCTCGCAGCGCCATGGTCTTCGTGCCGTCGACCTACCGGGGATTCGACTACGAGGCCATGTATCGGGACCTGGGTATCGACGTCGAGGTGGTCGTCGTAGGCGGCGAATCGTGGGCAGCTCTGCTGGACGAGGCAACACCCGACGGCTTGGCCGGCAACGCTGAACCCGACGCGGACAGCGTGTGCCTGCTTCTCTATACCTCGGGCACCACAGCCGATCCGAAAGGTGTACTGCACAGCCACAATACACTCGTCTACGAGAACCAATCCATCATCGATTGGTTCGGTCTCAACGAACGAGACGTGGTGTTCAATCCATCCCCGGTGACCCATGTAACCGGGGTGAACTGTGCTCTCACCCTGCCGTTTCTGCTCGGGGCTCCTGTCGTCCTCCAGGAGATCTGGGATCCTTCTGTCGCGATGGAGCGCATCGTTTCCGAGGGTGCTAGTTTCATGATCTTTTCGACGCCGTTCCTTCGGGGGCTACTCGACGCGGCGGATGCTTCGGCTGTTTCGACGCCGTCGATCCGCTACATCGTCTGTGGAGGCGCCGACATCCCCGATGCTCTCACCGCGGCCGCGACGACTCGACTGGGCACAGTGGTGCGTATGTTCGGTGCTACGGAGGGCCCGTCGGTGTCGTGTACCGACCGATGGGACACCGATCGGCTGCGAATGCAGTCCGACGGGCGACCGATGACACCGACCGAGGTGATCGTCTCCGTCGACGGTGCAGGTGTCGCGGAGCCCGGTGTCGTCGGTGAAGTGCTTTGGCGTGGCCCGGATACCTTCCTTGGCTATTTAGACAGTTCACTCAACGACGCAGCTTTTACCCCCGACGGCTTCTTCCGTTCTGGTGATCTCGCCACCACCGACAGCGAGGGCGGGTTGCACATCGTAGGGCGGATCAAGGACATCATCAACCGTTCCGGTGAAAAGATAAGTACCCACGACGTAGAGAACCTGCTGAGCGAGCATCCCGACGTACTGGAAGTGGCCGTGGTTGCAGGTCCGGATCCGCGAACGGGTGAGCGCGGATGTGCCTTTGTCGTCACCCGGGACGCGCACGGGCTCAGCCTGCGACAGGTGTACGACTTCCTTTCGGGCCGTGAGGTCGCGATCCAGAAAATCCCCGAAAGCGTGTTCGTCGTCGATTCGCTCCCCAAGACGGCCAGCGGAAAGATCCAGAAGTTCGCGCTTCGGGATTGGACGCGTGATAGGTCCGTGATCCCGCCGCCTATGGCCGAGATGACTGTCACGGCGAGTGACGAAAAGTGAGGAACGTAGTGGTCGAGGGGATTACGGTCACCGTACCCGAGCCAGGCATCGCGGTGGTCGAGCTCGCGCGGGGCAAGGTGAACGCACTCGACTCGTCGATGTACGAGCAGATCGCATCGGTGTTCGACGCCCTGTCCGACGACGCCGACATCAAGGTGGCCGTTCTGACCGGCCGTGGCCGGACCTTCTGCGCTGGAAACGATCTGAACGAATTCCGTACGATGGACGCCACCAGCGGCGAGGTCCAGATGCGCGGCGTCAGGCGGGCGATTTTCAACGTGATCGACTGCTCGGTACCGGTCATCGGTGCCATCAACGGTCCCGCGCTGGGAAGCGGTTTCGGGTTGACGGCGGCATGCGACCTCGTCGTCGCCTCCGAAAAGGCGACATTCGGGCTTCCCGAAATGAACGTGGGAGTCCTCGGCGGCGGCCGCTTCACGGCGAGAATGCTGCCGCAGCAGGCGATGCGTCGGATGTTTTTCACGGCCGAGGCCGTCGATGCTGCCACGCTCCAGTCCTGGGGCGCTCCGATCGAAGTGGTACCGCACGAGAGCCTCATCGACTTCGCATTCGCGCGGGCGCGGTCGATCGCCGCGAAGAGTAGGTACGCCATCATGCTGGCGAAGCAATCTCTCAACGGTTGCGAGGGCCTCGACCTCAAGCGTGGCTACGAGTTGGAACAGACCTTCACAGTTCGGTTGTCCGAACACCCCGATTCCAAGACCGCGATCGAAAAGACAGTGGCAGAGATGGTAGCGAAGGCGGACAAGTGAGCACGAACCTCGACACAACCGTCGGATTGGACGAGTTCGACGCGGCCGCCTCAGCCTGGTTGGAAAGCCATCTCGGCACCGCGGCGGGTGACAAGGCACCCGAACCGAGCTATGCGGTTTTCCACAACCGCAGCGAGGACGAGGAACGCGCGCTGATCGAAGCCGCCAAGGCCTGGCAGTCCACCCGAGTGGATGCAGGTTACGGTGCCATCACGTGGTCCCCAGAATGGGGCGGCGCTGGACTGTCGGCGAGCCACGACCGGGTGTACCTATCACGCGAGCGTGCATTCCGCGCGCCCGAGCGTCACGAAAACGTTTTGGTAACAGTCGAACTGGTAGCACCGACGATCCATCTTCTCGGAACCGAGGATCAACGCGCAAAGTTCATCACCCCGTTTCTAAGGGCCACCGAACTGTGCTGCCAGTTGTTCTCCGAACCTGGCGCAGGCTCCGATCTGGCCGGCCTGTCGACGAAGGCCGTCAGACACGGAGATAACTGGACGATCAATGGGCAAAAGGTGTGGAGCTCGGGTGCTCAATTCTCCGAGTGGGGACTTCTGATCGCGCGCAGTGACAGTGCCGCAGCGAAGCATCGCGGAATGACCGCGTTCATGGTGCCGATGAATGCTCCGGGCGTCGAGATCCGCCCGATTCGACAGATGTCCGGAGGGTCGACCTTCAACGAAGTGTTTTTGACCGACGTACAACTCGACGATTCGATGCGACTCGGCGACGAGGGCCAGGGGTGGAACGTCGCCTTGACCACTCTCGGGTTCGAACGAAGCTCGAGTGCAGGCATCGTCAGCGCGGGAGGCAGCGGAACAGATCTGCTCAGGTTGGCTCGTCGCCTGAGCATCCACGACGAGCCGTTGGTACGGCAGAGGCTCGCCAACGTGGCAGTCTACGAGCGGGCGTCGGCACTGATGGTGGCGCGCTACGCGGAACGTGAACAAGCCGGCCACATACCGGGTGTCGAAGGGTCCATCGGAAAGCTGGTGTGGACACAGAGCCTGAAGCGCATCGGCGACGCCGCGGCGAGCCTACTTGGGCGTTCGATTCTGGCCGACACCGGTGAATCCGACACGTTTGCGTGGACGGAACATCTGCTGGGCGCTCCTGGATACCGAATCGCAGGCGGGTCCGACGAGATACAACGCAACATCATTGGCGAGCGCGGGCTTGGTTTGCCCAGAGAACCGCGGTAGGAGCACAGCACATGGCACTCGAACTGACATCCGAGCAGAAGGAACTGCGGGACAGTCTTCGCGGACTGCTGACCAAGCGCACCGATACCCTCTGGCCGGCACTCGTCTCGCTCGGAGTCTGCGAGATCCCGTTCCCAGAACGATGGGGCGGTGCCGGATACGGAGCCAAGGAAATCATGGTGGTGATGACCGAACTCGGACGATCACTTGCAGGCGTTCCGTACCTTTCCTCGGTCGCGGCGGCCGGTTCGGTACTGATCGAGGGAGCTACCGATTCCGTGTGCGCACAGCATGTTCCAGGCATGGCGAGCGGATCTGTGACGGCCGCACTCGTGGCAGGCTACCCGTTGACGACGAGCGGAATCTCGGCACTCGCCGACGGTGACGACCTCGTTCTGTCGGGCCGACAGGACTTCGTGATCGACGGCACCACCGCGGACCTTCTTGTCATTGTCGCTAGTGGCCCAGACGGCCTCGAGCTCGCCGTCGTGTCCGGTGACGCGCCCGGTGTCTCACGAACCCCATTGGAGGCGTTGGACTTCACCCGGGAACTTGCCCGCGTCGAGCTCGACGGCGTCCGTGCACGCCGTGCGGGAGGAAAGAACTTGCTGTTCGGATTGGCGCGTGCGCAGACCCTCCTGCTGGCTAGCGTTGCGGCCGAACAAGTGGGCGCAGCTCGTGCATGCCTCGAAATGTCGGTCGAGTACGCCAAGACTCGACAGCAGTTCGGTCGGGCCATCGGATCGTTCCAATCGATCAAGCACAGACTCGCGGACATGCTGATCGCGATCGAGTTGGCCGAGGCTGCTGTTCTGGACGCCGCCAACGCTGCCGAGGACCGCCGACAAGACGAGTTCGTGAACGCGGTAGCCACTGCGCGGGTCCTCGCGAGTAGGGCGTCAGTGTTCGCTGCGGAGGAGTCCATCCAAGTGCACGGTGGCATCGGGTTCACGTGGGAACACCCCTTGCACAGGTACTTCCGCCGCGCGAAGAGTAACGAGCTGATGTTCGGTTCGATCGAGTCGCACCTCGAGGTCTTGGCGACGTCGCTGTAGCTGCTCTGGTTTTTGGTCTCGACGAGGTCACCTCTGGCCTGAATCCGAATCCATCGTTCGTCACACACGAGACAAATGTTGTACTGCGAGCTGCTGATTCGGTGGACCGACTCGATCACGGACGGATCGCCGAATTTGGTCGGATGGCCGACCGACCACACGTCGCGCTCGGTCAGCGATGACGAGGTGGCTGTGCACATAGAGCACAGGGTCTGTGGGTACTCGAGCGAGCCGGTCTGATCACCCTCGACCCCGCGGTCGACAAGTCGACGGCCACGCAGAAGGACATCGTCGGAAACCCGAAGAACCTGAAGTTCACGTTGCTGGACTTCGCCGCGCAATCGCGGGCACTGCCGGATCTCGATGCAGCAGTGGGCTATACGGAGTACTACCTCGCGGCCGGAATTCCCGTCGAGAAGCAGATCTTCGCGCCGCCTGCGCCGGACGAGTTCGCCGGCCAGCTCACGATCGGTAGCCGGTGGGCGGACAGCGACAACATCAAGAACCTCGTCGCCGCGTTCAAGGACCCTGCGGTCCAGGAGTTCCTCGCCACCGACCCGCGGGTGAAGGACATCCTCCTGCCACTTCAGTAACGGCCTCGCACCCGACGGTCCGACAGCGGACCGTCGGGCACAGCGGTGGTGCTACGTTCGATCTGCACCCGACGGCACTGATACGAGGCGGATCCGACGTGACCCGGTACGAAGCACTGACCGAACTTCTCGACGAGCGCTACTCGTGCCGGCAATTCCTGCCCAAGCAGGTTTCGCGCGATGTGCTCGAGCAACTGCTCTCTGCCGCCCGGCGTACACCCTCCTGGTCCAACACTCAGTCGTGGCAGGTCATTGTCACCGAAGGCGACGCCACCCGTAAGTTCTCCGAGGCGTTGGTCGAGCATGTGGCGTCCGGGGTTCCGCAGCCGGACTTCCCGTTTCCGGCCAACTACAACGCCCTGCATCGGGCTCGACGACGTGAGTGCGGCGGCGCGCTCTACGAGAGCATCGGCGTGGTCAAGTCCGACACCGAGGCGACGACGCGTCAGTTCATTCGCAATTTCGAGCTGTTCGACGCCCCGCACGCGGCAATCATCACCACCGATGCGGACCTGGGTGTCTACGGTGCCGTCGACTGCGGGCTGTATCTGCAGACGTTCCTGCTGGGCGCGCAGAGTCTCGGGCTCGGCGCGATAGCTCAGGCCGCGCTCGCCGCGTACTCGCCATTCGTCCACGAATGGTTCGATATCCCGGATACCCGCAGGGTGGTAGCCGGCATCTCGTTCGGCTACCCCGACGAGAGCCACCCGATCAACGGATTCCGCACCAGCCGTGCACCGTTGAGTGAGACGGTGACCTTCATCAGCTGAGGTGTGACGGCGTCAGCTCTGGAGCCGACCAACCAGTTCCGTACCCAGATCCGTGCCCGATCGCCATGCGCTTTCCACCCTGGGCGCGCCGGATTCACACCATTGATCGCCTGTGAATCCGACGAGCCGCCCGTCCCGGCGTTCGAGCGCAAAGGTGGAATCATGTTGCGCCGCAGGCTTTGCGAACGTCCAGCGATGGGCATGCGTCCAGTTGGGTGCCGTGGAAATTACCGACAGTTCGCGTAGCGCGTCGAGGACCGGGGCGATCACTGCGTCGGGATCGGCGAGGTGCTGCTGTGCCCGCTCGGGGGTCGTGTGAACCACCAGCACGGGCGCACCGTCACCCCGCCGGGCACCGTCGTCGACAACGAACGCGATATCGGGATGATCGTTGACGAAGGCCGCGTCGCGGAACGGCACATCCAACCCGTCGAATCCACATGCCACCGCGATGACCGGTTCGTAATCGACTGCGTCGGGGACCGTGGTCAGTCGAGTCGCTTGAGGATCGGGCATCGCAACCACGACGTGGCCGTCGGGTAGGTCGGTCAACTCGGAGGCACCTTCGATGTCGAAGTCTGCCAGCAAGTCTCGCACCAGAGAACGGAGTCCGTTCGGGGTGGCCCATCGAACCGGGCCGGTGGTGGTGCACGGCGCGGTATCGGGCTTGAGGATGCCGAAGGTGTTGGCCCACTGGCGCGCGAGGCCCCTCGACTCCCAGTCGGCCACGACTGTCGCGAAATCCTGATCGCGGACGGTGAAGTAACCGGCACCCAGATCGACACGACGCCCGTGCAGCTCGGGGGATGACATCCGCCCGCCCGGGGCACGTCCTCGATCGACGATGCGGAACGGGACGCCCGCCGCGCGCAGTACTCGGGCACAGGCGGCACCCGCGATACCCGCGCCGACAATGGTGATCGAGTCCGTGGTGCGCCCAACATCGACAGTCATGTCGTCAGTATGCCCGGCAGAGGCCGCGCGTAAGCCCGCCATTTGTACTACTGCTTGTCTGGACAATTCGGTCACCTGCTGCGGAGGGCCCGACCTTGTGCTGAACTGTTGAAATGGCAATTACGGATAAGCCAGATACCGGAGAGCACGGACTGGGAACCAGTCTCAAACCGCGGCACGTGACGATGATCTCGATAGCCGGAGTGATCGGTGCCGGACTGTTCGTCGGCTCCGCCAACGCCATCGCCACCGCAGGACCTGCGGTGTTGCTGGCCTACTTCTTCGCCGGACTCCTCGTCATCCTGGTGATGCGCATGCTCGGGGAAATGGCCACCGCCAACCCCGACACCGGTTCGTTCTCGACGTATGCGACCCGGGCACTGGGACATTGGGCCGGCTTCTCCGTCGGATGGCTGTACTGGTGGTTCTGGGTGTTGGTGATCCCCGTCGAGGCGACCGCCGCTGCCGCCATCCTCACCAACTGGCTGGGCGGTGCCCAATGGATGTGGGCCCTGATCATCGTCGTCGCGCTCACCGCGACCAACCTGATCAGCGTCGGCAATTACGGCGAGTTCGAGTTCTGGTTCGCGTTGGTGAAGGTCGTGGCCATCGTCGCGTTCATCGGTCTCGGCATCGCGGCCATCCTGGGCTGGCTGCCGAACTCCGAAGTCAGTGGCGTGGACCAATTGTGGGCCTCCGGCGGCTTCATGCCGCTCGGCTTCGGTGCGGTGATCGCAGCCATGCTGACGACGATGTTCTCGTTCATGGGATCCGAGATCGTCACCATCGCTGCAGCCGAATCCAAGGACCCCGCAAAGGGGATCACCCGCGCCACCAACTCGGTGATCTGGCGTATCTCGATCTTCTACTTCGGATCGATCTTCGTCATCGTCGCGCTCGTCCCCTGGAACGAATTGGACCCGGCAACCGGCTCCTACCAGTATGTGTTGTCCAAGATGGGAATTCCTCACGCGGAGACCATCATGGACATCGTCATTCTGACCGCCGTGGCGTCGTGCCTGAATTCGGCGCTTTACACCGCCTCCCGCATGCTCTACTCGCTCGGTGATCGTGGCGATGCGCCGCGCGCAGTCAAGAAAATCACCGCCAACGGGGTGCCGTGGGTTGCCGTCATCGCCTCGATGGTTCTCGGCTTCCTTGCCGTGGTCGGAAACTACATTCTTCCCGAGAAGCTCTTCACCTACCTGCTCGCGACGACCGGTGCCGTGGCTCTGTTCGTCTACCTGGCCATCGCCAGCAGTCAACTGGTGCTGCGTCGCCAACTCGATCGCGACGGCGAACGCCCGGCCGTTCTGATGTGGCTCTACCCGTGGCTCACCTATTTGGCCATCGGATTCATCGTCTTCGTCCTCGTCATGATGGTCGTGCGACCCGAGCAGCGATCGTCCATCCTGCTCTCGGCCGTGCTGGCGGCAGTGACGGTGATCGGCGGAATCATCGTTCAACGCCGAAACACGCGGCGCGACAAGGTTGCCGCCCGCGTATCCGGTGACTCGGCCTAGATCCCGGCATACACCTGGCGGTACAGATCGACGATCTGCTCCGCCGTCGGAACGACCGGATTGTTACCGGGGCTGCCGGACGCGAGAGCCTGCTCGGCCATCAGCGGCAACATGTCGTCCCACGTCGACTTGTCGATGCCGAACGTCTCCGGAGTGGGAACTTCGACCTCACGACACAGCATGACGATGGCGTCCTGCAACTTGCCTCCGGCAACCGCGTCCGAATCGGCTTCCGATGCCGCACCGAGGGCGCGGGCGCAATCGGCGTAGCGGGACTGGGCTCCGCCGATGGAGAAGGCTGTGACGGCAGGCAAGAGCATCGCATTGGACAGTCCGTGTGCGACATGGAAATGCGCGCCGATCGGTCGACTCATCCCGTGGACCAGACAGACGCTGGCGTTGGAGAACGCCATTCCCGCCTGGGTGGACGCATGCATCATGGCCTCGCGTGCCTGCCGGTCGTCACCGTCTCGATACGCCCGCAGCAGCGACGTTCCGATGGTGCGAATTGCGCTGAGCGCCAAGCCGTCGGAGATGGGGTTAGCTTTCTTGCTGACATACGCCTCGATGGCGTGAGTCAGAGCGTCGACGCCGGTATCGGCGGTCAGACGTGCCGGCATCGACATCGTCAGCTCGAAGTCGATGATCGATGCGATCGGCAGAAATGACAGGCCGGGGCACAGCATCTTCTCGTCCGAAGCCACGTCGGTGATGATGGTGAACTGCGTTGCCTCCGAACCACTTCCCGCGGTAGTAGGAATCGCGATGATCGGAAGCGCCGGACCGGTGGAGAGCACCGGAGCTTTGAAGTCCCGCATCGTCCCGCCCTGCACAGCGAGTATGGCCAGCGCTTTGGCCGTGTCCATCGGACTGCCGCCGCCGAACCCGATGATGGAATCGGCCGAATGCTGCTGCACTGCTTCGAGACCGGCGATCAGCGAATCCGTCGTCGGATCGGGCACGGTGCCGGAGAACAGCGCAGGCGACTTACCGGCCTCGGTCATGATCGTCATCAGTCGATCGGCCGAACCGTTGCCTGCCATGAACGCATCGGTGACGAGTAGGGGACGAGATACGGCCAGGTCGGTCAGTACCGTACCCAGCTCCTCGACAGCACCGCCGCCGAGTTTCAGAAAACGTGGGAAAGAGATATTGGCAACCATGGAGTGCTCCTTCGCGGTATCTCCATGTGCGTGGAACTTCGTAGTGGGCTACGAGTTTCCACGCACATGGGCTTTGTAGAACTCAGTTGTTTGCAGGAAAGCCGAGATCGATACCGCCGTGGCTGGGATCGAGCCAGCGACTGGTGACGGCTTTGCCTCGCGTGAAGAAGTGCACTCCTTCGGTGCCATGAGCGTGGCTGTCGCCGAACAAACTGCTCTTCCAGCCACCGAAACTGTAGTACGCCATGGGAACAGGGATCGGCACATTGACGCCGACCATGCCGACCTCGACCTCGTTCTGGAAACGCCGCGCCGCCCCGCCGTCGTTGGTGAAGATCGCCGTGCCGTTGCCGTACGGATTGTCGTTGATCAGGGTGAGGGCTTCGTCGTAGGTCTCCACACGCACGACCGAGAGCACAGGACCGAAGATTTCGTCGGTGTAGATGCTCATGTCCGGTGTCACATGGTCGACGAGCGTGGGGCCGAGCCAGAATCCGTCCGCAGCCCCGTCGGGTTGGACGGTGCGGCCGTCGACGACGATCGTGGCACCGGACGCCTCGCCTGCGTCGACATAGGACGCAACCTTGTCGCGGTGTACCCGGGTGACAAGCGGGCCCATGTCGGCGCCGCGGGTGCCGTCGCCGGTGACCAGTGGCGTAGTGCGTTCGGCGATCTTGGCGACGAGCTCGTCGGCGATCTTCCCGACGGCCACGAGAGCGGAGATGGCCATGCATCGCTCACCCGCCGAGCCGAAGCCGGCGTTGACCATGGCGTCCGCGGCCAGGTCGAGATCTGCATCGGGGAGGACGACGGCATGGTTCTTGGCACCGCCGAGGGCCTGAACACGCTTGCCGTTGGCGGTGCCTGTCGAGTAGACGTACTGAGCGATGGGCGTCGATCCGACGAAGGAGACCGACTTGATCTTCTTGTTCTCGAGCAACTCGTCGACGGCCTCCTTGTCTCCCTGCAGCACGTTGAACACGCCGTCGGGCAGGCCTGCTTCGGCCCAGAGCCGCGCGAGCCAGATGCTGGCACTCGGGTCCTTCTCCGATGGCTTGAGCACGACGGTGTTACCGGCGGCGATGGCGATGGGGAAGAACCACATCGGCACCATGGCAGGGAAATTGAAGGGGGAGATGATGGCCACCGGCCCGAGCGGCTGACGAATGGAATAGACGTCCACTCCGGTGGACGCATTCTCGGTGTAGCTGCCCTTCAGTAGATGGGCTATGCCACAGGCGAATTCGACCACTTCCTGGCCGCGAGAAATCTCGCCGAGGGCGTCCGAGAGCACCTTGCCGTGCTCGGCCGTGATGATCTCGGCCAGCTCGTTCTTCTTCGCGTTGAGCAGTTCTCGGAAGGAGAAGAGGATCGAGGTGCGCTTGGCCAGGGAGGTGTCGCGCCACGCGGGAAAGGCAGCTGCGGCGGCGTCGATGACGGCGCGGGCATCGCTCCGATCGGCGAGCGTGAGCGTGCCGGTGACCTCCCCGGTGGCGGGGTTGGTGACCGGCGACGTCCGATCGGAAGATCCGGAAAAAGTCTTACCATCGAGCCAGTGTGAGATGACGTCGGTCAACGTTCGTTCCTTCCATCGGTGTGTCTCAAGTCTCATTCGAATCGATGCACATGTCAAAGGCCAAAATCGCAGATTGTCGTGCAGAAATGCACAGGGGGATAGGCTGGACGAGTGTTCAACCCAGACCACCTTCGCTATTTCCTCGAAGTGTCGAGAACGGGACGTCTGACCGACGCGTCTCGAACACTCGGCGTGGACCACACCACGGTCGGTCGGCGTATCACGGCACTCGAAAAGTCCGCAGGACAGCGACTTTTCGACCGAACCCCGACGGGTTGGCGATTGACCGAGGCGGGGCGAAGGCTGGTTGGGTACGCCGAAACCGTCGAGTCCACGCTGATCGCCGCCTTCGAGGATCAGACATCCGATACCGGATCGCTGCGAGGGACGGTACGCATCGCTGCCCCGGACGGGTTCGGTGCCTTCGTTCTCACGCCGAAGTTGGGTGCGCTTCGCGACAAGCATCCCGATCTGGATATTGAACTCGTCACCGCCACCGAGCACAACTCGTTGGCCACCAGGGAATTCGACATTGCCATCACGTTGGAACGGCCGTCGCCCAGGTTGGTGGTTGCGCGGCAATTGGCGACCTACACCCTGGCGCTCTATGCCGCCGAGCGATACCTGGCTGCGCAGCCGACGATCGACTCGGTCGACGGTTTGCGTGGGCACACCCTGATCTCCTACGTGGATGCGCTGCTCGACGTTGCGCCGCTGCGCATCCTGGATTCGATTGTGCCCGACGGTCGGGCGCAGATTCAGACCAACAACATCACCGGCCAGTGGATCGCGGCGCGGTCCGGCGTGGGAATTGCGCCGTTGCCCAGCTACATCGGCGAACCGGACGACACGTTGATTCCGGTGCTGCCGGGCCTCGTCTCGGTCGAACGCACCTACTGGACGGTGATTCCGCGGGAGTTGACGGGGTTGGCGCGGGTGAAGGTGGTGGACGACTTCATCGGATCGGTCGTGGCCGAGGAGCCCCACATGCGTGCGGTGCCCGGCGGTCGATAGTCGCGGTCACTAAATGCACGAGATCGTCGGTGGCCGTTGAATTTTGGACGTTCGATGTGTCCGGCGTCTCGTGACGACAGACACACGTGACGCCGACCTCAAAGCGGTGGGAATCGCCCTACCGGCGGGTAACAATCTGTTACGGAACACGTCGGCCACGGCACCGCCGCGGCAGGCCCACAACGATTCTTGGGGGAATCATGACCATGTTCGTAGTAGCAGCAATCGGTTTCGTCGGTATGGCCGTCGCCTTGCTCAACGACGGAAGCGACATCGACTTCAGGAGCCGTCAGCTCTCCGGCGCGTACAACCGGCACTGGGCCTGACCCGTACCGATTCCGCACACCGGATGGCCGGTGGATAGATTCGAGCGATGTGGACACACCCCCGAGCGATCGGATTGCTGGTCGGTTACGTCCTGGATCGAGTGTTCACAGACCCACAGCGCTGGCATCCGGTAGCAGGATTCGGAACGGCTGCCCTTCGCGTCGAGGCTCGGCTCTACCGCGACAACAGGATTGCGGGTGTCATCCATACCGCCGTACTGGTAGGGGGCGTCACCGCACTCGGAATCGCATCCACGCGAGCAGTGTCGCGTCTCGGCCCACCGGCCGAGGCCGCTCTGGTGGCCACCGCGACGTGGGCCGCGCTGGGCGGAACGTCGCTGTCGGTAGTAGGTCGCTCGATGGCCGATCGCCTCGACCGAGACGACCTGCCCGGCGCACGCGCATTGCTCCCGTCACTGTGCGGACGTGACCCGGCATTCCTCCACTCCGACGGGCTGGCACGCGCGGCACTCGAATCCATCGCCGAGAACACATCCGACGCAACAGTCGGTGTCGTGGTGTGGGGAGCCCTGGCCGGCGTACCGGGAATCCTGGCGTACCGAGCCAGCAACACACTCGATGCAATGGTGGGATACCGGTCTCCGAAATACCTACGTTTCGGATGGGCCGCCGCACGCCTCGACGACGCGCTGAACCTGGTGCCGGCACGAGTCACGGGTGCGGCGACTGTTCTCGCGGCACCGCTGGTGCAGGGTTCTGCTGCACACGCGCTACGGGTGTGGCGACGCGACGCGTCCCGTCATCCCAGCCCCAATGCCGGGGTGCCGGAAGCCGCGTCGGCGGGAGCGCTCGGACTCCAGCTCGGCGGGCGCACCCAGTACCGGCACGGCGTGGAGATCAGGCCGACACTCGGCGACGGGCGAGCGCCCACGGCACGGGACCTTCGGCGAGCAGTCGTCCTGTCGACGCGGGTGCAAGAGATCGCGACGGCTGCGTCAGCGGTTCTTGCCGTATCGATCCGCCAGGCGAGGATCCGTCGGCGTTCTCGCCTGTGATGCCGCGCGGGCCCTGGCCCGCTTCTCGCGCCGGGTCGGAAGAGTGAATTCTTCCTCGTCGTCCGACGCGGAATCGTCGTCGGACGTGGGGTCGGACTCATCGGACATCGCGTCGGCCATCTCGGTTCTAGACATGCGTCGCTCCCGCAGCTCGGCGCGGACGAAATACGCAAGACCCAACGGTGCCATGATGCCGAACGCCAGCCACTGCAGCCCGTAGGACAGATAGGGGCCCGCGTCGGTCTGCGGGAGCTCGATGAGGCCGAGGCCACCGGGCTGACCGTCGTCGAGCTGCAGGTACCCGTCGATCGCGTCGACACCGACCGCTGCGCCGATCTGCTCCGGGTTGATGTTGTACACCTGCAGGCGGCCGTCCTCCTGGATCGGCTCACGTGATGTTCCTTCGGCCTGACGAACGCGGGCATCGAGAGTGACCGGGCCGGTTGGGGCTGCTGCGAACTCGGGCGGTCGCGTTCCCTCCACCGGGAGCACGTATCCGCGGTTGACGAGAACAGTAGGGCCATCGTCGATGACGAACGGAGTGATGACCTCGTACGCGGGCTGCTCACGAATGCTGCGCAGCCGCACCAGGGCGTCGGAATTCTCCACGTAACTGCCCTGCGCGATCACCCGCCGCCATTCGTCGTCGGCCGCGAATCCGTTCCCGGTGAGAACGTCGGTGATCGGCACCGGATCTGCCCCGACCGATCGGGTGATCAAGTCGTTGCGTGCAGAAGTCGAGGTGTTCTTGCCCAGCTGCCACGGAGCGAGCACGCTGAAGCACAAGAATGCGAACGCCAGCGCGACGGCAGCCAGCACCAACCACTTCGGACGTAGCAAGAACCGTAACTTCTCCACCCCACCACGGTAGCCGGGTCAGGCGGTCAGCCGAGACCGCGCCCAATCGATCAAGCCGGGCACGGCGTCCTCGATCTGTTCTCGCACCTCGGTGAACGCAGAATCCGACGAGTAGTAGGGATCTGCGACCGACGCATCGTCGGCGTCGGGATCGAACGAACGCAGCAGCTGCACCCGATCGGCCGGTGCACCCAACTGCAGTAGAGATCGAGCGTGGCCGGTGTCGAGAGCAACGATCAGATCGGCGGCGAGGTGGTCCGGTCCCACCTGGTTCGCTTCGTGCTCGCTCTCGTAGCCGTGCGCATCGAGTTCCGCGACCGTCCGCGGGTCTGCGCCGTCGCCGACATGCCACCCGTCGATTCCCGCGCTCGATACGCGGACTGCATCACTTAGGCCCGCCTCGGTCAGGTGGGCGGAGAACACCTTCTCGGCCATCGGTGATCGACAGATGTTTCCGGTGCACACGAACGTCACATGCAGTGGCTCGCTCACCGCGACGCCTCCGTGTTCTGCTCGAGCACGGCGGCCAGTTCGTCCATGTCCGACGCGGTGAACGCGGCGTCGTCGCTCTCACCGTCGATGCCGTAGCCCCATTCCACGTAGACCGCCGGAATTCCGAACCGGGCCGCGCCGTGCACATCGTGATCGCGGTCGCCGATCATGATCACCCCTGCGGTGCCGCCGTCCGAGGATTCGACGGGATCGATGCCGAGATTGGTCAGCGAGTGCGCGATGACGTCGGACTTCGCTCGCCGCGACCCGTCGTTGCTGGCACCGCCGATGAAGTCGAAGTACCGCGACAAGCCGAAGTGGTCGAGAATTCGGACGGCGAAGCGCTCCGACTTGGACGTCGCCACGCCCAGCCGAACACCGCGATCCCGCAATCGCGTCAGCACCGTCTCGATGCCGTCGAACGCGGTGTTCTCGGCCCAACCCCGCTCGTCGTAGCGGTCGAAGTAGGCGGCGAGCGCGCGCTGAGCTGCCTCCTCGTCCAGGCCCATCGAGCGCAGCGTGTCGATCAGCGGTGGACCGACGACGAGAGAGAGTTGCTGTTCGGTCGGTTCGGGAGCGCCGACCGAGGCCAGCGCGTGGCGAAATCCTGCGTGAATTCCCGGTGCGGAATCGGTCAACGTTCCGTCGAGATCGAACAGGACAACGGATGCGGGCAGAGCGGCAGACATGGCCTGAGCCTATCGGTGCACGTGACGGCTAGGCTCGTCGCGATGTCCGATACAGCGTCCGGCCCCGATGCATTTCTCCGTCATCACGGAGATCTCGAGGTCGGCTCGGGCCTCGTCGACTTCGCCGTCAACGTGCGCGGTGATGGCCCGCCCCCGTGGCTTCGTGATCGGCTCGCTGCAGCCCTGAACTCGCTCGGTTCGTATCCATCGGGGGCAGCCGAGCGGGCGGCTCGGGAGCAGGTCGCCGCACACCACGGACGCTCGCCGGACGAGGTACTGCTGCTCGGTGGCGGAGCCGAAGGATTCGCGATGCTGCCGCGGCTCGAGCCGGCCCTCGTGGCAACCGTGCACCCGTCGTTCACCGAGCCCGACTGGGTGCTCGAGCAGGCCGGCATTCCCGTGCATCGGGTGTTACTCCAGCCGCCGTTTCTGCTCGATCGGGGCCTGGTGCCCGAGGCCGCCGACATGGTGATCGTCGGCAATCCCACCAATCCGACGTCGGTGCTGCATCCCCGAGAAGTAGTACTCGGTCTGCGTAGGCCCGGCCGCACGGTCGTGGTCGACGAAGCATTCGCCGACGCAGTGACGGGAGCAGGGGAATCGGTCTCCTCGGACAGCGTCGCGGACGTGCTGGTACTCCGAAGCCTGACGAAGACGTGGGCATTGGCGGGGTTGCGGTGCGGCTACGCTCTGGCCCATCCCGACGTACTCGAACGAATGCAGCGGGGCCGTGCGCACTGGCCCCTGGGCACTCTGCAGCTCGAAGCAATCCGCGCCTGTACCGAGCCGTTCGCGGTCGAGCAGGCCCGAGCCGAAGCGCTGCGTATCGACGCCGAACGTGACGCCATGATCGCGAGACTGACCGCACTCGGTCTCGACATTGCCGGACCGGCGCGAGCGCCGTTTCTTCTGGCGCGGGTCGACGGCGCCGACGGGATCCGAGAACGCCTGCGCACGAAGGGAATTGCGGTTCGGCGCGGCGACACGTTTCCCGGACTGGATCGCAACTACCTACGCGTCGCCGTACGGGACTCGGCACACGTCGACATACTGGTGCATGCGTTGAACACCGTTCTGTGAGGAGAGCAATCGACATGGCAGTGACTCTGGCGAACGTCATCGAGGTTCTCGACAAGGCATACCCGCCTCGATTGGCCGAGAGCTGGGACTCGGTGGGATTGGTATGCGGAGATCCGGAATCCGAAGTGCGACAAGTGCTCTACGCCGTCGACGTCACCCCGGCCGTCGTGGACGAGGCCATCTCCTGGGGTGCCGACCTCATCGTCGCCCATCACCCTCTGCTGCTCAAAGGAGTCGATTCGGTTGCGGCCGACACCGCCAAAGGCTCGGTGATCCACCGCCTGATCAAGGCCGACTGCGCGCTGTTCACCGCCCATACCAACGCCGACTCGGCCGATCCCGGTGTCTCCGACGCACTCGCGTCGGCCCTCGGTGTGATCGACACCAGGCCACTCGATCCCATTCCTGCTCCGGCGCACGACAAATGGGTCGTATTCGTGCCGTCCGCCGACACTGCGGCGGTGCGCCAGGCGCTGTTCGACGCCGGAGCCGGTGAGATCGGCGACTACAGCGAAGCGAGTTGGCACACCGAGGGGCTCGGCCAGTTCCGGCCGCAGCCCGGTGCTCATCCGACGCTCGGTGTCGTCGGCGAAGTCCACACCGTGACCGAGGACCGAATCGAGGTGGTTGCATCCCGGGCCGACCGCGCCCGGATGCAGTCCGCGCTCAGGCGCGCGCATCCGTACGAGGAGCCCGCGTTCGATGTCTTCGAATCCGCGGCCCTACCGTCGTGCACCGGTCTGGGGCGGATCGGACGATTGCCTGATCCGATGACGCTCGCCGAGTTCACCGATGTCGTCCGAGACGCTCTGCCGGCCACCAGCTGGGGAGTGCGAGCAGCGGGCGATCCGGACGCGACGGTGTCGATCGTCGCCATGTGCGGGGGAGCAGGGGACTCGTTCCTCGCAACCGTCGCGCGGACCGACGCCGACGTTTATGTCACGTCCGATCTCAGGCATCATCCCGTCGACGAGCACCTGAGGGCGGGTGGGCCCGCGGTGATCGACACGGCCCACTGGGCCTCGGAGTTCCCGTGGTGTGCTCAGGCGAGGAGCATCGTGGACGCCGAATTCGGCGACACGGACGGCTGGAGCAGCAGGGTCAGCGATGTCCGTACCGACCCGTGGACGTTGTGACCGACGAACCCCGCGACCGGGGGAGTGGACGGATCCGGCTCGGTACGTTCTGCGCAGCCGGTAGGGTAATCGGAATCAACTTCCATAGTCGCAGGAGTCATCAAGCGTGAACGTCGATCCCAAAGTCCAGGCCTCGCTACTCGAATTGGCCGGTGTGGATACCGAACTCTCGCAGATCGCCCATCGCCGAAAGACCCTCCCCGAGCAGCAGGAGGTCGACAAACTCGAGGCCGAGCGCGTCACCCGCAAGGATGCTGCCGTCACGGTGCAGATCTCGATGGACGACCTCGATCGCGACATCCGCAAGCTCGAGGGCGAAGTCGATGCCGTTCGCCAGCGCGAGGCGCGCGACAAGAAGATGCTCGAGAGCGGCACGATTGCGCCCAAGCAGATGACCGAGCTGCAGCACGAGCTGGGCAGTCTCGAACGGCGGCAGAGCATCCTCGAGGAAGAACTGCTCGAAGTCATGGAACAGCGCGAGGCCAGCGAGCGCGATTACGAGCACGCCGGGGCGCAGTTGACGCAGATCGAGGACGAAATGGTCGACGCCGGTCGTCGCCGCGACGACGCTGTCGCAGACCTGGACGTCGCGGAGAAGCGGAGCGCCGAGCGTCGCGAGGCATTGATCTCGGGTATGCCGGCCGATCTGCTGGCGCTGTACGAGAAGCAACGCGCACTGACCGGTCGAGGCGCAGCGTTGCTGCAGGCCCGCCGGTGCGGCGCATGCCGAATAGAGCTCGATCGCAACGAAATTGCGAGCATCGCCAACAAACCTGCCGACGCTCTGGTTCGTTGCTCGGAATGCAACGCAATCCTGGTGCGCACCAAGGAGTCCGGAATTTGAGTGCCGCGCAACGGGTCGTCGTCGAAGCCGACGGCGGCTCCCGCGGCAACCCGGGTCCCGCCGGGTACGGAGCCGTGGTGTTCTCGGCAGATCGCAGCGAGGTGTTGGCCGAACGCCGGGAGGCGCTGGGAATCGCAACGAACAACGTGGCCGAGTACAGGGGCCTCATCGCTGCGTTGACGGCGGCCGCGGACGTCGGTGCCCGTGAGGTCGACGTTCGGATGGACTCCAAACTCGTCGTCGAACAGATGTCGGGACGCTGGAAGGTCAAGCATCCCGACATGATTCCGCTCAATCGCCGAGCGGCGGAGCTTGTTCGGACGTTCGATCACGTCACTTTCCAATGGATTCCGCGGGAGCAGAACTCACACGCCGACGGTCTGGCGAACGAGGCGATGGATGCCGCTGCCAAGGGGATCGACCTTCCTGATCTGCCCGATACCGAACCGGCCGCGAAGCAACCCGCGGCGGCCCCCGGGTGGACCGGTGCTATCGGCGACCCCACCCGAATGTTGTTGTTGCGCCACGGCCAGACCGCGCTGTCGGTCGACCGGCGATACTCGGGTCGCGGAAATCCGGAACTGACCGAGCTGGGGGTTCGACAGGCCACCGCTGCAGCGGCACGGCTCGGCGGACACGACGACATCGCAGCGATCGTCTCGTCCCCCCTCGGCCGCGCCCGACAGACCGCCGACGCCGCGGCAGGTTCACTCGGACTCGACGTGACCACCGTCGACGATCTGACCGAAACGGACTTCGGCGACTGGGAAGGTCTGACCTTCGCGGAGGCGAAAGACCGCTATCCCGAACAACATCGGGCCTGGCTGGGTGACACCTCGGTGGCCCCGCCCAACGGTGAGAGTTTCGACGCAGTGCGCACTCGAATCGAAGCGGCACGCGATCGATTGATCGAGGAGTACGCGGGCAAGACGATCGTCGTCGTGACACACGTGACGCCGATCAAAACACTGCTGCAACTGGCACTGGACGTCGGACCGTCACTGCTCTACCGAATGCACCTGGACCTCGCGTCGCTGAGCATCGCGGAGTTCTACCCCGACGGCGGGGCATCGGTGAAATTGGTCAACGACACGTCTCACCTGACCTGATCCTGCGGAGGTGCGGGTCTCAGATCTGCAGCGCCAGCCATAGGCCCGCCACTGCTCCGACGATGGTCAACGGGGTCGTGATGACACCGAGCACGGTGAACGTGCGCAAGTCTGCCGGCTCGTCGTTGGCCGACGCGACGCGTCGCCACAGCATGATCGCCAGTGAACCGACGTAGGTGAGGTTGGGGCCGAGGTTGACCCCGATCACCATGGCCAGCAACAACGCCGGGGGAGCGTCCGCGCCGAAGGCCGCCAGGAGCAGCAACGTTGCGGGCAGGTTGTTGACGATGTTCGACGCCACCGCCGCAATGGCAGCTGCGGCCAGCAGGGACGCGAAGGTGGTGTCGGACGGCAGGATTCGCGCCAGCCAGTCGCCGATCGGGCCCGTCGTCACGCCGAGCACGACGATGCCGAGAAGGAAGACGAAGCCACAGAACGGCAGATCGGCACCGCGCAGAATGGCGCGAGGTGTGGTGTGGCGAGCTCGAAGTGCTGGGATCGCCAGGGCCACGGAGCCCACCGCAGCCACCCAGAACGGTTCGATATCGAACAGTCCCGCGACGGCAAATCCGACGAGGGTCGCGCCCAGGATGGCGAGCGTGCTGCGCGGTGCTGGGACGTCGTCAGTGCTGTGTTCGGTCGCGGAGTCCGTCGGTGTCGCAGTGCGGGTCAGATCCTCGCGGAAGAAGATCAGGAACACCGCCAGTTCGATGGCGACCGCGAAAATCCACGGCAGTGCCATCAGCGCGGTGAAGTGCAGGAAGGTCAGGCCCGTCGCAGCGAAGGCCAGCAGGTTGGTCAGATTCGACACCGGCAGCAAGGTCGACGCCGAATTGGACAGGTGCGCAGTGGCGTAACTGTGTGGACGTGGCGACATCCCCAGGATCCGAGCGGCACCGATGATGGCCGGTGTCAGCAGAACAACGGTCGCGTCGAGGCTCAGTACGGCTGTGGTGGCCGCGGCAGCGGCGAACACGAGGGTCAGCAGTCTGCGGGGGCTGCCCTTGGATCCGCGGCGTAGCTTCGCAGCGATCCAGGTGAACACACCGAGGGCATCCGACAGATGCGCCAGGATCAGGATGAAAGCCAGAAAGACGACGGTGGGTGCGAGTTCGAGTACCTGCTCACGGGCGGCGTCGAGGCTGACGAGGCCGACGAGAAGAACAACTGCGGCCGCTGGAAGTGCAGCAACGATCTCCGGAAGACCGCGCGGGCGAACGATGGCGAAGACGAGAACGGCGGCGACCAATGCCGCAGCGAGAACGGTCACGCGAGAATCTTCACGAGAGTGCGGACGTTCCGCGTGGTGGTCGTGGCCTTGTACTTCGCCTTCGCTGTGGCTTTTCCGAACGTACTGTCGGTGGTGTTGCCCTTGCGCACCTCCCAGTAGAGTACGCTGTTCCCCTCGGCAATCCTCTCGAGATCGGGGTCGAGTTCCACTGCAAGAGCGGACAATTCGGTCAAATGGCTATCGTCGTTACCGAACACCACATAAGGATGCCAGCCCTCCCGTTCGGCGTCGAACGGGTAGGACTCCACTATCGCCCTCAGTGTCGGGACGTCGAGTACGACAACCCAGGCTCGGTAGCCGAACGCCTCGGCGAGCGTGCTCTCCACCTGTGCTTTCAGGGCGGCGGCCGCTAGCGGCGACTGCAGCAGTACGTTGCCGGTCGCCAGAATCGTGCGGACATTCGTGAAGCCGGCCGAGGCCAGAGCTGCGCGGAGGTCGGCCATCTTGATGTTGACGCCGCCGACGTTGATGCCGCGCAGCAGCACAACCCATTCACTCATGGGAGGAACTGTAGTGAAGCGCACGAGAACAACCATTGAAGTCAGTAGTTAGTAACCAGTAACTTGGCGGTATGCCGCAGAGAGGACGGATGACAGGCCCGGAACGACGGCAGCAAATACTGCGGATAGCGGCAGACGAATTTGCAGCGTCCGGACTGCACGGCGGTTCGACCGACAGGATCGCCCGCGAAGCAGGGATCACCCAGGCCTACATCTTCCGAATATTCGGAACCAAGAAGGCACTCTTCTCCGAGCTGGTGGTCGCGTCGTTCGACCGTGTGGCGGATGGGATGCGCGAGGCCGCAGGTACCGCCACCGGTCAGCAAGCCTTGGCCTCGATGGGGGAGTGCTATTACGCCATGCTCGAGGATCGAACCTCACTCCTGCTGCAGCTGCAGGGGATCGCCGCGTGTGGCGACGAAGAGGTGCGCGACGCCGTTCGAGAGGCGTTCGGCCGGATGTGGAACACCGTCGTAGAGGTCACCGGTCTCGACGCCGTGACCGTCAAAGCGTTTCTGGCGTTCGGTATGCTGCTCAACAGTGGCGCGGCCCTGCATATTCATGACGTCGACCAACCCTGGGCGAACGGAGTGGGCACTCGTATCCACGCCGGATTGTTCGACCACATCACGAGCGAGACGAACCGTTGATCTCCGGCTCCGAGCACGACGAATCACGAATGTTCGTGCCTTCTCTGTTGTTCGTCGGAGTCGTCGTCGCCGCTGTCGGTAGCCTCGGTGCCCCGCTGATCACCAGCGTCGCAACCACTTTCGACGTCTCCCTCTCCAGCGCACAATGGACGTTGACCTTGGCTTTGTTGACCGGTGCCGTCACGACACCGGTTCTGGGCCGCCTCGGATCGGGTCCGCATCGACGGGCAGCAATCCTCGGGACACTGGGCGTCGTCTCGGCCGGAGGCATTCTGACCGCACTGCCGCTGTCCTTCTCCTGGCTGCTCCTCGGCCGCGCAGCCCAGGGAGTGGGACTGGCCCTGACTTCGATGCTGATGGGTGTGGTGCGAGATCATCTGTCCGACAAACGGTCCGGATCGACCATCGCTTTGTTGTCGGTCGCGTCTACTGCGGGTGTCGGTGTGGGCTATCCCTTGTCGGGGTTTCTGGCCGAGCACGGCGGTCTCCGGCTCGCATACGGATTCGGTGCTGCGATGACGGTCATGGCGTTTGCCGTTGCTCTGCGAGTTGTTCCTGCCTCGACGCGCAAGCGTGCGACCCGGATCGACGTTCCGGGTGCGGTGCTGCTGGCGCTCCCTCTCACCCTGGTGCTCGCTCTCATCAGTGAGACCGCGCTGTGGAGGAGCCGCCCTTGGACGGCGGGGGTGCTGGCTGCAATCGCGGTCGTCGCTGCGGGCATATGGGTACGCGTCGAACTGAGAAGCTCGGCGCCGCTCGTCGATCTTCGGTTGTTTCGTCACAGGGCCGTGGTCGGAGCGAACGTCGCAATGTTTCTCGGCGGCATCGGAATGTATCTGCTGCTGACCCTCGCTACGCGCTACGCGCAGACGCCTTCCGGTGCCGGATACGGTTTCGGCCTCGACGTGTTCGCGGCGGGCCTCGTCCTGGTTCCGTTCTCGGTGTTCGGATTTCTCGCCGGCAAGCTGGTACCCAGAGCGCTGCGTCGGGTGGGGGCAGGCAGCGCGCTGACGGTCAGCGCACTGATCGTTCTGGTGGCTCTCGCCTTGTTCGCCGGTACCCGCGCCGGCATCGTTGAACTCTGTGCGGTGATGGCGATTCTGGGTTTCGGAGTCGGAAGCTTTTCGGCCGTGCTGCCGGCCGTCGTGCTGCCGGTGGTGCCCTCCTCGGAGACCTCGAGCGTCATGAGTATCAACCAGGTGGTGCGCAGTGTCGGATTCTCTTTCGGAAGCGCGATCGGTGGTCTGGTACTCGCCGCCGGAACGCGTCCGGGCTCCACCTTCCCCGGAGAGGATGCTTACACGGCCGCCGCCTGGGTGGGGGTGGTCGTCACCGCTGCCGCGGCCATCGTGAGTGCCTCTGTTCTTCATGGCCCGGCAATCGCCGGGCATCCGACGTGAGGCGGGTAGAGTACGCAATCGCGAACGAGTTGGCTGGACGGCTGCGGCTCGAAGTACTGACGGACAGGTTCCGTTCCGCTTCGGGCCGAGGAAAGTCCGGACTCCACAGAGCAGGGCGGTTGTTAACGGCAACCCGAGGTGACTCGCGGGACAGTGCCACAGAAAACAGACCGCCTGCGGTTCGGTTCTTCGGAAACGAAACGCAGGTCAGGGTGAAACGGTGCGGTAAGAGCGCACCAGCATCCCAGGTGACTGGGGTGGCTAGGTAAACCCCGCCCGGAGCAAGGTCGAAGGCTGCATCGCGCAAGGGGTGCAGCTGCGCAGGTGCTCGAGGGCTGCTCGCCCGAGCCTGCGGGTGGACTGCTCGAGGTACCCGGCAACGGTGTGCCCAGATGGATGGTCGTCTATTCGATCTCGCGAGAGCGGGTCGATGCACAGGATCCGGCTTACAGGCCGACTCGTTCGCACTCCAATTTCTCGCGCGGTACACCTGCGGCGTGGCTGTATGGGGCACACTGGAAGTCATGACCGACGACGACAGCTCCTGGTACTACGACATCAGCACCAAGCAGGTTGTGCAGGGCAAGGAGACCAATGCCCTCGACCGCATGGGTCCGTATCCGGACAAGGCCACCGCAGAGCAGGCGCTGAAGATCGCAGCCGCCCGCAACAAGGCCGCCGACTCCGACGACGACTGGAACAACTGACGGTGCTGCTCACCCGGCTGAGGGCTCCGAACTTCGATTTCGAGTCCATCAGATCCGAGTTCGGTCTGTCCGATGTCTTCGACGCAGACGTGATGCGCGAAGCGATCGAAGCCCGAGACCTGCACGCCGACAGCAGAATCGACCGCACCGACATTCCTTTCGTCACCATCGACCCACCCGGCTCGAAGGACCTCGATCAAGCCGTACACATCGAGAAGACGGCCAACGGCTTGGTGGTGCACTACGCGATCGCCGACGTGGGTGCGCTGGTGATGCCGGGGGGAGCGCTCGACGTGGAAACCCGCCGACGCGGCCAGACGTACTATCTCCCCGACGGATCTGTTCCGTTGCACCCGCGTGAGTTGTCGGAGGGCTCGGGAAGCCTGTTGGAGGGACAGACTCGCTGCGCTGCATTGTGGACCATCGAACTCGACGACGTCGGTGAAGCCGCGGCGTGGACCGTTACTCGGGCGCTCGTGCGTTCGACCGCGCGTCTCGATTACGCGGGAGTGCAAGCCGACTTCGACGCCGGCACACCGCACCCGTCGATCGCTGCCCTTGCCGAATTCGGACACCTACGGGCGGAGGCAGCGAGGCGTCGAGGAGCCGTCGACATCACGCTCCCCGAGCAGGAAGTGGTTCCGGACGGGCACGGTTGGCGAATCGTTCTGCAACCGCGAACAGCAGTGGACGGCTGGAACGCCGAGGTGTCCTTGCTGACGGGCATGTGCGCAGCCAGAATCATGCTCGACGCCGGAATCGGCATCGTACGCACGCTTCCGCCCGCACCGCCCGAGGCCGTCGAGACCCTGAAGAAGACCGCGAACGCACTCGGAATCGAGTGGCCCGCCGGCGCGTCCGCCGGCGCGGTACTCGCCGGCCTGCCCACCGACGAACCGTCGACTCTGGCGATGATGACTCAGGCCACGGGATTGCTTCGGGGAGCGGACTATTCGGCGTTCGACAGTCGAACTCCGAACTCGACCATCGATGCACCCGGCACCGACGATTCCGTCGAACACTCGGGTATCGGAGCGCCGTACGCCCATGTGACGGCCCCGTTGCGACGGCTGTCGGATCGGTTCGCCACCGAGGTGTGTCTGGCCGTGGTCGCCGGTGTGCCCGTCCCCGAGTGGGCGGCGCAGGCGCTGCCGGAGCTACCGGCGATCATGCGTGGATCGGATTCTGCAGCATCGAAAGTGGACCGAGCCTGCATCGATCTGACCGAAGCGCACGTGCTCGAAGACCGCGTAGGTCATACGTTCGACGCAGTGGTGCTGCGCGGTGCCGAGGGCAAGCGCGACGCCGAGGTGCTCGTGTCCGAACCGATCGTCATGGGCAAGTGCGACGGCGAGCCGCCTGCGGGGGAGTCGGTGAAGGTCCGATTGACTCGGGCCGACACCGACTCGCGCACAGTCCGATTCGACTATCCGTCTGTCACGGCCTGAATCGGTCGGTCGCCTCGACCAGGTGGTGGACGATGCCCGGCTCGGCCGCAGAATGGCCGGCATCGTCGACGATCACCAGATCTGCACTCGGCCAGGCCTTGTGCAGTGCCCACGCGCTCGTGGCCGGGCACACCACGTCGTAGCGGCCCTGCACGATCACGCCAGGAATACCGTCGAGCAGGTGCGCGTCGCGTAACAACTGGTTCTCTTCGAGGAAGCACCCGTTGCGGAAGTAGTGGTTCTCGATTCCGGCGAAGGCGCGAGCGAAACGCACATCCGAATTATGCTGTACAGCATCGGGTTTCGGGAGCAGGTAACTCGTCGCTGCCTCCCACGACGACCACGCCACCGCGGCCCGGGTCGCGGCAGCGTCGTCCTCGGACATCAACTGTCGGTGATATGCCTCGACAAGATCCCCGTCTCGTTCGCCTTCCGGAATGGGAGCGAGAAACTCCTCCCACAGGTCCGGGAAGATGTGTCCGGCACCGCCGCGGTAGTACCAGTCGATCTCCGACGGCCGGACGAGGAAGATTCCTCGGAGCACGAGTCCTCGCACCCTCTCGCGATGCGTCTGTGCGTAGGCCAGCGACAACGTGGAGCCCCAGGATCCGCCGAACACCAACCAGGTGTCGATGTTCAGGTGCTCGCGGAGTTTTTCCATGTCGGAGATCAAGCGATCGGTGGTGTTGACCGACAGATCCGCCCCGTCGGCAATATGAGGGGTCGACAGCCCGCAGCCTCGCTGATCGAACAACACGATGCGGTAGACCTGCGGATCGAAGTAGCGACGCTGCAGCGGATTGGTGGCACCGCCGGGACCGCCGTGCACGAACACCACCGGTTCGCCGTCGGGGTTGCCGGAGATCTCCCAGTAGATCCGCTGCCCTTCGCCGACGTCGAGGTGACCGGTCTGCACGGGCTCGATCTCGGGGTACAAGGTGCGCATCCTAGAAACCGACCAGACCGGAGGCCAGATCCGGGATGTCGAGGGAGCGGATGGCCTCGTCCCGCACGTCCGAGCACGTTTCCTTCGTGATGTCGTCGACGAGCGCGCGATTCTGCACCACCTGGAGATTGATGACGCCGCTCTGCGCAGCCCAGGTCTGCACCAGAATGTTCAGACCGCCGCGACCGAGAGTGGGGCCCTGCACGCGCCAATTGGACAGCTGCGCCTCGAGATCGGTGCACAGCTGCTGCTTCTGGGCATCGGTGACAGCCGCTCCCACAGGAGTCGTCGTCGCCACCGTCGTGCTCGGAGCGGTCGTCGTGGTCGACGACGAACCCGTATTGGTCGTGTCGGTGCTGCATGCCCCCACTACGGCGAGAAGCGCAGCCGCACCGACCAGTGCGACTGCGCTTCGTCCTGCAATGGACGTCGTACCCCGTCTGATTGTCATGGCCCGAGTGTGCCATCCGAACCGGGATCAGACGACGACGGTCAGTAGCTGTGTTCGGGTCCGGGGAAGACTCCCGAGCGCACCTCGGACATGTACGTGGTGGCTGCGGTGCGCAGCGAATCACCCACGTCGGCGAACTTCTTGACGAACTTGGCGGTCTTGCCGTTGGTGTATCCGGCCATGTCCTGCCACACGAGAACCTGAGCGTCGCATTCGTTGCCCGCTCCGATGCCGACCGTCGGGATCGTGAGCTTGCGGGTGACCTGGCCGGCGATGTCGGCGGGGACCATCTCCATGACGACGGCGAAGGCACCTGCCTCCTGTACGGCGATGGCGTCGGCGACGAGTTGTTCGGACGCGTCACCGCGACCCTGAACGCGGAATCCGCCGAGAGTGTTGACGCTCTGCGGGGTGAATCCCACATGAGCCATGACGGGGATACCGGCAGCGGTGATGGCGGCGATCTGCGGTGCGACCCGCTCGCCGCCCTCGAGCTTCACCGCGCCCGCGAGGCCTTCCTTCATGAAACGAACAGCGGTTTCGAGTGCCTGCTGCGGTGAGGCTTCGTAGGTACCGAAGGGCAGATCTGCGACGACGAGCGCGTGCGGTGCGCCGCGTACCACTCCACGTACGAGAGGAAGCAATTCGTCCACGGTGATCGGCACGGTGGTGTCGTAGCCGTACACGACGTTGGCCGCGGAGTCGCCGACCAGAAGCACAGGCACGCCGGCTTCCTCGAAGATGCGGGCACTGGAGTAGTCGTACGCAGTGAGCATTCCCCAACGCTCACCCTCTGCTTTCATCTGCAGCAGATGGTGGGTACGGGTCTTGCGGGTCAGCGCGGTCGCCGGAGATTCGGTTGAGGAACCGCCGTACACAGCATTTTCGGACATCTTTGTCCCTTTCTGGTCCTCGAGGCCCGCGCGGCGGGTCCCCGGGATGGGGTGTGATGACGTGACCAGTCTGCCACCGCCCTTCCGTCGCAGGAATGCTGGTAGGGAGTGCAATTTGTCACAGTCGAGGCAACAGCTGATCGTCACATCGGGGGCTCGTACGCGCCCCTCCCGACCGTGATCGGCATCCGGCGATCGCGTCTGAACGCCCGCGAGGTGACCTTGGTGCCGATCGGATACTGCCGCCGCTTGTATTCCGCCGTGTCCACCTTGCGCACGATGTCCGCCACGACGGACGCGTCGAAACCCGCCGCGACGATGTCTGCGAGGCCCTGATCGTGGTCGACGTACCGAAACAGGATGGCGTCGAGGGTGTCGTAGTCGGGCAGTGAATCGGTATCGAGCTGACCCGGCCGAAGCTCGGCCGAGGGCGGCTTGTCGATGCTCGATTCGGGGATCGGCGGGACGTCTCCGCGGTCGATCGCGGACTCGTTGCGCCATCGCGCCAATCCCCAGACCAGCGTCTTGGGCACGTCCTTGATCGGTGCGAAGCCGCCGACCGCGTCGCCGTAGATCGTCGAATAACCCACCGCCAGTTCGGACTTGTTCCCGGTGGCAAGGACCAGATGACCGAAGGTGTTGGACAGCGCCATCAACACGATTCCCCGGCATCTCGCCTGGACGTTCTCCTCGGCCACGCCGGTCAGGTGCAGCTGGTCGACGAAGCCGGCGACCATTTGGGAAATCGGTTCGGTTCGAAAGTGAATGCCGGTGCGCGCGGCGAGATCCTCGGCATCGATGCGCGAATGCTCCGAGGAGAACTCCGAGGGCATCGACACTGCGTACACCGCGTCAGCGCCGAGGGCATCGACGGCGATGGCGGCGACGACCGCCGAATCGATTCCACCGGACAGACCGAGGGTGACCGAACGAAAGCCGTTCTTGTGCACGTAATCTCGTAACCCGGTCACCAACGCGCCCCACACCTGTTCCTCGGCGCCCAGGGGCTGAGCCAGGGACGGCTCGGTGCGCTGCCAGCCGCTGATCGCGACGTCGGGCAGAGCGACGCGATCGATCGTCCAGCCTGTCACCGCGGGGGAGTCCGCGACCGGATCCGCGGGGGCATCCACGTCGACGATCAACAAGTGCTCGACGAATTGCGGAGACCGGCCCCACGTCGAGCCGTCGGGACCGAGCACGAGACTTCCCCCGTCGAACACCAGCTCGTCTTGACCACCGACCGCGTTCACGTACGCGATGGGGGTCCCGATCTCGGTGGCTCGGCGCTGGACGACAGAGTGACGGATAGTGTCCTTCCCCTGCTCGAAGGGACTCGCGTTGAGGCACAGCAGCAGATCGACTCCGGCCGAGACGTAGGCTGCCACGGATCCGCCGGGTTGCCAGATGTCCTCGCACACAACGAGTCCGAGTCGCACGCCGTTGACCGTCACGATGCTCAACCGGGAGCCGGGCGCGAAATAACGTGCCTCGTCGAACACCCGGTAGGTGGGCAATGAATGCTTGTCGTACCGAGTTGCGACCCGGCCGTCGACGATCACCGCCGCGCTGTTTCTCGAGCCCTCGACGTCGCGGTCGAGATATCCCGCCACAACGATGCGATCGCCGCACCCCGCTCGGTCCAGGGACTCCGCCAGCCCGGTCAGAGCCCGCGCCGATGCCGCGGCGAACGACGGATTCAGCGCCAGATCCTCGACCGGATACCCGGTCAGGGCCATCTCCGGAAACACGACCACGTTGGCACCGTCATGGGCGGCACGGACGGTCCATTCGACGATCGCCGCCGCATTCGCTTCGAGATCGCCGACGACGGGATTGATCTGGGCGAGGGCGAGTCTGAGGGCCTGCACCGTGTAGACGCTAGTGCTCGACGGCCGTCCCTGCCGGGCAGCGAGAATGGAGTGTGGCCGGAAAGACCTGGCACGATCGACTCATGAGAACGCGCACCACGACGTCGGTCGTGGCACTGTCCGCAGTCGCCTTCGTCCTCGCCGGCTGCTCCGCGCCCGGGCCCGGTGCCGACCCCGATCCGTCCACCGCGTCCGACTCCACGTTCTCGGCTCCGGCCGGTCCTGTTCCTGCCGGGCTCGAGGCGTTCTACACCCAGAATCTGCAGTGGGAATCGTGCGAGTCCTACAACACGGATGGGTCCGAACTCGGCGACGCAGTCCAGTGCGCCCGAGTGACCGTGCCACTCGACTACGCCGATCCGGGCGGCAAGACCATCGACATCGCGATCTCACGCACACAGGCGACGGGGGAGAAGATCGGGTCGATCCTGATGAACCCGGGTGGTCCGGGGTCGTCGGGGCTCTACCTTGCCGAGCAAGCCGACGGCACCCCGATCGCCGACCGGTTCGACCGCATCGGATTCGACCCACGTGGGATCGGGGCCTCCGAACCCGAAGTGCGCTGCCTGACGTCCGAGGGAGTCGACGAAGAGCGTCGGGAACCGGATGTCGACGTCAGCCCGGAAGGGATCGCCGCCACCGAAGCCGATCATCGTGATTACGCGGCGCAATGTGTCGAACGCACCGGTGCCGACGTGCTCGAACACGTCGGCACCCGCGAAGTCGTCCGCGACATGGATGTCATCCGCGCAGTGCTCGGCGACGAGAAGCTCACGTACGTCGGGTACTCGTACGGGACACGCATCGGTACCGCCTACGCCGAGGCGTTCCCGTCGAACGTTCGAGCCATGGTGCTCGACGGAGCACTCGATCCCGACCAGTCGCCCGTCGACGAGGCCGTCGCCCAGGGTGCGGCGTTCCAGACCGCGTTCGACCAGTTCGCTGCGGACTGCACGAAGACCGATACCTGTCCGCTCGGCACCGATCCGTCCCAGGCCGTGGCGCAGTTCCGGACCTTGGTCGATCCGCTGGTCGACACGCCCGCCGACACCACCGATCCGCGCGGATTGAGCTACGACGATGCGATCACCGGAGCGCAACAGGCGCTGTACTCACCGCAGCTCTGGAGATTGCTGCGCGCCGGACTGAGCGAACTGCGAGAGGGCAGGGGAGACACGCTGCTGCGCCTCGCCGACACCTACTCCGGACGGCTCGAGGACGGTAGCTACACCAACATCGACGACGCGTTCAACGCCGTCCGATGCGTCGACGGCCCGCCGACCACCGACCGGGGGGAGGCCGACGAGGCCGACGCCAGGTTCCGAGCGGCAGCGCCGTACCTCGACGACGGCCGCTCCACCGGGAACGCGCCGCTGGATCTGTGTGCGTTCTGGCCGGTGCCGAACACCAGCGAGCCCCACATCGTGGAGGCGGAGGGGCTGCCCACGCTGGTGGTGGTCTCGACGACGAACGATCCGGCGACGCCCTACCAAGCGGGCGTGGAACTGGCCGACCAGCTGCGCGGCGACTTGGTCACCTACAACGGCACCCAACACACGGTGGCGTTCTCGGGAGTGGAATGCATCGACGATCCGCTGACGAACTACCTGGTGGACCTCGTCCCACCAGGCGAAGGGCTGGTCTGCTGACACGTACCTCACCGGGCGCGCGGTGAGCGGAGAGTTCCACGAAGTGAGACTGAATTCACGATGTAACACAGATTTAACTCCGTTTGCTTACTCTCGCGTTCATGGATCGTCAAAAGGAATTCGTGCTCCGGACTCTCGAAGAGCGCGACATTCGTTTCGTCCGCCTCTGGTTCACCGACGTCCTCGGGTACCTCAAATCGGTGGCCATCGCGCCCGCTGAACTCGAAGGTGCATTCGACGAGGGAATCGGCTTCGACGGCAGCGCCATCGAAGGATTCGCCCGCGTCTCCGAGGCCGACACCGTCGCCAAGCCGGATCCGTCGACGTTCCAGATCCTGCCGTGGTCGACCAGCAAGGGTCACCAGCACTCTGCCCGCATGTTCTGCGACATCGCCATGCCCGACGGCTCGCCGTCCTGGGCCGATTCGCGCCACGTGCTGCGTCGCCAGCTGAGCAAGGCAGCCGACCTCGGATTCAGCTGCTACGTGCACCCCGAGATCGAATTCTTCTTGCTCAAAGACGCTCCCCAGGACGGCTCACCGCCGACCCCGGCAGACAACGGCGGCTACTTCGACCAGGCCGTGCACGACTCGGCTCCGAACTTCCGCAGGCATGCCATCGACGCGCTCGAGTCGATGGGCATCTCGGTCGAGTTCAGCCACCACGAGGCAGCGCCGGGCCAGCAGGAGATCGATCTGCGGTACGCGGACGCACTGTCCATGGCCGACAACATCATGACCTTCCGCTACGTGGTCAAGGAAGTCGCCATCGAAGAGGGCGTGCGCGCGACGTTCATGCCCAAACCGTTCAGCGACCAGGCCGGATCGGCGATGCACACGCACATGAGTTTGTTCGAGGGCGACGCCAACGCCTTCCACAACCCGGACGATCCGATGCAGCTGTCGGAAACCGGCAAGTCCTTCATCGCCGGCATCCTCGAGCACGCCAACGAGATCAGTGCCGTGACCAACCAGTGGGTCAACTCGTACAAGCGTCTCGTGCGTGGTGGCGAAGCCCCGACCGCTGCATCCTGGGGACCGGCCAACCGGTCGGCATTGATTCGTGTGCCCATGTACACCCCGAACAAGGCGTCGTCGCGACGCGTCGAGATTCGCAGCCCCGATTCGGCCTGCAACCCGTATCTCGCGTTCGCGGTGCTGCTCGCGGCAGGCCTGCGCGGAATCGAGAAGGGGTACACCCTTCCTCCCGAGGCCGAGGAAGACGTGTGGGCATTGACCTCCGCGGAGCGTCGCGCCATGGGCTACAAGGAACTGCCGGGCAACCTCGACCAAGCGCTCAACGCGATGGAGGGTTCCGAGCTGGTCGCAGAAGCACTGGGCGAGCACGTGTTCGACTTCTTCCTGCGCAACAAGCGTCGCGAGTGGGAGGAATACCGCAGCCACGTCACGCCGTACGAGCTGAGGGCGTACCTCGGTTTGTAGAGCGGCGGGGTCTGTAACAACCCACCGCTGCCATGGGCTACGTTCTAGTCGATCCCGAATGTAGGTTCGATGCCGGCGTGGGCACCCTCGCGTCGCATTACTGACGACGAGGTATATCTGTGGCACCCCGAGGTGGATTCTGATGGTGCGTCCTCCCACTTCCAGGTCGGTCGTACCCGGACCTGGCCGCCTCGGTCTCGTCGAGGAGACTGCGCCGTCCGATCTGCGCACCCTGGGCTGGACGGGCGAAGAGAGTCTGGAGCTGCTGTGGTCGCTCTCGCGTGCCCCCAATGCCGATCTCGCACTGCGCACGCTGGTGCGCATGTACGAGATGCTCGGCAGTGGCTGGGCCGAATTCGACGCCGCACTGCGTAACGACAAGGGATTCCGCGGCCGCCTCCTGGGACTCGTCGGCGCGTCCAGTGCGCTCGCCGACCACCTCGTTGCCGACGACACCACCTGGCGGTTGTTACTGACCGCGGAAGGTCAGAGCAGCGGAGTGTCGGCGAAGATCCAGTTGCCCAGCAAGGCAACGCTGGTCGCAGAACTGCTCGAGGCCGTCGGGGCCGAGCCGGAGACCGGGCCCAATGCCGCACCCGATCTGTACCGGGCGTCCGTCACCGGCCCGCCCGCCGTGATCGCCCTGCGCAAGAAGTACCGCGACCAGATCATGGTGTTGGCCGCCTACGACCTCGCCGCGACCGTCGAGAACGAACCGGTTCTGCCGTACACGGTGGTGGGAGCTCAACTGTCCGACATGGCAGACGCGGCGCTCACTGCGGCTCTGTCGGTGGCGGTGGCGACCGTGTGTCCCGATGCCCCGTGTCCGACGCGGCTGGCCGTCATCGCCATGGGCAAATGCGGTGCGCGCGAACTCAATTACGTTTCGGACGTCGATGTCGTGTTCGTCGCCGAGCCGGCGGACTCACAGGCGAGTCGGATCGCCGGCGAGATGATGCGCATCGGGTCCTCGGCGTTCTTCGAGGTCGACGCTGCGCTTCGCCCCGAAGGTAAGCGCGGCGAGCTGGTTCGCACGCTCGACTCGCACGTGGCCTACTACAAGCGCTGGGCCAAGACGTGGGAGTTCCAGGCCCTGCTCAAGGCTCGGCCGATGACCGGCGATATCGCCCTCGGCAACGATTACGTCGATGCCGTCAATCCGATGGTGTGGCTGGCCAGCCAGCGTGAGGACTTCGTGCCCGAGGTCCGCGCGATGCGGCGACGGGTCGAGGAGATGGTGCCGACCGAGCTGCGCGAACGGGAGATCAAACTCGGACGCGGCAGTCTGCGCGACGTCGAATTCGCCGTCCAGCTCCTGCAGTTGGTGCACGGCCGAACAGACGAGTCGTTGCGCGTACTGGGCACGACCGATGCCCTGACGGCTCTGACCGAGGGCGGGTACGTCGGCCGTGACGACGCCGCGAACCTGACCGCGTCCTACGAATTCTTGCGATTGATCGAGCACCGACTGCAGTTGCAGCGGATGCGTCGCACACACACCCTGCCTCCACCGGACGACGAGGAAGGTCTGCGGTGGCTCGCGCGTTCCGCGCACATGCGCCCCGACGGTAACCGCGATGCGCTCGGTGTGCTGAACGCCGAGATCAAGCGCAACGCGCAGCGCATCCGTCGGCTGCACGCCAAGCTCTTCTACCGACCGTTACTCGACTCGGTGGTCAAATTCGACTCGGAGACAGTGCGTTTGACCCCCGACGCGGCGACGCGTCAGCTTGCCGCGCTCGGGTACGCGACGCCGCAGAATGCGTTGGGCCACCTGCGAGCGCTGGTCGGTTCCGGTACCCGCCGCGGTCAGATTCAGGCCGTGCTGCTGCCGACGTTGCTCGAATGGCTCGCCGACACACCGGATCCCGACGCCGGACTGCTGAACTACCGACGGCTCTCGGAATCGGCCGGCGAGCAGACGTGGTTCCTGCGAGTGCTGCGCGACGAGGGTGCGGTGGCCCAGCGGCTGATGATCGTGCTCGGATCCTCGGCGTACGTGCCGGACCTGCTGATCAAGGCCCCCGAGGTCATCAGGTTGTTCGCCGACGGGCCCACCGGCCCGCGCCTGCTGGACGCCGAACCCGAAGAGACCTACCGCGCCATCCTGTCGTCCTCGGCTCGCTACGAGGACCCGGTTCGGGCGATCAACGCCGCCAGAGCGCTGCGCCGCCACGAACTGGCCCGGGTGGCCTCGGCCGACATACTCGGCATGCTCGACGTCCCTCAGGTCTGCCGGGCGTTGTCCTCGGTGTGGGCCGCAGTGATCAACGCGGCATTGGCGGCCGCCGTGCGGGCGAGTGAGAAGGAGCGCGGCGAGCCGGCACCGGCGACCCTGGCCGTCATCGGTATGGGACGCCTCGGCGGCGGCGAACTCGGCTACGGAAGCGACGCCGACGTGCTGTTCGTCTGCGAACCGGTGGACGGCGTCGACGAGACCGTTGCGGTCAAGTGGGCCAACACCATTGCCGATCGCATCCGGAAACTGCTCGGGGCACCGAGCACGGACCCGCCGCTCGAAGTCGACACCGGCCTGCGCCCGGAAGGTCGCAACGGCCCAGTGGTGCGCACGCTGTCGTCCTACGCCGCGTACTACGCCCAGTGGGCGCAGGCCTGGGAGGTGCAAGCTCTGCTGCGTGCGCATCAGGTGGCGGGAGATCAGGACCTGGGCATCCGATTCCTGCTGATGGCCGACAAGGTTCGCTACCCCGAGGGTGGAGTGTCCGCCGACGCCGTCCGTGAAATTCGGCGTATCAAGGCGCGGATCGACTCCGAACGTCTCCCCAAGGGAGCCGACCCGGCCACCCACACCAAGCTCGGACGCGGGGGACTGGCGGACATCGAGTGGACCGTACAGCTCATCCAGCTCCGCTACGCACACAAGGTCGAATCACTGCACAACACCTCGACGCTGCAAACTCTCGACGCGATCGGCGCAGCCGAGCTGATGAGTGAGACCGACATCGAGTTGCTGCGCGAAGCGTGGATCCTGGCGACGAAAGCGCGCAATGCGCTCGTCCTGGTTCGCGGTAAGCCGACCGACCAACTGCCGAGACCGGGTGCCGTACTGTCCGCCGTCGCACAGGTGGCGGGGTGGGAGAACGGCGACGCCGGGGCATTCCTCGACAACTACCTGCGCGTCACGCGTCGGGCCAAGGCAGTCGTGGAGAGGACGTTCGGAGGGCTCTAGTCGCTGCCCGCGGTGACGAAGCCCTGCTCGACCATCCAGTCGCGTGCCACGTCCGCGGGTTCCCGGCCGTCGATGTCGACCTGCTTGTTCAACTCCGAGATCGCTTCGTTGGTGAGCGCAGCGGAGATGGGCGCGGTGACCTGGGCTATCTCCGGATAGCGATCGGCGATCTCCTGCCGCACGACGACAGTCGCGTTGTACCGCGGGAAGAACGCCTTGTCGTCCTCGACCACGGTCAGGTTCAAGCCCTTGATTCGGCCGTCGGTGGTGAACACCTCACCGAAGCGGCACTGCGAACCGTCCGCAGTTGCCTGATAGATGACGCCGGTCTGCAGAATTTGCACCGAGATGGCGTTGGCGTCGAAACCGTACGTGGCGGCGAGGCCGGGGAGCCCGTCCTGGCGACTGTTGAACTCGGTCTCGACGCACAGCGACGCGGCGGCGGGATCTCGGTTCACCAGAGCGGCGTAGTCCGACAGCGTGCGCACGCCGGTTTCTTGCGCAACCTGCTGATTCATGGCCAGCGCGTAGGTGTTGTCCATCGGCGCGGGATTGACCCAGTCGATGCCGTTGGCCTTGTCGGCGTCGCGCACTGCCTCGAACTGTTCCGTGGCATCGGGAATGGGCTTCTCGTTGCCCAGGTAGTTGATCCACCCGGTTCCGGTGTATTCGTAGGCGAGGTCCACCTGGCCGTTCTGCATCGCGAGTCGAACGCTCTGCGAGCCCACGATGTTGGTGAGGTCTCGCACGTCGGCACCGGCTGCGCTCAGCGCGAATTCGAGGATGTAGCCGAGGATGATCTGCTCGGTGAAGTCCTTCGATCCGACGGTGAACTCGGCACCTTCGAGCCCCTCGAGCGGAGTGATGCTGCCGGCCTCGACCGACAACGGCATCGCGCCGCCGGACTGCAATCCGCACCCCGTCAGCGCGAGAACGGTGGTGGCGGACAGCGCTGCGAGTCGTCGGGTGGTGCGCCGCATCAGCGGAGTCCTTTCGGTCCGAGGTAGGCCTCGGCGAGTGCGCCCAGCCAATCCACCAGCAGCGCGAGTGCTACCGCGAGAACGGCACCCACGACGAGAATGAGTGGTTGGTTGAGCTTGTAGCCGGTGTCGATCAGCACGCCGAGCCCGCCTGCTCCGACGAGAAAGCTCAGAGTTGCGGTGCCGACGGCGAGCACGAGCGAGGTGCGCAGACCCGCCAGAATGAACGGCACCGCGAGCGGAAATTCGATGCGGCGCAGAATGCCCATGTTCGACATGCCCTGTCCGCGAGCGGCATCGATGTAGTTCGGCTCGACTGTCTGAAAGCCCAACATGGTGTTGCGCAGAACGGGGAGCAACGAATAGAACGCGATCGGGAGAACGCCGGTCCAGAAACCCGTTGCGCCCGTCCACAGGAACAACAACACCAGCAAGCCGACGGCTGGTGCGGCCTGCCCGATGTTCGCGATACCGATGAACAGTGGTGCAGCCTTGCGATACCCATTGCGAGTCAACAGAATTCCCAGAGGCACGGCGATGACCAGCACCAACGCGGTGACGACGAAGGTGATCAGCACATGCTCGAGAACCCGGGTGGAGATCGTGCTGATGTTGATCGTCTCGGCCTGCGTCGCGGTGAGGTCTCTGGTCAACGCGTAGACCAACAGAATCGCCACGATCACCAGCACCAGGGCCGGCTGGATGAGAAGACGAATTCGCTCGGCGCGCTTGGCAGTACGCGCGGCGTCCTTGGTCTCGTCGCCGGTATCGGCGAGTGTCGTCACGACGGAGTCCCAGCAGCTTCGCGCGGCTCGTCGTGATCGTTCGCGTGTTGCGACCGCAACGACTTGATGGTGTCGATCAGCACGTCGATGGTCACGGTGCCGACGTACTCGCCGCGATTGCCGGTGACGGTCGCCGTCGCATTGCCCTCGGACAGTAGAGCTTCCAGAGCATCCTGCAGGGTCGACTGGGTCGACACCAGTTCTCCCATCGGCACCCCGACGTCACGGAGGCTCCCCACACCCGCGAGGTGGCGTCGATCCGTCCACCGAATCGGGCGTCTACGAGAGTCGACGATGATTCCCCAGGCTTCCGGATCCGATCCCAGCGCGGAGTTCATCGACTCCACCGAGTCGTCCTCGCCGAACACCGGCACGTCGGACAGCTCGATGTCGCGTACTCGCATCAACGTCAGCTGCTTCAACGCGGCTCCGGCTCCGACGAACCCGGCCACGGTGTCGTCGGCCGGGTTGGCGAGCACCGCCTCGGGGGTGTCGTACTGGAGGATCGTGGACTGGTTACCGAGCACGGCGATGCGGTCACCGAGCTTGACCGCCTCGTCGAAATCGTGCGTGACGAAAACGATGGTCTTGCCCAATTCTGCTTGCAGACGCATCAATTCGTCCTGCAGCAACCCGCGGGTGATCGGGTCGACGGCACCGAACGGTTCGTCCATCAACAGCACCGGGGGATCGGCGGCAAGAGCGCGTGCGACTCCGACGCGTTGCTGCTGACCGCCGGAGAGCTGCCGCGGATAACGCTGGCGATAGACCGCCGGATCGAGGCCGACGAGGTCCAGCATCTCGTCCGTGCGGTCGTCGATTCGCTTCTTGTTCCACCCGATCAGACCCGGCACCATGCCGACGTTCTGCGCGATCGTCATGTGCGGGAACAGACCTGCCTGCTGAATGGAATAACCGATGGTGCGGCGCAATTCGTTCGGATCGATCGACAGTGCGTCCTTGCCACCGATCGTGATGCGGCCCGATGTCGGCTCGATCAGACGGTTGATCATGCGCATCGTCGTCGTCTTGCCGCAACCGGACGGCCCGACGAGTACGACGACCTCGCCCGCGGGGATGGTCATCGACACGTTGTCGACGGCAGCGAGCTTCTGCCCCGGGTAGCTCTTGGTCACGTTCTCGAGCACGATTTCCGCGCCGGAGACATTCGATGTACGGGTCGAGTCACTCACGGATACCCCTCGAGGTGGTCAGTTTGCCGATCAACACGTAGATCCCATCGAGGATCAACGCCAGCAGGACGATCAGGACAGTGCCGGTCAGAGCCTGCGGTAGAGCTGTGGGGCTACCCACGCGGGCGAGGCCCGAGAAGAGGAGGTTGCCGAGTCCGGGACCCTTGGCGTACGCGGCGATGGCGAGAATGCCCATGGCCATCTGCGTACTGACGCGCATGCCGGTGAGGATCGACGGCCACGCGAGTGGGATCTCGATGCGGCGCAACACCAGAGCGCGGCTCATTCCAATTCCGCGAGCCGCGTCGGCAACGGCCGGATCGACGGCTGCCAAGCCCACCACGGTGTTGCGGATGATGGGGAGAAGCGAGTACAGAACAAGTGCTGTCACAGTGGGTTTGACGCCCAGACCCAGCACCGGAATGAGAACTCCGAGCAGTGCGAACGACGGGATGGTGAGAACCGTACTCGCCAGGGCCGTCGCGACTGCGGAGCCCGCAGGGCTTCGGTACACGAGCACACCGATCGCCACCCCGATGACGGTTGCAATGACGACACATTGAATGACGGCCGACACGTGGAGATACGAATCGATCGCCAACTGCCTTCGCCGCCCGACAATGAAGTCCCACAGAGCGTCCATGCAGTTGTAGTCCTCTGTTCGGCTGAGCGCGGATGCTTTTCTGTACCCCGTCGTTACCCATTCAAACGTCAGGTGAACCCTTTTGCAGCGAAACGACGAAATGGCTTCGGCGACAAGCCCATTCGAACCGCGAACGCCCGACCGGGTCAGCCCGGTCGGGCGTTCGTGGACTATCGACGGGTCACCGACGAAAGATGACCCGAGAACTCACACGTCGTAGTAGAGCGAGAACTCGTACGGGTGCGGACGCAGGTTGACCGGAGCGATCTCCTGCTCACGCTTGAGCGAGATCCACGTCTCGATGAGGTCGGTGGTGAAGACGCCACCCTCGGTGAGGTAGTCGTGGTCGGCCTCGAGACGGTCGATGACCGCGTTGAGCGAGGTGGGTGCCTGAGGAATGTTCTTGGCTTCCTCGGGCGGCAACTCGTAGAGGTCCTTGTCGACCGGAGCCATCGGCTCGATCTTGTTCTTGATTCCGTCCAGGCCCGCCATCATCTGAGCGGCGAAGTTCAGGTACGGGTTGCCCGAGGAGTCCGGCGCGCGGAACTCGAGGCGCTTGGCCTTCGGGTTGTTACCGGTGATCGGGATGCGCACCGCCGCAGAGCGGTTGCGCTGGCTGTAGACCAGGTTGATGGGGGCTTCGTAGCCCGGCACCAGGCGGTGGTACGAGTTGATCGTCGGGTTCGTGAAGGCCAACAGCGACGGAGCGTGGTGCAGAATGCCGCCGATGTAGTGACGTGCCAGATCGGACAGTCCGGCGTATCCGGCCTCGTCGTGGAAGAGGGGCTTACCGTCCTTCCACAGCGACTGGTGCACGTGCATGCCCGAGCCGTTGTCGCCGAACAGTGGCTTCGGCATGAAGGTTGCCGACTTGCCGTTCTGCCAGGCGGTGTTCTTGACGATGTACTTGAACAGCTGCAGATCGTCCGCCGCGCGGAGCAGCGTGTTGAACTTGTAGTTGATCTCCTGCTGACCGCCGGTGCCGACCTCGTGGTGGGCACGCTCGAGCTCGAAGCCTGCGTTCTGCAGGTTGGTCGAGATCTGATCGCGCAGGTCGACGTAGTGGTCGTAGGGCGCGACGGGGAAGTAGCCGCCCTTGAAGCGAACCTTGTAGCCAAGGTTGGGGCTGCCATCGGCTTCGGTCTCGGCTCCGGTGTTCCACCAACCCGAGGACGAGTCGACCTCGTAGAACGCACCGTTGGCCTGCGAATCGAAGCGAACCGAATCGAAGATGTAGAACTCGGCCTCGGCACCGAAGTACGCGGTGTCGGCGATGCCGGTGCTGGCCAAGTACTCCTCGGCCTTACGAGCAACGTTACGCGGATCGCGGCTGTAGGCCTCACGCGTGAACGGGTCGTGGACGAAGAAGTCGATGTTCAGCGTCTTGGCGTTGCGGAACGGGTCGACCTGAGCGGTGGCGTAGTCCGGCAGCAGGATCATGTCGGACTCGTGGATCGACTGGAAGCCGCGGACGGACGAGCCGTCGAACGCGAGGCCGTCTTCCAGGGTGTCGGCCGTGAAGGCCTTGGCAGCAATGGAGAAGTGCTGCTGCGCACCCGGCAGATCGGTGAACCGGATGTCGACGTATTCGATTCCTTCATCTGCGATGAACTTGATGACCTCTTGGGCCGTGGAAAACGCCACGCTTTTGCTCCTTAGTTGAGTCCGTCGAACTGACGGTATGGACTCGGTGTTGCCCGCCCGTCAAGCTCGTGTTTCGCCCGTGTTACACGTCGTGGTTCACGGTTGGCACGAACAACAGTACGTCCACCCGTTTTTCCGTGTGCCCGACCGCGCCTATCCTGGGAATCATGGCACGAATGACAGGGTCCTGGTTGTCCGGACCGGCGGCCGCGAACCCACGACCGCCGCAGAACTTCCGTGGGGAACAACTCGGTCTGCCCGCGCAGGGCGTCGGCGCACTCGCCGGAACCGGTCGTAGAGTCCTGGCGTTGCTGCTGGACTGGACGATGGCCACCGGTGTGGCGTCGCTGATTCTCGGCGGTTACACCACCAGCGGACTGATCTCGACGATCGTGCTGGCCGTGTGGTTCGTCGTAGGAATCGCGAGCGTCTCGCTGTTCTCGTTCACCCCGGGGCAGTTCATCGTGGGAGTGCAGGTGGGACGCATCGACGCCCATGCGCGAGTCGGTTTCGTCCGGGCATTGGTGCGGCAGCTCATTCTGCTGTTCGTCGTCCCGGCCGTGATCACCGACATGGACGGCCGGGGAATGCACGACCGCGCAACGGGAACAGCCCTGCTGCGGACCCGCTGAGGGGTCGACGCACCAGGGCTGTCGGTCGAAATACGGGTCAGCGACGCTTCATGGTCCGCTGAACGCCCTTCATCTTGGCCCCACCGGGAATCGGTCCCTTGGGCATTGCCGGGCCACCCTTGGTGCCCAACGCGGCCAGCCGGGACTCGATGGTGTCCATCCGCTTGCCGTCGATGTTCTTCGGCAGCTTCGACAGATACTTCTGCAGACCCGACAGTGGAATCTGGTTCTCCCCGTTGCCGACGATGATGTCGTAGATCGGAGTATCGCCCACCAGCCGGGCGGTCTTCTTCTTCTCCTGGGCCAGCAGGGTCTTCACACGCTGCGGCGCACCCTCGGCCACGAGTATCACTCCGGGCTTCCCGATCACCCGGTGCACGGCGTCGAGATGAGTGGTGCCTGCGATCGCATTGGTGACACGCCACGATCCCTGAAGATTGTCCAGGGCCCACGCCGCAGCACCGGCCTGACCGTCGGCCTTCTTGTACACGGACTTCTGAACCCGCCGGCCGAAGATGATGAACGCGACCAGCACGCCCAACAGGAGACCGATGGGGAGAAGGAACCACTGGAAGCCGAAGGCCAGACCGATCAGGAAGCCGATCAGTCCGAGACCGACCACCGCTCCGATCATGAGCGGAAGGAGAGCCTTGTCGTCCTTACGCTGCATCTGGAACGCCTGCCACAACTGGCTGCGCCGTTCCTTCGATGCCTGCTTGCGGGCTGCCTTGGCAGCCGCCTTTGCTTCCTTGCTGGGCTTTGCCGCTTTGCCAGCTTTACTGCCGTTCGCCATACCTCACAGGATACGGCCTGTGCCGACGCTCACGTGCATCGCGCCACGTCGAGTGGAGCGATCAGCGAGGAGCCAGCCGAGCCATCAACGAGCTGGCCTCCTGAGAAGCTTCGCCGCCGTCGGTGAGGTGGCTCATGCTCTCGGGCAGTTCGCGACCGTGGTGTGCCATGGCCTGCGCGTAGAGGCGTCCGGCGCGGTACGAGGAGCGGACCAACGGGCCGGCCAGCACGCCGGCGAACCCGACCTCGGTGGCGTAGTCGGAGTGCTCGACGAACTCCTCCGGCTTGACCCACCGCTCGACGGGGTGGTGCCGCGGTGACGGTCGCAGGTACTGGGTGATCGTCAGAATGTCGCAGCCCGCCTCGTGCAGGTCGCGAATCGCTTCCTGGACTTCCTCGGGAGTCTCGCCCATGCCGAGTATGAGATTCGACTTGGTGACCAGACCGTCGTCACGCGCGGCGGTGATGACGTCCATCGACCGCTGGTACCGGAATGCGGGACGGATGCGCTTGAAGATGCGCGGCACGGTCTCGACGTTGTGGGCCAACACCTCCGGGCGGGAGGAGAACACCTCGGCCAGCTGATCGGGTTTGGCGTTGAAGTCGGGGATCAGCAGCTCGACGCCGGTGTTGGGGTTGAGCTTCTTGATGTACCGGACGGTCTCTGCGTACAGCCACGCACCACCGTCTTCGAGGTCGTCGCGGGCGACTCCGGTGATCGTGGAGTAGCGAAGGCCCATGGCCTGCACACTCTCCGCCACGCGGCGAGGCTCGTCGCGATCGAGATCCTCGGGCTTGCCGGTATCGATCTGGCAGAAATCGCATCGACGGGTGCATTGTTCGCCGCCGATGAGGAAGGTCGCCTCGCGATCTTCCCAGCATTCGTAGATATTCGGGCAGCCGGCTTCCTCGCACACCGTGTGCAGACCCTCACGCTTCACAAGACCTTTGAGCTCGGTGTATTCCGGGCCCATCTTGGCTTTGGTCTTGATCCAGTTGGGTTTGCGTTCGATGGGGGTCTCCGCGTTTCGGATCTCGAGGCGGAGCAGCTTGCGTCCTTCTGGGGCCACAGTCACGCCAGCAATGCTACGCGCCGAACCGAACCGTCGTGAATTGCGGGTTCACCGTCGCGGTGGTGATCTCCGGGTGCTCGAGCTCGTGCTCTCTGACCGGCATCGATCCGTCCAACGCGGCCAGAACTGCCGTCGTGACCGACTCGAGTACCTCGGCGACCGGGACGTCTCGCCCCAGCTCGAGCGACAGCGACGTCACACCGGCGTCGGCGATTCCGCACGGCACGATCGCGTCGAAACCCGTCATCGCCGAATTGCAGTTGAGGGAGAAGCCGTGCAGGGTCACGCCGCGCTGAACTCGCACGCCGATGGCCGCGATCTTGCGCTCGGGTAGAAGCACGCCGTCGCGAACCTCGGACGCGAGCCACACCCCGGACCTGCCGTCCACCCGCCCGCACGCGATGCCGTGATCGGACACCACGGAAATCAGCGCTTCCTCGATCCGGCGGACGTACTTGACGACATCGATCGGCTGCGCCAGCGCGACGATGGGGTAGCCGACCAGTTGGCCCGGCCCGTGCCAGGTGATCTTGCCGCCGCGGTCCACCTCGACCACAGGAGTACCGTCGCGCGGCATGTCTTCTTCCGAGGTGCGCCGCCCCGCGGTGTACACGGAAGGGTGCTCGAGCAACAGCAACGTATCCGGGCCCCGATTGTCGGCGCGGGCGTCGGCCAGTTCCCGCTGGAGAGCCCACGCCTGGGTGTACTCGACGGTGCCCAGCTCTCGCACGACGACCGGTTCGCTGCTGGCCCGGGCCGAGTCGGTGCCGGTGGCCGGAATCGACGGGGCGTTCACGTCACTCATGAACCGAGACGCTACGCCGGGTCATGAGCCGACAGCCACCCGCAGTGCCTCGCCCACGGTGTTGTGCTCAAAGGTGTAGCCGGCATCCTCGAGTGCCTTGGGAATGGCTCGCGGCCCGGTCAGGATCGCCTCCTCGGCAAATTCACCGATGACCGCTTTCAGGGCGAATCCGGGCACCACCCACGGGGCCGGACGATGCACCGCTCGCGACATCGCGCTGTTGAACTGGGCGTTGGTCACCGGAGTCGGACCCACCATGTTGACCGGTCCGCGCAGCGAGTCGTTCTCGATACCGTGCACGATGGCACCGATTTCGTCTTCCAACGAAATCCACGGGAAGTACTGTCGGCCACTGCCCAATCGACCACCGAGCGCGAACAGGTACAGCGGGCGCAGCTTGCCCAGCATGCCGCCGCGCTGCGACAGCACCACACCGCTGCGCAACAGAATCGTGCGAACACCTGCCTCCGACGCCGCAGCCGTGGCGTTCTCCCAATCGCGGCACACCTCGGCGAGAAATCCGTCTCCTACCGGAGCGGTCTCGTCGACCACGCGGTCGCCGGTGTCACCGTAGAAATTGACGCCGCTGGCATTGATCAGGGTGGGGACACCCGCGTCGGCCGCAGCCGACGCGATCACCTCGGTAGGCGCTATGCGGCTGTCGCGCACCAGCTGCTTGTACGCACCGGACCATCTTTTGTCGCCGATACCGACACCACACAGATTGACGACCGCATCGGCACCGGCCAGCACAGCGGGGTCGATACTGCCGTGCGACGGGTCCCACTGCGACTCGTCCGGTCCCGCCGGTGAGCGTCTGACCAGTCTGGTGACGTCGTGGCTGCGGCCGCGCAAAGCTGCAACGAGAGCTGTGCCGATCAAGCCTGATGAACCTGCAATGACTACGCGCATGTGAACGAAAGCCTCCTTGACGCACTCCGGGGCACCATTCGCGAACGAATGATGCCCCGGATGCTCTGTCCGTGCCCCTGGTGAACGAGACCCCGATGCGAATGTTTCGCGCTCCTACGAGAATACGTGGCGCGACACTCGCCGGTTGTCTACAGACCCAGATCGGCCTCGAACGATGCCACTTCGAGACGCTGCTTGATCGTCGTCAGGAAGCGTCCTGCGTCGGCTCCGTCCACCAACCGGTGGTCGTAGGTGAGCGGCAGGTAGCACATCGAGCGAACACCGATCGACTCGTTGCCCGAGTCGTCCTTGACGACGACGGGACGCTTGACGATCGCACCCGTACCCAGCATGGCCGCCTGCGGCGGAACCAGGATCGGGGTGTCGAACAGCGCGCCCTGGCTGCCGATGTTGGTGATCGTGAACGTGCCACCGGACAGCTCGTCGGGCTTGAGTCCACCCGAACGTGCGCGGGTGGCGATGTCGTTGATCGCCCGCGCGAGTCCGGCCAGCGACAGGTCGCCGGCATTGTGGATGACGGGGGAGAGCAGGCCCTGCTCGGTGTCCACGGCGATGCCCAGGTGGACATCGGCGTGGTACGTGATCTCCTTGGCGTCCTCGTTGATGCTGGCGTTGACGTTCGGGTGAGCCTTGAGTGCTTCCACGACCGCCTTCGCGAAGAACGGCAGGTACGTCAGGTTGACGCCCTCGTTCTCGGCGAACTTCGCCTTCGCCTTGGTACGCAGGCCGGCGATCTTCGTCACGTCGACCTCGAAGGTCTGCGTCAGCTGAGCAGAAGTCTGCAGCGACTCACGCGTCTTCTTCGCGGTGATCTGACGAATTCGGTTGATCTTCTGCGTGGTGCCGCGCAGGTGTGCGAGCTCGGGACGAACTCCCGCGGTCGCCGGTGCTGCGGGCTTCGACGCTGCGGCGGGTGCCGCGGCCTCGGCCGGAGCAGCGGGAGCCTTCTTGGCCTCGGCTGCAGCGAGAACGTCCTGCTTGCGGATGCGTCCACCCACGCCGGTGCCCTTGACGGACGACAGATCGACGTCGTTGTCCGACGCCAACTTGCGGACCAGGGGAGTGACGTACGGGCTCGAATCGCCCGACGGTGCCGATTCCTTGGCGGGAGCGGCCTTGGGAGCCTCCTGCTTCGGTTCGGGCTTCGGCTCGGCCTTGGGAGCTTCCTTCTTGGGGGCTTCCTGCTTCGGCTCGGGCTTCGGCTTTTCCTTGGGCTCTTCGGCCTTCGGGGCCTCGGGCTCCGGAGTTGCCTCGGGCTCGGGGGCCTTCTCGGCGGGCGAGCCGGAGCCGATGACTGCGAGCTGGCCGCCGACGGCCACGGTGTCGTCTTCCTCGGCGGAGATCTCCAGCAGGGTGCCTGCGACCGGAGACGGAATCTCGGTGTCGACCTTGTCCGTGGACACCTCGAGAAGCGGCTCGTCCACTGCAACCTCGTCGCCGACGGCCTTGAGCCAGCGCGTCACGGTGCCCTCGGTGACGGACTCACCCAACTCGGGCATCGTCACCGGGGTGCCGGATCCGGACGAGTCGGAGGAGCTGGAAGAGGCACTTGCTGCGGGAGCTTCCTGCTCGGCCTGCGGCTCGGGCTCGGCTGCGGGAGTGGGCTCCTCGGCAGGCTCCTCCGGCGCCGACTCCTCGGCGGGAGCGGCGTCCTCGGCCGGCGCGTCGGACGAGGAAGACTCGTCCGCGTCACCGATCTGAGCGAGCTCGCCACCGATCTCGACGGTGTCGTCTTCCTGAGCGACGATCTTGGTGAGAACACCGGCAGCAGGCGACGGGATCTCGGTATCGACCTTGTCCGTGGAGACTTCGAGCAATGGCTCGTCGACTTCGACGGTGTCGCCTTCTTGTTTGAGCCACCTCGTGACAGTTCCCTCGGTGACACTCTCACCGAGAGCTGGCATCTGGACGGAGAAGGCCATGTCTGTTGACTCCTCGACAGTTGTATGCGGGTGATGTAGTTCTTACGACTTGTGGTCGCAGACCATTGTGCTGGCGGAACAGGGTTCATGGACGAGAGTTGGGTGATTCGGTTCGACGGAGGCACCGGTGCGATCGACACTCACCGAGCACGTTCGGCTCGATCCAGCGCCCACGTCGACACTCCCTCTCGGCAACTCACTTACTCACTTCACGAGCCTTGGTTCACAATCAAGAGAGCTGAACCCTCTAATGTCATCCTTCCATTGATGTCGCCTCGCCGTTCCCCTAGGGCGTGCAACACGCCTGTCGAACTGGTGGGTAACAAAGATCCGGCACCGAAACTCGGACTTCGCCGGCCGTACGAAAGAGGAGTTCGCGTGGGATTGTTCGATCGATTCAAGTCGAGCGGCGGGGGCGCGAAACGGGCACCCGAAGGCTCGGTTGCCCAGTACCTGGCCGATTGGACCTCGGCGCGAATCGGCGTCGAGGCCTACGTGGAACCGAAAACGACGGTCACGCCGCTGACGGTGGTTCTGGTCGCGAACGACGGTGAGTGGACGCGTCGACCGCTCGATGAAAAATATGTACGAAAGATCGGATCGGACCTGAAGATTCCGGTGTACGACGTCCGCAAGACGGGCTATCCGCAGCGGATGCGTGATCACGACGCTCGGCAGAAGATCGTTCGGCAGCGCGAACAACAGCAGCGCGACAGCTGACACCGTCCGTGCGCGAGGGCATGGGCCTCGCGCACGGACGGGAGACGATCAACCGTTGTCGGCGATGTCCTCGAGAACCGCGAACATGGTTCGGACCGGAACCCCGGTGCCGCCCTTGCCGGTGTAGCCGAACGGACCACCGGTGTTGTATGCCGGGCCTGCAACGTCGATGTGAGCCCATTCCACGCCGTCGGCGACGAATTCCTTCAAGAACAGAGCAGCGGCGAGCATGCCACCTGCTCGACCGTTGGTGACGTTCGCGAGATCTGCGATCTTGGAGTCGAGTTCGCGGCGAATCTCCTTCGGCAACGGCATGGCCCATCCGTTCTCGCCGATCGCCTGCGAGATTGCTGCGACGCGGTCGCGGAAGTCGTCGGTACCCATCACGCCGGGAGTCCTGTTGCCGAGTGCGACGACCTGAGCGCCCGTCAGCGTCGCGGTGTCGATCAGGTAGTCCGGGTCGTCCTCGCAGGCCCGCACGATCGCGTCGGCGAGTACCAAGCGGCCCTCGGCGTCGGTGTTGATCACCTCGACGGTGATGCCGCCGTACTGGGTGAGCACATCGCCGGGGCGCTGAGCGGTGCCCGACGGCATGTTCTCCGCCATCGGGACGGTGGCGATGACGTCGAGCGGCAGACCGACCTTGGCGGCGAGCACCACCGTGGCGATGACCGCTGCCGCACCGCCCATGTCCGAGGTCATGTTCTCCATGCCGGCAGCAGGCTTGATGGAGATGCCGCCGGTGTCGAACGTGATTCCCTTACCGACGAGGGCAACCTTCTTCGCGCCGCGCTTGCCTCCCGAGTGCGTCAGGCGCACGAGCCGAGGCAGTCGGGACGATCCCTTGCCCACTCCGTGAATGCCGCCGTAGCCACCCTTCTCGAGTGCCTTGTCGTCGAGAATCTCGACCTCGAGGCCGGCCGCCTTGCCCAGCGCCTTGGCCTGAGCCGCGAACTCCTCCGGGTAGAGATGGCTGGGCGGAGTGTTGACGAAATCCCTTGCGACAGCCACCGATTCGGCAATCGCGATCGACCTCTCCAATTCTCGCTTGGCATCCTTGGAACGAGTGTCGGGCACCAACAACTCGATGCGAGTCACCGGAAGCGCAGACGGCTTCGGTGCCGAGAGAGCCGACTTGAACTCGGCGAACTGGTACGCGCCGAGGAAGAAGCCCTCGGCAGCCGCACCCAGATCGAGCGCCGAGAGCGTCGTGGCCGCCGTCTCGACACCGGACAGCGCGCGAGCCGCGGTGCCGGCCGAATGACGAATGCGTTCACTGTCGATGTCGGCGGCGTTGCCCAGGCCCACGGCCAACACACTCGCCACGGCCAGGCCGGCCGGAGCCGGAATACGCACTACTTCGTCGGCCTTGCCGGTGGCACCGACGGCTTCGAACGCGTCGAGCAATTCGGTGGCGATCGCATCGTCGGAAATGTCGTCGGTGATGGAGAGTTCGAGGCCGTCGTCACTCGTGCTCAATGCGACGACGAGTACGTCGACTTTCTTACCGAGCTTGCCCGCGAGAATCAGGTCGGGTCCGAGAGTGCGGGTGAGCGTCGAGGGGGAAGGCACGTGGCTGCTCCTGTAGGGGTTGACGTGTATGTCCCTCGATCCTAATGACGGTCGGCGGCGTCGACGATCGAGGGACGTACCGGGGCGACCGACCTGAGACGCTCCGCGAGGTGAGCTAGCGTGGCCGCCATGACCGACACCGAGTTGATCGAAGGACCACTCCACGCCGTGCACACCGAACTCGGCGCGACGTTCGCACCGTTCGGTGGATGGACCATGCCGGTCTCGTACGCCGGCGTCGTCGTCGAGCACACGGCAGTGCGTGAAACGGTGGGTCTGTTCGACGTCGGCCACCTCGGCAAGGCGTCGGTGACCGGCCCCGGGGCCGCCGCATTCGTGAACTCCGTCCTCACCAACGACCTGGCCAGGATCGAACCGGGCAAAGCGCAATACACGCTGTGCTGCACCGAGTCCGGTGGCGTCGTCGACGACCTGATCGCCTACTTCGTCTCCGACGAGGACGTGTTTCTGGTACCCAATGCTGCGAACACGGCAGCTGTGGTCGAGGCGATGGCTGCCGCTGCCCCCGCCGGGGTCTCGGTGGTGAACCGGCACCGCGAGTTCGGAGTGCTGGCCGTGCAGGGGCCGAAGGCGTCCGAGGTTCTGCAGGAACTGGGTCTACCGACCGATATGGACTACATGGCATTCGAGGACGCCACCTGGCACTCGCTGCCTGTCCGGGTCTGCCGCACGGGTTACACCGGCGAACATGGCTACGAGCTGATCCCGTCTGCCGACGACGTGAAACCGCTGTTCCTGGCGCTGCTGGCTGCGGTGCGGTCTCGGGACGGTCAGGTGTGCGGGCTCGGAGCGCGCGACACACTGCGCACCGAAATGGGGTACCCGCTGCACGGACACGAACTGGCGCAGGACATCTCGCCCCTCGAAGCACGATGCGGCTGGGCGATCGGGTGGAACAAGGACTCGTTCTGGGGCAAGGACGCATTGACCGCCCAGAAAGCAGACGGTCCGGCACGGATTCTGCGTGGGCTCAAAGCTCTCGATCGCGGCGTTCTACGCCCCGGTCTCACGGTGCGCGCGTCGGGACGCGATCTCGGAACGACGACCTCCGGAACTTTCTCGCCCACTCTCAAGGTCGGTATCGCCCTTGCACTCCTCGACGCGCAGGCCGCTCCCGCGGTGGGTTCGGAGGTCGAGGTCGACGTTCGGGGCCGCGCCCTGCGCTGCGAAGTGGTCGCACCGCCGTTCGTCGTCGCCAAGACCAGGTGACCGCGTGAGACCGCCACGAACCCCACGATAGGATTCCCGGCATGACAGGTGTTTCCGAATTCACGTACGTGCAGCATCCTTCGCCCGCAACCTCCGCGGCGCGTGACGCGGTACTTGCTGCGCCCGGATTCGGAAAGCACTTCACCGACCACATGGTCAGCATCGACTACACCCGCGACGGCGGCTGGCACGATGCGAGGATCACTCCGTACGGTCCGATCGAGCTCGACCCCGCGGCGATGGTCCTGCACTACGGCCAAGCGATCTTCGAGGGCCTGAAGGTCTACCGCCAGCCCAACGGCGATCTGTCCACGTTCCGGGTGCAGTCCAACGCCGAACGATTCCGTACCTCGGCCAAGCGGCTCGCCATGCCCGAGATGCCGGACGAGTTGTTCATCGGCTCTATCGAGAAGCTGCTCGAGCTCGATCACGAGTGGGTCCCGGCGGCGGGCGGCGAGGACGCGCTCTATCTGCGGCCCTACATGTTCTCCACCGAAGCCGGTCTGGGTGTGCGCCCCGCCGACGCCTACCGGTACATGCTGATCGCCTCACCCGCAGGCGCGTACTTCCCCCGGGGCGTCAAACCGGTGAGCGTGTGGTTGTCCACCGAATACGTCCGGGCAGCACCGGGCGGCACCGGTGCCGCGAAGTTCGCAGGCAACTACGCCGCCTCCCTCCTTGCGCAGGCGCAGGCCAGCGACGAGGGCTGCGATCAGGTGGTCTGGCTCGACGCCACCGAGCGCCGCTACGTCGAGGAGATGGGCGGCATGAACCTGTTCTTCGTCTTCGGCTCGGGTTCCGACGCTCGGTTGGTGACGCCCTCGCTGTCCGGGTCCTTGCTCCCCGGAATCACGCGCGACTCGCTGTTGGCCTTGGCGACGGACTCCGGCATCCCCGTCGAAGAACGACGGATCTCCACCGACGAGTGGCGCAAGGGTGCCGAAGCGGGCGAGATCACCGAGGTGTTCGCTTGTGGCACAGCAGCTGTCATCACCCCGGTGGGCAGCGTCAAATCCACCGACGGTTCTTTCGAGATCGCAGGCGGAGAACCCGGCGAGATCACGCTCGCACTGCGAGACACCCTCACCGGCATCCAACGCGGCACCTTCGCCGATACCCACGGCTGGATGACCAAGCTCCGCTGATCAGCTGCCGATCAACAGACCCACCGCGGCCGACGCCGTGGTGGTCTCGATCGCGGCACCGAGAACATCGCCCGAGAGGCCACCGAAGCGTCGGACGCAGTGTCGAACGGCAAACACCGACAGGGTCAGGACCGCGACGACGACCAGCGGCCCTTGCCAGGGTCGATCGGGTTGCGCGAAGACCGACGCAGCTGCTGCCGCAATGACCCACAGCGTCAGGACGGCGTTGGACTGCGTTCCGGCCACGAGCGCACCGAAGCCGCCCGACGTCGATGCGTCGATTCCCTTGCGGCAGGCCAGGACTGCCGCCACCCGGGCAGTCACCGCGACCACGACGACAGCCCACCACAGTCGCTCCTGCGCGAGTTGACCCAGACTCGCGGCCTGAATCGCCGACGTCAGAGCGATGGCCGCCACCCCGAACGGTCCGGCACTACCGGACTTCATGACCTCGCGCGCACGTTCGGGCGGGCCGTAACAGCCGAGCCCATCGGCGGTGTCGGCCAACCCGTCGATGTGCATCCCGCGCGTCAGCAGCGCGGCGGCGGCAACGGCGATGAGGCCGCACAGGATTGCCGACAGCCCGGCAACCGTCGTCGCCCACAGCAGTGCCGAGCACACGCACCCGAGAACGAGACCGACCAGGGGAGCGTGCGCTATCGCGCGACCGGCGCGGACCCTGTCGACCTGCGACGGGCCGCGCACTGGCAGCACCGTCAACCACGAGAACGCGAGCACCAGACCCTCGGCCCGCAGCCTCACGGTCAGCGGACTTCGGGGTCGCCGGTGCTGACGCCGGCGTCGGCGAACGTCGCCATCGAATTCAACGTGTCGACTCCCGCACGAACGAGCGGCAACGCCGCCAACGCGCCGGAGCCTTCACCGAGTCGCATCGACAGCTCCACCAACGGCTCGAGTCGCAAGTGCCGCAAGGCAAGTGAATGGGCGGGCTCGGCCGAACGATGCCCGGCGACCCACCAGGCACTGGCACCGGCCGCACCGTCCTCCGCCACCAGCGCCGCTGCTGTGACGACGAGACCATCCAGGATCACCGGGGTACGCCGATGCGCCGCCTGCGCGAGGAAGCCGGCGAGGGCGGCGATGTCGGCACCACCGGCCACCCGCAGCAGGTCGGTGGGATTCTTGGCGACCGGCCGAGCCCGCCGCATCGCGTCCCGGATCGCAGCGGTCTTCCTGATCCACCCGGCGTCGTCGATTCCGGTGCCGCGGCCGACGGCAGCGACCGGTTCGGTATCGGTGAGGGTGGCGATCAATACGGTTGCGGGCGTGGTGTTTCCGATGCCCATGTCGCCTGCGACGAGAAGGTCCGCACCGGCGTCGACCTCCTCGTCCGCGATGGCAGCGCCGGCGGCGACGGCGGCGCGCACCTCGTCCTCGCTCAGTGCGTCCTCGCGGTCGATGGAACCACTCGAGCGCCGAATCTTGAAGGCGGACACCGACGGATCGGTGTCGGCGTCGACAGCGATGTCGACCACCCGAACAGTGGCCCCGGCGATGGTCGCGAGGACGTTGACCGCAGCACCGCCCGCGCGAATGTTCTCGACCATCTGCGCCGTGACCTCGGGCGGGTAGGCGGACACTCCATGAGCGGCGACGCCGTGGTCGCCGGCGAAGACGACGACACGGACGCGCTCGAAGGACTTCGGCGGACTGACATCTTGGCAGGCGGCGATCCACTCGCCGAGCGTCTCGAGACGGCCGAGGCTACCGGCCGGCTTGGTCAACCGACCTTGCCGCTCGGCAGCTTCGTACCGCGCGGAATCGGACGGCGAAGGCACCGGTCGAAACGGTGATGGTGCCGGATTCTCGTCCACAGGAGTTGTCACACTGGGCCTTTCGCGGTCAGGGAATCCGCCGGTGGTTCTTTGAGGGTCAGCGCGAGGCCCGCGACGACCAGCAGAACCCTGTCACACACGTGCGCGAGACGCGCATTGAGGACACCGAGCTCGTCACGGAACAGTCGACCCGAACGCGACTCGGGAACCACGGACATGCCGACCTCGGGGCTGACGATGACGAGAGTCGACTTGCAGTCCGAGACCGCCGCGACCAAGTCGTCCACGGCCGGAGCAATCGTCCCGCGAGGCAGGTCCCAGGCCGCTGCGTCGTCGAGCATTCCCGTGAGCCAGGTGCCCAGATCGTCGATCATCGTGGTGCCACCCCAGCGCTGAGCCACCACCGTCGCCAGCCCGGTGACGGTTTCGACCGTGGTCCACTCGGGCGGACGCGACGCACGATGGAGTTCGATGCGCTGCTGCCAGTCTTCGTCGGACGCATCGCGCTGTCCGGTCGCGACGTAACGGACCGGGCGGGTCGTGACCAACGATTCTGCGTGCGCGGACTTACCGGATCTGGCTCCACCGAGGACGAGCGTTCGAGACGGCACGGCCACCGACGTCAGACGGCCTCGCCGGCGCTCACTCGCGGCTTGGGGGCACGCATCTTCCGAATTTGCGACGCCCGTACGAAGGCGTACCAGCCGATCTTGAAGCCGCCGTCGGGAGTGTCGGGGAACCGGACGCGAATGCGGTTGTTGATCATCTTGCCGAGATAGATGCCCTCGCCGACCATGAACAGCATCATCACGAACATGCCGAGAGTGACGTACTGCTGTACCTGCGGCTGCAGAAACAGCGCAAAGATGAGAATGAGAGCGAGCGGCATGAACAAGCCGACAAGATTGCGCCGCGCATCGACGATGTCGCGAACGTAGGCACGCACCGGGCCCTTGTCACGAGGCAGCAGATACTTGTCGTCGCCCGCAAGCATGCGCGCCCGACGCTCCGCAGCTGCTGCACGCCGTTCGTTCGAGGCAGCCTTACGGTCTTCCTTGCTGCCTTTGTTCGCCTTGCGGCGCTCTCGTGCCTCTTTGCTCGTCAGGGGAGCCGGAGCGACCGGCCCACGGCGGCGGGCCTCGGCGTCACGGCGCTTGGGGGTCGGTCGGCCTTTGCCGAGAGACACCGGCGAGGTCGCCTCGCCGGCGGACACAGTCGACTCGGGCTCGTTCGAGTCCTGTCCGTCCGAATTGTCAGAGTTTCCACGGCGTAGCAGCTTCACGCAACCAGAGTATGGGATGAGCGGAGGCACTCGAACACCGGCCAGGTCAGCGCCGCAGCACCGGATGCTGTTCGGGCACTGCGGTCCTACACTTCCGAGAATGCGAGTGATGATTGCGCCGGACTCCTTCGGGGACACCCTGACTGCCGCAGATGCAGCCGCCGCCATTGCCAGAGGATGGGCGGGCGTCCGGAGCGGTGACGAGCTGGAACTGGCACCCCAATCCGACGGTGGACCGGGGTTCGTCGAGGTACTGGCCTCGCGCATCGGCACAATCCACGTCGCCGACGTGGACGGACCGCTCGGGACGCCGGTGCAGGCCCGCTGGCTGCTCGACGGCACGGTGGCGTACATCGAGTCTGCTCAGGCCTGCGGGCTGCACCTCGTCGACGGTCCACTGACTCCGCAGTCGGCGCTGAAGGCGAACAGCTACGGCGTCGGACAGCTGCTGAGCGAGGCGTTGAACAGTGGCGCCACGTCGATCGTGGTCGGACTCGGCGGGAGCAGTTGCACCGACGGTGGACGAGCGATGATCCGCGCACTCGGCGGGCTGGGGTCGGCAATCGAACGGTTCTCGGGAATCGACCTCGTCGCCGCGTCGGACGTGGAGAACCCCCTGCTCGGCGATGCCGGTGCTGCTCGGGTGTTCGGGCCGCAGAAGGGTGCCGACACCGAGACGGTCGAGCGACTCGAAGAACTGAACGCCGACTGGGCTGCCGTTCTGTCGGCTGCGGGCCACGACGTGGCAGACCGTCCCGGTGCGGGTGCCGCGGGCGGGATGGGGGCGGCCCTGTTCGCGCTCGGTGGCAGGCAGGTGCCGGGTGCTGCCGTCGTGGCGGAACGAACCGGTCAGCGGGAACTCCTGGACTCCGTCGACCTGGTGTTGACCGGGGAGGGAAAGTTCGATTCGCAGTCGCTGCGAGGCAAGTTGGTGACCAGGATCGCCGCTGCAGGCGGTGCCACCGGAATCGAGACCGTGGTGCTCGCCGGCCAGGTGACGTTGAGCAAGGACGACTTGGCGTCGGCCGGTATCTCGGCCGCTCACTCGATCAGCGAGTTCGCCGGGTCTGTGGAGGTGGCCATGACCGATGCGGCCAATCAGCTCGAGAAGCTGGCCGCGCACGTGGCGAGCAGTGCTGTTGCCGGGCCCTCGAACAGGGGCGGCGCGCGCAAGGAATAGAGCAACCCGGAGTACGGTTGAGTTTGTTCACGGGTTTGGTACGACTGATAGGGAGAGCCCATGACCGTTTCGAATGAGACCACAACGACCGAAACCACGGCGCACAAGGTCACCATGACGGAGACCGCTTCGGCCAAGGCCAAGGCGTTGCTGGATCAAGAGGGCCGCGACGACCTCGCGCTGCGCATTGCTGTACAGCCCGGTGGGTGTGCAGGACTGCGCTATCAGCTCTTCTTCGACGATCGAAGCCTCGACGGCGACCTCGCGGTCGACTTCGGCGGCGTCACCCTCGCAGTCGACCGGATGAGCGCTCCCTACGTGGAGGGTGCATCCATCGACTTCGTGGACACGATCGAGAAGCAGGGCTTCACGATCGACAACCCGAACGCGACCGGATCGTGCGCGTGCGGCGACTCGTTCAACTGAGCTGACTCGCTCTCGACTGTGACCGATACACGTATACGTGTATCGGTCACAGTCGTGTCTGCTCGTCGATCATCCAGAACTTCACTCCGAAAGGCCCTTCTTCGTGACTCTCGCGGTATCCGGCTCGATTGCAACCGACCATCTGATGCGATTCCCCGGTCGGTTCGCCGAGCAGATCGTCGCCGATCAGCTCGCGAACATTTCGCTGAGCTTCCTGGTGGACGACCTGGTCATCCGTAAAGGGGGAGTGGGCGGAAACATCGCCTACGCCCTTGGGGTCCTCGGCGGCTCTCCGCTCCTCGTCGGAGCCGTGGGGCCGGACTTCGCCGAATATCGGACCTGGCTCGAAGAGCACGGAGTCGATTGCAGTGGCGTCAGCGTGTCCGCCACCGCGCACACAGCACGCTTCGTCTGCACCACCGACGAGGACATGGCGCAGATCGCGTCGTTCTATCCCGGTGCCATGAGCGAAGCCCGCGACATCTCCATCGACGCGCTGGCCGCGCAGCACAAGCTCGATCTCGTGCTGATCGGGGCCAACGATCCGGAGGCGATGACCGCCCACACGGACCAGTGCCGCGCAGCAGGTGTTCCCTTTGCCGCCGACCCGTCCCAGCAACTCGCGCGACTCGACGCCGCACAGGCCACCGACCTGATCGACGGGGCGGCATACCTGTTCACCAACGAGTACGAATGGGCACTGCTCAAGCAGAAGACCGGGATGTCCGACGCCGATATCGCGGACAAGGTGGACCTGCGGGTCACCACGCTGGGCAAGCGGGGCGTGGACATCGTCGAAAAGGGTGGGAAGCACACCCACATCGGTGTCGTGCCCGAGACGAGCAAGGTCGATCCCACCGGAGTGGGCGACGGGTTCCGTGCCGGGTTCCTCACCGGCCACCTCGCCGGAGCGAGCATCGAACGAGCTGCTCAACTCGGTTCTCTGGTTGCCGTGCTGGTCCTCGAGACCACCGGAACGCAGGAATGGAGTCTGAACCGCGACGACGCGATCAAGCGCCTGAGCGCGGCGTACGGTGCCGAAGCCGGCGAGGAGATCGGCGCGTTGCTGCCCGCCTGAGCTCGCCTTCTCTCAGCGGGATCAATGCGGCTTTGTTGCAATCTGAGCGACTGAAATCCACATTGATCCCGGGGGAGACGGGTGTACCAGTCAGATGTTGACCGGGTACTCCGGTTCGGCGATCTGCGGCACGATGCGCTTCTCCACGAAGATCCCGTGCCACACCATGAAGATGAGCAGCGTCCACAGGCGACGGCTGTGATCCGATTTGCCTGCCCGATGGTCGTCGAGCATGGCGACGATGGCTGCCTTGTTCAGAAGGTGATCGGTCTGTGACTCGGCGATCTGCTGGTGAGCCCAGTCGAAGAGTTCGGTACCGCGCAGCCAGTGGCGCAGTGGCACCGGAAAACCGAGCTTGGCGCGGTGCAGCACATGACCGGGAACGATGCCTTCCAGCGCCTGGCGAAGCGCGTATTTGGTAGTGCTCTTGGTGATCTTCTGCTCCAGCGGCAACTTCTCTGCCACGCGATAGACCTCGGAATCGAGGAACGGGACGCGAAGCTCGAGCGAGTTCGCCATGGTGATCTTGTCGGCCTTGACCAGAATGTCGCCGCGAAGCCAGGTGAACAGGTCCAAATGCTGCATACGCGCCACGGGATCCCACCCCTGCGACTGCGCGTAGATGGGCGCGGTGACGTCCTGATGCGTCCACTCCGAACGGAAATCACGCAGCACCGATCGCAACTGCGCGTCGTTGAAGCTGCGTGCGTTGCCGTAGTAGCGCTCCTCGAGGGTCATCGATCCTCGGTGCAGCAAGCTCTTGCCGCGCGTGCCTTCGGGAATGCGCTCGCTCAACGATCCGGCTGCGCGGCGTAGAAATGCGGGTAGAGACTCGAACGGCTTCAACGACAGCGGCTCGCGGTAGATGGTGTAGCCGCCGAACAGTTCGTCCGCGCCCTCTCCGGACAGCACGACCTTGACGTGTTTGCGAGCTTCTTTGGCGACGAAGTAGAGCGGTACGAGCGCCGGATCGGCTACCGGGTCGTCCAGGTACCAGACGATCTCGGGAATGGACGCCGCGAACTCTTCCGGTCCGACCACTTTCACGATGTGCCGAGCACCTATCGCGGCTGCCGACTCCGCTGCAACGTCGACCTCGGAGTAACCCTCGCGCTCGAAGCCGGTCGTGAAGGTGATCAAGTTCGGATTGTGTCGAATCGCCAGTGCCGCGATGGCCGTGGAATCGATGCCGCCCGAGAGGAAGGAACCGACGGTCACGTCGGCTCGCATGTGCTTGGCGACCGAATCTTCGAGCGCCTCGGCAATCTCCTGGTAGCGAGCCTTCTCGCTGCCGGGAGCGAAGGGCTTCACCGGGAAGGTCGGTGTGAAGTATCGGGTGATCTTCGGCGGCGTACCGGGGGAGAGGGTGGCGTAGCAACCCGACTCGAGCCGCCTGATCCCCGCGTGCAGCGTCTCCGGTTCGGGGACGTACTGAAGCACGGTGTAGTGCTCGATGGCCCGCGGGTCGAGGTCGAGATCGACGCCCAGCAGCTCCATCAGTTCGAGAACGCTCTTCTTCTCACTGCCGAACGCGGTTCCACCCGGGCCCGTGGCGTAGAACAACGGCTTGATGCCGAAGGGATCGCGCGCGATGAACATCTCGCGCGTCTCGGTGTCCCAGATGGCGAAGGCGAACATTCCTCGCAGACGCTGCACGGCGGCAGCGCCCCAGTAGTGAAATGCCGCGACGATCGACTCGCTGTCACCTTCGGTGGCGAATTCTGCACCGTGATCGCGCGCGAGCTCAGCACGCAACTCGAGGTAGTTGTAGATCTCGCCGTTGAACACCAACGCGTACCGGTCGGGTGAACCCGGAGGTCCCCACCGCATCGGCTGATGCGAGTGTTCGATGTCGATGAACGAGAGTCGATTGAAGCCGTACACGACGTCGTCGTCGTGCCAGGTGCCACCGGGCTCGTCCGGGCCTCGATGGCGCATGCAGTGAGTCGCCGAGCTCACCAGCTCGACGCCGGCGGCGGTCGTTCCGTGAGATGTCAGTACTCCGAGCAGTCCACACACAGCGTCTGCTACCTCTTCTCGCAGTTGGGGACAATGCCGGGGGCCGGATCTCCGCGTATCGTCAGCGGGACGGTCGATCAGCAACCGAGTATGCCGCAGACACGCTCGAACCTAGGTAACGACCCAAGGGTGGCTCCGCGTCAGCTTTGGTCTACGCTGCGTAGTACTCGGGCATCTCCATGTGGAAGCCCTTATTCTTCAGTGGTGGGCAATCAGGAAGGCGTGAACGTGGCGCATAGTCGGATCCTTCGGCGAGCGGGGCTGACAGCATTTCTCGGTGTAGCCGCGTTGATGCTGTCGGGCTGTTCCATCAGCAGTGACAACGTACTCAATTTCGGTTTCGCCTCGGGCGTCACTCCGCAGGGACGACGCATCGGCGACCTGTGGACCTGGTCGGTCATCGCCGCCCTGGTCATGGGCATCGTCGTGTGGGTCTTGATCTTCTGGGTGGTGCTCTTCCACCGTAAGAAGAAGAGCTCCCCGGAGTTCCCGCGTCAGACCGCGTACAACGTTCCGCTCGAGCTGTTCTACACGGCGGTTCCGTTCGTGATCATCGCCGTGCTCTTCTACTTCACCGTCGTGGTGCAGAACTACGTCGACGAGAAGCAGGCAGATCCCGACGTCCAGGTCGACGTGACCGCATACCAGTGGAACTGGAAGTTCGGATACCGGACCATCGACCTCAAGGACGGTGCTGCCAAGTACGAGGGCACCGACGAAGAGGAGCAGGCCGCCGCGGAAGCCGCCGCAACTCCCGGTGAAGGTGCCGAGGGTAGCGAGGACGGCGAGTTCGTGCCCGGCGCGATCCACGGTGCAATTCCCCAGGATCTGTCCTACCTGCACTACAACAAGATCGAAACGGTCGGTTCCAGCGCCGAGATTCCGGTGCTCGTCCTTCCCACCGGAAAGCGCATCGAATTCGTGCTGGCATCCTCGGACGTCATCCACGGCTTCTGGGTTCCGGAGTTCTTGTTCAAGCGTGACGTTCTCCCCAACCCTGCGGAGAACCATTCCGACAACGTGTTCCAGATCAGCGAAATCGAGCGCGAAGGTTCGTTCGTCGGTCGATGCACGGAGATGTGTGGCACTTTCCACTCGATGATGAACTTCGAGGTTCGCGCCGTGTCTCCGGACAAGTTCGAGCAGTACATCGAGCTGCGCAAGCCGTTGTCCGAGGGTGGCGAAGCGCTGACCAACGCGCAGGCACTCGAAGCCATCGGCGAGAGCCCGCTCGCAACCAGCACCTCGCCGTTCGAGACCGATCGCACCGTCCGTACCGCCACCGTCGCCGAAGGCAACTGACCAAGGAAGCATGCTGATATGAAAATCGAAGCGAAGATCTTCGAGATCCTCACGGTCTTCTTCCTCCTGGTCGGCATCGTGTATGCGCTGTTCACAGGATTGAGCCGAACCGGCGTCGAGTGGGCAGGCGTCACGGCGATCTTCCTGTCGGTCGGCCTGACACTGATCGTCGGAACGTACTTCCGATTCGTAGCTCGACGGCTCGACACTCGGCCCGAAGACTTCGACGACGCCGAGGTAAGTGACGGCGCAGGCGACCTGGGCTTCTTCAGCCCCGGCAGCTTCTGGCCGTTCGTGCTGGCCGTGGCGGCGTCGATCACCGCTCTGGGCTTTGCCTTCTTCCAGCCCTGGTTGATCGCTCTGGGCGTCGTGTGCGTCATCGCCTCGGCCGCTGGATTGGTTTTCGAGTACCACATCGGTGCCGAACGCCACTGATTTAGTAGACACCCGAAAAGGGCCCCGATCGTTCACGAACGCGATCGGGGCCCTTTTCTGTGCTGGGACGTGCACGCCGGGGACATCGCTCGAGTGCCGGGGCATTCCGACCGGGTCAGCCGGCGGGGGTCGAGTGCTTTTCGGCCAGAACTGTGGCGAGCTGACCGATGCGTTCGCGAGCTGCGGCTGGTGTGAGTACTTCGATGTGATCGCCGAATTGAAGTAGTTGACGTACCGACTCGATATCGGGATAGCGGACGACGACGGTGCACCAGCCGTCTTTCGCGGCGGCGACCTCGTGGATGCGACCGGCGAGTACCCGTCGAGCCAGGTCGAGGCCTTTCTCCGGCAGGCGGACGGTGACGCTCACGTGACCTCGTCTCTCGGTGCGACCTTTCAACGCTGCCCATTTCGTGCGGAGGGTTTCCCCGGGTTGAACAGCAGCTGGTGCGGCGAGTTGTTCGTAGGTCGAGAGCCGTTCCAGCGCGAACAGTCGACCGTCTCCCTGGTCGTCGGCGACGAGATACCAGCGACCTGATTTCGCTACGATCCCGTAGGGGTCGACCACCCGCGTCGAGGCCTGATTCTCGGCGCTCCGCCGGTACTGGATTTGCAGTCGTCGTCGGCGTCGAAGTGTCGAGGCCAGGTCCGATACGTCGATCGCTGCTTCCGAGTCGGCGAACCATGCGGTGCTGTCGACCAGTACCAGGTCCGCCAGACCCAGCCTGCCCGGTATATCCGGTGCCGCAGCATGCCGGGCGGCGATCTTGCGCGCGGCCGACTCCCATACCGCAGACAGCCCCAAACGTTCGAGCTGCGCGCTGTCCAAACCGGCTATGGAGAGGGCCTCGAGTTCTGGTGGATCCAGATGGGATGCGTTGAGTCGTGCATTGGGGAGCAAGACAATCCCGCCGTTCCGTCCGCGTTCGGCATAGACGGGCACACCAGCCGCCGAGAGCGCCTCGACATCTCGCAGCACAGTCCGCCGAGACACTTCCAGACGGTCGGAGAGCTCGGTAGTTGTCATGCGCTGACGGGTCTGTAGAAGCAGCAAGATATGCAGCAGCCTCGAAGCCTTCATGCGGACCGATGTTGGCACACAAAGGTGACAGGTTCTGTCGCGATGAGGCGATCGGATGGTTCGGTATCGATACGACATCCACTCGAGGAGCCCTCCATGCCTGCACCGAACCTGTTCTTGATCGGCGTCCGGGAGACCCAGGCCGCCACCGCCTTCTACAGCGACCTGTTCGAGATCGAACCGACCTTCACGAGTCCCCACTATGTTGCTTTCGACGTTGCCCCCGGTGTACTGCTCGCGTTGTGGACGGGCTACGCCGAGCACTCTGTACCGAGCACACCCCGCATGAGCGAGATCGGACTCATGGTGCCCGGCCCCTCGGAAGCAGTCGACGACATATTCACCGATTGGGTCGCGAAAGGAGTTGCCGTAGTGCAGAAGCCACACGACGCCGTCTTCGGCCGCACTTTCGTGATCGCGGACCCCGACGGCAACCTCATCAGGGTCTCGCCGATCGACTGAGAAGCACCACGCCTACCTACTGCGGGTCGGTGAGAGACCGGCCGCACCCCAAGGGCCGGTCTTTCGTCATGAACTGGAACGCATGAACGTCCCGGAAGACCACGGCGCGGATCCGAACCAGTCAGGACGCGTCTGCCTCCCGCAGGGTCGACGACGCATCCGTCGTGGATTCCAGCAATGCATCGAGTGAGATCTCCAACGCAGTGCACAGTGCGGCGACGGTAAAGAATGCCGGGGTTGCGATACGCCCGGTCTCGATTTTTCTGAGTGTTTCGACGGAGATGCCGGCGGCGTCGGAAACCTCGGTCATGGTCCGGTTGCCCCGGAAACGGCGCAGAGCTGTGCCCAAGCGAGCACCACGCGCGAGTTCACCGGGACTGAGTGGGATACGGACCATATACCGATACTAATACCGGTCGAGACCGACCGGGCCGATGCTCGTCACCGATGGGTCTGCAGACTACCGGCAGGTGACTGCCGGCTCCGAGTCGAGCATTACCGCGCTCTGAATCGGCAGTCCTCGGGCGGGGGAGGGGAGTGGAGCCTGTGAGAGTTGCGGCCTCCGTTCACAGGACTCCCGCGGACCGATGGAGATCCAGCCGGATCGTCTCCGGACATATATCGAGCGGGTAGCACCGCCACCACACGGAGAAGGGCGGCACCGTTGCCGGTGCCGCCCTTCAGCGGAATGCGTTGTCAGGACTCAGTGATCGCGATCGCTGTCCTGACGACCCGAAGAAATCGAGGTGTCTTCGTGCCCGTTGGCATGGCCGTTGCCGTTGGCGTGGCCATTGGAATGACCGTTGCCGTTGGCGTGACCGTTGCCGTTCGTATGGCCGTTGCCGTTGCCGTTGCCGTTGGCGTGACCGTTGCCGTTCGAGTGGCCATTGCCCAGAATGCCCGCCTGGTAGTTGCGAAGCATTGCCAACTGCTCGTGCTCGCCCTTGTGGAGTGCATCCTCGAGGGCCTTGCTCTGCGCAACGGGGTCCGGGGTGAACAGTGAACCCGAGCCGGGCTTGCCGGCAGAACCGAGCTTGTTCATCTTCTTGGGGACCGCTGCACCCTGGTAATCGAGCGGGATCGGGTGACCGTGATCGTCGACCGGTCCGAGCGGCTGGTGGATTTCCACGTACTGGCCGTGCGGGAGTCGCTTGATGATTCCGGTTTCGATGCCGTGCTCGAGAACTGCCCGGTCGCTGCGCTGTAGGCCGATGCAGAACCGGTACGCGACGAAGTATGCGATCGGCGGAGCAATGAGCACTCCGATTCGACCGATCCACGTCATCGCATTGAGCGAGATGTCGAACTTGTACGCGATCAGGTCGTTGACGCACGAGAGCGTCAGAACGACGTAGAAGGCGATGGACATTGCGCCGATTGCAGTACGGACCGGCACGTCGCGGGGACGCTGCAGCAGGTTGTGGTGTGCGTTGTCTCCGGTGAGACGCTTCTCGATCCACGGGTAGGCAATCATCACGGTGAAGACGAGGCCCATGATCACGGCCACCCAGAAGACTGCAGGAATCGTGTAGCGACCAGCGATGTAGATGTCCCATGCCGGCCACAGACGCGCCAGGCCGTCGGTCCACATCATGTAGAAGTCGGGCTGCGAACCTGCGGACACCTGAGACGGGTTGTACGGACCGAGCGCCCAGATCGGGTTGATCTGCAGCAGTCCGCCCATGGCAGCGATAACGCCGAACGTCACGGCGAAGAACGCACCGGACTTGACGGCGAAGACCGGAAGGATACGAACGCCGACGACGTTGGTTTCCGTACGGCCGGGTCCGGGAAACTGCGTGTGCTTCTGGTACCAGACCAAAGCCAGGTGAGCTGCGATCAGCGCCAGGATGATGGCCGGCAGCAGCAGCACGTGCGCCACGTACAGGCGAGGAATGATGATCGTGCCGGGGAAGTCCCCGTCGAAGATCAACCAGTGCATCCAGGTGCCGACGATCGGGATGCTCATCGTGATTCCGGAGAACGCGGCGCGGAGGCCGGTGCCCGAGAGCAGATCGTCGGGGAGCGAGTATCCGAAGAAGCCCTCGAACATCGCCAGGATCAGCAGCAGGCAGCCGATGACCCAGTTGGCCTCACGAGGACGACGGAACGCACCGGTGAAGAAGATGCGCATCATGTGCACGATGATCGACGCGGCGAACATCAGTGCTGCCCAGTGGTGGATCTGGCGCATGAACAGACCGCCGCGCACCTCGAACGAGATGTCGAGTGCTGTCGCGTAGGCACGCGACATGGTCACGCCGTTCAGCGGGGTGTACGCGCCCTGGTAGACGACCTCGCTGAGCGAAGGATCGAAGAACAGGGTGAGGAAGACGCCGGAGATCAGCAGGATCACGAAGCTGTACAGCGCGATCTCACCGAGCAGGAACGACCAGTGGGTGGGGAACACCTTGTTGATCTGGCGGCGCAAACCTGGTGCCAAGTGGTAACGACTGTCTACGTCGTCCGCCTGCTTGGCGGCGAGGGTTTGCAGTGAAGGACTCATGAATCACGCTCCGGTCGACGTTCCCAGAAGGCGGGACCCAGTGCTTCGTGGAAGTCGTGCTGTGCCACTAGGTAACCCTCCTCGTTGACTGTGATGGGAAGCTGAGGCAGCGCGCGCGCAGCCGGTCCGAAGATCGGCTTGCCGTACTCGAGCGCGTTGAACTGCGACTGATGGCAAGGGCAGAGAATGCGGTTGGTCTGCTGCTCGAACAACGATGTCGGGCAACCCAGGTGCGTGCAGATCTTGGAGTAGGCGTAGTAATCGCCGTAGTTGTAGCTCTCCTGGCCCTTGCGCTTGATGACCGTGCTTGCGTCGTCGGGACGCAAACGGATGAGCATGACTGCGTTACGGATACCGCGGAGTGACATGAGCAGGTCGTGCTCGCTCTCGCGGTCCGCCTCGCGGAACGGGAAGACAGTTTCCATGGCACCAGCGTCCAAGTCCTCGGGCCGTACGAGAACAACATCTTCCGGTCGCCCGGTGTCTCGTCGGAGGTAGATCGTCTCTCCATCGTAGCGAGGCGTCCAGCCGGATACCCACAACGGAGAATCTTCGCCCTTGGCCCACGGATTCTTGATGAGGCCGCCGAGGGGGAGCAGTGCCATGACGCCGAGAGCGCCGCCGCCGAACAGAAGCGAACGCTTGATGACCTTGCGTCGTCCGATGGTCGACGTGTCGAGCGAATCGCCCAGCTCGGCGACCAGCGTCTTGCGGTCCGTTTCCGACGAGCTTCCGTCGTGGCGGTCCTGGATGGAGACCTCTTCGGGAATGAACTTCTTGGTGAACTGCACGGCACCGACGCCGACGGCGAGGATCGCAAGACCCATCGTTCCGCCGATCAGAGGCGTGTACAGCGAGTACAGGTTGTAGTTGTCGTCACCGATGCCCGCGTACTGCCAAGGCCAGAAGAGGTAGACGCCGATGAACGCGACTGCCGACAGGCCGGCGATGGCAAACCAGATCGCCACGCTGCGCTCTGCGCGCTTCTCGGCGCGAGTACCTTCCACAGCCCAGCGATTACGACGGAATGCGACATCCACACCGTCGAGATTGGTGCCGAGTTCGACCAACTCGTCCCGGCTGAGCGCTGCCAACTCCTCGTCGGTGTACTTCTTGTCGGGATTCACACCCCCGGCATTGGTGCCGTCGGTGTTGTCGGCGTCCTTACGGCCGGAATCGCCGTCGCTCATGATCTAGCTCCGATCCACAATGTTGCGCCGACGACAGCGGCGATTCCGACAACCCACAGGGCGATCATCTCGGTACCGGGACCGAAGCCACCGAGACCCCAGCCGCCTGCGGCCTTGGTTTCCTGGGCCGACTTGACGTAGGCGATGATGTCCGACTTCTCCTCGATCGTCAGCTGACGGTCGGAGAACTTGGGCATGTTCTGCGGACCGGTGACCATCGCGGTGTAGATCTCCTGCTCGTTGGCAGGCCCGAGGTCCGGCGCGAACTTGCCCGACGACAGTGCGCCGCCCTGGCCGGTGAAGTTGTGGCAGGACGCGCAGTTCAAGCGGAACAGCTCGCTGCCTCGGGCGATGTCGTCGCCGCGAAGCGACTCCTGCGCCACCTCACCGTTCTCGTCGAGAATGACCGTCGGGCCGCCGCCGTTGGCCTGGATGTAAGCACCGAGCGCGTCGATCTGCTTGTCGTCGAACTTCGGCGGCTTGCGCAGTGCCTGTGCCTCGTTGCGAACAGCCGGCATACGGCCACTCGACACCTGGAAGTAGACGGCAGCTTCACCGACACCGATGAGACTCGGTCCGCGATCCTGAACACCCTGCAAATTGGCACCGTGGCACGTCACGCACGACGTGTCGTAGAGCTGCTTGCCTTCGCGGATCAGCGCCGCCGAATCGGTATCGGCTGTTGCAACCTGGGGTGTAGGCGTCAGGGCCGACGCGAGGAAACCCGCGCTCAGAAGGCCCATCATCAGAACGAGTGCACCGGTGACGCGTCGACGCGTCTTACGCTTGCGTCGCGCCTTCGAGGCCGAAGTGTCGTCGGTTGCTACTGGGGGAGATGTACTCATCTTCTATCCCTTGTCGTGTCGGGACGGGCCGAACGTCGGGGGCTGAATCCGTTCGCTCGATATCTGTGGCTTGCTGACTGTCACTAGCGGATGAAGTAGATCGTCGCGAAGAGGGCAATCCAGACGATGTCGACGAAGTGCCAGTAATACGAAACGACGATGGCGGCGGTGGCCTGCGCGGGCGTGAACTTGCTGACCAGGGTTCTGGTGATCAGGAAGACGAAGGCGATGAGTCCGCCGATCACGTGCAAACCGTGGAAGCCGGTCGTGATGTAGAAGACCGAGCCGTACACGCTGCTCGAGAGCGTCGTGCCCTCGTGGACCAGGTGGTAGTACTCGTATCCCTGACCGGCGACGAAGAACGCGCCCATTGCCAGGGTGACGATGTACCACCGACGAAGCCCGAACACGTCGCCACGCTCGGCAGCGAACACGCCCAGCTGGCAGGTGAACGAAGAAGCGATCAGCACGGCCGTCACCGGAACAGCCAGCCCGAGGTTCAGCTCGGTCGGCTCCGGCGGCCAGTTTCCATTCGCCTGCGCGCGTGCGACGAAGTACATCGCAAACAGCCCGGCGAAGAACATGAGTTCACTCGACAGCCACACGATCGTGCCGACGCTGACCATATTGGGACGGTTCAGCGAGTGCACGCGTTGGGTGATTGCCGATCCTTGAGTCCCTACAGCGCTCGTCACAGAAAGAAGTATGACCCGTCGTAGTACGGAAGGCATATCCGGGTCCGGTCTTGGCGCGTCGCGGAGGAACGATTCCGAGCGCGCCCTTGTTCCCGCGCTGGTGGAAGGGCCTGTACGGGCCGGTAGGGTCCAGTCGTGCAAGGCTGGCCTCATGGCAAAGAGCAGTGCAGGTGGGTGGTTTCGGCGGTTGTTCTCGCGGTCGACCGCGGAACGTCTGGACCCCACGCGCGAAGATCTGGTGGTAGTGGCGAGCTGCTTCGACGACGCGCGGGCGTGCTCCGCCGTTCTCGACGAGGCGGCGAACACAGAACCCACGTGGATCGAGTCCTCCGAGGTGCTGTTGCGGCATCACCTCGTGCTGCCCGCGCACGAAGTCGACGATGCGGCAGCCGTCGCGGCGCAGGATGCGTACGAGGTCGGTCCGCGGGTCGAACTACCGGACGACACCGGGTATCGGCCGCAAGTCGATGACGGTGTCGCTCTGGTCCTGCAGCGGGTACAGGTGCTCGACGCGTTGCACTGTTCGCAGGAGAGGTCTCGCATGGCGGGTCTCGCGCAACGGCGTGGGGGAGCGGTACTGGGGTGGGATGCGCTGCAGCCCGCCTCACCCGCCGACACGTCTGACTAAGCTTCCACCGCACCGCGCGCATCGACAGCAGAAGGGCACGGCACATCCACCATGACCGCAGGGACCAGTGACGAGCAGCCGCGAACGTGGCGTCGAATCCTCGGAGCGTTGACCACGCACGCCGACCTGTCGAGCGCCGATACCGGCTGGGTGATGGACGAGATCATGTCCGACAACGCCACAGCCGCTCAGATCGCTGCCTTCGGGGTGGCACTGAAGATGAAGGGCCCCACGCCCGCGGAACTGGAGGGCCTCGCCGACTCCATGCTCTCGCACGCATTTCTGGTCGAGACCGACCGTGACGCGGTGGACGTCGTCGGAACCGGCGGCGACGGTGCGGACACGGTGAACATCTCCACGATGGCCGCGATCGTCGTCGCTGCCAGCGGAATACGCGTCGTCAAACACGGTAACCGTGCAGCGTCGTCCAAGAGTGGTACGACCGATGTGCTCGAGGCGCTGGGCGTGCGGGTCACCCTGGGGCCCGCCGGGGTGGCGTCGAGCGTCGAGCAGGTTGGGATCGGGTTCTGCTTCGCGCCGATCCACCACCCCGCACTTCGGTTCTCCGGTCCGGCGCGCAAGGAGATCGGCATTCCGACGATCTTCAATGTGCTGGGCCCCTTGACCAACCCGGGCCGCCCACGTGCCGGACTGATCGGCTGCGCATTCGAGAATCTGGTGCCCGTCGTCGCCGGCGTGTTCGCTCGACGCGGTAGTTCCGCTCTCGTCGTCCGTGGTGACGACGGGCTCGACGAAATCACCCTGTCCACCACGACCACCGTGCACGTGGTGTCCGACGGGACCGTCTCCGTCGACTCGATCGACCCGGCCGATTACGGAATCGCTCGGGCACCCATCGAGGCCCTCCGAGGCGGGGACGCGAAATTCAATGCAGCAGTGGCACATCGCGTGTTCGCAGGCGAACACGGACCCGTCCGTGACGCCGTGCTACTCAACGCCGCCGCGGCCATGGCCGCGCATCGAGGAGTCTCGGGAAACCTGCACGAGCAAATCGAAGCCGGATTGGCAACTGCGGCAACGGTTGTCGACAACGGTTCCGCGGCCCGCCTGCTTGCCGACTGGGCACGCTGCACCACCGCGCTGGCCGACTGAATCACACCGAACTACTCGCCGATCGAGAATCCTGCATCGACGTCGGCACTCGAATACGACTGAAACGCAATGTGAGTCGTCGTACTGCGAACACCACGAACACGATTGATGTGCTTGGTGATGACCTCGGCTATCGACGCATGATCACGCACCTTGACGATGGCAATCAGATCGACGTCGCCGGCGCACGAATACACCTCCGACACACCGTCCACATCGGCAACGGCCTGCGCCGTCTCCGGAATCAGATCGGCTTCGGCGTCGATCAAGACGATGGCATTGATCATCTGTGCTCCTCACGCATCTCCGGGCCCACACACGACGCGAGCTCGACCCAACCGAGACAACACTAGTTGCTCAACCGACTCCACTCTCGCTTCATCGGTCGTTCCGCGGGCTCCACTCCTGCCTCATCGGTCGTTCCGCGGGCTCCACTCCTGCCTCATCGGTCGTTCCGCGGGCTCCACTCCTGCCGCGTTGCTTCTCGGGCCGTTCGACACCACTCCTCCCACGAACCCGCAGACCGAGCAGGGCTGCAGTAGCCACTGCTGGTGCGAACGATGCGCACTCCGTCCGTGTGGAGCCACGACGCGATCAGGCCCACCTCTTCCGGCGGCGCACCGCGAAGTGGCGTCGCATCGGGCATCACCGTCTCGGCCGACGCCGTGATCGCATCGACGACGGGCATCGGGTGCACCCCTCTCGGCGCGACGGCCGCCCCGGCCAAGCGGCCGAAGCGCACCACCATCAGCTCCCAGCCACCGTCGGCCGTCCGCCTGGCCGCCACGAGCTCGGCGATGGCCGCAACGGCGGCTGCTCGGTGCATCCTGCGGAGCACGTTCACCGTCACCGCGATTCGATCGCGGAGACGCGCGGCTGTCTCGAACAGTTCACGCTCCGCGAGTTCGGCGACGCGGCGTCGCATCGCGAACAGCAGCTCGTCGTCGTGTCCACACACGAACGCCAGAAATTTCGCCGGGGCACCCGAGTACTCCTCGGCCGTCAGGGGCCCGGAGAACGCCGCTGGGCAGCCACCGACGTCCGTCGCGGTGCACTCGTCACCGTGTCGAACTGCGCGGCCCAACCGGCGGGTGCATGTACGAAGTCGACAGAATTCTGCGGCGAGGGCGGAGGCCTCCGCCGCGTCCGCCCGAACAGCGAACGGTCCGAGGCTGTTGGGTGCGGGAGTGCGCACGATCGACAGACGCGGAAACGCTTCGTCGGTGAGGGTGACCCACCACCCTTTGCGGGGAAACTTCGATCGGCGGTTGTAAGGCGGGACGTGAGCCGAGAGCAGCCGTAATTCGCGGACTCCTGCCTCGAGTGCGTGCGCACATTCGACGTGGTCCACGCGAGTAGCGAGCGAGACCATCTCCTTCATTCGCCCACGTGTCTCGGAACCGGTGAAGTAGTTGCGCACCCGACGCTTGAGGTTGTTCGAGGTGCCTACGTACAGGACCTCGTCCGACGGTCCTCGGAAGAGGTAGACGCCGGGTGTATCGGGCAGGTGTGCGGCCAGGCCGCGTTTGGCTCGTTGCCCCGCCGACACCGCAGGGAGGTAGTCGACCAGTTCCGCGTAACTGTGTACGCCCTGGTTGCCCACTCGTTCGATCAGGCCGTGCAACACGTCCACCGTGGCACGCGCGTCGTCCAATGCTCGGTGAGTCGGCCGAGTGCTGGATCTGAACAACGTCGACAGGGCGGACAGTTTCACCGAGGGTGCCTCGTCGCGCGTGAGCACTCGCCGGGCGAGTTTGACCGTGCAGAGCACCTGGAAGCGGGGCCAGGAGATGTCGAGTCGACTCGCTGCAGCCTTGAGAAATCCCGTGTCGAACCCGGCGTTGTGTGCCACCAGTACCGATCCGCGAGCGAACTCGAGAAAGCCGGGGAGAACGCGTTCGATGCGGGGAGCCCCGATCAGCATCGCCGTCGTGATGCCGGTCAACTCGACGATGTAGGGCGGGATCGATCTGCCCGGGTCGACGAGGGTGGCGAATTCGCCGATGATCTCGCCGCCTCTGACCTTGACTGCCCCGATTTCGGTGATCGCCTCCGTGTCAGCGCTGCCACCAGTGGTTTCGAGGTCGACGACGACGAACGTGGTGGCGTGAAGCGGGGTGTCGAGTTCGTCGAACGTCAGCTGGATCGGCAGGCTCACTGCGACGACGTTAGGGCCGACCTCCGACAAGAACGCCGAACACGGCGTCGGAGGGCATCGTGTCGGTCGGTGCCGATTGTCGAGTCGCGGAACCTGTCGGTGGCTGGCGCTACCTTTCGTTCGATCGGCCGATTACACCGTCCGACGCGACAAAGAGACAAGGATCACAATGATCATCGACTGCAGTGACTGCCTGGTTCGTGACATCGCCTGCGCCGACTGCGTTGTGACGGTGCTTCTGGGGGCTCCCGGGATGCCCGCGAGATCGGATGGGCAATGGGTCGGTTCACCGTCTCGTATCACCCTCGAGCAGGAAGAACTCGGTGCCATGGGAGTACTCGCCGAGGTCGGTATGGTGCCCGCGCTCAAGCTCGTCGTGAACGACGACGGCACCGCGGATGTTCCCCTGTTATCGACTCGTGACACACCGGGCGATCAACGCGCCGGGTAGCGAGAACACGGCCGAATTCGGTCCGTTCGGCGCGTTGGGGTCGACACAGGGGTATGCCATTTCGTAACCTTCCTGAGACCTTGCGGAGTCTTGCCAGTCCAAACCGGAGTGGCGTCGCAAGTCACCGCCTAATCGATCACTCGCGAGAGTGTTCGTACCGGGAACCCGATATTTACTGGGGTGAATCCCGCCGAGTCACCGATGGTGGCCGGTGGGTAGGGCTGCTCTTCCCAGCCCGAACCCGTCAGCTAACTCGGTCGGCGGACGAGTGGAAGAAACGGAGCACCATCTTTCGTGGCGTCACAACTTTCCAACCGAACATTGCGGCGAGCTCTCGTAGCCGGAGCGCTCACGGCAGGCGTGGTGATTCTCCCCGCTGCACCGGCAATGGCGGCCCCAGTCACCATCCCCGGCGTCGGAACCTTCGAGATTCCTGACATCCCGGGTCTCCCTCCCCTCAACATTCCGGGCATGCCCGCTCCGGGTGCGCCCCTTGCCCCGCAGGTCACCCCGGCTGCCAAGGCCGTCCAGGCAGCGGAGTCCAAGATCGGCGCTCCGTACGTGTACGGCGCTTCGGGTCCGGATTCGTTCGACTGCTCGGGCCTGATCCAGTGGGCCTACAAGCAGGCCGGCGTCAGCCTGCCCCGTACGAGCTACGACCAGGCAGCCGCGGGCACTCCGGTCTCGCGTGACAGCCTGATGCCCGGCGACGTCGTCTCGTTCTACGGCGGCTCGCACTCGGGTATGTACATCGGCGACGGCAACGTCGTGCACGCATCCACGTCCGGCGTGCCGGTCAAGGTTGCTCCCGTGGACTCCATGCCGTTCGACGGTGCTCGACGCTACTGAGCCGAGCGCTCCGACCGGAGTTGTGTACCGACCGACAGGGTCGATCCGTTTCGACGGTTCGGCCCTGTTGTCGTTTCCAGGGACGGTTTCCGGGCGACACGCCGGTACGGTGGACAGCAGAGCGTCCAGTTCGTAATCTGATCGAGACCTCTCCGACGTTTGGTTTGTGATCTGTCACGTGCAGACTGCGTCGATTTCGGACCGTGTTCACGTCCGCGCCCAGCTGAGCATGGGTATCGTTCGGTTCCGGTCACTTTTTCCAACCGCCACTCCAGCTGGAATGGCATATGTCAGGACGGAGAGTCGCTTTCCGTGGCGATATCGAGAACCACCCGAGTTCTACGGCTAGTAGGTAGCTCGGTGACCACAGCCGTTGCGGCCGCGTGCATCATGGTGGTGCCGATCACGACGGCGACCGCCGATCCGGGCTTCGGCTCGGCTTCCGACGCGCAGGCGAAGCTGGCGGAGCTGTCCCGGGAGTCGGAACAGACCAACGAGTCGCTGCACAACGCGCAGATCGATCTCGACGCTCGGGCTCGCGAGCAGCTCGATGCGCAGACCGCCGTCGATGCCAGTCGGGCGGCCCTCGACGCCGCCCAGTCGCAGCTGGCGCAGCTCAAACCCGCCATGGACAAGGTGGCCAATGTCAACTACCAGGGCGCTCGCACCAACCGGTTGTTCGCGGTCATGGTCAGCGACTCCCCGCAACAGTTGCTCGACCAAATGTCGGCCCTCGACGTCATCTCCGCCGAGACAGCCGGCCAGGTAGCTCGGTTCCAGCAGGCCAGCGCGGATGCATCCGCGGCAGAGCAGGCCGCCGCGATCGCCGCAGAACAGGCCAGAGTCGCCGCCGAGCAGGCCAAAGCGGTCAGCGACGATCTGCAGGCGAAGCAGAGTGAACTTCAGGGCCAGATCGCCGAAGTCATGGCCGCGTACAGCGCTCTTTCCTCGTCCGAGCAGCTGGCCCTCGCGGGATCGGCGCTTCCTGAAGGTTTCGACCCCTCCACGATTCTGAAGAACTTGACGCCGGGATCCGGTTCCAGCGCGTTGCAAGCCGGTCTCACACAGATCGGCAAGCCGTACGTCTGGGGAGCGACCGGCCCCGACGGTTTCGACTGCTCCGGGTTGGTCGTCTGGGCTTACAAGCAGGTCGGAAAGACGTTGCCGCGGTCGAGTCAGGCTCAGGCTGCCGGCGGAACTCCCGTCGATCAGAAGGATCTGCAGCCGGGAGACGTCGTTCTGTTCTACCCGGACGCATCACACGTCGGTATCTACGCCGGTAACGGCAACGTTCTGCATGCCTCCACCTTCGGGGTACCGGTGAAGGTCCAGTCGATGGCGTCGTTCCCGTTCTACGGGGCCCGTCGATACTGACTGTGCCGCGAACGACGACTGACGCCTGAATGAGCGGTACGGAACGGCCGTCCGTTGTCCACGCTCTCGCCGCGTCGGGGCGGGCGCGATGGGCGGCAGTCCTGGTCGTTCTGGCAGTGGCGTCGACGCTGCTGTTGGTTCATCGTCACGACGGTCCTGCATCGGGAGCGGCGACATCGAGCGCATCGACTTCGTCCGATCCGTCGGCCTCCCAGAATCCGCCGACCTACGACGAGCAGCGCCGCGCCGAAGTGACCGAGCTGCTCGAGCGCTGGGCGGCTGCCCTCCGTTCCGGCGACGAATCGGCGCTGCGTGGGTTGCTCGACCCCCTCGCGGATCCGACGTTCGTGGATGCGCAGGTTCGCCGGGCGACTGTCGTTCCGACGGTTCCTTTCTCGGACTTCGACTACGAGATCGGTGACGAACCCGAGACCCCCGTGCCGTCGTCGATTGCCGAGCAGCTGGATGCCACCGATGTGTGGGCTCCACCGGTGTACCTGCGGTATGCCGTGCAGGGCCCGGATGTCTCGCCGACCCGCCGGCCGGTTTCGCTGGTGGTCGCCGAACGCGACGGCCAGTGGCGACTGGTCGACGACGCCGACTTGCCGACCTACCGTCGCCACACCTGGCGCGGGCCGTGGGATTTCGGGCCCGTGACGGTGCGCTCGGTCGCCACTGCATCCGGCACGTCGGTGGTGTTGGGACATCCCGACCGTGAGCAGTTCGTGGCAGATGTGGCCGCCGAGCTGCCCGCGGCGACCGCTGCGGTCACCGACTTCTGGGGAGCCGACTGGGCCCGGGACGGACTGGTGTTCGTCAGTTCGACGGCCGAGGAGTTCGACGAATCGACGGGGTCCTCGCCCTCGACGGACGTGGCCGCAGTGACCGTGTCCGACGCCGTGGCCGGCGGGTCGCGTCCGACGGGTCAGCGCGTGGTGTTCGGTCCCGATGCCGAGTCGCGGCTGACTCCGTTCACTCTTCGTTCGGTGCTTCGGCACGAGTTGACGCATGTGGCGGCGCGGGCGAAGACGGCGGAAGGCACCGCGTTGTGGGTGGCGGAGGGTTTCGCCGACTACTCCGGGTATCGCAGTTCCGGTGCCGACTTCCGGCAGCTGGCACCTACTCTGGCATCGATCGTGGCTGCCGGTGGCCCGCCGACCGTGTTGCCGAAAGACGAGGATTTCGGTGCAGGCGGCACCCGCTCCAACGTGGCCTACGAGTCCGCCTGGTCGGTCTTCGCGTTCGTGGCCGACCGGTACGGCGAGTCCACGTTGCGCAGGTTCTACGAGGCGCTGGCGGCCGGACCCGGATCGAACGGAGTCGTCGACGCAGCGATCACCTCGGTCCTTAGTTCGAGCCGAACCCGGTTCGTCGCGGAGTGGGGCAACTGGGTGGCCGCTCGGTCACGCTGACCCGGACGTGTGCGTCGTCGACACGAGCTGTCCGATCGGGAGCGCTACGGTTGTCGTCATGCGTCGGACTCTTCTGGTGACGAACGACTTTCCGCCCCGGCCGGGCGGAATCCAGTCCTATTTGCACAGCTTCGCCTCGCAGTTGCCCGCCGACGAGCTCGTGGTCTACGCGCCGCGGTGGCGTGGGGATTCGCACGTGAAGTTCGATGCGAAACAACCCTTCGAGGTCATCAGGCATCCGACCACGTTGATGCTGCCTACTCCGTTGGTGGCTCGCCGCGCAGCACGCATCGTGAAGACCCGAGGGTGCGACTCGGTGTGGTTCGGTGCCGCGGCCCCGCTGGCGGTGATGTCGTCACACCTGCGCAAAGCCGGGGCGGATCGCATCGTGGCGAGTACGCACGGCCACGAGGTGGGGTGGTCGATGGTGCCCGGTGGTCGCGCGACGCTGCGCACTATCGGGGAGAACACCGATGTGGTGACCTACGTGAGCAAGTACACGCGGAGCCGATTCAGCTCGGCGTTCGGGGCGTCGGCGGCACTCGAGCATCTGCCGCCGGGGGTCGACACCGATCGCTTCGTGCCCGACGATGCCGCGAGGACGGAGTTACGTGCTCGGTACGGCCTCGGTGACCGACCGACGGTTCTGTGTCTGTCGCGGCTGGTGCCGCGAAAGGGCCAGGACTTTCTGATCCGGGCGCTACCGGAGATCCGGCGCGCGGTGGACGGGGCGGTTCTGGTGATCGTCGGCGGCGGTCCGTACGAGAACACGTTGCGCGAACTGGTTCGCTCCACCGGGATGGAGCAGCACGTGGTGTTCACCGGGACAGTACCGTCGGCGGAACTGGCTGCCCATCACACGATTGCCGACGTGTTCGCGATGCCGAGCCGCACCCGAGGCGCGGGCCTCGACGTCGAGGGGCTCGGAATCGTCTACCTCGAGGCGTCGGCCTGTGGCGTTCCGGTGGTTGCAGGGATGTCGGGAGGCGCTCCGGAAGCTGTGCAGCACAACAAGACCGGGCTCGTCGTCGACGGGACTTCGGTGTCGTCCATCGCCGACGCGATCGTGACGATCCTGTCCGATCGAACACTGGCGACGCAGATGGGCAACGCCGGTCGGGCATGGGTCGACGCGGAATGGCGCTGGGACGTGCTGACGGAGAAACTGCGGTCGCTGATTTGACCGGGCGGTCCGCTCGCACCACGGCTCACGCCACGCGTGTCACCTCGCGTAGATCGCCTCGATCTCATCGGCGTACGCCTTGGTGATGACATTGCGCTTGAGCTTCATCGTCGGCGTCAGTTCGCCGCTCTCCTCCGAGAAGTCGTGGGGGAGCAGGCGGTACTTCTTGATGGATTCCGCGTGCGAGACCGACTTGTTGGCATCGGCGACGGCGGCGTCGATCTCGGCGACGAGATCGGGGTCGGCCTGCAGATCCGCTGCGGTGGCGTCGGAGTCCTTGCCGTGTGCGGACTTCCACTTGTCGAACGCATCCGGATCCAGGGTGATGAGGGCACCGATGAACGGCTTCTGGTCACCGACCACCACGGCCTGACTGATCAGTGCTCCGGCACGAAGGTGATCTTCGAGGCCCGCGGGGGAGACGTTCTTGCCGCCGGCGGTGACGATCAGTTCCTTCTTGCGGCCGGAGATCGTGATGTATCCCTCCTCGTCGACGGATCCGAGATCGCCGGTGCGGAACCACCCGTCGTCGAGGGATTCCGCGGTCGCCTTCTCGTTTCGCCAATATCCGTCGAACACAACGGGTCCGCGTAGTTGGATCTCACCGTCGCCGGCGATGCGGACGGTGTTCCCGGGTAGCGGGCGTCCGACGCTGCCCACACGTTGGAATCCGATGGTGTTCACCGCGAACGCCGCAGTGGTTTCGGTCAGGCCGTAGCCCTCGTAGATGGTCACGCCGATGCCGCGGTAGAAGTGGCCGAGTCGCGCTCCCAGTGGTGCGCCGCCCGAGATGGCGAGTTCGCACTTGCCGCCGAGAGCGGTCCGCAGCTTCGCGTAGACCAGCTTGTCGAACACGAAATGCTTGGCGCGCAACACGATCGACGGGCCACCGGAATCCTGCGCCTGGCTCCACGCCACTGCGCACTCGGTTGCGAGATCGAAGATCTTGCCTTTGCCGTCGCTGTGTGCCTTCTGCTTCGCAGTGTTGAAGACCTTCTCGAACACGCGCGGCACGGACAGAATGAAGTCCGGTCGAAATGTCCCGAAGGTTGCGACCAGGTTGGGAATGTCGTTGGTGTGGCCGAGGGTGACTCCGGCATCGAACGACGCGATACTCACCGCGCGAGCGAGGACGTGCGCCATCGGAAGGAACATCAACGTACTGCGGCCCTGTGTCAGAAGAGCTTTCAACGACGTCTGGCGAATGCCGCGAGATTCCGCAAGGAGGTTCGCATGCGTCAATTGCACACCTTTGGGGCGGCCGGTAGTGCCCGAGGTGTAGATCAACGTGGCCGGATCGGACGAGCGAAGTGTCGAGACTCGTTCGTGCACAACGTCTTCGGAGACGTCCGCGCCGTTGTCGATCAGAGCCTGCACTGCGCCCGTGCCGGAAGCGTTGTCGATCACGAACGTTCGACGTACCGACGGCGCCGCAGCTACGACGGCTTCCGTCTCCCGTACGTGCGCGTCGTTCTCGAGGACCAACAGAACCGGCTCGGCGTCTTCGAGAATCCACTCGACCTGGCCCGCCGACGACGTCTCGTAGACTGGCACGGTCACTCCGCCCGCGGCCCAGATCGCGTAGTCGATGACCGACCACTCGAATCGCGTGGACGACATGAGCGCGACGCGATCGCCCTGCTCGATACCTGCCGCGACGAGGCCCCTGGCCACGTCGACGACCAGTCGCTCGAATTCTGCGGCACCGACATCGGTCCATCGGCCGTCGTCGAGCCGACGGAACACCACGGCATCCGGCGACGTCCGAGCGCGGGCGAAGACGCTGTCGACAGCCGAGTCGGTGTCCGCGATGTCGTACTCGGCGGAAACAGTGAACTCGCGCACGGGATTACCTCCGGATCGAACGGGTTGGAGAAAGTCGATAGCTCGGCTTCACAGATACTCTAGACCCGGGGCGCGCGGTCCCGAATGTGCCTCGGCGGTCCTGGTCTCGGACCCGATATGTGAAGCTCTGACGATGAGCAGTATTCAAGTTGCGGATCAGACATTCGTGGCAGCACCCGGTGCGGCGGTGGCGCAGGCGTTCGCCTCGCCGGAGCGGTGGCGGCGGTGGTGGCCGGACCTGTCGCTGACCGTGACCGAGGATCGCGGCGAGAAGGGCATTCGGTGGTCGGTCCGCGGCGGCGTCGTCGGAACGATGGAGCTGTGGCTCGAGCCCGTACTCGACGGCGTGATCGTCCACTACTTCCTGCACGCCGAGCCGGCCTCACCAAGTGAGTCGGCCACCGAGCAGCATGCGCGTCGGGTGGCCGGCCGCGCCATGACCTTCGAGCTGAAGCGGGAGCTCGAGGCCGGGAGGTCAGCGGGCGAGGCACCCCACCACGTAGCGTCGAGTTCAGCTCCCGAATGAACCGCGCGGTACGGTCGGCCGGTTCGCGTTGTGCGTCGGCGGTTCGATCGTGTGAGATAGGCCTGCCGCGGGTTGCACAGCAGGCAGCGAACGAAGCGGATCGAAGTACCCGAGAGGAAGCGGACCAGTAGTCATGGCGGAGAAAACCCAGAGGTCGATCGTCGTCGAAGCCCCACCGAGTCGGGTCATGGACGTCATCGCCGATTTCGACGCGTATCCCACGTGGGTGTCCGCCGCGAAGTCCGTCGAGGTCCTCGAAGTCGGTGCGGACGGACGGGGAAAGCGGGTCAAGTTCGTGCTCGACGCCGGAATGGTGAAAGACACGTACGAACTCGAGTACGACTGGGCCGCGGACGGCAATTCGGTGTCGTGGAATCTCGTCTCGGGCGAAATGCAGAAATCTCAGAACGGGTCGTACTCGCTGCGTGAGACCGGTAACGGCACCGACGTGACGTACGAGCTCACTGTCGATCTGAACATTCCGATGATCGGCCTGTTCAAGCGCAAAGCAGAGAAGGTCATCACCGACACTGCGCTCAAGGAATTGAAGAAGCGGGTCGAAGGCTGACCGACGCTCGCCCCGAACTCCGCACCACGGTATCGCTGTTCATCGGCAAAGGTGGCGCGGGGAAGACCACCCTGGCGTCTGCATCGGCTCTTGCGCTCGCGGCCACGGGCCAAGAGGTGCTGATCGCCTCCCTCGACCAGGCGCACTCGATCCGCGACGCCCTCGGCGCAGACGGTGACACCGACGAGGACTCGGGCATCGGAGCGGTTGCTCCGAACCTGGACGTCGTCGAGATCGATACCTCGCGGCTGCTCGAAGAGCGGTACCGCGGTCTGGGATCGATGCTGTCGGTGGCCTCGGCAGGCCACGAACACGGCGTGAGTTTCGGCGCGATCGAGCCGGAGGAGCTGATGGGGTTCCCGGGTATCGAGGAGCTGTTGGGATTGCACGAGGTGTCCCGGCTCGTCGACGAAGGTCGTTGGGACACAGTGATAGTCGATCTTCCGGCATCGGGGGATGCGCTGCGAACACTGCAGCTGCCCGGCACCGTCTCGTCCTATTTCGAGCGCGTGTGGCCGCGCCACGATCGCATGGTCGCCGGCACCGGAACCGACGTGCGGCTCACGCTCGTGGTGGCCATGATCGAGCGGATCCTCGGACAGATCGAATCGGTCCGGGCGCTGATCACCGATCCCGACCGGACCGGGGCAACCGTGGTCCTGACCCCCGAGCACCTGTCCATCGTCGACGCCGAACGCACGCTCTCCGCAGCGGCTCTGTTCGGCGTTCGCGTCGACCGACTGCTGGTGAACCGGATGCTCCCGGCCCTCAATTCCTCGTCGATCGGTCTGGTCGGAGCTCATCCTGCGGTGTTCTGGTTCGAGCGATGGCGGGCTGCGCAGCTCGACGCCGTGGCCGAACTCCGACGACGCGTCGGCTCGGTTCCGATCGTGGAGGTGGAGCACTGTGAAGTGGAACCGGTAGGGTTGGGCCCCTTGCAGGATGTGGCCGAGCACCTGGCACCGCACTCCCTCGAACGACGTGCGTCGAGCCCGGCCGGTCGACCGTCGGTCGAACTCGAGTCGGGGAGCGGACTCGAATCCGTGTACGCGATGAGAATGCTTCTGCCGGTAGTCGATTCGACCACCTTGGGTCTGGGGCGAGTGGAGGACGACTTGATAGTGAGTGCCGACGGTAGGCGGCGACGCGTCACGTTGGCGTCGGTGTTGCGTCGGTGTATCGCCGATTCTGCGGAACTCGACGGCCCGTTCCTGGTGGTGCGTTTCCGACCCGACCCCGATGTGTGGCCGCTGTGAGCGGCCGAGCCATGACCGGAAGAGCAATGACCGGAAGAGCAACGACCGGAAGAGCTGTGAGCGGAGAGACGCTGTGACGGCCGGGCATTCGGAGTTGGGCGCGGACCTGCTGGCGTTGGCCGACACCGTCCTGACACGTCTCGAGCCCATCCTGCGCCGAGTTGCCGAGACACAGCAGGACCGCGATCAGCAGGGCTGCAGCTGGTGCCCGGTGTGTGCGCTCGCGGCGTTGGTGCGCGGTGAACGGCACGATCTCGTCGAACTCGTTGCCTCGGAAGGGGCCGTCGTCGTCGCACTGCTGCGTCAGTTGTTGATCGACCACACCGCGCCGGGCACCGAACACGCCGCTGGGGGTAGTAGCGAGTCCAGCACCGAGTCGACAGCGTCCGCTGCCGACCGGGTCGACGCCGCCGCGGACGTGTCGGAGGACACCTCTGCGCCGTCCGTTCGTCGACCGGCGTTCGTACCGATTACCGTTCGGGTCAAGGAGTGACCATCGCCGTGGGGGGACGGCCGAGGAAGGCATGAACGAATGAAGCGTCATCATCAGCGATTGACGGTCGGGATCGACGTGGGCGGCACGAGCCTGCGCGCCTCGGTTGTCGACGCGGACGGTCAGGTGCTCGACTCGACCGCAGCACCCACGCCCCACACTGCTCGTGCACTCGAGCGGGGTCTCGACCGCGCCGTGCAGGAGCTGGCCGGCCGACACGACATCGCTGCCGTCGGTCTGGCGGTGGCGGGTCTCATCGATTCCGACCGCACGACGGTCCGGTTCGCCCCGCACCTGCCGTGGGTCGACACGCCGGTCGCAACCGAGATGAGCGAACGCATCGGACTACCGGTGCTGCTCGAACACGACGCCAACTCCGCCGCGTGGGCGGAATACCGTTTCGGAGCGGCATCGGGTGGCCGCAACGTGGTGATGGTGGCGATCGGAACGGGAATCGGTGCGGCGCTGCTGATCGACGGCCGAATCTATCGAGGGAGCCACGGGGTGGCACCCGAACTCGGTCACATTCAGGTGGTGCCCGACGGACGCGCGTGTCCCTGCGGCAAACGCGGGTGCTGGGAACGGTATTGCAGCGGTACCGCACTGGTGGATACGGCGGTGGAGTTGTTGGCCGCAGACCCGTCGTCCTCGACGAGGTTGGCGCGCGAGGTCTTCCTCGATCCCGGCTCGTTGACCGGGCGTCGGATCGCGAGCGCCGCGCACGACGGCGACTCGATCGGCCGACGCACCATGGAGGATTTCGCACACTGGCTCGGCGTCGGACTCTCGATGGTCAGCGATGTGTACGACCCCGATCTGATCGTGTTGGCCGGCGGTGTGGCCACTTCGTCGAGCCAATTCCTCGCTCGTGCCACGGACAAGTACGCCGAGCTCGTCACCGGCGCGGGGCATCGCCCGCTGGCACGGATTCGCAGCACCGAACTGGGTGAGGCCGCGGGGATGATCGGTGCGGCCGAGCTCGCGCGAGCACAGTTCGTCACCACCGCACGATGACGGTCCGGACCGACGCCATGTGATGTCGCACGACGACTCCTCGTCGATGTGGCTGGTGTCATAAACCCTGGGTACAGTTCACTACGCGGCACGGTTCGAGAACGCACGGCCGCAGTCGGTTCGCCCCGCGCGAGCCGGCACACCAACGATTGCCGACCATGATCAGGGAGCACGTCAATGTGGTACTGGCTGTTCAAATACATCATCGTGGGGCCTCTGCTCATTGCCCTGGGTCGGCCCACGATCGAGGGTGCGGAGAACATTCCGACGCACGGCCCGGTGATCCTGGCCAGCAACCACAAAGCGGTTCTCGATTCGTTCTATCTTCCGCTCAAGACCCCGCGGCGCATCACCTTCCTCGCCAAGAGTGAGTACTTCACCGGCTCGGGTCTCAAGGGTGCGTTCCAGAAGTGGTTCTTCACCGCGGTGGGTCAGGTGCCCATCGACCGCACCGGAGCCGACGCGGCACAGGACGCACTGAACGCCGGTGCCCGCGTGATCGAAGCCGGCAAGGTGCTCGGTATCTACCCCGAAGGCACCCGGTCGCCCGACGGCCGGCTCTACAAGGGCAAGACCGGAATGGCGCGCCTGGCATTGCAGACCGGCGTTCAGGTGGTGCCGGTCGCCATGATCGGCACCGAGAAGATGAACCCGATCGGTTCGCGCGTGTGGCGTCCGGCAAAGGTCACCATTCGCGTCGGCAAGCCCATCGACTTCTCCCGGTTCGAGGGAATGGCAGGCAACCGATTCGTCGAGCGCGCCGTCACCGACGAGGTGATGTACGACCTGATGCTGCTCTCGGGTCAGGAGTACGTCGACGTGTACGCGGCCTCGCTGAAGAAGGTTGCGACATCCGAAGATTCGGCTCCGTCCGCGCGCCGTATCCCCGACTCGAAGGCCAGCTGACGACGGCGGTCAGTGAACCGCGGTGTCGCTTTCCTTCGGGGTGACCCGAGGCGAGAGTTTCACGGCCGCGACGGCGACCACAGAGGCCAGCGCCCACCACACGTAGGCGGATGCGGCGAACTGATCGACCAACGGCCAGTCGAGTCCACTCGATCGACCTTCACCGAGTTTCCAGTGCGGTGCGTACACCATGATCGCCAGTCCGACGGCAACCAGAGCCAGTAGCAGTGCGCTTCGACGGCGGTATCCGACGGCGGCCAGCACCATCGCGAACGGTATTGCCCACACCCAGTGGTGTGACCAGGAGACCGGCGAGACCAACAGGCCGAACATCGCGTTCACGGTCAGCGCCAGGGCGATCTCACCGGCGGCGAATGCTTTGCGCATCGCGATTCCCGCAACGAGCAGTACCCCTACCGACACTGCGATCCACAGAATGGAACGGGGGAGCTCGTCCATTCCGAGGCGGGCCAGTACACCTGTGATGGACTGATTCGCCGGGTACGCCGGGCCGCCGATCCGATCGGAATCGATGATCGTCTCGGTCCAGTACTTCACGGAGTCCGACCACGTGAGCGCGAACCCGATCGCCGTGAACACCGCGAAGCTCAATGCCGATACCACTGCAGCGCGAAAGTCCTTGCGCAGCAAGAAGAACAAGACGAAAACTGCGGGAGTGAGTTTGACGGCGGCGACCAGACCGATCAGCGCACCCCGAGGCCACGGAGTCTTCTTCGGCAAGCAGTCGAGCGCGACGAACATCATCAGAACGATGTTGATCTGCCCGTAGTTCAACGTGGACGTGACCGGCTCCAGTACGAGGACGGACACCGCGAACACCGCGCCTGCACTCCACCACACGAGCGTGCGAGGGCGAACCCCCAACGAGATCAGCGTGAGCACAACGGTCGCCAGCAACGCGAGCATGGACAACGACGTCACCGTCATCGACGCGGCGTAGAGCGAGACCTTCGAGAGCGGGCTGAACAGAGCGGCAGCAATCGGGGGATACGTGAACGGCAACGTGGTACCGGTCGCGATGGGAGGAAGCTGGCCGTACAGATCCCCGCCCCGAGCGAACACCTCTCCGCCGAGCCGGTAGACGTCGAGATCCAGTCGATAATGCTCACCCAACGTTCGCAGCCCGGGAAACCCGTTGAGATGGAAGAGCACACCGACCGCCGCCGCGACGACAACGACGACCCTGCTCGACGCCACCGCCCAACGCGGCCACCGGCGTCGCGTCGGGCCGGCAGGCTCCGACGCTTCGGCGACCGGACGGTTGGTGTCGGACGAAGTCACAACGTTCCCTTTCAGGGCTTGTTCGGCTCGGTTCTGCGGTGTGTGGGGGACGTGCCGGGGCACGCGCTAGGGTGAGCCGCGTGCGCTACTTCTACGACACAGAGTTCATCGAGGATGGTCGCACAATCGAGTTGGTGTCGATCGGTGTGGTGTCGGAGGACGGTCGCGAGTTCTATGCGGTGTCCTCCGAGTTCGACCCCGAGCGGGCGGGCCGGTGGGTCCGGCGCAACGTCTTACCCAAGCTGCCACCGTACTCGTCGCCGTTGTGGATGAGCCGATCCCGAATTCGCGACGAACTGCTCGAATTCCTCGTTCCGCACTACGGTGCCGAGGTCGAATTATGGGCATGGGTGGCGGCGTACGACCACGTGGCGCTCTGCCAGCTGTGGGGATCGATGACCGAATTGCCGCGTTCCCTGCCTCGATTCACCCGTGAGCTCCGTCAGCACTGGGAGGATCGCGGCAGTCCCGAGCTTCCCGCGGTGCCCGACGACGCCCACGATGCCCTGGCCGACGCGCGCCACAATCTGGCCAAGTTCCAGGCGATCGAGGAGTACTCGTACCGCGGTTGAACACCCGTTGTCCTGCGGTGACGGCGGTACGAATATCCTGTAGCGGTGAACTGGACTGTCGACGTACCCATCGATCGCTTGCCCGACCTGCCGCCGCTGTCTCCGACACTGCGCACTCGATTGGACGACGCGTTGGCCAAGCCGGCTGCGCAGCAGCCGCAGTGGGATCCCGAGCAGGCCGGCGAGATGCGCAAGGTGCTCGAGAGCGTTCCGCCGATCACCGTCGCAGGTGAGGTCGAGGCGCTGTCGGACAAGCTCGCTGCCGTCGCCCGCGGCGAGGCGTTTCTGCTTCAGGGTGGCGACTGCGCCGAGACGTTCGTCGACAACACCGAACCGCACATCAAGGGCAACATTCGCACGCTGCTGCAGATGGCCGTCGTACTCACCTACGGGGCGAGCATGCCGGTGGTCAAGGTCGCGCGCATCGCCGGCCAGTACGCCAAGCCTCGCTCGTCGAACATCGATGCGCTCGGCCTGCAGTCCTACCGCGGCGACATGATCAACTCGCTGGTGGCCGACGAGAGCGTGCGCGGCCACGATCCGTCACGGCTGGTGCGCGCTTACGCCAACGCGAGTGCGGCGATGAACCTGGTTCGGGCACTGACCGGAGCCGGGATGGCGGACCTGCACAAGGTGCACGACTGGAACCGTGAATTCGTCGCGCAGTCACCCGCCGGAGCACGCTACGAGGCGTTGGCCGGGGAGATCGACCGCGGCCTGCGGTTCATGGACGCCTGTGGCGTCTCCGACCCCAATCTGCACACCGCCCAGATCTTCGCGAGCCACGAAGCACTCGTCCTCGACTACGAACGCGCGATGCTGCGGCTCGACAACACCGACGATCACCCCAAGCTCTACGATCTGTCGGCTCACTTCCTGTGGATCGGCGACCGCACTCGCCAGCTCGACGGCGCGCACATCGCGCTCGCCGAACTGATCTCGAACCCGATCGGGCTCAAGATCGGACCCACCACGACCCCCGAGATGGCCGTCGAATACGTCGAGCGCCTCGACCCGACCAACAAGCCGGGCCGCCTGACGCTGATCTCGCGCATGGGCAACGGCAAGGTTCGGGACATCCTGCCCGCCATCATCGAGAAGGTGCAGGCCACCGGACACCAGGTGATCTGGCAGTGCGACCCGATGCACGGCAACACACACGAGGCGTCCACCGGATACAAGACCCGGCATTTCGACCGCATCGTCGACGAGGTGCAGGGCTTCTTCGAGGTGCACAACGGCCTCGGCACCCATCCGGGCGGAATCCACGTCGAGCTGACCGGTGACGACGTCACCGAATGCCTCGGCGGAGCCCAGGACATCTCTGATCTCGACCTGGCCGGGCGCTACGAAACTGCCTGCGACCCGCGACTGAACACTCAGCAGAGCATCGAGCTGGCATTCCTCGTCGCCGAGATGCTTCGCGGCTGATCGCCGGCACCGCCCTGGCGGGTCAGGGCAGCGGTGGTCAGGGCAGTGAGACGACCATGACCTCGGAGTCCGGTTCCACCCGTGAACCGGCTCCGGGGCTCTGGGAGATGACCAACGAGCCGTCCGTGTCGACCACCTGACGAACATCGATCGTCAGTCCCAGCGAGTCCAGAGTCGTGCGTGCGGATCCCACCGAACGGCCGAGGAGCGACGGCACGGTGACTGCCGTCGACACGTCGAGGACGGCGGTGGTGCCGGACTTGACGGTCTGGCCGGCCTTCGGATTCGTGCCGATCGCTTTTCCGCCGTCGGTGTCCTCGTCGAACGTCTCGCGGACCTCGTCGACGGTGATGCCGACCGATTCGAGAGTCGTCCGTGCCTGATCGACGCTCTGTCCGCGGACGTCGGGAACCTGCACCGGCGGTGCACCTTTGCTGCGCAGCACGGTGACTGCGGCACCGGTGTTCAACACCGTTCCCGGCGGGGGATCGAGCGCCGCGACGCCGCCGATCGGTGCGGTGGTGCTGAATGCCTCGCCGCCGTCGACCGGGGTGAAGGTTCTGTCGCGCAATTGCTGCTGCATGTCTTCGACGGAGGCGTCGGAGTCGATGGAGGGGACGGTCGGGCTGCCCAGTGAGACGAGCAGGAAGACGGTGTCGCCCTTGGCGATTCGGGAACCACCGACGGGGTCGGTGCCGATGAGCAGATCGGTCGAGACGGTGTCGGAGTACGTTCCCCGAACCGTCGCTTCCAAGCCCGACGCTTCGATCGCGCTCGTGGCACCGGTGGTGTCGAGACCGTCGACCATCGGAACTGCGGTGTATCGGCCCGAGCCCATCCACCAGCCGCCGAAACCGACCAACACGGCCAGCAGTGCAACGACCACCAACCAGACGACGATGGCCCGCCGGGACCGTTGGCGATCGGCGGCGAAATCGGGAAATTCGTAGTGTCGCCGGCCCAGGGGTGCCGCCGGCTGCGGGTCGTCCGGTTGCGGTTCGTACTCGATTTCGCGGGATGTCGGTGACGTGACCACTCGGGTGTGGTGCACGCCGTCGGGCGGCGGTACCGGGGGAGCGCTCTGCACCACCTGGGTGCGGGTGGGCGGCTGTCGATCGCCGGCGACTGTCGTCGGTGCGCCCGCAGCCGCCGAGCTCAGGTGCTGTGCCGAACGCTGAGGAGTGGGCACCCGGTACGCGGGAAGTGCCAGCGCCGACGCGGCAGTGCGCAGCGCGCGGGCCATGTCGTCGGCGTTGCGGTATCGGTGTTCCGGGTCGCGGACGGTGGCGTGTTGGACCACGTCGTCGAACTGTGGTGGCACGCCTGCGATGAGGGTCGACGGGAGCGGAACGTCGTTGTCGATGCGCTGGTAGGCGATGGACAGGGATGTGTCGCCGGTGAACGGGGTGCGTCCGGTGAGCAGCTCGAACAGTACGACTCCGACGCCGTAGACGTCGCTGCTCGCGGATGCGGAGCCGGTGGTGACCTGTTCGGGGGACAGATACGCGGCCGTGCCCAGAATCACACTGCTCGAGGTGACGGTGGATGCGGCGACGGCTCGGACCAGCCCGAAGTCGGCGATTTTGACGTCTCCGTCGTCGCTGATCAGGATGTTCTCCGGTTTGATGTCTCGGTGCACCAGACCGGCGCGGTGTGCGACGGCGAGAGCCTCGAGCACAGGGCGAACCACGGCGACTGCGGCGTGCGGAGGCATGGGCCCGCGCTCCCGCAGCAGCTCGCGCAACGTTCCGCCCTCGACGAGCTCCATGACCAGGAATGCGTGATCGCCGTCCCGCCCGTGGTCGTACACGGCCACCAGGCCGGGGTGGCTCAGCCTGGCCACCGCGCGTGCCTCGAACTCGAATCGCTGAACGAACTGCGGGTCCTCGGCGAACTTCGGATCCATGATCTTCACCGCGACAGGTCGATCGAGTCTGGTGTCGAGTCCGCGGTAGACCGTCGACATTCCGCCCCGTGCGATCGGTGCGTCTATTCGATATCGACGATCGAGCATCGAACCCGGTATCACCGAACCTCCCCTCGTCGTCCTCGATGTGTCCGCTCGAAATCCGGACGCCTGACGACGATGGTATCGGCGCCGTGGGTGCTCACCGACGATCGTGGTTCGTGTCTTCGGTCTCCGTGGCGGGCCGCGTCACTTTTGAAGTCTGGACGCCGGACCCGTTAACGTTACCCGCGTGAGTGCCATTCCCTACGCCGACGACGTGCTCGATCCGTCGGTTTCTCTGCTGCAGTTCGCCGATGTCGCCAAGATCCTCGACGTCCCCAAGACGCGCGTCGAGCAGCTCGTGCGGGATCGTCAGCTGTTGGCTCTCAAGCGTTCCCGCGTCCCCGGCGTGCCCGAGCAGTTCTTCGACACGACCAAGGGCGAAATCGTCAAGGGCCTGCCCGGCCTGCTGGCGGTGCTGCACGACGGCGGCTACGAGGACGAAGAAATTCTGCGGTGGTTGTTCGCCGAGGACGACAGTCTGCCCGGTACCCCGGTCGCAGCGTTGCACGGTGACCTGATGCGCGAAGTGATCAGACGCGCTCAGGCAATGGCCTTCTAGCAGCTGGAACAGCGGTCGTCAGCGGACCGTGGCGCGCTTCCAGCCGGTGACGGCGAACTGCGGTAGCGCGACGCGTGCGCGAGTCCACTGCGGCACGGTCGCACGCTGGGAGAGCACCCGGTAGCCCTGCGCCTCGACCTCGTCGAGAATGCGGCCGTACAGAATGGACGCCGTTCGCATGGACGGACGCACTCGCGGATCCAACATGTCGATCCCGGCGTCCGACGTCCGGTAGATCGACCGGGTGACGGCTATCGAGTGGGCGAGGGCGCGGGTGACTCTGGCATCGACCGAGCCGGTGGTCCGGCACCACCGCAACAGATCCTCGTCGACCCCGAAGGCCGCCAGTTCGTCGGTCGGGAGATAGATGCGGTCGCGGTCGAGGTCCTCACCCATGTCGCGGATGAAGTTGGTCAGCTGAAACGCCTCGCCCAACGCCGCAGCCGACGGCTCCGCCTCGGCTCGCGGAACCACCGTTCCGAGAATCGGCAACATCTGCAGTCCGATGACTGCGGCCGATCCGTACATGTACTCGTTCAACTGCTCCATCGTTCGGTACCGCGAGACGAACATCGCGCTGCCCGGGATGTCCATGCGCATCGAATGCATGAACGCGAAAAAGTAATCGTGGGGAATCTCGTACCGAGCGACCGTGTCGCACAATGCGCTCAACACCTGATCGGATGTGCTGTCGGACAGCGGTTTTCCGGCCAAGGCGTCGCGCACCCGGGATTCGATGATGTCGAGTTCGACGATTCTGCGGGCGTTCAGTTCGTCCGAACCGACCGCGATGTCGGTGCCCTCGAGGTCGACGATGTCGTCGACCATCCGAGCGAAACCGTACAGAGCGTGCACGGCTGCGCGCTTGTCGACGGGCAACAGTCTGGTTGCCAGAAAATAGGTCTTGCCGTGCTGGGCGTTCAGTTCGCGGCAGATGCGATACGCCTCGTGCAGAGCAGGATCGATGTCGGTCAGTTCTCTCGATACGCGGGCACTCATGGCGCGGGACCTCACGGTGTGGCGTCGTCTTCGTTGGAGACGGGCGCGGTCTTGGGGGCGTTGGGTACGGCACGGTGTTCCCGGGAGCGGTCCGATCGCAAACGCAACGGGTCGACTCGGGTCAGCGCCAGCGCGGCAACGACTGCAGCGAAAACTGCGAGGGCCACGTGCACGAACGTGTACAGGCCGATGGATCCGTCGGGTTGGAACACCAGCATCAGCCAGGTCGACAGGCCGGTGAGAACCATCAGAGTTCGGCGGGACAACGCAAAGCCGGCCGCGATCGCCAACGGCCACGAGTAGTACCAGGGCAGCGCGGCGGGGGAGAGAACGACAGTGGCGACGAGAGCGATCAGGATGCCCTTGACAGCGTCCCGCTCGGATCGGCGGCCCAACCACCACGCCCCGGCCAGGATGACCACCAAGGCGATCGCGCACAGCAACCGGGTGACGTCGAGAACCGGTCCGAGACGCAGATCGAGGAACCACGAGGTGCTGACGGTCACCAGATGCGCGAGGATCGTCGGCAGCGACAGCCAGTTGATGATCTTCGCCGAGCCGGACAACGCCGTGAGCCAGCCGATGCCGACTCCGGCGATCACAGACGCGACGGCGAACACCGCGACGAAAACGGACGCTCCGATGCCCGCGGTCTTCGTGAACGCCAGAATCGGTGCAGGCGGTGTGCGGCCTTCTTCGCGCGCCTTGTCGCGGAGGTGCAGCATCCAGATCCACACCAGGAACGGCAGAGCGAGACCGGCAGTTGCCTTGATGGCCACAGCGATCGCCACCAGCGCGATGCCGGCCACGTGGCGACGCTCGAGCGCGAGCACGATGCCCGCGGTCATCAGGCCGACCATGAGCAACTCGTTGTGCACTCCGCCGATGAGGTGGATCAGCACCAGGGGATTGAGCACGGCGAGCCACACCGCCGTCGTGGCGCGCCCGCCCAGATGGGTGGCCAGTCGCGGGACGGCCCACATCATCAGAGCGAGCCCGGGGAGCATGGTCAGGCGAAGCAGCATGGTTCCGGCGATCACATTGTCACCGGTCAGGCTCGTGATGCCGCGACCGAGGAGTAGGAACAGCGGCCCGTACGGGGCAGTGGTCGTGGTCCACACGTTGCTGACGTTGTCGAGCAGGATTCCCGGATTGGCAACGGGCCCAACGGCATACGGGTCGAAGCCGTCCCGTAGCAACGCACCTTGAGCGAGGTACGAGTAAGCGTCGCGGCTGAACATCGGCACCGACAGCAGCAGCGGTGCCGTCCATGCGGGCACGATCCACCGGAGCTCGCCCACTGTGGTGCGGCCGTGCAGCGTGGCGCGGCCGAGCCTGACCCAGGCGGTGATCATCAACAGCACACCGGCCCAGACGATGACGGTCGACAGCACGAAGCCGTGACCGAATCGCAGCCACGACAGATGCATCTCTTCGAGCAACGGGTCACGACGGCGCACGCTGCCCGCGCCGAATCCACCGAACATGATGCAGACCGCACCGAGAACCCCGAGGATCGCTGCTTTGCCCTCGGGACTTCGCAGGAAGTTTCCGGTGGTCGTCAGTCTCGACGGATGCCGCGCAGGCACCGGTGCAGACCCGTCCGACGAGCGCCCTTCGGAGGTGGAGTGCGACGAAACCGAAGACATTGCCGCCTGCTCCTCCTCTGCTGCGAGTCGTGTGTGTCGAGATGTGGCTCCGCGCCGCCGCGTTCTCGCTGTCGGCCGAAGGATCATGGTCGCAGCAAAGATCGCGACCGGCAAACGATCGCGCTCAGCTTAGTTGGTCGACGCAGTCGATCGGACGAACCTACCGTCCTCGCGGCCCTGTCACTCGTTCTGCCGCCAGCTTGCCCGAGACCAAGACGGTCGGCACGCCCACACCGGGAGTGGTTCCGGAGCCGGCGAGAACCACGTTGTCGAGGCCGGCGACCATGTTCTTTCTCCGGAACGGCCCGGTCTGCCGGAAGACGTGCGCGGACGAGAACGGCGAGCCCGACAACATGCCTTTGTCCGCCCACGTCTGCGGTGTGTCGATGTGATCGAGCACGAAGGCGTCGGCGAGTCCGGTGTATCCGCGGCCCTCCAGCGTCGCCAGAATCTCTCGGAGGTACGGCTGAGCCAGTTCGGCCCAGGCGAGGGGAGCGCTGTCGAGGTTGGGGCACGGGGCAAGGATCGAGACCGGCTCGCTGCGGACCCCGTCGCGCACGACCTCGAGGCCCGAATCGCTCACCGACGGCCGCGTGATCAGCAGTGACGGATCGGCCATCAGCGATCCTTTGCCGGAGCGGGCGGTGATCCGGCGGAAGGTCTCGGCCCATTCGTTGCCGAAGTCGATGGTGTGGTGCGCCCGCGCAGGCCACGACGCCGTGAGTTCGACCGGAACCGTTCCGTGGGCCACGACGGCGGACGGCGACACGACGCCGTACCCGTTGCGCCTGCCTTTCTTCGACACCGAGGCGCGATCGAGCAGGCGATCGACGACGGGCAAGTCGGCGGTGAGAATCAATGCGTCGCAAGCGATTCGACGTCCATCGGCAGTGAGGACGGCATCGGCACGGCCGCGGTCGACGGTGATGTCGACGATGTCGGTGCCCAGTTCGAGCGTGCCGCCCGCCGTCACGAACGCGTCGGCCATGGCCCGGCCGATAGCCGCCATGCCTCCCTCGGGGAAGAACACCCCGAGGGAGGTGTCCATGTGTGCGATCGCACCGTAGACGGCCAGCGCCTTCTGCGGTGCCATGCCGGCGTAGAGGGCCTGGAACGTGAACACTCGGCGCAGACGGGTGTCCTTCAGGAAACGATCGACCCGTGGCCCGAGGCGACCGAAGCCGCCCAGCTTCGTCAGCGTTGCGGTATCGGTGATCGCGGCCTTGGATCCCACGAGGTCCAGCGGCGAATCGAAGTTCGAGTCGATGAAGCGGTCGAATTCGGCGTCGAAGATGTCGGCGAGCCAGCGCCGGAGATCGCGGTAGCCCTGCGCCTCGGCCGTACCGCAGGTCCGCTCGACCTCGGTGGCCATTGCCTCCGGGTCCGAGTAGACGTCGATGGACGTGCCGTCGGCGTACCGCGTGTGGTACGACGGCGACAGGGACGTCAGCCGAATCGGCGGCGTCGTGGACTCGAAGTCGGCACCCACGGCGGCCAACGCTTCGAGTACCAGGTTCGGCATCGTGAGTACGCTCGCACCGTTGTCGATGTCGTAGAGATGCGTTCCGTCGGAGTCGGTCACCGGATACACCCCCACCCGGCCGCCCACGGTGTCGTCGCGCTCGACGATCGTGACCTTCTTGCCTGCGCCCAGCAGGTGGAGCCCCGCGGCCAGGCCGGCCAATCCAGCTCCCACGACGACGACCGAGTCGGTGCGGCCGGGAACGGTTCGGATCGTAGACATGACGCTCTCTTTCAGTACTGCCGTTGGATGGCGGCGGTGGCCATGGCACGAAGGTGTTCGGCGGCGATCGGATCGATGGAACTGTCGTCCAGCGCGGCAACGGCCCGGGTGCCCAGTTCGTCGATCTGCCGTTCGACGGCGTCGACGGCGCCCAGTTCGGTGAGTATCGATCGGATGTCGGCGACCTCGCTCTCGCTGAGCTCGGTACCGAGACTGGCTCGAATCTTCGCCGCGTGATCGGGACGGCTCGCGTCCGCTTGTTGCAAGGCCACGGCGATGAGCACCGTGCGCTTGCCCTCGGTGATGTCGTCACCCGACGGTTTGCCGGTGATCTCCGGGTCGCCGAACACGCCGAGCAGGTCGTCGCGCAGCTGGAAGGCAATGCCGATGTCGGCACCGAAGCTGCGGTACGCCGCAGTCAGCGGTTCGCCGGCCCCGGCAAGAACGGCCCCGAGGTGCAGCGGGCGTTCGACCGTGTAGGCGGCGGTCTTGTACCGGTTGACGCGCATGGCTGCCGCGACGCTCTCGTCGGTCCCGGCTTCGGCCTCGATGTCGAGGAGTTGACCGCCGAGCACCTCGGTACGCATCGCGGACCACACGGGCTGCGCCCGCCGCGCCGCGTCCGTGTCGATACCCGACTCGCGCAGCATGTCGTCGGCCCAGCACAGCGCCAGGTCGCCGACGAGAACGGCCGCGGAGACCCCGAAGTGATCTGCCGAGCCCGACCACCCCGCATCGCGATGTCGCTGAGCGAAGCCGACATGCACGGTCGGGAAGCCTCGGCGGGTGCGGGACGAGTCGATGATGTCGTCGTGGATCAATGCGCAGGCCTGGATCAATTCGAGGGCCGAGCACGCACGCAGTACTGCGTCGGCGCGGTCCCCGGTGGGCTCACCGCCCGCGCCCAGCCACGCGGTCCACGCGAAGGCCGGGCGCATGCGCTTACCGCCGCGTAGTACGAACGCCTCGAGGTCGGCCACTGCGGCCGGGTAGCCGCCGCCGACGCTGTCGACGACCGCACGACGCGAGGCGAAGAACTCCGCGAGCTTCGCATCGACGGAATCCCGTAGCGACGTCGCATTCACGGACACAGAGTTGGTGGGCGCGGACAGGTCTCCGGACAGGACGATCCTCCAAGGTCTTCGTGGGAAAGACGCGTTACAGTCCCACAGTAATAGGCACCCGAACCCGGCACCGACGAGCAGCGAACTACGCCGTCGGGGGATGCCCAGCGGGCCGGCGGCGCAGCGCAACCTATGATCTTCGGGTGAGCGAAGATTCCGTCAGGGGGCGGTCGAGCCGAGGATTCGTGACGAGGACGCCGTCGATCGTCGACCGATTGCGGACCGAACCCGAAGCGAGGATCCCGTTCTCGGTGGAGTTCTCGCCCCCGCGCGACGAGGCTGCCGAGGCCAGGTTGTGGCGAGCAGTGCGAGAGTTCGAGCAACTCCAGCCCGCGTTCGTGTCGATGACGTACGGCGCAGGTGGTTCCACCCGCGATCGAACGGTGCGCGTCACCGGTCAGATCGCCGAGGAGACGACTCTGCTGCCAGTGGCGCATCTCACTGCCGTGTCGCACAGTGTCGCCGAGTTGCGCTCGATGGTCGGGTCGTACGCCGACCGCGGCATCACCAACATCCTCGTTCTTCGCGGTGACCCCCCGGGAGATCCACTCGGCGAGTGGGAGAAGCATCCCGAGGGAGTCGAGTACGCGGAAGAGCTGGTGCGTATGGTCCGCGAACTGGGCGACTTTCACGTCGGAGTGGCGTCGTTCCCGGAAGGCCATCACCGCGCCGACGATCTCGAGCAGGACACCAGGTGCCTCGTCGGGAAGCTGCGTGCGGGAGCGGAGTATTCGATCACGCAGATGTTCTTCGACGTGGACGACTACCTGCGGCTGCGTGATCGCGTCAGCGCATACGACCCCGAGCAGGGTGCCAAGCCGATCATCCCCGAGATCATGCCCGTCACCTCGCTGCGTTCGGTGCGCCGGATGCTCGAGCTCTCGGGCACGACATTGCCGTCGCATCTGGACGAGAAGTTCACTCGCGCAGCAGGATCCGGAGCCGAGGAAGACAAGGCCGCGGTTCGAGAGGTGGGTATCGAGCTCGCCACGAACATCGGCGAGCGGCTCATCGCGGAAGGTGCGCCCGCGCTGCACTTCATCACGTTGAATTTCGCGCGCGCGACACGTGAGGTCCTGAGCAACCTGGGGCTGGCAGCCGCGCGCGTCTGACTTGCGATCGGCGTTACGACGTCGGCATCGGACGCGACTTCCAGCTCAGCGCGCCGCGGCGTCGTCGCACGTGGGATTCCGCAACGAGCCCCACGAAGGCGAGAATCGACAGCGGGTGCACCGCGGCGTCGACGACGTCGCGAGCGCCGAATCGGGGTCCCGACTCGCGCCGACGAGATGCCACGCGCGAGATGGTCCCGGCGAGGTAACCGACGACACCCAGTCGCCGCGTCGAACCAGAACCGATGACCGCCGCGACCGGCGGCAACAGGTAGACCGTACCCAGCGCAAGGGCAGCGGTGGCCGAACCGACGGGCCCACCGAACTCGTTCCACAGCCACCGGCTGTAACCCGCCCGAACATCGGCGGCCGAGCGGTACATCCGGCACCGTACGAACCCGGCACCGGAGGCAACCGACGTCGAGAACCCGCGTCGACGCAGGACACGCGCGATGTCCAGATCCTCGGTGGCACTCGACGCGACGCAGCTGTGGCCGCCCACGACGCGATACGCGGCGGCATCGAACGCCATGAACTGCCCACAGGCGACGGCCATCGACGGCAGCAGCGTCGCATTGCCGACCGGCACGGGCAGCGTCGACATCCACGACCACGCGAGCAGCGGTTGGACGAGGCGTTCGGCGAGACCACCCGCCACCTGCTCGGGCCAGGGGCACATCAGAGCGTCGCCGCGGCGGCGCAACCTCCTCGCAGCGGCGGCGACGGCCTCGGGTTCGAGCCGGACATCCGCGTCGACGAACATGACGATCGTCGTGTCCACGTCGACCGAGTCGGCCAGTTCGGCGCACGCGGCGGCTTTACCCGTCCACCCGGGCGGCGGCGACGCGTGGGAGGTCACGACGCGGAATCGCGGATCGCCGTTCGCCGCGGTGACGGCCGCGGCTGCCGTTCCGTCGGTCGAATCGTCGTCGAGGACGACGACCTGCAGGTCGGTGCAGAATCGTTGACGCGTGAGATCGCCGATCAACGCAGGCAGCGTGTCGACTTCGTTGCGCGCGGGGATGCACACTGCGACCCGTTCGGTGACGTCAAGGCTCGGTCGACGCAAACCCGGCACGAACAGCGCATTGAACACCGCGACGGCAGCGGAGGTGGAGGCGAGAACGGCAGTCGCCCGACTCGCCCGGGTCAGGACCGTCATTCGGCGAGATCTGTCGTGCGGGACGAGATGGGGGTGATCACACCGACGTTCGGTCCTTCGACTCGCCCGTCTCGGCAGTGCGCTTACGACGGTTGCCCAACGGTGGGTTCCGCGACACCCAGGCCATGGCACCGACGATGGCGGCCACTCCGACGGTCACGCCGCCCACGATGCCCGCCCAGCCGGCGAAGCTACGAGTGTTGGGGTCCGGGTAGTTGACCTCGGCACGCACCGAGGTGACTTCGCCTGCCGGCAGCTTCCACGAGATCGAGTTGTCGCTCTCGCGAGTGCCGTTGGTGGTCCCGATACGGGCGGGAAATGCAATAGTGAACTGCACGTCGGACCCCTGGACCGGTACCGACGACAGGTCGGCATTACCGGCAAGCGTCACGGTGTCGCCCGAACGCTGCAGGGTCAGCTGAAACGATCCGGCCGCGTTCTGGAAGATCGAACCGAGTGTCTGAACATCACCGAACGAAAGGTCGTCGAAGATGGCCTGCGACCCGACGTACCCGTCCTGGTTGTACGGCTCGACGCGGACCTTGTCCTCGATCGAGGAGGGCACCACGAGTTCGGGGCCGGTGTCGGTGTCGGAGGTGGGGACCGTCGCCGCGACGATCTGACCCGCCACTCGGTCGTTGGCCGACACACCCATCGTGACCTGGACCCGCAAGCAGCCGGCCAGCATCGGCGCGACCAGCAGCGTCAGGGCGAGCACCGAGAGAACTCGGCGTCGGCGGGTTCGAGCGGATGTTCGTGATGTCGACTGCACAGCGACATCGTGCCAGGGCATCGCGTCGGTGTCAGTCGGCAGGGGTTGCCATCGGTGCGTGTCGGCTACGTAGAGATCCGCGACGACGTGCGATCCACAGCAACGGGATTCCGACACTACCCATGACGACGAATCCGTAGACGGCCGAGAATCGTAGTTCGGGGCCGTCGAGGAACACCGCGTGCGCGAGCGCCGAACCCAGCCACGTCCACAGGAACAGCCCGATGGGAACGACGTCGTCGGACGCGCGCGGGGCCACCACGCGGTTCACCGCTTCCATGACTGCGGCCATCAATGTCGCCACCAACAGCCAACCCGCGTAGTTGGTCAACGGGATCGACGACACACCCGGCAGTCCGACGGCACCGGACGTCCAGGTCCACTGGCCGTCGGTGACCATCTGAGGATCGAGATACAGGTCCCAGCCCACCATCCCGACGGCGACCGCGGCGATTCGGGATGCAGAAGCTCGGAGCCGTGTCGCGCCGAGATGGCCGACGATGAACGTGACCGCGCACCAGATCGGATAGAACCCCGCCGTCCAGGCGAGTGGAACCACCACGGGGACCTCGAACAGGCTGGGGCCGAGTCGATTCTGCGCGTAGAAGTACTCGCCGAAGGGAAACCCGGTGGCCGTGCCGACGAGTTCGGACACGAATCCCGTTCCTGCAGTCAGGATCACGAGAGCCGCCGCCCACAGCTTTCCGCGGTACAGCACGGCGTGCGCGATCGACGCCAGCGCGAGTAGCGCGACCACCGCGATGGTCACCGCGTCCCGAGTCGAACCCGATACGAGCGGGTAGCAGATCTGGGCTGCGACGGCACCGATCGCGAAGACCGTCGGGGCAATCTTCATGCTCGTCTCCTGCTGAAGAATGCGCGACGACGCCCCGCGCGTGCGTCCGCGAGTGCGATTCTCGCCGCCGAACGGCCGCTGGCCGCTGTGACGCCGCCTCCCGGGTGAGTCGACGCGCCGGTGAGATAGAGACCGTCTGCTCCGGGAACGCGGTGGCCGGCCAGTTGGGGATGAGGACGCCACATCATCATCTGGTCCAGTGACATGTCCAGGTGCATGATGTTGCCTCCGATCAGTCCGAGTTCCTGCTCGATGTCCGGCGGCGACTGTACGTACCGATCGAGGACCGACGCGGCGAATCCAGGGGCGTAGCGATCGAGCTCGGCGACGATTCGATCACCCTCGACCTCGGCCAAAGAACGTTGCCCCGGTACGTTCGAGCGCCACCGGCGGCCATCGGCGAGAGTGTGCGGATGCCACTGCGACCACAGGGAGATCTGATGCTGACCCGGCGGCGCGATCGTCGGATCGAGGGCGCTGAACGACATGCCGAGAACAGCGGGTTTCGGCGGCAGCTCCCCGGCGAGAGCGTGCCCGTGAGCCAACCGCAATTGCGCGCGGTCGCGGACGAGCAGCGCGAGACCGTGGGTACCGTCCTCGATGCAGTCGGCGCTCGGGTACTGCGGCAGCGCGTCGGTGGCCAACCGAACCGCGGTACCGATCCCCGGACCCACCCGAATGGTGGAGCGCCACCGGGCCAGCTGCGCCGCGTCGTGTCCGCCCTCCGCCAGCAGGTCGAGCGTGGTCAGGATGTGACACCCGGCCACGACGATCGTGCTGTCGATCTCCCGTCCCGACGCGGTCCTCGTCGTCCAGCCATGCGCGCGACGCGTCAGCGATACGGCGGCATCGCCGAGCGTCAGCGCTGCCCCGTCCCGGTGCAGCCGGGCGATCATCGCCTCGGTCAGTGCGCCGCTACCGCCGACGGCGCGGCCCGGTGGGAGCGTGTGCATCAGAGCCGCGAAGCCGACCATCGGGGCGGTGCCCGGCTCGGACATCGGCGGGCCGGACTGCGCTCCGAACCATGCCAGCGCAGCCTTGAGTCGCTCACTCGTGAACATTTCGTCCAGCAGGGAATCTCCGGTGGCAAGAAACTCGCGCGAGAGCGAGCTGCCGCCGTCGGGCGCACCGAGTCCCCAGAAGGATCGGAGCAGTTTGGACCCGGTGGGCGGCCCACCGAATGCGCGCATGGTGCGTTCGCTGCGCGGGCCCCACACCGAGACGAAGGAACGGTAGGCGCGCGCATCGGCGGGCCCGCAGGCGGCAGCGATGGACTCGCACGTTCGATCGAGGCTGCGATGGAAGACGATGGCGCGTTCGGCGGTGTCGACGTCGCCCGGGGCGAATGCCCACGGATCGCAGTCGATGTAGCGCAGCCCGAACTCCTCGAGTCCGAGCTCTTCGACGATCCCGGTGTGCCTGATCATGATGTGCGCGGAGGAGCCGCGGTCGACTCGATGGCCGGGGAAGCGCTCCACCGTCGACACCGCACCGCCCGCGACGGTGTCGCGTTCGACGATCTCCACCGACATTCCGGCATCGGTCAGGTAGCAGGCAGAAGTCAGGGCATTGTGGCCGGAGCCCACCACCACAGCATCGATCACACCTTCAGGCTACGGGCCCGTCGAGCGGCAACCGGCGGCCCAGCACCGCGAAGGGGCGCCGGTCGCCGGCGAACGTGAAGTGCCGCAGTACGTCCTCGAAGCCGAGCCGTCGATACAACCGCCAGGCGCGGTTGCCCTCCTGCGCGACCTCGGGTGTGGACAACATCACAGAGTGCGCTCGAACACCGTCGAGCAACCTGCGGCAGAGACGCCCGCCGAGTCCGTGTCCTTGCGCGCTCGGTAGTACGTGCAATTCGGTCAATTCGAAGTAGTCGCCGAGGGTGGCGTCGACGTGCTGTGTCGAGTGTCCGGCGCGGCGCAATCCGTCGCGGACCTGCTGATGCCACCACTGATGGTGCGCGCCGTGATACCCGTACGCAACGGCGACCAGCGTGTCCGGCTGCGTCTTGTCGGGATTGGGCACCATGGCTCCCACCGCTCGCCAGCCCGGCCGGTGCAGATGCTCCGTCCACATCGGTGCGCGGCTGTGCTCGGTTCCGCGGGGATATCCCATGGCCTCGACGTAGATCGCCAGAGCTTCGAACAAGCGCCGACGGAATTCCTGGGGCGTCAGATCGACCACGTAGGGGGTTGTCTGCGCATCGGTGACGACGGTTCTCACCCTTTCTTCGGCAACTTGTCGGTGGGCACAGCTATATTGAATGTGTCGAACGGGTGTTCGATGATCGGGGCCGAGCGCGCCGGTGGATCACCTCGACGAACGAGGCGGATTCTTCCGGAGTTCGACTGTAAGGCTTCATCACGGTTCCAGGCGTGTCGGTAGCGCGCCCGGAGATTCGAACTGGAGGTGTTCGAGTATGACGATGACGAAGACATTCGATGTCGGCGTGCGGTCACCGGTGTCGCGTCAGGCGCAGGTCCTGCTCGGTCGAGCCGATGCGTTGCTGTCCGAATCCATCGGTGAGCGCGATGCGGGGGACCGCTTCCTCGGAAGCTACATCGCCGCACTCAAGGGTGCTGCCGCAGTCCTGGCATCGCTGCCCGATTCGATCGGCTCGCGGCCACGTTCGCGCAACGCCTGGGTTCTGATGGCGAAGGCTGCGCCGGATCTGGCGATCTGGTCCGAGTACTTCTCGTCCTTCTCCGCAACCCGCGCGGCAGTCGAGGCGGGTGCCTCGTCCGCTGTCGGAGACGTTGACGCCGACGACTTCTATCGACACGTCAGTCGTTTTCTGAACGCGGTCGAGGACCGGTTGGGCGGTCAGTCGAGGTTCCAGCCTGTCGATCCGATGGCGGCACCGCTGTCCGCATAGCCCGCCGCGTCGATTTTTCGAGTCTGGACGGACGTGAACAGCCACGTCACACGGTGTTCGACAAGTGTTTCCGAGACGTCCGTCTCGAAAACTTGGTCGTTTCTCAGGAACACATAGTGCGAGTAGGTGGTAAGCGGCCGATTCAGCTCGTATCATCGTCAGTAGGTAGCCGCCAAGGTCAGCTTCCCGTCGCTTCTGAACCGAAACGACTCTCATTATCTGTGCAGGGGGAGGTACCGTGCCACTCTCCGAGCACGAGCAGCGCATGCTCGATCAAATCGAGAGCGCTCTCTACGCCGAGGATCCCAAATTCGCGTCCCATGTGAGGGGCGGTCGCGTTCGCGCGGCGTCGAGCAAGAGGCGTTTTCAGGCTGCCGCGTTGTTCGTCGTGGGACTCGTGTTGCTCGTCGCCGGTGTAGCACTGTCGACGAACAGTCTGGGTTTTCTCGTCGTCAGCCTCATCGGCTTTCTCTTCATGTTCGGTGCCGGGGCACTGTTCTTGTTCGGCGGCTCCAAGAAGGGAGCTGCCGCGACCGGCGAAGAAGGTAGCGCAAGCGACCGAGCCGGCACGCAAGGTCGTAGTGCTCAGCCGAAATCGAGCGGTGGCCGCAAGGGCGGCAGCTTCACCTCTCGAATGGAAGACCGTTTTCGTAAGCGGTTCGATCAGGAGTGATATGACTCCGCCGTCCGGATCTCCCTGGGCCTGACGGTCACCCACCACAACTTCACCGATTCGACAGCAGCACCTCACCCTCGGGTGAGGTGCTGCTGTCGTTCCACGACTCTTCGATGCGGCAAGCCTTCCGTAGCCCTGTCGCGCGGCGGACTCGATCGAGTGCGCCCCAGCGACGACGCGGGGCGATCGTTCCCGTGCGGTGGTTCCGGGGTGAACTCCCCACTTCCCCCCACAGCCGCCATTGTCCCCACTTCACCCCACCCAGTCCCCACTTTCAGGGTCCAGCTGCGCTTGTCAGGCGGGTTGTCGCACAAAGTGCCTGCTCGCGACGCCGCGCGCCCCGGGGGATTGCGTCGGCCAGATCAGGGCCGACGTCGAACGCGGCAACCTGAACGGGCAATCTTCTTGCGTCTGAGCTGCGGATATGTGGTTGTCCACAAAGTTTTCGGGCTGTCAATGGTTCGAAGTGGGGGAGAGTGGGGTAAAGTGGTCCGCAGCGGAGAGTCGAGGCTGGAGGTGGCGAGTGTTTCTCGGTACCTACACGCCGAAGCTCGACGACAAGGGTCGACTCACGTTGCCGGCCAAGTTTCGGGACGCGCTTGCGGGAGGTGTCATGGTGAGCAAGGGGCAGGATTTCAGCCTTGCTGTCTACACCGCGGCAGACTTCGCAGAGCGTTCTCGAAAGTTGACGGCGGCCTCTCGTGCCAACCCCAAAGCCCGTGCTTATGTGCGCCAGTTCTTTTCGGGAACCGACGAACAGCGGCCGGACGGACAGGGCCGTATCACCATCAGTCCCGAGCACCGTCGGTATGCGGGACTCGAACGCAACTGCGTGGTGATCGGATCGATGGACTTCATCGAGATCTGGAACGACGAAGCCTGGGCCCGCTACTCCGCCGAGAACGAGCAGGATTTCTCCGACGCGTTCGACGAATCCCTCGGAGGGATCTTGTAGACCACCGAGGCCGGCTGCGAGTGCAGCGAGGCCTCTGCCCGATCAGAACCCTGACGTTCTTCCCCAACGCCAGGTTTCGCAGATCAGGACCCTGACGTTCTTCCCCAACGCCAGGTTCCCTATCGGACAGGGACCTCGAAGCATTCGCACCGGCCGCAATGGACGACCCGCAGGGCCCGGACCCGGGCGAGAAGTACGTATACGCAACCGGGAGGGACCATGACGGAGGGAGCCGGGCCGGACGAGAACGACGCGTCCGCCGACCGCACTCACCGTCGCTCCGGCGGCCCGATCCACGTCCCCGTTCGACTCGAGCGTGCCGACGAGCTTCTCGGGCCCGCAGTGGAATCGGCGGACGACCCCGACACGACTCGGGTCATGATCGACGCCACGCTCGGACTCGGCGGTCACGCCGAACACTTTCTACGGAAGTATCCCGGTCTGCACCTCATCGGACTCGATCGCGATCCTGACGCGCTCGACAAGGCGGGTGCCAGACTGGCCCCGTTCTCGGATCGAACGACTCTGGTGCACACCACATACGAGGGCATTGCCGCCGCCCTCGACGAGGCCGGACTTCCCGCGACCTATTCCGTTCACGCCATCCTGTTCGACCTCGGAGTGTCGTCGATGCAGCTGGACGAGTCGGACCGCGGCTTCGCGTATTCCGTCGATGCACCGCTGGACATGCGGATGAATCCGACGCAGGGCATCACGGCAGCCGACGTGCTCAATACGTACTCGCACGGCGATATCGCTCGCGTGCTCAGCACCTACGGAGAAGAGCGGTTCGCAGGCAAGATCGCGTCCGCAATTCTGCGGCGACGTGAGCACACGCCGTTCACGACGAGCGGCCCGTTGGTCGAATTGCTGTATGCCGCAATACCGGCCGCGACTCGCCGCACCGGTGGGCATCCGGCAAAGCGAACTTTCCAGGCGCTGCGTATCGAGGTCAACGGGGAGCTCGATTCGCTCAAAGCCGCGGTGCCGGCCGGACTCGACGCCTTGGCCGTCGGCGGCCGCGTCGTCTTCATGTCGTATCAGTCGCTCGAAGATCGAGTTGTCAAGCAGGAGTTGGCCCCTCGGATCAAGTCTCGAAGTCCCGAGGGGTTGCCGGTCGAACTTCCCGGGATGGGTCCGGAATTTCGGCTGTTGACCAGAGGTGCGGAACGCGCCTCGGACGAGGAAATCGAAGTCAACCCACGCTCGGCCCCGGTGAGGTTGCGCGCCGCCGAACGGATTGCAAGGAGAGCGGAATGACGGTTCCAGGCACAACTGTTGGAACACAACGCAATCGGGTTCCGGCTACTCGACCCGAGCGGGCCGGCCGCGGTGGTCGGTCCGGAGCCGCATTGCGCGCCTACGAGCGCAGGCAGCAGCGTGCCTCGATACATACGTCGGATTCTGCTCGCGGTTCAGCGGCCTCACTTCGTCCGACGCTCAACGGCAGTGCCATTGCGGCTCGAATCCCGTTCGTAGCCTTGGTCATCGGTCTGCTTGCCCTCGGGCTCGGCTTGACGTTGTTGTTGACGACGCGCTCGGCGGGCGACTCCTACGACCTCAGTGCCGCCAAGGCCGTCAACGCCGAGCTCGCACAACAGCGTGCCTCCTTGCAGCGTGACGTCGAGCTCGCGGAATCTGCGCCCGAGCTCGCGCGCAAAGCCGCCGCGATCGGAATGGTCCCCGCCAAGAACCCCGCCCGCCTCGTCGTAGCCCCCGAGGGCGGTGTGCAGGTCGTCGGCACGCCCGCTCCCGCCGACGGTGCGCCGGTTGCACCCCTCGATCCGCCTCCCGCCACCGGCTCGGGGGAGGGCTCGGTTCCGAGTGCGTCGACACAGAATCCCGCACGACAGTCGGCGCAGTCGCAGACTCCGAGGAGTGCGTCGCAGCCCACCAGGCCGACGGGCGCAGGTGACACCCGTGCCGCCACGCCGAGTGCGCCCAATGGTGCCGGAACTGCCGCGCTTGCTGAACAATTGGTTCCCATGAGCACCCCCTCGGCTCCCGCCCCCGGCGAATCCTCCGGTGACGAGCAGTGACCAGGCCGTCGCCTGCGTCACGTCCCCGGCCCGCAGATCGAGCGCGGCCGGGACGAAAGCGTTTGGACTCGTCCACATTTCGTTTTCGGCACGGTACGGGCCGCATCTTGATGTACGTGGCTTTGGCGGTCGTCGCGGCACAGTTGCTGTGGATTCAAGGATTCGATGCGCCGACACTGTCGGCCGAGTCCGCCTCGCAGCGCACCACCACCCTCGTCGATCCGGCGATGCGCGGCTCGATCCTCGATCGCAACGGAAACCCGATCGCTTTCACCATGGAAGCGAAAGCGCTGACGTTCCAGCCGGTCCGGGTTCGTAGAGAACTCGACGAGGCACGCGCGAAGGATCCGACGAAGCCGGAAACCGACAAGTACCTCGACGACATCGCCGAGCGGATCCACAGCGATCTCGGTGACGTCGTCAGCAAGAAGGATCTGCTCGCGAAACTGAAGAGCAACGACGAATTCACCTATCTGGCACGGGGTGTGGACGCCACCGTGGCGTCGAACATCAGCAAGGAATTCAAGCAGGTCGGGCTCGAACGTCAGGACATCCGCGAGTACCCGGGTGGCTCGCTCGCCGCGAACATCGTCGGGGCCACCGGGTGGGACGGACACGGCCTGCTCGGGCTCGAGGATTCGCTCGACGCCACGCTCGCCGGTACCGACGGATCGCAGACCTACGATCGCGGTTCCGACGGGGCCGTCATTCCCGGCAGCTGGCGCGACAAGCAGCCCGCGGTCAACGGCTCGAACGTGGAACTGACCATCGACGCGGACCTGCAGTACTACGTACAGCAGCAGGTGCAGCTGGCGAAAGATCTGTCCGGGGCCAAGAATGCGTCTGCCTACGTTCAGGATTCGCACACCGGCGAAGTGCTGGCCATGTCGAACGACAACACGTTCAACCCCGGAATCGGCGTCGGAAACAACGAACGGACCAAGGAGATGGGCAATCTGCCCGTCACGACGCCGTTCGAGCCCGGTTCGGTCAACAAGATCATCACTGCTGCAGCCGCTATCGAGTACGGGCTCACCACACCCGACGAGGTGCTGCAGGTACCGGGCAACATCTTCATGTCCGGTGTCTCGGTCCGGGACGCCTGGGAACACGGAGTTGCGCCGTACACCTCCACCGGAGTGTTCGGTAAGTCCTCCAACGTGGGGACTCTGATGCTGGCCCAACGTGTCGGCGAGGATCGGTATGCCGACATGCTGAACAAGTTCGGCCTGGGCCAGCGCAGCGACGTCGGCCTCCCCAATGAGAGCGCAGGCAGCGTGCCCAGCCGCGATCAGTGGTCGGGCGGTACCTTCGCCAACCTGCCGATCGGGCAGGGTCTGTCGATGACGCTCCTGCAGATGACCGGGATGTACCAGGCGATCGCCAACGACGGTGTGCGCATCCCGCCTCGGATCGTCGCGGCAACGGTGGACGCCAACGGCGAACGAACCGAGACACCGCGACCCGACGGGGTGTACGTGGTCAGTCCCGATACGGCCAAGACGGTCCGCAACATGTTCCGGTCGGTCACCCAGGACGACAACGGAAATCAGCGCGGTACCGGAGTCGCCGCGGGCGTCGAGGGCTATCAGATCAGTGGTAAGACCGGCACGGCCCAGCAGGTCGATCCCGAGTGCAAGTGCTACTCGAACTCGAAGTACTGGATCACGTTCGCGGGTATCGCTCCGGCGGACGATCCTCGCTACGTGATCGGGATCATGCTGGACGCGCCGTCCCGCAGCGCCGACGGCTCGGGAGGGCAATCGGCCGCACCGCTGTTCCACAACATCGCCAGCTGGCTGTTGCAGCGCGACAGTGTTCCGATGTCCGCAGACCCGGGCCCCAAGTTGGTTCTTCAGGCCGACTGAGGCCCGAATCTGCCGGCCCGGGAATCGGGGCGGCAGCATGCCGATCACGGTCGCCGGTAATCTGACACATCGGCTCGAGGCGTGTTCGTCGATCAGCCACCGCAGCGTGTTCGAGCTGACGCAGTGTGCGGTGGAAGTACAGAGGAAGGGAGCAGGAGTGACTGTGTCATCGGATTCACAACCCGCTCCGGGGTCTCGGCCGGCGAATCCGCCGCACACCGACGTATCCGACGTGGCGTCCGCTGTCGGTGCAACGATCGAGTGGGGACACCTCGACGGAGTGCAGGTCACCGGAATCGATCTGCGAGCGCAGTCCGTTCGTCCCGGCGATCTCTTCGCCGCGCTACCCGGATCCGCTCGGCACGGAGCCGAGTTCACCGCCGACGCGATCGAGCGGGGTGCAGCGGCGGTCTTCACCGACCCATCCGGTGCCGACATCGTCCGCCGCGTCCTCGCCACCGCCGATCGCCAGGTTCCTGTCCTCGTGCACGACCGACCACGCCAGGTGCTCGGAACCGTGTCCGCCCTCGTGTACGGCAATCCGTCGTCGAAGATGACGGTCGTCGGAATCACCGGCACGTCGGGCAAGACGACGACCGCGTACCTCGTGGAGGCCGGCCTGACAACCGCCGGCCGCCGCTGCGGACTGATCGGCACGATCGAGACCCGTGTAGTGGGCCGGCACGTACCGAGCGCTCTCACCACCCCCGAGGCTCCGCAGTTGCATGCGCTCTTCGCCGTCATGGTCGAGGCCGGAGTCGACACCGTGGTGATGGAAGTGTCCTCACATGCGTTGTCCCTCGGCCGAGTCGACGGCACCGACTTCGCGGTCGGCGCGTTCACCAACCTGTCCCAGGATCATCTCGACTTCCACGACTCGCTCGAGGACTACTTTCTGGCCAAGAGCCGGCTGTTCGGGGTCGATTCGCCGGTACGGGCAGACACAGCGGTCGTGTGCGTCGACGATGCCTGGGGCGTGCGGATGGCCGATATCGCCCGGTCGGCCGGATCCACGGTCGTCACGGTGTCCACCGGTGCCGACTCGCAGTGGACCGTCTCCGAGTGGGCCAAGCACGACGACGGAACGCAGTCGTTCACCGTTGCCGATCCGAACGGAACGTCGTCGCCGGTGTCGGTACGTCTGCCGGGTCGCTACAACGTCGCCAACGCCGTGCTCGCGCTCGCGACCTGCGAAGCGGCAGGAGTGGATGCCGCGACGGCGGCGCCCGGAATCGCGACCGTCGACGTGCCCGGTCGAGTGCAACGAATCGATCGTGGCCAGGACTTCCTCGCAGTGGTCGACTACGCCCACAAGCCCGCTGCGGTCGAAGCGGTGCTGGCGACTCTGCGAGAGTCGTCCCGTGGACGTATCGCAGTCGTGTTGGGTGCCGGCGGGGATCGAGACACCGCCAAGCGCCCTCTGATGGGTGCGGCCGGAGCGCGCGGTGCCGATCTGCTCGTGGTGACCGACGACAATCCGCGCAGTGAGGATCCGGCAGCGATACGGCATGCCGTCGAAGACGGTGCACTGTCGGTGCCCGACGACGCTCGTGGCGAAGTACGAAATGTCGAAGGCCGCGCAGCGGCGATAGAACAAGCCGTGGCGTGGGCACGTGAGGGGGACGTTGTGTTGATCGCAGGTAAAGGACACGAGACGGGTCAGGAGGTGGCGGGGGTGAAGTATCCGTTCGACGACCGAGTGGTACTCGCATCGGCCATCGATGCACGACTGGTCACCACGAGCGCAGGCGCACGGTGATACCGCTCTCGATCGCTCGCATCGCCGAGATCGTCGGCGGCGAACTGCACGACGTGGCGGACCCGACGGTGCTGGTTGCCGGGCCGGTGGAGTTCGACTCACGCAAGGTCACACCCGGCAGTGTCTTTCTCGCCCTGCCCGGTGCCAAAGTGGACGGCCACGAGCACGCGGCCGACGCCGTGGCCGCAGGCGCTGCTGTCGTTCTCGCGGCGCGTCCGGTGGGCGTCCCGGCTGTCGTCGTTCGGCCGGCGCCGCACTCGAGCCGTGCGATGGCACTGGAACACGACCCGGAGGGGGCCGGCGCTGCGGTGCTGACCGCGCTCGGTGCGTTGGCCCGGGAATCGGTGCTCGAACTGACCGCGCGCCACGACCTGACCGTGGTGGGCGTGACGGGGTCGTCGGGCAAGACGTCGACGAAGGATCTCATCTCGGCGGTGCTGCGTCCGCTCGGATCCGTGGTGGCCCCACCCGGATCGTTCAACAACGAACTCGGGCATCCATGGACTGCTCTGCGGGCCGACGCCGATACCGACTTCCTCGCCCTCGAGCTGTCCGCCCGGGGAATCGGCCACATCGCCGAACTCGCCAGGCTTGCGCCGCCGCGGATCGGGGTGGTCCTCAACGTCGGAACCGCGCACCTGGGCGAGTTCGGTTCACGTGCCGCCATTGCGCTGGCCAAGGGTGAACTGGTCGAGGCACTGCCCGCTGCTGCGGACGGCGGCGTGGCGATCCTCAACATCGACGATCGTCTGGTCGCCGAGATGGCGACACGCACGAAGGCGGCCGTCGTCACCGTCGGACTCAACGCGGACGCCGACGTCCGGGCTGTCGACGTCGTGGTCGACACCGATGCGCGGGCGTCGTTCACGCTCGTGTGTGCTGCAGGCACGGCGCACATCACCCTGGCGGTGCACGGTGAACATCAGGTGGGCAACGCCCTGGCTGCCGCGGCCGTCGCGCTCGAGTGCGGGGCCGGCGTGGCCCAGGTTGCCGAAGCGCTCTCGACCGCGGTACCCACCTCGATCCGCCGGATGGATGTACGCACCCGCGCGGACGGGGTCACCGTCATCAACGACTCGTACAACGCGAATCCCGATTCGATGCGGGCCGCCCTCAAGGCGCTGGTGTCGATGTCGAGGCGAGACGACGGGCCGAAGCGGCGCAGTTGGGCGGTGCTGGGGGAGATGGGCGAGCTCGGCGGCGAATCGGTGGTGGAGCACGATGCGATCGGTCGGCTCGCCGTCCGCCTGGACGTCGATCGGTTGATCATCGTCGATTCGGGTCGGCCCACGCGTGCGCTCCATCAGGGTGCCGTCATGGAAGGGTCCTGGGGCGAGGAATCGATGCTCGTACCCGATCGCGAGACCGCCATCGCCGTGCTCGAGGACGAGGTTAGCGCCGGCGACATCGTTCTGGTCAAGGCCTCGCAGTCGGGCGCGATGTGGACCGTTGCCGAGGCCTTGTTGGCCGAACCGTCGGCCGGCGCCCTGTTGGCCGAACCGTCGGAGGGCGAGCAGTGAGACAGATCCTGTTCGCCGGAGGGATCGCACTTGCAGTCGCAATTCTGCTGACTCCCGTGCTCATCAAGACCTTCTCGAAACAGGGCTTCGGCCAGGAGATCCGGGTCGAGGGCCCGGCGAGTCATCAGTCCAAGCGCGGTACTCCCACCATGGGCGGCGTGGCGATCCTGGTCGGGATCTGGGCCGGCTACTGGGGCTCGCACCTGATCGGCATCGGATACGACGCCGAGGGGCCGTCGGCCTCGGCTCTACTCGTACTCGGCCTGACCACCGTGCTCGGCCTCGTCGGCTTTCTCGACGACTTCATCAAGATTCGTAAACAGCGCAACCTCGGTCTGAACGCCACCGGCAAATACGTCGGCCAGATCACCGCGGCGGTGCTGTTCGCCATCCTGGTCCTGCAGTTTCGCAGTGACGACGGATTGACTCCGGGCAGCACTCAACTGTCGTATGTGCGCGACATCGCAACGTGGTCGATGTCGGCTGCTGTCTTCGTGTTCTTCGTCTGTCTGCTGGTGATCGCGTGGTCCAACTCGGTCAATCTCACCGACGGCCTCGACGGCCTGGCGGCCGGGTCCATGACATTGGTCCTCGGGGCGTACACCGTCATCACCTTCTGGCAGTACCGGCAGGCGTGTGCAGGACCGGCCGGTCCTGCGCCGGGTTGCTACGACGTACGCGACCCTCTCGACCTGGCCCTGGTGTGCGCGTCGGCGGCCGGTGCCTGCATCGGTTTCCTGTGGTGGAACGCCGCGCCCGCCAAGATCTTCATGGGCGATACCGGATCCCTCGCTCTGGGCGGCCTGATCGCAGGACTCTCCGTGGTCACCAAGACCGAACTGATCATGGTGGTCATCGGCGCGTTGTTCGTCGCCGAAGCAGCGTCGGTCGTCATCCAGGTCGCAGTGTTCCGGTCGAGTCGGCGACGCGTGTTCCGAATGGCCCCGTTCCATCACCACTTCGAGTTGGCCGGTTGGGCCGAGACGACGGTCATCATCAGGTTCTGGTTGCTCGCCGCGATCGCCTCGGCCGTCGGCTTGGCACTGTTCTACAGCGAATACCTCGCGGCTGTGGGCGGCTAAGCGATGACCGAAGCCTCGACCGATCTGTCCTGGTTGCGCGGTAGTTCGGTGCTGGTCACCGGTGCGCGCATCTCCGGGCTGGCCGTCGTACGCCCACTGCTGGACCTCGGCGCACTCGTGACCGTCACCGACTCGAACCGAGCTGCGCTCGACGAGGCGTCGGCGCTCGGTGCTGCCGTGGTGGTTCAGGACGATCTGCTCGCCGATCCGGACGCGATCGCGGCCTTTGCGCTCGTCGTCACCAGTCCCGGGTTCCGGCCGGACTCTCCGGTGCTGTCTGCGGCCGCCGACCACGACGTCCCGGTGTGGGGCGACGTGGAGTTCTCGTGGCATCTCGACCGCGCCGAGGTGTACGGCCCGCGCGCTCGTTGGCTGGTGGTCACCGGTACGAACGGTAAGACGACCACCACCTCGATGCTCGCGTCGATCCTCGACGCTGCCGGAATCGACTCCGTCGCCTGCGGAAACATCGGCCTCCCCATCGCCGACGCGTTGCGCGGTGCCCCGCATCCCCGTGTCCTCGCGGTCGAGCTGTCGTCCTTCCAGTTGTTCTGGGCACCGTCGGTCCGTCCCGCGGCGGGGGTGGTGCTCAACATCGCCGAGGATCACCTGGATTGGCACGGGGGCATGGACGGGTATGTCCAGGCCAAGGCGCGCGCGTTGGGCGGGGACGTCGGGGTCGTGGGACTCGACGACGCGGTGGCTGCCGGTCTGCGAGTGGGGGCACCGGCAGCGACCGTCGTCGGTTTCCGGCTGGGTGATCCCGCCGCGGGCGAGCTGGGAGTGCGGGCGGGAATGCTCGTCGACCGTGCGTTCGGGGATGACGTCGAGTTGCTCCGGGACGACGAGGTGGAACCGAGTGGCCCGTCCGGTGTGCTCGACGCGTTGGCCGCGGCTGCGTTGGCGCGATCGATCGGTGTCGACGCCGAGGCCGTCCGAAACGGATTGCGGACGTACCGGGTGGGACCGCATCGGGCCGCAGTGGTGCGTGAGCTCGGTGGGGTGACGTTCGTCGACGATTCCAAGGCGACGAATCCGCATGCCGCGCGTTCGTCGATCCTCGCGCACGATCGGGTCGTGTGGATCGCGGGCGGGTTGTTGAAGGGTGCGGTGATCGACGATTTGGTCGTCGAGATCGCGGATCGGCTCGTGGCTGCGGTGTTGTTGGGCCGCGATGGGATGCAGATCGCAGAGGCTTTGGCGCGACACGCCCCCGATGTTCCGGTCGTCAGGCTCCCTTCGGGAGACGATGCTGGTGTGACTCATGAGGCTGAAGATGCAGATGCGGTTATGCGAGCGGCCGTCGACCACGCTGCGGGGTTCGCCGCCTCCGGCGATACCGTCCTGCTGGCCCCCGCGGCTGCGTCGTTGGACATGTTCGTCGATTACGGCCACCGCGGCCGAAGCTTCGCCGAGTCCGTCGAGCGCCTCGACATCGCCGCCCTCGGATCGCCGCGATCGTGACTACCGCAGCTCGACCGGCGCGTCCACCTCGTCGCACCACCACGCCGCGCACCCGAATCGGACTGTGGTTCGGTCGGCCGCTGGCGTCGTTCCACCTCATCGTCACGATCGCGGTGCTGCTCACCGTGCTCGGACTGGTGATGGTGCTGTCGGCGTCGTCGGCCGAATCGTTCGCAGCCGACGAGTCCGGCTACGCGCTGTTCACGCAACAGCTGATCGGTGTCGCACTGGGTGTGGTCGCGTTCTATGCGGCGCTTCGGCTGCCGGTGCGATACCTGCGCAAATTGTCGTTCCCGCTCTTCCTGGTCTCGATCACGATGTTGATGCTGGTGTTGATCCCCGGTATCGGTGCCGAGCGTCAGGGCGCACGGCGTTGGTTCGACTTCGGTGTCGTCTCGTTCCAGCCGTCCGAGCTGGCGAAGGTCGCGTTGGTTCTGTGGGGAGCGCACCTGCTGGCCTCCCGTCGCAGCGAGCACGGCAACATCAAGTCACTGCTGGTGCCGTTGCTGCCTGCGGGCCTGCTCATGTGTCTGCTCGTCGTGCTCCAGCCCAACCTCAGTACCGCGATCGCCCTGGGCATCATTCTCGTTGCACTGCTGTGGTTCGCCGGCCTCAACGCCCGGCTGTTCGGAGCAGTCCTGGTGACCGGTTTGGCTCTGGCGACCGTGCTCGCGTTCACCGCCGGCTACCGCTCGAACCGCGTCAAGGCCTGGCTCAACCCGGGGGAGGACACCCAGGGTCTGTCGTATCAGTCCACCCAGGCCAAGTACTCCTTGGCCGACGGCGGACTGTTCGGTCGCGGATTGGGACAGAGTCGCGCGAAATGGAGCTACCTCCCCAACGCGCACAACGACTTCATCTTCGCGATCATCGGCGAGGAGCTCGGCATGATCGGCTGCCTTGCCGTCATCGGATTGTTCGGTCTCTTCGTCTACACCGGCCTACGCATCGCGATGCGGTCGGTCGATCCGTTCCTGCGTCTGTTGACTGCAGGCGCAACGTGCTGGGTGTTCGGTCAGGCCATGATCAACATCGGTTATGTGGTCGGGCTGCTGCCGGTGACCGGTCTGCAGCTTCCGCTGGTGTCCTACGGCGGTACGTCCACGGCCATCACGCTGTTGATGTTCGGGATCATCGCCAGTGCGGCCCGACACGAACCGGAAGCCATCGCCGCACTGCACGCCGGGCAAGAGGGTCGTATAGCCCGAGCTCTGAGATTGCCGCTGCCTGCTGTCTTCTCACCGAAGCGGGCCGCGATGGCACGCTCCAAATCGACTCGGCCCACGTTGGCGGCGCAGGATCGCACACGTCTCGAGTCCCGCAAGAACAATGACGGCCGCGGGGCACGGTCACCCGAGCCCGGACGTACCCGGGTGTCGAGTTCACGGGTGGACACGGCCGGCCCCAACGGGTCGGTCAGGAACGCACCCCGTGGCCACGCCCGCCGTGCCGAGCCCCAACGCCGAGACACCGGCAGCGGGTACGCCGCCGGACCTCGGTCGCCGTATCGGCCGCGTCCGGAACCGCAACCCGGTCGTCCGCCGGTCCGCTCGGGTGAGCGAGGATATCGACGGTGAAGCAGACATCGAGGCCGATATCCGTGGTGGTGGCCGGAGGCGGAACCGCCGGACACATCGAGCCCGCGCTCGCCGTGGCCGACGCCCTACGCGAGCTCGACCCCACCGTCACCGTCACCGCCCTCGGCAGCAGCCGGGGGCTCGAAACGACACTGGTACCCGCCCGCGGCTACGCGCTGGAACTGATACCGCCCGTGCCGCTGCCTCGCAAGCCCACTCTCGACCTGGTGAAGTTACCGGTTCGGGTCGCACGGTCGGTGCGTCGAACCCGGGAGATCTTCGCTGCGGTCGAGGCCGATGTGCTGGTCGGCTTCGGCGGCTACGTCGCGCTTCCTGCGTATCTCGCTGCCCGCGGTCGTCTTCTCGGTCGCGGCGGCCGTATTCCGGTGATCATTCACGAGGCCAATGCCCGCGCCGGCATCGCGAACAAGGTCGGTGCACGCAGCGCCGAACGAGTCCTTGCCGCCGTCGCCGGATCTGGTATCTCTGCACCGGGGTCCGAGGATGCAGAAGTCATCGGAATTCCGGTGCGGCCCACCATCACCGGTCTCGACCGTGCGGCGATGCGGTCGCAGGCTCGCGCTCATTTCGGTCTGCCCGAACACGGGCCGGTGCTGCTGGTGTTCGGCGGTTCACAGGGCGCGCGTTCACTCAACGACGCAGTGTCCGGAGCAGCGGCCGCCCTTGCCGCCGCCGGCATCTCGGTTCTGCACGCACACGGTCCCAAGAACACACTCGACGTGGAGCAGAGCAATCCGGATGCTCCGTACGTCGCAGTGCCCTACATCGACCGGATGGACCTGGCCTACGCGGCGGCCGACCTCGCGATCTGCCGGTCCGGCGCCATGACGGTCGCCGAAGTCTCCGCGACCGGGCTTCCTGCCGTGTACGTGCCTCTATCGCACGGCAACGGTGAGCAGGAGCTCAATGCCCGTCCCGTCGTCGACGCCGGAGGTGGCATCCTGGTAGCCGACGCGACGCTGAGCGCGCAGTACGTGACCGACACGGTCGTCGCTTTGGTGGCCGACACCGAGCGCATCGCCGCGATGTCCCGTGCTGCGGCAGGAGCCGGTCACAAGGGTGCTGCGGCTGCCGTCGCGCAGATCGTGCTCGATACCGCGCACGCGGCGCGGCGCTGAACCGGGCGGCGGCGAGAATGCCACAGAACGAGGGAGACGTCCGCGTGACAACTGAGGGTGCGGCGATGTCGGAGTTGCCGGCAGAGCTCGGACGGGTGCACATGGTGGGAATCGGCGGTGCCGGGATGTCCGGGATCGCACGCATTCTGCTGGCGCGTGGTGGTCAGGTGTCCGGATCGGATGCCAAGGAATCACGCGGGGTGTTGGCGCTGCGAGCCCGCGGTGCGCTGGTGCGAATCGGGCACGATGCAAGCGCGCTGGACATGATCGACGGCGGCCCCACCGTGGTCGTGACGACCCACGCGGCCATACCCAAGACCAACCCCGAACTCGTCGAGGCTCGCGATCGCGGGATTCCGGTGGTGTTGCGGCCGGCCGTCCTCGCGTCGTTGATGGAGGGATACCGCACCTTGCTGGTGTCGGGCACGCACGGCAAGACGTCGACCACATCGATGTTGGTCGTCGCACTGCAGCACTGTGGGTTCGACCCGTCGTTCGCCGTCGGCGGTGAGCTCAACGAGGCCGGCACCAACGCGCATCACGGCAGTGGCGACGTCTTCGTCGCCGAGGCGGACGAGAGTGACGGTTCGCTGTTGCAGTACTCGGCGAACGTGATCATCGTGACGAACATCGAGGCCGATCATCTCGATTTCTTCGGTACGACCGAGGCCTACGTGAAGGTGTTCGACGATTTCGCCGCGCTGCTGCACCCGGGCGGTGTGCTGGTGGCATGCATGGACGATCCGGGTTCGGCAGCTCTGGCCCGCCGCGTGGTCGAGAAGAATCTCCCCGGAGTGACGGTGCTCGGCTACGGGTCGTCCGACGTCGACGCCGGACCGGTGGAGATGGCCGTTCGTCTGTTGGCCTGGGAGCCCGAGGACATCGGCGGCGTCGCGCAGTTGCAGATCGCCGGTGAGGACTCTGCCCGCACGGTTCGGCTGGGAGTACCGGGACGGCACACCGCCCTCAACGCCCTGGCGGCGTTCGTGGCTGCCCGCCAGGTGGGCGCGGGCGTCGAGGAGTTGCTGGCCGGGCTGACCGGATTCGGGGGAGTGCACCGGCGGTTCCAGTTCACCGGACGCGAGCACGGAGTACGAGTGTTCGACGACTACGCCCATCACCCCACCGAGGTGCGGGCCGTGCTGACCGCTGCGCAGGCGTTGGTCGCGGGTCAAGCACTGGAGGGTGGCGAGCGGGCGCGGGTCGTGGTGGTGTTCCAACCGCATCTGTACTCGCGCACTGCGACGTTCGCCGAGGAATTCGGTACCGCACTGTCGTTGGCCGACGAGATCGTGGTGCTCGACGTCTACGGCGCTCGCGAGGAACCCCTGCCCGGTGTGACCGGGGCCTTGGTCGCAGCGTCGGTGACCAAACCGGTGAACTACCAACCGGATCTGTCGTTGGTCGCCAAGCAGGTGGCCAATCTCAGTCGTCCCGGCGACGTGGTGATCACGATGGGTGCGGGCGACGTGACCATGCTCGGCGGGCCCATTCTCGACGCCCTTCGTTCCAAAACCGATTTCGGTGCCACGACCGGCCGCGCGGTACCGAAGGATCGGCCGTCGACGTGACTCGTCGGTCCGATCGAGACCGAGCTTCCAGATCGGAACCCGTTGCCGGGCAGGGTGATTCGACGTCGTCGGTCGCAGACAGGCAAGCTCGCGCGCAGGCCAGGGAAGAAGAGCGCGCTCGCGTGAAACGGTCACGCCGTCGCGCGGTGCTTGCCGTCGTGGCGGTTGTCGCAGTGATCGTCGGGTCGGCATTACTGGTCTACTTCACGCCGCTGCTGTCGGTTCGGACGATTTCGGTCGTGGGAGCCTCGTCGGTGTCCGAACAGGAGATCCTCGACCGACTCGAGGTGCCGACCGGCCTGCCGCTGGTCCGGGTCGACGCCGCGGCCGCGGCCCAGCGTGTTGCATCGATACCGGAGCTGGCATCGGTTCGGGTGCAACGGAAATACCCGTCCACCGTGCAGGTGACCGTCGAAGAACGTGTGCCGGTGGCGTTCGTCGATTCTCCCGACGGCACTCACTTGCTCGATGCGACCGGCGTGGACTTCGCTGTCGCACCGCCTCCGCCCGGGGTGGTCCGACTGGTGACCGACAATCCTGTCTTCGGCGATCCGGTGACGAAAGATGCACTGGCTGTGCTCGATTCGCTGCCGCCGCTGATTCGAGGTCAGGTCGGCGAAGTGCGCGCGAGCACGCTGTCCGACATCTCGATCCTGCTGTTGGACGGGCGTACCGTCGTGTGGGGGAACAAGAACAACTCGGAGCGCAAGGGGGCGGTGGCGATCGCGCTGCTGTCGCAACCGGGTCAGATTTTCGACGTGTCCAGTCCCGATCTTCCGACCACGAAATAGCAACGGGTCCGAAAGGCTCATATTTTCGGCGCGGCATCGGCGCGCCTAATGGCGATCGTGGCCGTCGGTGAATAGCGTTCCGATCAGTCGAGTACTTGACATAACTCTAAGCCTGTGGTTTAGGTTGAGGGTTTTCCACATTTTTCGAGCAACAATCCACGGAAGGCGAGAGCCCATGACGCCCCCGCACAACTACCTCGCCGTAATCAAGGTCGTCGGCATCGGCGGCGGCGGCGTGAACGCGGTCAACCGGATGATCGAACAGGGACTCAAGGGAGTCGAGTTCATCGCCGTCAACACCGACGCTCAGGCCTTGCTGATGAGTGACGCCGACGTCAAGCTCGACGTCGGCCGTGAGCTGACTCGCGGACTCGGTGCCGGTGCCGACCCCGAGGTGGGTCGCCGCGCAGCGGACGACCACAAGGACGAGATCGAAGAGGTCCTCAAGGGTGCCGACATGGTCTTCGTCACCGCAGGTGAGGGCGGCGGAACCGGTACCGGTGGCGCTCCCGTCGTCGCCAACATCGCGCGCAAGCTCGGCGCGCTGACCGTCGGCGTCGTGACGCGCCCGTTCTCTTTCGAGGGCAAGCGCCGTGGTGGCCAGGCCGACACCGGTATCCAGCAGCTGCGTGAATCCTGCGACACGCTCATCGTCATTCCCAACGATCGTCTGCTTCAGCTCGGCGACGCGGCCGTCAGCCTCATGGATGCGTTCCGCAGTGCCGACGAGGTCTTGCTCAACGGTGTTCAGGGCATCACCGATCTGATCACCACCCCCGGGCTGATCAACGTCGACTTCGCCGACGTCAAGGGCGTCATGTCCGGCGCAGGCAGTGCGCTGATGGGCATCGGTTCCTCCCGCGGTGAAGGCCGCGCGATCAAGGCCGCGGAATCCGCGATCAACTCGCCGCTGCTGGAAGCGTCCATGGAAGGTGCCCGCGGAGTGCTGCTCTCCATCGCGGGTGGCTCGGATCTCGGCCTGTTCGAGATCAACGAGGCCGCCTCGCTGGTCCAGGAAGCTGCGCACATCGACGCCAACATCATCTTCGGAACCGTCATCGACGACTCTCTCGGTGACGAGGTTCGTGTCACCGTCATCGCCGCCGGGTTCGACGGAGGAACGCCCACGCGTCGTCCGGTCGAGGCAGCGGCATCCACCCGTGGCCCGATCGGATCGGCGCGCTCGGGGGAGGTCTCCTCACGCTCCAACGACAGCTCCGAGGGCGCTGTGTTCCGCGACCCGGTCGGCGCACCCAGCGGATCGAGCCTGCCCCCGCTGAACTCGTCCAGCTCGTCGAACCGCGAATCGTCCAGTCGCGAGTCCGCAGCCGGTCACGGCCGGGATTCCGGTGGTCAGGGCCGCGAGTCGGTCGGATCCGGACGCCGCGTTCCCGTCGCCGAGGACGACGGCGAAGACGAGGTCGACGTACCGTCCTTCATGCGGCGGTGAGTGACTCCTTTCGGGTCAGGCGGGTGTCGACGACGCGAGCAGGCGGCGTGTCGGCCCCGCCGTTCGACACCTTCAATCTCGGTGACCACGTAGGCGACGACCCGGCTGCTGTCGAGGCCAACCGTCGACGCCTCGGTGACCGGTTGGGTATGGGCATGGAACGCATGGTGTTCATGGAGCAGGTCCACGGCCGCACCGTCACGGTGGTGGACGGGCCGGTGTCCGAGCCCGTTCCCATGACCGATGCGTTGGTGACGACGCAGCGCGATCTCGCGCTCGTGGTGTTGACCGCCGACTGTGTCCCGGTATTGCTGTCCGACGAAGAGGCGGGCGTGATCGCCGCGGTACACGCCGGCCGCGTCGGTGCCCGCATCGGCATCGTTCCTCGGGTACTTGCGTCGATGGTCGAGCTGGGCGCGGTCCCGGAGAGGATCGGGGCCTTCCTCTGCCCGGCGGCCAGTGGGCGTCAGTACGAGGTACCCGCACACATGCGTGCCGACGTCGACAAGCACCTTCCCGGAAGCGCGACGACGACGGTTCGGAACACCCCCGGTCTCGATATTCCGGCAGGTGTGCGCGCGCAGCTGATCGCCGCAGGACTGCACGGAGTGGCTCAGGATCCCCGGTGCACCATCGAGGATCGCACCCTGTTCAGCCATCGCCGGGAAGGTTCGACCGGCCGTATCGCGAGCGTCGTGTGGATGGATTCCGCATCCGCAGACGAGGTTCCCGACTCCGGCCAGGAGAGGATGTCGTGAGCGAGCCCACCGACCGAGCTGCCGAGATCGCCGCCGCGTTGGCGTCGGTACGCGAACGACTGGCGCGAGCATGTGCGGACGCAGGTCGTGAAGACTCGACCGTGACTCTGCTGCCGGTGACGAAGTTCTTCCCCGCGTCCGACGTTCGGATCCTGTACGAGCTGGGCTGCCGTGAGTTCGGCGAGTCCAGAGAGCAGGATGCGTCGCCCAAAGTGGCCGAGACCGCCGAGGACTTCCGCGGTGATCCGCCGCGATGGCACATGATCGGGCATCTCCAGCGAAACAAGGCGAAGTCCATCGCTGCGTGGGCGCACTCCATTCACTCGGTGGACAGTGCTCGATTGGTCACCGCGCTGTCCAAGGCCACCGAGACAGCACTCGACGACGGCGCTCGGACGACGCCGCTCGACGTCCTCGTTCAGGTCAGTCTCGACGGCGATGTCCACCGCGGCGGCGTCGAACGCGGGGACCTGTACGAGTTGGCCGACGCGGTGTCGACCGCACCCGGCTTGCGTCTGGCGGGACTGATGGCCGTACCTCCGTTGGACGCCGATGCGGACGCTGCGTTCGGTGATCTCGAGGTGCTGCATCAGCGACTTCTGCGTGATCATCCCGATGCCCGCGAGTTGTCGGCCGGCATGACGGGGGACCTGGAAGCTGCTGTGCGACACGGATCGACGTGCGTGCGTGTCGGTACCGCAATACTCGGTGCGCGGCCGATAGCCTCCCAATAACAGTCCACGGATCACATCAGTCACAACAGACACTTGCGAACCTGGAGATGGACAGTAGACACGGCCACGGAAGGCAGAACGATGAGCACCCTGCACAAGTTCAAGGCGTACTTCGGCATGGTTCCGCTCGCGGACTACGAGGACGACTACCTCGACGATCCGGACACCCGCCGCAGTCCCCGTGGTGGCCGTGACGGTTACGACGACATCGACGATCGTGACTTCGTCAAGCCGTCGTTCGGTGGCTCGCGGCACGCGCAGGCCGAGGACGACTACGACGATTACGAGGCTCCTCGCCCCGCTGCCACGCTCGCTCCGATCGGTGGACGCGCACGCGGCACAGCAGGACCGTCGACCCGAGGCGCTGCCACTCGTGGCGCGCTGGCGATGGACACCCGCATGGACGTGCGGGCCGAGACGCGACGCAGCCCGATCGTCGACGACGGCGGCCCACTCTCGAAGATCACCACCCTGCGCCCGAGGGACTACAGCGAGGCGCGCACCATCGGTGAGCGTTTCCGTGACGGCACTCCGGTCATCATGGATCTCGTCGAAATGAGCAACGCCGACGCCAAGCGACTCGTCGACTTCGCTGCCGGATTGGCCTTCGCGCTCCGTGGATCGTTCGACAAGGTGGCCACGAAGGTGTTCCTGCTTTCGCCGGCCGATGTCGATGTGTCCCCGCAGGAGCGCCGGCGAATTGCGGAAACCGGCTTCTACAGCCAGCAGTGATCGTTTCTCCCCTTGGGGCGGCAAGTCGGAGCTGTGACCAGCGCACTTTGCTCAGCCCGGCGAAGTCAGGCAGAGTATAGCCGTGATCGTGTTCACGGTGATCAACATCGTATTGTTTCTTTTTTGGCTCCTCCTCATCGGTCGAATCATCGTCGAGTTCATCAGGACTTTCGCGAGAGATTGGCAACCGACCGGGCTGGTCGTCATCCTTCTGGAGGCGATCTTCACGGTCACCGACCCGCCCGTGAAGTTCCTACGCAGGATAATTCCGCCGCTCAACCTCGGTGGTGTGCGACTGGACCTGTCGATCATGGTCTTGCTGTTCGTCGTGTTCATTTTGTGGAATGTGACCAGCAGCCTCGCGGCCTGAGGCCGAAGATGGAATGTTAGAACTCGGGACCCAGCGCAAGCTGCGTGTCCCGTGTGACAGAATGGACGCCAGTTACAGTTTGATTGTTCTGCACTCGCGCGGAATGGCATATAACTGAATGCTTGCTCTACCGCCCCAAGACGCGTGAAGGGATCCTTCCATGCCGCTGACTCCAGCTGATGTGCACAACGTTGCGTTCAGCAAGCCGCCCATCGGTAAGCGCGGTTACAACGAAGACGAGGTCGACGCATTTCTCGACCTCGTCGAGCAAGAGTTGTCCCGACTGATCGAAGAGAACGCCGACCTGCGCCAGCGCGTCGGTGAGCTCGACCAGGAGCTTGCGGACGCCAAGAACTCTGCGCGCCAGAGCCCACAGTCGGCTCCGGTCGCCGCACCGAAAGCCGAGCCGCAGCGGCCGGTCGATCCCCCCAAGCCGCCACCGGTGGTTCAGCAGCCCGCGCCGGTCGCTCCCGTGGCCGCAGCACCGCAGCAGAGTGGCGACTCCAACATGCAGGCCGCGAAGATTCTCGGTCTCGCGCAGGAGATGGCGGATCGCCTCACCGGCGATGCGAAGACCGAGTCCGAGCAGCTGCTCGGCAATGCGCGCACCAACGCCGAACGGCTGGTGTCGGATGCCCGCGCTCGCTCGGAGTCGATGATGTCCGAAGCGCGGCAGAAGTCCGAATCGCTGCTCACCGATGCACAGACTCGCTCCGAAACCCAGCTTCGCCAGGCCAAGGAGAAGGCCGACGCATTGCAGGCCGACGCCGAGCGCAAGCACACCGAGATCATGGCGACGATCAACCAGCAGCGGTCGGTGCTGGAAGGTCGCATCGAGCAGCTCAAGACGTTCGAGCGCGAATACCGGGTGCGCCTCAAGTCGTACCTCGAATCGCAGCTCGAAGAGCTCGAGAACCGTTCCTCGGCGCTGCCGGTGGACAACGGCCAGGACAACTTCAACCAGGACAACCAGACGTCCGGCTACAGCCAGTCGTACGCCAAGGGCAACAACTGACGCGATCGTTCTCCGACGCTGCCTCTCGGGGCAGCGTCGGGCTCGGTTGTAGCGTCGAGTGGTGAGCGAGGAATCCTGTGCTGATTCTGACTCTCGGCGCGGCGGCTGTCGGGTTCGGGTTCCTGGTGTTGGCCCTGATGACCGGATCGGTCGTCTGGGCCTGGGCCTGCATCGTGATCTGCATAGTCGGGGCGGTGCTGCTCCTGGTCGGGGCCCTGCTCGGGCGACGGCCACCGCCCGAGATCGACAGGTAGCATCTACGCGGTAGTGCATCCGGCGGCAGTGCATCAGGCGGTAGTGCATCAGTTCGACGGTTGTCAGACGAAAGAACAATCAGGCGTCGATCCGGCCATCACCGGGGAGCCTTCGGAAGAACGACAGTGACGATTCGGTCTGCAACGACCGAAATGGGCTGTTCAGTAGAACCGAACGGGTGAGCCCGTCACAGCTCGTGTGGAGAGGCTCGGTCCGACGAGTTCCATCGGTCCGAGCAAGCGGGGTGGTACCGCGGTACTCGGCGTCCCCATCGCCGAATGTCGTCCCCGTGCCAATCGATGTCGCGTCCTGTACGCGTCCGGCACGGAGGAGACAGATATGACAGATTCGAGCGCACGCACCGAGAACGCGTCGTACCCGCTGGTGGATCTGGCCGAAGGTCGATCGGGAAGCGTTCCGTTTCCCGATCTCGAGCGCATCGTGCTGCACGAATGGGCCGAGGACGGCACGTTCCGCGCCAGCATCGACAACCGCGCCGATGCCGAGGAATTCGTTTTCTACGACGGACCTCCGTTCGCCAACGGTTTGCCGCACTACGGCCATCTGCTCACCGGGTACGTCAAGGATCTCGTGCCCCGGTTCCAGACCATGCGCGGCAAGAAGGTCGAGCGTCGTTTCGGGTGGGACTGCCACGGCCTTCCCGCCGAATTGGAAGCGGAGAAGCAACTCGGCATCAAGGACAAGTCCGAGATCGACGAGATGGGTCTGGCGAAGTTCAACGCCTACTGCAAACAATCGGTGTTGCAGTACACCGACGAGTGGCGGGATTACGTCACTCGGCAGGCGCGGTGGGTCGACTTCGACAACGACTACAAGACCCTCGACGTCGACTTCATGGAGTCCGTCATGTGGGCGTTCAAGACGCTCCACGACAAGGGCCTGATCTACCAGGGCTACCGAGTGCTGCCGTACAGCTGGTACGAGCAGACGCCGCTGTCCAACCAGGAGACCCGGCTCGACGACGCCTACAAGATGCGTCAGGACCCCGCGGTCACCGTCACCATGCCCCTGACGGCACCGGGCACACCCCTGGACGGCGCGAACGCACTGATCTGGACCACCACTCCGTGGACTCTGCCGTCGAACCTCGCGATCGCGGTGCATCCGGAGGTGCACTACGTTCAGGTCCGCGGTGCCGACGGTGAGCGTTACGTGCTCGCCTCTGCCCGACTCGCGCACTATGCGAAGGAACTGGGGGAGGAGCCGGAGGTGCTCTCGGAGCACACCGGCGCGGAGTTGGTCGGCCTCGCCTACGCACCGCCCTACGACTTCTTCCTCGGCCACGAGAATGCGCATCGCGTTCTGGAGGCCGATTACGTCACCACCGACTCCGGCACCGGAATCGTCCATCTCGCACCGGCATTCGGTGAGGAGGACATGGACGTCGCCACCGCGAACGGTATCGAGGTCGTGCAACCGCTCGATGCGGGCGGCAAATTCACGTCGTTGGTGCCGCCCTACGAGGGCCTGATGGTGTTCGACGCCAATCCGGTGATCATCAAGGATCTCAAGGCCTCGGGCCGCTTGCTGCGGCACGAGACCATCGAGCACTCGTACCCGCACAGTTGGCGTAGTGGTCAGCCGCTGATCTACATGGCGGTTCCGTCGTGGTTCGTCGCGGTCACCAAGTTCCGCGATCGGATGGTCGAGCTCAACCAGGAGATCACCTGGGTGCCCGAGCACATCAAGGACGGTCAGTTCGGCAAGTGGCTCGAAGGTGCCCGCGACTGGAACATCAGCCGAAACCGGTACTGGGGCAGCCCGATCCCGGCCTGGACGTCCGACGACCCCGCCTACCCTCGTCTCGACGTGTACGGCAGCCTGGACGAACTCGAGCGTGACTTCGGTGTGCGTCCCACCGATCTGCATCGGCCGTACATCGACGACCTGACGCGTCCCAACCCGGACGACCCGACCGGCAAGTCGACCATGCGTCGCGTTCCCGAGGTGCTGGACTGCTGGTTCGAATCGGGCTCGATGCCGTATGCACAGGTGCACTTCCCGTTCGAGAACGAGGAGTGGTTCCAGACGCACAACCCGGGCGACTTCATCGTCGAATACAACGGTCAGACGCGCGGCTGGTTCTACACCCTGCACGTGCTCGCGACTGCTTTGTTCGACCGGCCTGCCTTCAAAACCGTTGCTGCCCATGGCATCGTGCTCGGTGACGACGGTCTGAAGATGAGTAAGTCGAAGGGGAACTACCCGGACGTCAAGGAGGTCTTCGACCGCGACGGCTCGGATGCCATGCGGTGGTTCCTGATGTCGTCGCCGATCCTGCGCGGTGGCAACCTGATCGTCACCGAGCAGGGCATCCGCGAGGGAGTCCGGCAGGCGCTGTTGCCGATCTGGAACGCGTGGAGTTTTCTGCAGCTCTACGCGTCGACGCCGGGGCAGTGGCGGACCGATTCTCCGCACGTTCTCGATCGGTACGTGCTTGCCAAACTGTCCGCCACGCGGGATGCGATCACCGATGCGCTCGAGGGCAACGACATCGCCGGGGCGTGCGACGAACTGCGTACGTTCTGTGACGCGCTGACCAATTGGTATGTGCGACGGTCGCGTTCACGCTTCTGGGGCGAGGACGCCGACGCGATCGACACCCTGCACACGGTGCTCGAAGTGCTCACCCGCATCGCCGCTCCGTTGTTGCCGCTGATCAGTGAGGTGGTCTGGCGCGGATTGACCGGTGGCCGATCGGTGCACCTCACGGATTGGCCGACGGCCGACGAGTTGCCGTCCGACCCGGAGCTGGTCGACAGCATGGACGAGGTTCGTACCGTGTGCTCCACGGTGCTCGGTCTGCGCAAGGCACAGAATCTGCGCGTGCGGCTGCCGCTGCCCGAGGTGACCGTCGCGGCCGCCGACGCCGAGCGTCTGCGTCCGTTCCTCGACATCATCGCCGACGAGGTCAACGTCAAGAAGGTGGATCTGACCGAAGACGTTGCCGTGCACGGCAAATTCGAGCTCGTCGTGAACGCACGCGCTGCCGGGCCCCGGATCGGCAAGGATGTCCAGAAGGTCATCAAGGCAGTCAAGGCCGGTGACTGGTCCGAGGACGAAGACGGCGTCGTGAGCGCCGCGGGCATCGCGTTGCTGCCCGAGGAGTACACCCGCAGACTCGTTGCCGCGGAGCCGGAATCGACGGCACCGCTGCCCGGGAACGCGGGACTCGTGGTGCTCGATTCGGCGGTCACCGAAGAGCTGGAGGCCGAGGGTTGGGCCAAGGACCGCATCCGTGAGCTGCAGGATGCGCGTCGTGGCCACGGACTCGATGTGTCCGACCGTATCGACATCGTCATCGAGGTACCCGAACATCGACGGGCGTGGCTGGACGCTCATCGGGATCTGATCGCGCGCGAAGTACTCGCGTTGTCGCTGGTCGACGGCTCGGTCGGCGACGACGGCAGCGATCTCGGTGAGGGAGTTCGGGCAGCGATCACGAAGTCGTCGTGACCGAGGGCATATGAGCGAGGGGCACCGGGTCGTCGTGACCGAGGAGGAGGTGGTCGATGCCGTGCACGAGCGTCTCTCCGAGGCTCGCGCCGGCGTCGTTCCCATCGTCGCCGCCGGCCATCCGGTGCTGCGTGCCCCGGCGCTGCGCTACACCGGTCAGCTCGAGCGTGATGTGTTGACGGAGTTGATCGAGGTGATGCGTGCGACGATGCACGATGCGCCCGGTGTCGGCCTTGCTGCACCGCAGATCGGAATTCCGTTGCAGATCGCGGTGATCGAGGATCTCTTCGATGTCGCGGAGGGCGTCGCCCGGGTCCGGGAGCGCACCCCGTTGTCGTTCCGAGCGTTGATCAATCCTCGGTACACCCCGGTAGGGCGACGCACGGCCTCGTTCTACGAGGGCTGCCTCAGTGTGCCGGGGTATCAGGCCGTCGTCACCCGCGCCGCGGAAGTCCGGCTTCTGTGCACCGACGAGACCGGCCGAGAGATCGACGAGGTGGTGCGTGGCTGGCCCGCACGGATCGTGGCCCACGAGAGCGATCACCTCGCCGGCACGCTGTACATCGATCGTGCGCACACACGGTCGCTGACCACGACGGAGCAGTACTCCGCACGGTGGTCCGATCCCGGACCGGAGCGGGCCGCACGTGTGCTCGGCTTCGGTGCCGACGCCCCGTCCGAGCCGCCCGACGGCCGTCGTTGACCATGCCCGACAGTGTCGATCGGACTCTGCGGAGCCGGCGTTGGGTGTTGCATCTGGACATGGACGCGTTCTTCGCGTCTGCCGAGCAGCTGACTCGGCCGACGCTGCGGGGTCGGCCGGTGTTGGTCGGCGGTGCAGGCGGCAGAGGCGTGGTGGCCGGGTGCAGCTACCAGGCCCGGGCGTTCGGGGCTCGTTCGGCGATGCCGATGCATCAGGCCCGTCGACTCGTCGGTGCGAGCGCAGTGGTCCTGCCGCCGCGGTTCCCGCTGTACTCGGAGCTGAGCAGACGTGCCTTCGAGGCGCTTCGGGTGCGCATGCCCGTGCTGGAACAGCTCTCGATCGACGAGGCCTTCGGCGAGCCGCTCGAGCTGGCGGGCGCGACGGTGGCCGAGGTCGAGCGCTTCTGTGCCGATCTGCGGGCGCTGGTACTGGCAGAGACCGGGCTCGTCGCCTCCATCGGTGCCGGGTCCGGGAAACAGATCGCCAAGATCGCGTCGGGTCTGGCCAAACCCGATGGAATCACGGTGGTAGCGCCCGGCATCCAGGCCGAGTTGATGGCCGATCTGCCGGTGCGCAAGTTGTGGGGGATCGGCCCTGTTGCCGGGGAACGGTTGCACCGCTTGGGGATCGACACCATCGGCAAGTTCGTGGCTACGCCCGAGTCGGAAGTGGCGTCGATTCTCGGTGCGACCATGGGCCCGAGCCTGCATCAGCTGGCGCGCGGCATCGACAACCGGATGGTGGCCGAGCGGGCCGAGGCCAAGCAGGTCAGTGCCGAGACGACGTTCGCGAACGACCTGACGACTCTCGCTCAACTACGCCCGGCGATCGAGTCCATCGTCGAGTCGACTCATCGCCGGTTGCTGAAGGACGGCCGGGGGGCCCGCACGGTCGTGCTCAAGTTGCGTAAGTCCGACATGAGCATCATCACCAGATCGGCGACATTGCCCTACGCGACGGTGGACAAGCAGACGATCGTGGCCACTGCTCAGCGGTTGGCGGTCGATCCGGTGGATGTCGGACCGATCCGGCTCGTCGGTGTAGGGCTCGCCGGTTTGTCCGCGGTTCGGCAAGGATCGTTGTTCCCCGAACTCGAGTACGAGCCGGTTGCTCCGGTCCCGGACGAGCCGTTACCCGCGACGGAGGAGGCCGCGAATCTCGCCGTCGTCGAGGACGGTCCGCGGTGGCAACCGGGTATGGACGTTCGGCATGTTCGGTACGGTCACGGGTGGGTGCAGGGCGCGGGACACTCGGTGGTGACGGTCCGTTTCGAGACACGGACCACCGGTCCGGGAACGGCCCGCACCTTTGCAGAATCGGACACCGACCTGGTCGTGGCCGATGTTCTGGACAGCTTGGCGTGAGTTGTGGCGCGGCTGAGGAAACTCTGTGAGGTTTCACAGGTATGCCCTTCGCGTTGTGACTCGGGCGAGTCGAGCTGACATAGTGGACTCGGTCCGAGACGACCCCAATACAGACGACCGACGAGTCACAGAACGATCGATACGTGACTCAGAGTGAAAAGGACAAGCACTTGAAGCTTCGCAACACCCGACGGGCCATGGTTGCCGGTATCGCCATCGCCGGTGCACTGACGATGTCTGCCTGCAGCTCCGGTGGCGGCGACGAGCCGACGGCCACGACGACGACGGCTGCCACCACCACCGCCGCGCCACCCGCGGGCGGGGACTACCCGCCGGTGCCCACCGTCGAGCAGCTCAACACCGAGCTCAACCGCGGACTCGATCCCAACGTTCCGGTCGAGGAGAAGGCTGCTCTGATCCAGGGTGCGTCCGAGGATCCGGGTCTGATCAACCAGGTTGCCGCCGCTGCTGTGGCCAACAACGCACAGATCGAGATCACCAGCATCGACGATCTGGGCACCGGTGAGCTCAACGCCGGAATCACCATCACCCTCAACGGCCAGGCCAACCCCGGCACGTTCAAGTTCGTCCCCGAGGACGGTGTGTGGAAGCTCTCCAAAGAGAACGCCTGCGGCATCGTTTCTCTCGCGCAGCTGACCAGCCCGGCGTGCCCCGCACCCTGAGTCCTGCCGATCGTCTCTGACCAACCGCGAACTGCCGGTGACACCCTTTTTCGAGAGGGCGTCACCGGCAGTTCGTCTTGTGTAGGGACGGCGGTCAGGCGCTGGGCACGGCCGATCGAATGCGATCCGCTGCAGAACCCGCGACGGCGGTGACGGTCTCCGGTTCGAGTCCGCTCTGGTCGGAGACGACGATCTGCACCACGGTCGAGTCGACCACCGCCACCACGACGTCGGAGACCAGCGTGAAGCCCTCGCTCGTGGTGGTCAGTCGAATCGATGCGGACGCGTCGCCGATGGTCGTCTGGTCACGCCCCGCCACCGAGTAGTCGACGCCGATACCGTCCGCGTCGGTTCCGGTGAACGTCGAGCACTCGGCCCACGCTCGCTGAATGTTCGCGAAAGCCTCGGCGGCTCCCGGCACGGGATAGCTCGCCGCGTCCTCGTCGATCGACGAGAAATTCGGACCGGAGAAGCGGACCACCGCGCTCGACGCGGCTCCGGCCTGCTGTTGCGATACCGGCGCGAGGACGGCGGCGCACTCGGCCGGGTCGGTGCTCGAGCGATCAGGCGAGTCGTACTCCGGCGCCGGATCCAATCCCAGATCTCGAACCGGATCGGGAATCGAGGAGAAGCCGTCCGGCAGGTCTGCGAGCCCCAGCATCGCGGCAGTCAGCGCGGCCGGATCGGTGATGGGCGGACCGCGCAGCGGGTCGGGAGCCGCGACGGTGGTGACGGCAGGCGTGGCCGTTTCGGCAGGCTCGTTCGTGCTGCATCCGGTGGCAGCGATCCCGAGAATCGACAACGTCGCCAGTACTCGGGTGGCAGCGCGCGTCATCGGGCGGTCCAGGTGATCGAATCGCCGACGGTTTGCCGAAGCACCGTGGTGCTGTCGGGGTCGGTGTACATCTGCTCGCCGCCCGCGGTGATCGCACCTCCGACCGGAAGTGGTCGGGAGAGATCGACGTCGAGTGTTCCCGCGCCCGTGAAGGTGTAGGACGCGATGTTGAGCGTGCCCGCATTGTCGGGCAGATTCCACACCGACGATTCGGGCGTCTGGGTGATGGCCACGTCGAGGGTCGCGCGGTCGCCGTCGAGTGCACGCAAGGTGACCGTGGTGCGCTGGTTCAGTGTGATGCCGCTGAGCACTTGCTGATCGACGGTCCAGACCGCGCCGACCCCCACTTCCGCGTCGGGAAAGTCGATGGATCGGTACACGGCCGCGTTCAAGGAGCGTTCGATCGCGGCTCGGGCGGTATCGAGGGCATCGTCGGCCGGCGTGATGTGCAGAGCGGTGATCGCTCCGGAATCGGTCCTGGCCAATCGTGCAGTCGATCCATCGGATGCGGAGAGTGCGTCGGTCAGTCCAGCGTCCGGTGACGTCGCCGCCCCGATGGTCAGCTCGACGGAGGTCGTGGCCCCGCTCGACGCGTCCTCGTCCGGCACGGTGTCGGACGCCGAGGCAGTCAGCGGCACGGTCAGTTCCGGACTGGAGAAGTCTTGCGGCGCAGCAGCATTGATCTGTTGCTGCACGGTCGAGGTGGTGGTGAGGTCGACGCTCTGGTTCTGCGCGTCCGTGTCGGAGCTGTCGAAGGTGAGCGCGCGCCGTGGCTCGCTACCGGGATCGACGACGGTGGTGGTCGTGGGCGTCACCGCGATCGTGACCTCGTTCGAAGCCGGGGTCTGTTCGGGTGCGGGATCCGAATCACCGCTCGAGCATCCGGCCAGTAGAGCCACTGCGCAGGATGCGGCCACGAAGCCGGAGCGGACGGTGCGGGTGCGTTCGGTCGACTTCACGGGCACCAGGCTACTGATGACACCGTGTGCGCAGACCGCTACCACGCGGCTCGGATGCGGACCGAAGGTTGTCGATGCGCCATGATGGACGGGTGAGTGACGACCGACCCGACGATCCGACCACCGAGACCAGTGCAACCCCCGAACCCAGCGAGGCTGCAGACGGGCAGGTGTCCGACGCCGGCAGTGCTGTGCTTCGGCCCGCCGCACCTTTGCGGACCCGACTCCTGGTGGCGATCGCTGCAGTGATTCTGCTGTTCGACCTGATCACGAAGATCGTGGTGGTGCACTTCGTGAAGCCTGGAAACCCGATCGAGATCATCGGCGACGTCGTGACACTGCGGCTGGTGCGCAATCCCGGAGCGGCGTTCTCCATGGCCACCGGAATGACGTGGTTGTTGACGCTGGTCGCCGTGGCCGTGGTGATCGGGGTCGTGAAGATCGGTCGAACGCTGCGTTCGCCGTGGTGGGCGCTGGGTCTGGGTCTGGTTCTCGGCGGCGCTCTGGGCAACCTGATCGACCGGTTCTTCCGCGCACCGGGCCCGTTCCAGGGTCACGTGGTCGATTTCGTATCGGTGGGATGGTGGCCGGTGTTCAATGTCGCCGACTCGTCCATCGTGTGCGGGGCCATCCTGCTCGTCGCGCTCAGCCTGTTCGGTTTCGAGCCCAACGGCGAACGGGTGACGAAGTCCACGTCCGATGCCCCGCAGAAGGCCGACTCGTGAGGGAATCGCGTTCCATGCCGGTGCCCGACGGTTTGGACGGCATGCGCGTCGACGCCGGCCTGGCGCGACTTCTCGGGCTCTCGCGCACGGTCGCCGCAGCCTTGGCCGAAGAGGGCTCGGTGCTGGTCGATCACAGTGCCGTCGGGAAGTCCGATCGCCTCTCGGGTGGGTCGTGGCTCGAAGTGACTCTGCCCGAACCTGCACGTGAGCTGACGATCGAGGCCGAGCCGGTCGAAGGTATGGAGATTCTCTACGCCGACGACGACGTCGTGGCCGTGGACAAGCCCGTGGGCGTCGCCGCGCACGCCAGTGTGGGCTGGACCGGGCCGACCGTCATCGGCGGCCTCGCGGCCGCCGGTTTCCGAATCTCCACGTCCGGCGCGCACGAGCGTCAGGGCATCGTGCACCGACTCGATGTGGGAACGTCCGGGGTGATGGTGGTCGCGACGTCCGAACGGGCATACACCGTGCTCAAGCGGGCGTTCAAGGCTCGTACGATCGACAAGCGTTATCACGCCCTGGTGCAGGGACATCCGGATCCGAGCAGTGGAACCATCGATGCTCCGATCGGACGGCACGGCAGCAACGACTGGAAGTTCGCCGTCCGCGCGGACGGCAAGCCCAGCGTCACCCACTACGACACGGTCGAGGCCTTCCAGGCCGCGAGCCTGCTGGACGTCCACCTGGAAACCGGTCGCACACACCAGATCCGCGTGCACTTCTCGGCGCTGCGGCACCCGTGTTGCGGCGACCTGACCTACGGGGCCGACCCGCGGTTGGCCGAACGGTTGGGCCTGGAACGTCAGTGGCTGCACGCTCGTTCGCTCGGCTTCGCGCACCCGTCCGACGGCCGCTGGGTCGAGATCGAGAGCAAGTACCCGGCAGACCTCGAACACGCTCTCGAGGTGCTCCGGAAGGCGTGATGCGCGGAGTCTCGGGTGTGGTCGGTGTCGTCGTCACGATCGCTCTGGTGGTCGGTGGCCTGGCCGTCGTCGGCCATCTGAACCCGCAACGGCAGCTGCGCGTGGGCACCGACCGGCTCGGCCCGGAGAGCGGCGAGCAGGTGACCGACTACCTGGCTCGCGCCGAGGCGAGTCTGCTCGGCAACGATGCCGAACCTCGCTGGGGATCGGTGTCGTTCGATCGCGAACTCACCGCCGAACAGGCCTACGCCGCCGCGAACGGCGTGCGCATCTCGATGGTGCTCTTTCGAGTACCGCTCGATCGCGTGCAAACTCCGATCCTCACAGTCGGTGTTCCCGGCAGTGAACGGTCGATACTGAATGCGACCGCGCGCGCTGCCGGCCAGATCCAGGAATCGTTCGGCGTGGAGGACCGGCAGGCTCAGATAGACGCTGTGTCGCAGCGCCGGTTGCTGAGCGGATGCGCATGCGTGGTGACGGTGGTCGTGCGGGGCACCGCGGCCGAGTTGAGCGAGGTGGCAGGCCGCGACGGGGTGCGGGCGGTGGAGGCACTTCCGCCCGACGCGGTGTCCGGGAAGTTCGCCGTCGAGCCGTTGCTTCCGGAGTACATCGACGTCGTCGGGCCGCTGCCGGACGACGGGCCGGTTCCCGCCGAATGAGGCAACTTCAGTCTCGTTCGTCACACCCGTCACGTCCTCCCAGGACACACCGTCGGCCTGAAAAATCTGTCGGTTCCACCGCCTAGAGTGGGTGCATTCGCGGCTCGTATTTTCGAAAACGCACGACCTTCAGGAGAGAACCTTCGTGGCCGATTCGTTCGTTCATCTGCACAACCACACCGAATATTCGATGCTCGACGGTGCCGCCAAGATCGGGGCCATGTTCGCGGAGGCGGCGCGGTTGGAGATGACGGCGGTCGGCATGACCGACCACGGCAACATGTACGGAGCCAGCGAGTTCTACAACGAGGCCAAGAAGGCCGGCATCAAGCCGATCATCGGTATCGAGGCCTACATCGCTCCCGAATCCCGATTCAACAAGAAGCGCGTGCTGTGGGGCGACCGAAGCCAGAAGTCCGACGACGTCTCCGGTAGCGGTGCGTACACGCACATGACGATGGTGGCGGAGAACGCGACCGGCGTGCGCAATCTGTTCAAGCTGTCCTCGCTGGCGTCCATCGAGGGTCAGCTCGGCAAGTGGGCCCGGATGGACGAGGAGATCATCGCTCAGCACGCCGAGGGCATCATCGCCACCACCGGATGCCCGTCCGGTGAGGTTCAGACGCGCCTACGTCTGGGCCAGGACCGCGAAGCACTCGAGGCCGCGGCCAAGTGGCAGGAGATCTGGGGACCGGACAACTTCTTCCTCGAGTTGATGGACCACGGTCTGTCCATCGAGCGACGAGTCCGCGAAGGCCTGCTCGACATCGGCAAGAAGCTGTCCATTCCGCCGTTGGCCACCAACGACTGCCATTACGTCACGAAGGACGCCGCCGAGAACCACGAGGCTCTGCTGTGCATCCAGACCGGTAAGACGCTCAGCGATCCCACGCGCTTCAAGTTCGACGGCGACGGCTACTACCTCAAGTCCGCTGCCGAGATGCGTGCCCTCTGGGACGACGAGGTACCCGGTGCCTGCGACAGCACGCTCCTCATCGCCGAGCGAGTCCAGCCCTACGACGAGGTGTGGGCGCACCGCGACCGGATGCCCATCTTCCCGGTTCCCGAGGGATACACGCAGGGAACGTGGCTGCGGCACGAGGTCATGACCGGACTCGAACGTCGGTTCCCCGACGGTCCGGCCGAGGATTACCTCGCGCGTGCGGAGTACGAGATCAAGGTGATTCTGGAGATGGGCTTCCCGGCCTACTTCCTCGTGGTCGGCGACCTGATCAACCACGCGAAAGCGGTCGGCATCCGCGTCGGACCGGGCCGTGGTTCCGCCGCCGGATCCCTGGTTGCCTACGCCATGGGCATCACCAACATCGATCCGCTCCCGCACGGGCTGCTCTTCGAGCGATTCCTCAACCCCGAGCGTGTGTCGATGCCCGATATCGATATCGACTTCGACGATCGTCGTCGCGGTGAGATGGTGCGCTACGCCACGGAGAAGTGGGGTAGCGACCGGGTTGCGCAGGTCATCACCTTCGGCACCATCAAGACCAAGGCTGCCATCAAGGACTCCGCACGTGTGCAGTTCGGCCAGCCCGGTTTCGGCATCGCCGATCAGATCACCAAGGCTTTGCCGCCGCCCATCATGGCCAAGGACATCTCGGTGGCCGGCATCACCGATCCGTCGCACGAGCGCTACAAGGAGGCCGTCGAGGTCCGAGCGCTCATCGACTCCAACCCCGACGTGGCCACGATCTACAAGACGGCCAAGGGCCTCGAAGGCCTGATCCGCAACGCGGGCGTACACGCCTGCGCGGTCATCATGTCCTCGGAGCCGCTCACCGACGCCATCCCGGTGTGGAAGCGCGCCCAGGACGGCGCGATCATCACCGGCTGGGACTACCCGTCGTGCGAGGCCATCGGCCTGCTGAAGATGGACTTCCTCGGTCTGCGAAACCTCACGGTCATCGGCGACGCGATCGACAACATCAAGGCCAACCGCGGCATCGACATCGATCTCGACGCGTTGCCGCTCGACGATCCGGCGACCTTCGAATTGCTCTCTCGCGGAGACACTCTCGGTGTTTTCCAGCTCGACGGCAGCGCGATGCGAGACCTGCTGCGCCGCATGCAGCCCACCGGTTTCGAGGACATCGTCGCCGTGCTCGCGCTGTACCGCCCGGGTCCGATGGGCATGAACTCGCACAATGACTACGCCGACCGCAAGAACGGGCGGCAGGAGGTCAAGCCGATTCACCCCGAGCTCGAAGAGCCGCTCAAGGTGATTCTCGGCGAGACGTACGGCCTGGTGGTCTACCAGGAGCAGATCATGCAGCTCGCGCAGAAGGTCGCCGGGTACACCCTGGGCCAGGCCGACCTGCTGCGTCGTGCCATGGGAAAGAAGAAGCTCTCCGAGCTCGAGAAGGCCTACGCCGGATTCCGGCAGGGCATGTTGGACAACGGCTTCTCCGAGGCCGCGATCAAGGCGCTGTGGGACACCGTGCTCCCGTTCGCCGGCTACGCGTTCAACAAGTCGCACTCGGCCGGCTACGGCCTGGTCTCGTACTGGACGGCGTACCTCAAGGCCAACTACCCGGCCGAGTACATGGCCGGCCTGCTCACCAGTGTCGGTGACGACAAGGACAAGGCCGCGATCTACCTGGCCGACTGCCGCAAGCTCGGCATCACGGTGCTGCCACCGGACGTCAACGAATCCGAGCTCAACTTCGCATCGGTGGGCAAGGACATCCGATTCGGTCTCGGCGCGGTGCGCAACGTCGGCACTAACGTGGTCGCATCGATCATCAGAGCGCGGTCGGAGAAGTCCAAATACACGGACTTCTCGGACTACCTGGGCAAGATCGACGCGATCGCGTGCAGCAAGAAGGTCACCGAATCTCTCATAAAGGCAGGCGCTTTCGACTCTCTCGATCATCCGCGCAAGGGTCTGATGTTGATCCATGCCGACGCGATCGATGCGGTGATGGGCACCAAGAAGGCCGAGGCGATCGGACAGTTCGATCTGTTCGGCGGTGAGGACGCCGACGAGTCCATTTCCTCGGTGTTCAACGTCCGCGTGCCGGACGAGGAGTGGGAGTCCAAGCACCGTCTGGCCCTCGAGCGCGAGATGCTCGGTCTCTACGTCTCCGGCCACCCACTCCTGGGCGTCGAGCACATGTTGGCCGCGAAGTCCGACTGCAACATCCCGACCATCCTCGAAGGTGACATCAAGGACGGCACTCAGGTCACCGTCGGCGGAATTCTGGCCTCGGTGAACCGGCGGATCAACAAGAACGGTCTGACGTGGGCGTCGGCTCAGCTCGAGGACCTCGCCGGCGGCATCGAGGTGCTGTTCTTCCCGCAGGCCTACTCGGTGTTCGGTGCCGACGTCACCGAGGACTCGGTGGTGCTCGTCAAGGGCCGCGTGTCGGTGCGTGACGACCGGGTTTCGTTGATCGCGAACGATCTTGCGGTGCCGGATCTTTCGGCGATCGGTATCGACAAGCCGCTCGCGGTGAGTTTGCCGACGCGACTGTGCACGGCCGACAAGGTCGGCGCGCTCAAGCGGGTGTTGATCAGCCACCCTGGGACCTCGGACGTCCACCTGCGTCTGGTCAGTGGCGACAAGATCACCACGATGAAACTCGACGACAGTCTGCGGGTCACGCCGACATCTGCGCTGATGGGAGACCTGAAGGCGCTACTGGGGCCCGGCTGCCTGACGGGGTGAGCCGGTCCGGGCGGGGTGGACCTCGGTCAACCGCAGAGTCCACCACGCGGCGACTGCGACTGCCGCGCCGCCCAGAACGGCTGCCTGCAGCGATCCGACCAGCGCGAGCGTGGCGACGAACACGACGAGCCCGACGGCCACGGCCTCGAGCTTGTACAGAGGCCAATCGACTCCGGCGACATCGACCGTGCGCAGGGCGGGGACAGTTCGACGGCTCACCTGGTTGCTCGTGTAGGTCATCGCGTCCTCCTCGGGTACGCCCGTCCGGTTCGATGATTCGGGTGTCCGGCGGGTGAAGTTCAGACTATACCCACGCAAAGATTCGGTCCACCGAACTCACGGTTCCGACCTGCGACGACCGAGATTCGGTGGCGTCCCGGCGGCCGTGGGTGTTGACTGAAACCATGCCATTGACAGGAGAATACGAACCGAGTTCATCCGACTGGGCCCGCAAGCAGGCCGAGCTGTACGAGAACTCCGGCGGAACCGAAGGCACGACGATGAACGGGATGCCGGTCGTGCTGCTGACCACCAAGGGAAACAAGAGCGGGAAGCTGCGCAAGTCGCCGTTGATGCGGGTGGAACACGATGGGGAGTACGCCATCGTGGCCTCCCTCGGCGGTGCGCCGAAGCATCCCGTCTGGTACTTCAACGTCAAAGCCGAGCCGCTGGTGGAGTTGCAGGACGGACCCGAAAAGCATGATTACGTCGCTCGGGAGGTAACCGGCGACGAGAAGGCCGTGTGGTGGGAGCGCTCGGTCGCGGTCTACCCCGATTACGCGGATTACCGGAAGAAGACCGACCGGGAGATCCCGGTGTTCGTCCTCGCGCGCGCCTGAGCGCGATCGGCCTGCCCGTGGAACGGTCCCGAGTGGGTGACCGTTCCACGCTGGTGGCAGCATGTGCTGGTGTCTTCATCACCTGAGCTCGCCTCCCAGCACCCCTCGTCGGTAGCCGTCACCGCGGCCGACATCGATGCAGCTGCGATGCGAATTTCCTCGGTGGTCGCCGCGACACCCCTGCAGTTGTGCGAGCGCCTGTCGGCAGAGACCGGAGCGACGGTCTACCTCAAACGCGAAGACCTGCAGATCGTCCGCTCGTACAAGATTCGCGGCGCGTACAACCTGATGGATCAGTTGACCGAGGCCGAGCGCAGCGTCGGCGTGGTCACGGCGAGTGCCGGGAACCACGCGCAGGGTGTGGCATTCGCCTGTCGGTCCATGCAGGTGCGAGGTCGGATCTACGTGCCGGCCAACACCCCCAAGCAGAAGCGTGACCGAATCAGGGTGCACGGAGGCGACTTCGTGGAGCTCATTGTCATCGGCGACACGTTCGACGCCGCAGCTGCCGCGGCTGCCGCGGACGTGGCCCGTACCGGTGCCACCATGGTCCCGCCGTTCGACGATCCACGAACGGTGGCGGGCCAAGGGACGATCGCCAAGGAAATCGTCGATCAGCTCGGCGGCGCACCCGATGTGGTGGTGATGCCCGTCGGCGGGGGCGGCTGCATCGCGGGTATCTCCAGTTATCTGCGTGAGCGCGCTCCGCAGACATCGTTGGTCGGCGTCGAACCATCCGGTGCTGCGTCGATGACCGCTGCGTTGATTGCTGGTGGGCCGGTGACGCTGTCGGATATCGATCCGTTCGTCGACGGGGCGGCGGTCCGGCGTATCGGCGATGTTCCGTACTCGGCGCTGCAGTCGTTGGGCGCGACGGTGGTGTCCCATGCATCGTTGCCCCTGATCACCGCGCCGGTGTTCGAAAGCTCCGGCCCCGGTGCGTTCCTGATCACCCAGATCGACGAGGGCGCGGTCTGTACCGCAATGCTCGAGCTGTACCAGAACGAAGGGGTCATCGCCGAGCCCGCAGGCGCATTGGCGGTCGCCGCGCTCGAGCATCTCGACATCGCACCGGGAAGTACCGTCGTGTGCCTGGTGTCCGGGGGAAACAACGACGTCTCACGGTACGGCGAGATTCTCGAACGATCGCTCGTCCACCTCGGCCTCAAGCACTACTTCCTCGTGGACTTTCCGCAGGAGCCCGGCGCACTGCGTCGGTTTCTCGACGAGGTACTCGGGCCCGAGGACGACATCACCCTGTTCGAGTACGTCAAGCGAAACAACCGGGAGACCGGTGCCGCGCTCGTCGGCATCCAACTCGGTGCGGCGCACGGCCTTTCGGCCCTCCTCGAACGTATGCGGTCCTCGCACCTTCAGGTGGAGCAGCTGGAGCCGGGTTCGCCGGTCTACCGCTACTTGACCTGAGTCACCGACCCAGCAGGCGGTCGACCACCCGCTTGTGCAGTTCGGGGTCGACGGCGGGCAGGTCGAGGACGGCTCCGAGGTATATCCCGTCGCCGACGAGTCGGATGATCTCGGCCTGCACCGGATCGTCGATCTCGGTACGTAAGCCCTCGTCCCACTGCTGCATCATGTCCGTGACGGCGTCCTGCACCTCGCCGGAGTTTCCGTCGACGCTGCGCAGTGCCGCCAGCGTGGAGCGGTAGAGCGCGATTTCCTTCTCCGAAATGCAATCGGGTGGTTGCAGATACCACTCCGCCACGGAGGTGCCACCTGCGCCGGCGTCGGCTCGCTGCTGATCGGCCTGAACGGCGAGCCGTCGGACCATGGCAGCGACCAGAGCGTCCTTGGTCTTGAAGTGGTACAGCAAGCCGCCCTTCGATACCCCGGCGGCGGCAGCGACGCTGTCCAGGGTCACTTTGGTCATGCCGTGTTCGAGAAGCAATGTCTCGAGCGAATCCAGAATTCGGTCGCGTGTGTCAGATGACATGAAACTCACTTTACCGGCTGGACGGTTCGAGGTAGCCTTCGGAGCTGTACCGGCTGGACGGTTGGTATCGAGAATGTGCCCGGTCGCGGACCGGGCGGGCGAAATGGAGTCATGGTGAGCGACGTGCGGACCGGTGCGGTGCACGAGATCGACGGCGGATCGGCCTCCAGAGCCACCGCGCGCGACTGGTTCGGGTTGGTGGTGCTCGCGTTTGCCGTCCTTCTCATCGCGGTCGATGGAACCGTGCTCGATCTCGCCCTGCCGTTCATCAGCGCCGATCTGGCACCGTCGAGCAATCAGCTGCTGTGGATCATCGACGTGTACTCGTTCGTACTGGCCGGCTTGCTCATCACGATGGGCACGCTCGGTGACCGGATCGGTCGGCGTCGCCTACTGCTGATCGGAGCAGCGGGCTTCGGAATCGCCTCTCTCGTTGCGGCTGTCTCGACCAGCCCGGAGATGCTCATCGCGGCGCGAGTTCTGCAGGGTATCTCCGGCGCGACCTTGATGCCCGCCACTCTCGGCTTGATTCGCACGATCTTCCTCGATCCGCGCCAACGGGTGACCGCTATCGGCGTCTGGGGCGCGATGGCGGGCGGCGGCGCGGCCGCCGGTCCGCTCGTGGGCGGGTGGTTGCTCGAGCACTTCTGGTGGGGCTCGGTGTTTCTCATCAACATTCCCGTCATGATCGCGCTGATCGCGCTGGGGCCGTTGGTCATTCCCGAGTCCAAGGATCCGAACCCGGGCCGTTTCGACCTACCCAGCTCGGCGTTGTCGATGCTCGCTATCGTTCCGATCGTGTTCGCGGTCAAGGAGATCGCAGCGCACGGCCTTCACCCGGCCTACGTGGTCTCCGCCGTCGTCGGCGTGATCGCCGGTGTGGTGTTCGTGCGGCGACAGCGGATTCTGGACGCCCCGATGATCGACATCCGGCTGTTCGCCAACCGTGCCTTCTCGACGGGTGTGGCGACGAACTTCCTGTCCGTGTTCGCACTCGCCGGCGTGCTGTTCTTCGGTTCGCAGTACCTGCAGCTCGTCCTGGGCAACAGCCCGCTCGAAGCCGGACTGCTGTTGCTGCCGGGCACGGCCGCCAGCATCGTGACCTCATTGCTCGCTGCGGTTCTGGTTCGGTACTTCACCGCAGGCACGGTCCTCGGCGCAGGCATGATCGCAGCTGCTGCGGGCGCGGGCATCCTGGTCGGTCTCGGTACCGACACCAGCCCGGCGTTGTTCATCGCCGGATTCGTCCTGGTGGGTGCAGGCGTCGGCTTCGCGCTCACTCTGACGTCCGACCTGGTGGTCAGCGCCGTCGAACCCGAGCGAGCCGGGGCTGCGTCCGCGGTGTCGGAAACCGCGTACGAGCTGGGCATCGCGCTGGGAGTGGCGATCCTCGGCACGGTCGTCATGGCCATCTTCCGACGCGGGATCGACACCTCGCAGCTCACACCCGAGCTCGGTGCCAGAGCAGCCGAAACGCTCGGCGGCGCAGACGCGGTGGCCCGTGAACTACCGGACTCGGTGGCGACGGTCCTCCTGGACTCCGCGCATGCCGCGTTCGTCTCGGGCATGCACGTTGCGGCCGTCGCCACCGCGGTGGTCCTTGCGGTCACCGCCGTGTTCGTGCTGGTGAACCTACGGGTTCGTCAGGATTGGAGCACCGCGAAGGAGTGACCGGGAACCGTGGTGGCAGACCCGGTGTCGTTCGAGGTCGTCGGCTCCCACTCGAGCAGTGTGGAGCCGCCGACCGGTACCGTCACCGCGGACTCGGACAGATTGCACACCACGCTGACGCGGCCGCGGCGAATCGCGATCCACTGGGCGTCCTCGTCGTACTCGACCTTCACGTGATCGAGCCACGGGTCGGTCAGTTCGGTCCGCTCGCGGCGCAGGGCCAGTAGGTCTCGATAGACAGCCAACAGTCGGGCATGGTCGCCGTCGCCCAGTTCCGACCAATTCAATTTCGATCGTGTGAACGTCTCGGGATCCTGTGGGTCGGGGATGTCGCTCTTGTCCCACCCGTGTTCGGCGAACTCGGCTTTGCGTCCTTCCGCCGTGGCCTTGCCGAGCTCGGGTTCGGGGTGCGAGGTGAAGAACTGGAACGGAGTCGACGCTCCCCATTCCTCGCCCATGAACAGCATCGGAGTGTAGGGCGAGGTGAGTACCAGAGCTGCCTTGATCGCGAGCTGTCCGGGGGAGAGGTAGAAGCCGGGGCGATCTCCGATCGCACGGTTGCCGACCTGATCATGGGTGGTCGTGTAGGCCACCAGAGAGCTGGCGGGAATGCGGCGGGTGTCCAGTGGTCGCCCGTGGATTCGGCCGCGGAAGCTGGAGTACGTTCCGGCATGAAAGAAGCCCTGCCGCACCGTGTTCGCCAGGCCCTGCAACGACCCGAAGTCGCCGTAGTAGCCCTGCCGTTCGCCGGAGACCGCAGCATGGATCGCGTGGTGAATGTCGTCGTCCCACTGTGCGTCGAGTCCGTAGCCGCCACCCGACCGTGCCGTGATCAGCGATGGATCGTTGAGGTCGCTCTCGGCGATCAGGGTCAGTGGACGGCCGAGATGCGCTGACAGGGTGCGCGTTTCGATCGAGAGTTGCTCGAGGAGATGCACAGCGGTGTGGTCGACGATGGCGTGCACCGCGTCGAGACGCAACGCGTCGATGTGGAACTCGGAGAACCAGCGCAACGCGTTGTCCAGGGCGTAGCGCCGCACCTCGCCCGAGTTTGCATCGGCATAGTTGATCGCCTGGCCCCAGCTGTTGGCCCCTTCGGTCATGTAGGGACCGAAGCGTTCCAGGTAGTTGCCGGACGGGCCGAGATGGTTGTAGACGACGTCGAGAACGACACCGATCCCGCGGCCGTGGCATGCATCGACCAAGCGCTGCAACCCTTCCGGGCCACCGTAGGCCTCGTGCACGGTGTACCAGAGGACGCCGTCGTAGCCCCAGTTGTGCACGCCGTTGAATCCGTTGACCGGCATGATCTCGACGAAAGATACGCCGAGGTCGACGAGGTGATCGAGCTTGTCGATCGCCGCGTCGAACGTTCCCTCGCGAGTGAAGGTGCCGATGTGGAGTTCGTAGATCGACGATCCGGGGAGTTGACGACCGGTCCATGCGGAATCGGTCCACAACGACGGATCGACCTCGAACACCTGGGACAATTCGTGCACACCGTCGGGTTGCCGAGGCGAGCGTGGATCCGGCAGCGCCTTCTCGGCGTCGTCGAGGAGGAATCCGTAGCGACTGTCCGCGGCGGCACTCACCTCTGCTCGCCACCAGCCGTCCGAGGATTGCTCCATGTCGTGGACCGAGTCGTCCAGTTGCAGCCGTACTCGTTCCGGGGTCGGTGCCCACACTGCGAATTCACGGGTCGTGGCCGAAGGCGTCGTGGCCGGGGATGTAGTGGTCGAGGATGTCATCGTGCTGACTCTCCTTCGTTGTCGCGCACCAGAAGTGCAACCGGCAGGGAGGCGAACAGCTCGGCGACCGCAACGGTCCCGCTGTGTTCGACGTCGGTGATGCGGTCGCGCCACCGACCGTCGGGCAGCGTCACGGTCGTCTCGCCCCACCCTGTCTCGGCCACACCGAGGGACAGCCTCGTGGCCAGCGCAACCACATCGGAGTTGCCGGGCAACGGACCTCGGGCAAATCCGACGACATGCTCGGCCGCGGCCCCGTCCGCGACGATCGGCGTGTAACTACCGCCGACGAAGCTCGCAGGCCGTTCGCGTCGTACCGTCAGCGCGGAACGAACCACGGCCAATTTCGCAGCACCGGTATCGACCGACGGCGCGGATCCGTTCAGTCCGGCCAGAACGGACCGGCGTACCGAGTAGTCGACGGGTCTGCGGTTGTCGGGGTCGACGAGCGAGTCCTCCCACAGCTCGGTGCCCTGATACACATCCGGGATTCCGGGACCGACGAGTGTGAGCAACTTCTGCCCGAGTGCATCGGAGTGTCCATGGGGCGAAAGCTTTTCGACGAGCATCGTCATCGAACGCGCCACCGGACCGTCGAGAATTGCGTCGAGCCAGTTGTGAACGGCAGTCTCGAACTCCTCGTCCGGATCGGTCCACGTGGTACGGAGAGCGGCCTCGCGAATGGCCTTCTCGGCGTAGGCGTGTAGCCGTTCCCGCAGGGTCGAGGTGATCACCCCGTCGACCGGCCAGACACCGAAGACGTTCTGCCACAAGAACATCCCTGTGGTGCCGTCGGGGCTCGGGGCCAGCTCCTCCCAATCGGCGATCGACCGGGCCCACAGCTCCGGCGTCTGCGAGAGCACGCCGATACGCGCCCGCACGTCCTCACCGCGTTTGGTGTCGTGTGTGGACAGTGTCGTCATCGCGGCTGGCCAGCGCTTCGCGCGGTCGGCGTTCTTCAGATGGAAGTATGCTGGGCTGCAACCGAACCGAGCGGGATCGCCGCCCACCTCCTGCAGCGAGATCAACCGGTTGGCGCGGTAGAACAGGCAGTCCTCGACGCCCTTGGCCGTGACGGCACCGCACACCTGATCGAAACGCACGGGGGATTCGGTACCGGCGATCAGGGCGGTTGTCAGAGCGTCGAGACCGCCGGCCAGTTCCGGCTGCTCTTCACCGATGGCGGCGACGACACCCGGAAGCACACCGGCCAGCGGCGCGTAGTCGGTGCGGTACACCGGAACTGCGGCAACAACGGCAACGATGGCGTCGATCACCGATTCGAGCTCGATGGAGGTACCCGATTCACGAACCACGGCGCGGGCGAGGCGTCGCACCTCGGGGGACAGGTCGCCGCGCGCGACAGCGGTCTTGAGATCGAGTTCTGTCTCGTGCAACGTCTCGTCGTCATAGGCGATGCCGGAGCGCACCTGGGACAGCGCGGTCAGTGCCGGCGCCCCTTCCGGGTCGACGAATATCCCGCCCACGGCCGCCAACGCGTCGTACCCTGTCGTGCCGTCGACGGGCAGCGACTCGTCCGACGGTTCGCCGTCGGCCAAGATCTTCTCGATCACCAGCCAGCGGTCGGGACCGAGCAGCCCGCGTAGTTCGGTCAGATATCCGGCAGGATCGGCCAAGCCGTCGGGGTGATCGACGCGCAATCCGTCGATCAGCCCGTCCTCGATCCAGCTCGCCACCTGGCGATGCGAGTCGGTGAAGACGTCGAGGTCTTCCTGCCGGACACCGGCCAGGCCGTTCACCGAGAAGAAGCGCCGGTAGCCGATCAGCCCGGCGGACCAACTGACGAGGCGGTAGGCCTGACGGTCGTGCACGGCCTGGGCGTCGTCGCCGTCGGTACCGTCGGCGATGGGGAAGCGGTGCTCGTAGAACGCCAGCAGAGGCTCGTCCTCGGAGCGGTCGACGGTGAGCTCGGCGACATCGCTCGCGCTGCCGAGCACGGGGATGGCGATCTTGCCGTCCACTCCGTTGTCCGCTGCGAAGTCGATGTCGAAGTAGGTGGCGAACTCCGAGTCACGACCGCGCCGCAGAACGTCCCACCACCACGCGTTCTGTCGTGGATCCTCCACCCCGACGTGGTTGGGAACGATGTCCACGATGATCCCCATGCCCACCTCGGCAGCCCGAGAGTGCAAGCGAGTCAATGCATCTCGCCCGCCGAGGGCGGCGGAGACGGTCGAGGTGTCGGTGACGTCGTACCCGTGCGTCGAACCGTCGGTCGCGGTCAGTATCGGCGAGAGATAGAGATGGCTCACTCCGAGGTCGTGCAGGTAGTCGACCACGTCCGAGGCGTCGGCCAGGGTGAAGGCATCGCCCCGCAGTTGTAACCGGTATGTGCTGGTGGGCAGCGGCATGAGTCAGGCAGTCTTTCGTAGAACGAGTAGGGATCGAGCGGTGACCTCCACCGGTGTACCCGCTTCGATCGATTTCTCACCCGCTCCCGTGCGCGCTGCCGTATCGAGGGCGACCGTCCATTCCTTGGCGTAGTTTCCGTCCGGGGTGACGAATTCGATCGTCTCGTGATGTGCGTTGAAGCACAACAGGAACGAGTCGTCGACCACCCGCTCCCCGCGCTGATTCGGCTCGGGAATGCCCTCACCGTTGAGGAACACGGTGAGCGATTTGCCGAAACCGCTGTCCCAGTCCTCGGGAGTCATCTCCTCGCCTGCGGGGGTGAGCCAGGCGATGTCACGTGCCTGTTCGCCCGATCGGATGGGCCTGCCCTCGAAGAATCGGCGACGGCGAAATACCGGGTGCTCGTTGCGCAGCGCAATTGCGTTGCGGGTGAACTCGATCAGGTCGGCGTTGGTCTCGGCCAGGGACCAATCCATCCACGCCAGTTCCGAATCCTGGCAGTAGACGTTGTTGTTGCCCTGCTGAGTTCGGCCGAGTTCGTCGCCGTGCGCGATCATCGGCGTGCCCTGGCTGAGCAGCAGCGTGGCCATGATGTTGCGAATCTGGCGGGCACGCAGATCGAGGATCTCGGGATCGTCGGTCGGACCCTCGACGCCGCAGTTCCACGACCGGTTGTGGCTCTCGCCGTCGTTGTTGTCCTCGCCGTTGGCCTCGTTGTGCTTGTCGTTGTACGAGACCAGGTCGTTGAGGGTGAAGCCGTCGTGTGCGATGACGAAGTTGATGCTGGCACCGGGGCGGCGGCCCGTCGCCTCGTAGAGATCCGACGATCCGGTCAGGCGCGACGCGAACTCGCCCAGCGTCGCGGGCTCACCACGCCAGTAGTCGCGAACGGTGTCGCGGTACTTGCCGTTCCATTCGGTCCACAGACCGGGGAAGTTGCCCACCTGGTATCCGCCCTCGCCGACATCCCACGGCTCGGCGATCAGCTTCACCTGGCTCACGACCGGGTCCTGTTGCACCAGATCGAAGAACGCGCTCAGCCGATCCACGTCGTGCAGTTCACGGGCCAGGGTGGATGCGAGGTCGAACCTGAATCCGTCGACGTGCATCTCGGTGACCCAGTAGCGCAGCGAGTCCATGATGAGCTGCAGCGTGTGTGGGTGTCGCGCATTGAGACTGTTGCCCGTCCCGGTGTAGTCCATGTAGTGCTCGAGATCGCCGTCGACCAGTCGGTAGTAGGCCGCGTTGTCGATGCCGCGGAAGCTGATGGTGGGGCCCATGTGGTTTCCCTCGGCGGTGTGGTTGTAGACCACGTCGAGGATCACCTCGATGCCGGCGGCGTGGAACGAACGGACCATCGCCTTGAATTCGGTCACCGCGGCACCGGGCGACTGATGCGAGGAATACTCCGCATGAGGCGCGAGGAATCCGAAGGTGTTGTAGCCCCAGTAGTTTCGCAGCCCCTTGTCCAGGAGTACCTGGTCCTGCATGAACTGGTGCACCGGCATCAGCTCGATCGCGGTGACGCCCAGGTGCTGCAGATGCTCGATGATCACCGGATGTGCCAGACCGGCATAGGTGCCGCGCTCGGCCTCGGGGATGTCGGGGTGGGTGATCGTCATGCCCTTGACGTGGGCCTCGTAGATCACCGTCTCGTGATACGGCCTCTTCGGTGCGCGGTCGGCCTGCCAGTCGAAGAAGGGGTTGATCACCACGGTGGTCATCGTGTGCCCCAGCGAATCGTGCTGAGGGAAATCGTTGTTCGGCTCGTCATCGTGGGCGATCGGTGCCTCATCGACGATTTCGCCGTCCGGATCGGCGAGGTCGGCCGCGTCCTCGAATTGGCCCTCGGCGTCGAGTGGATCCGCGGCTGCGGAGTCCGTGGACTCCACGGGCTCGGGTTCGGCGGCCGGGATGTCGATGTTGTAGGAGAAGAGCGATCGGTCTCCGTCGAACGACCCCTCGAATGCTTTTCCGTAAGGATCGACCAGCAACTTGCTGGGATCACAACGATGTCCGGCAGCGGGATCCCACGGCCCGTGGACGCGGTAGCCGTAGCGTTGTCCCGGCACCACCGTGGGCAGGTACGCGTGCCACACATAGCCGTCGGACTCCTCGAAACGAATACGAGTTTCGGTACCGTCCTCGGCGATCAGGCACAGGTCCACGGCCTCGGCGACCTCGGAGAACAAGGCGAAGTTGGTTCCTGCTCCGTCGTAGGTCGCTCCCAGTGGATAAGGGGATCCCGGCCATACGGCGATGGCGGGCGTGTCGTCGGAGGCGTCGTGCAGCATGGATCAACCCTACTGTGACCGGTGGGACCAGGCTTACCGAGCGCGAGCCGTTCCGCTCACGGTCCGGCCCACCAGCCGGTCGCAGATCCGAGCTGCCGGCCGAGCTCGGTGGTCAGGGTTCGCACGTAGGTGGCGGTCAGATGATGCTCGTCGCGATAGATCAGTACGTTCCCCTGCTCGACGCGACAGACGGTGTCGTCGCACACCGCGTCCGAGAGGTCGAGGGCGGAGAATCCGCTCAGCTGGAACGAGGACGCCAGAGCGGGGTTGACCGAATCGAGCGCCTCGTCTCGCGGGATGCCGCACGAGGTGGCCGAGCCGCCGTCGGCCAGGCAGTCGATGGCTCGATACGCGAGCCACGGGGTGTCCCTGATGCCGAGGACGCCGACACCGTCGGCGATCAACTGCTGCCAGACCGAGACGTACCAGGGCGGGGTGAAGTCGCCGGGGAAGTCGTCGCGGGGCCGGGTGGCCGTGGTGAACACGTATTCCGGTTGCATCGATGCGACGTCGTCGAGCACGGTCCGGGTCCAATCCAGACAATCCGGGTACTCGTTCTGCCCGAGCATCGGCATCGTGTCCAGGCTGAGCGGGCACCCCATCTTCACGAACGTGACCACCTTGAAGCCGTGCCGCCGCCCCAGAGTGTCGAGAGCGGTCACCCAGTGCTCGGCGTGTGAGCTCCCCGCCAGCACGATCGTTCGGGCCGCATCGACGTCGCCGTAGGTACAGGACAGCGCGTCGCGAGTCTCGAAATCCGCGATGCAGCCCTCGAGGGTGGTGACGGGAAGATCCTCGGGAGCGGAGTACAGGGGAGGCGTCATCTCCGCCGGTTCGACGCGAATGCCGTCGGTCAATTCCAGCGCCCCCGGGTGCGTGGCTTCGTCGACCGATTCGTCGGCCTGCACGGCCGAGATCGATCGTTCGATGTAGGCGTTCCAGCCGACCGAACCGGCTGTCACCGCCACGGCAGCAACGAGGGCGACGGCCGTGACTGCGATGCGGCCGGGAGTGAATGTGGTGGCCTGCGTAGGCCGCTCCACGAAGCGGACGGTGAGCCACGCGAGTGCGACCGATGCACCGACGATGCCGAGTCCGCCGGATATGTCCGCGTGGGACCTGCCGGTGGCCGACAGGTAGAAGATCAACAGCGGCCAGTGCCACAGGTACAACGGAAACGCGATCGAGCCGACCCAGGCGAAGAACCGGTTGGACAACGTCGCGGCGACCACGGTGTTCGAGCCTGCGATGATCAGCGCCACAGTGGCCAGTACCGGAATCAGCGCCAGGGGACCGGGGAACGCGGTCACGCCGTCCACCACGAATCCACAGACGACGATGACGAACATCGCACCGGCGGCGAGCGCGCCCCGGGCGGTCGATCCCACCCGACTCACGCGGGCATCGGCCCCGGTGTTTCTGCCGGCGAATGCCGCGAACGTGGCCGCGACCGCCGCACCGAGCATGATCTCCCAGAGTCGCGCGCCCGTGTCGTAGTAGTTCCACGCTTGATGGCGTCGAGCACCGTCCGCTGCATACACGAACGACAACACCGCGATGACGGCGAAGATCACGGCGAAGGTCTGTGGTCGCAGACTTCGCGGTCCTTCCGGTCGCATCGTGCGCAGAATCCACGCCAGACCGAACACGACGGCAATCGCGAGCAGATAGAACTGGAATTGCACCGCGACGGACCACAGGTGCTGGACCGGGCTCACCGAGGGGTCGGCCGCCAGGTAGTCGTTGGCCGTCGTCGCCAACTGCCAGTTCACGAAGAAGAAGACGCCGGAGACGAGTTGGTCGCCCACGTCGGCCCAGCGGGTCCGCGGTAGCAGGAACACCGACGCGGCCGCTACCGCCAACAGAGTCAGCGCCAGCGGCGGTCCGAGTCTGCGGAGCACGCGAACGATGCGGGTGATCGGGTTCAGGCTCGCGCCGGCCTCGGCCGATCGAAGCAACGACGCAGTGAAGAAGAAGCCGGACAGCGTGAGGAAGACATCGACTCCGCCCGACACCCGGCCCATCCAGATGTGGAACACGACCACCAGGGCGATTGCGACACCACGCAGACCGTTCAGATCGTGGCGCTGCGGCGGTCGCGGCACGACGGGAGCCGACACCGAACTCGGGGCCGCGGAATCGGTTGCCGATTCGTGATCGGTTCCGCTCGGGTGTACCTGCATGAAAGGGGAATGGCTCCGGCTGTCGATCGACCACTGGTCGGGCGGTCACGGTCGGTGGTGTTCGTCTCGGAAGCTGCTCGGCAGACGACGAGGTTCGTCGCAAACAAGAAGACGTTCTGAGCAAACAATACGTGTACGCGCGGTGACGCACTCCTCGGAGTCCGTACTGCGGTGCCGGTCCCAGCTCGTCGCCGGTTTCTCACAGCGTGGTCTCACCGGTCCCGCGGCAGTTCGGGTTCACATCCCACCGTCGGCCGGAACCGAGGACAACGCGGCGACCAGGGCCACGGGATCGTCCACGTACAAGCCGATGGACGTCGCGGTGCCCTCGACCCGCCACCGACGTGGGGGTGCGGGTACGACGACTGTGGTGCGGGTCGACAACGTGATGTCGACGTTCGTGCCGTCCTGGTTCGGTAACACGGCTCGGTCGTCGCGGACAGTGGGAGCCACCACGCCGAACCGGCGATGGAGTCGGGCCGAGACGATCGTCGATCTCTCCACCGTGGTGACGACCTCGCCGGAGGTGCGCAGGACGAGTGCTTCGGGCGTGAGGACATGGGGGTGCACCCGGCCGACGGCTAAAGCCGACACCAGCAGAACGATCGATACGACCGAGAGCGCACCGAGCACGATATCGAGCCACAACCACGGAACCAGGAGATGCACGACGACGATCTCGACGACCGAGGCCACACCGAACATCAACGGCATCGAACCCGTTCCGCGCACCGCGGCGAACTCGGCAGAGTCGGCCCCGATCGGAGCGTGGCGGCCGCGTGCCCACAACAGCAGTGCGTGCCATCTGCCGACCCGGGCACCCCGATCCGGGGTCACTGTGAGGTTCCTGCCGGATGCGCACCGTCGAGCAGACGAGTTGTGGTGCGGAGGACGACGGCGCGTTGGGCCGCGTCGGGAACGATGTCCTCGATGTCGAGCAGCGCGGTCGATTCGCTACCGAGCGCAGCGGACTCGGGCGCCTGAGCGAAGGACTCGACATCGAGTACGGACACCAACTCGTCGGCCAACGCGTCGATGTCGTCCTCGGATTCGGCGACGCTTCGGCCCTCGAGGGCACCGAAGCGTCGTAGCAACACCAGGTATCTCCGACGTAGGTCGTGATCGCCGAGCGCGGCGGACATCGTCTCGAAGAATGCCGCCGGGACGCGGCCCGAAATTGCCATCACTTCGAGTAGATCGCGTTCGCGGATCAGCGCGGGCCGGTCCCGTTCGTCCGCTGCATCGAGCAAGGACCCGAACGTCGCGGCCACATCTCGTGGGAGCGCGGTCAGAGGACGCCGTGCGACAGCGTCGTCGAGCAACGCCGACAAGCGACTGTGCTTGTGTGCCAATGCCGTCTGCTCGGTCTCGATGCCGGCCAGCAGGGCTCGCAGGTCCGCGACCACGTCGGGCTCGTCCGTCGCGATTCCGTCGAGCACTGCCGCTATCGCGCCCAGCGGCATTCCGCACTCGGCCAACCATCGGATTCGCATCAGCCGAACGACGTCGTCGATCGTGTACTCGCGGTAGCCGTTGGACAGCCGCCGAGGCTCGGAGAGCAAGCCGAGTCGGTGGTAGTGGCGCACCGTCCGCGGGGTCGTTCCGGCGGCATCGGCGAGGGATCCGATTCTCATGCGTCCAGTGTGAACGTTGACGTAGCGTCAAGGTCAAGACCGATCGCCGGATACCGTTCGGGCCCCCGCGGCGGCGTATCGTCGGTGTGTCGTGTGAATCGATGTGGCTCGCACCGTTCGAGGAAGTGAACCGGACAATCATGGTCGACGCCGATGGCTGGTATCGGGAGATGTTCGAGGCCAGCACGGTGGGAATGGCACTCGCCGACGAACACGGGCTGCTGTTACTCGCGAACGAGGCGTATGCGGCCATCGTGGGGTGCCCCAGGGACCTACTGTGGGGCCGATCCTCCCGTGAATTCACCCACCCCGACGACCTGGGCCAACACGCGGCGATGGAACAGATGATGGACGACGCCGAGGCCCGTGGTGAATCCGTACACGTCGAGAAGCGATACCTGCATCCCGACGGCACAGTGCGGTGGGGTTGGGTGTCGGCCAGTGAGGTCCCCGGCCCGGACGGCCGACGATGGACCATGGCGGTGGTCCACGACGTCACCGACCGGCGGCGGTTGGAGGACGACCTACGGGAGGCTGCGCTGACCGATCCCTTGACCGGGCTGCTCAATCGGCGTGGATGGCGAGATCGGTTGTCTCAGTTGACGACTCCGCGCGGAGTCGAGGTGTCGCTGGCGATGGCGATGATCGATTTCGATCGCTTCAAGTCGTTCAACGACAAGTACGGACACGGCCGCGGCGATCGCCTGTTGGTCCAGTTCTCCACTGCCGCAATGCAATTGCTTGCAGGGCGAGCGTATGTCGCCAGGTGGGGCGGGGAGGAATTCGCCATCGCGATGCCCGATACCGGGTCGACGACGATGGCAACCGTGCTGACCGAACTCGCAGCCGTCGTCCCGGACGAGCAGACATTTTCCGCCGGTTACACGACATTGCGTCCGGGGGAATCGCTCTACGACTGTTTCGACCGAGCAGACCTGTTGCTGTACAGAGCGAAGAGAGACGGAGGGGCGCGATCACTCGGCGACCGTTCCAGCACCCCGTCGCAATGACGGCCCTCAGGATGCCAATCGGCCGAATCCGACTACACCCGAGTCGGATTCGTAATTCAGAGTGTGAATCCTGATCTTGCCGGCTTCGTTCCCGCCCACGGTGACGGCCTCGCTGCCGTCGACAGCCACGATGACGTTGGTGTGTTGGCCGACCCAACTGGAGTTGTCGTACAACACCACATCACCCACCGACGGCGTGTAGTTGCCGACGGTCTCGAACCGTCCCTGTTGCTGGTAGTACTCCTGCAGCGTGTAGACGCCGGGAATGCGCCACGAACCCGAGTTGGGATTCGACAACGGCAGGCCCGCTTCCTTCATGATCCAGCTGACGAAGTCGGCGCACCAGGCCTCGTCCACGCCCTCTGCATAGAAGGTTCCCGGACGCTGCTTCTCGTGCTCGACTCGCAGCAGGTCCACCACACGTGCCTGGTCGACGGTCAACTCGGCGCTGTTCACCTCGGGGAACGATTCGGTGTCCCACGGTAGATAGCGACTGGGGGCGAGCCACAGAACACCGACGGCCACCACCACGACCACAGCGGTGACCGCTGCGGTCCACAGGGGCCAGCGTCGCCGCGTGCGGGTATCGGTGTCGATGCTCATGCCCACACGGTAGCGCGTGAGCGAACACCGGTTGGCACAATAGCTGTGTGACCCATTTGCACGAGCAGACGGTCGACGCCGTTCCACAACCCATCGTGGACGCCGCACGAGCGGCGTCGCGCATCGTCGTTCTGACCGGGGCCGGCATGTCGGCCGAATCCGGAATTGCAACGTTTCGCGACGCCCGGACTGGTCTGTGGCAGGACTTCGATCCGAAGGACCTCGCCAGTCCCGAGGGCTGGCTCGCCGACAGCGACCTCGTGTGGGGTTGGTACCGGTGGCGTGCAGCATTGGTTCGTCGTTCCGAACCCAACGCCGGTCACCGCGCCGTCGCGCAATGGCAGCAGCAAGCGCAGGTGGACATCGCCACGCAGAACGTCGACGATCTGCACGAACGAGCCGGATCCACAGTGCTCGCACACGTACACGGAAGCCTTTTCGAGCCGTACTGCAGCGAGTGTGGAGTGCGCGCGGAACTCGACGACCCCGACATTCTGGACGACGGCATTCTGATCGACGCAGATCAGCGTGTTCCGCCGCCGGACTGTCCCCGGTGCGGCGGACTCATCCGTCCTGGGGCCGTGTGGTTCGGCGAATCGCTGCCCGAACAGGCGTGGGAAGCAGCCGAGAATGCTGTGCGCGCTGCAGATCTGGTGCTCGTGGTCGGTACGTCGGGCGTGGTGTACCCGTTCGCCGGACTGCCCGCCGTCGCACGCAGTGCGGGCGCAACCGTGGTCGAGATCAACCCGGTCGAGACCGAGGTATCCGACATGGCCGACCACCGATGGCGCACAACGGCCGCGGTGGGTCTGCCACTGCTGGTCGCACAATTGTGAACGGACGGGCGGCACGCGAACTACCCTGATCACACCATCGACTTCGAGGAGGCCGAGATGGCGGAGTACTGGTTGCTCGTGTGCGCCCTCGCGTGTTCGTCCGTCGGTGCGTGGTGGGCAACCTCGGATCCGACATCCCGACGCGTTCGCCGAATCGAATTTCTCGCCTGGATCCTCGGCATCGTCGGCGCGGTCACCCTGGCCGATCAGCTGGGGGTGTCCAGGCCGTGGTCCACTGCTGCACTCGTAGTCGGAATCATGGTTCTGGTCCTCGGCCTCCCCGCCCTCGTGGCCACTGTGATCAGGAATCGGAAACCGCTCGGGATTCCAACGCAGAGGTAGCTGCGGCAGACCTGCCCTAGGGACGCAGCCTGCGCAGCAGCAGGAGTGACACGCCGCCGAGAAGCCCGGCAACCACCAACGACAACGCCGACTCGATCGCCTGGAACCGCCAGAACGATCTGTCCTCGTGATAGCGCGTCTCGTAGGCCTCGGCACCCTGATCCCGAATGCACTGGATCTCGATGTTGCGACGTTCCACGCTCTGGCGGTCGGAGTACTCCTCGTACTCGGCGACAGTCTCGAATTCGCTCAGATCCCTGTAGTTCTGGGTCCAATTGCAGTCCATCAAGTCGACGGGCACCGGACTGCCGTTGCTGTCGACGTAGTCGGCAGAGAATTCCCATCGTGGGAACAAACTGATCGAGTCGCCTGGTCTGTAGTAGTCCGGAGTGCCGCCGTACATGTCGTCGACCTTCTGCTCCACCGATACTCGGTCTGTCTGGGGAGTCGCATAGTGCTCGCGTAACTGCGTCGGCAGCAGTGCAAGGAATGCAGTCGACACGATGACGGTGGTGATCATCGCAGCGATCGTGTTCCGCATCGCAAGTGCGCATGCCGAACCGACCATCAATCCGACGGCCGTGTACGCGCCTGCGACGAATCCCGTGGCCCCGAAGATGGGAAAGTCCAACCGCGATGCGCTCGACCCCGCGAAGGACATCGCGAAGGAATCGGGTGCAGTGTTGTACTTGGCTGCGAACAGCACGCATCCGAGCACCGTCATCGCCCCGACGATCGGTGTGAACACGACCAGAATGCGCACGGTGTACCAGCGGCGTCGGCTCACGGATTGAGTCAAACCGAGTACGTGGGTGCGACGTTCGAGATCGCGGGAGAAGACGGTCACCCCGACGAATGCCCCCAGGACGACGGGCAAGACGATCGTCGTGAGTATCGCTATCGTCTGCACGGTCCCGACGGTGCAGTCGGACGAACCGAAGGATCGACAACCCTGCAGATACGGAGACGGAATCACACCGCCGCCGATCACCGTGACGGCAATCGTGATCGCAGCCAACAGCAGTGGCGTCAACGCCCCGAACAGGATGGTCGTGCGAAATTGTCTCCAAGTCACCCAGATCATCAGGTGGTCTCCGTTCCGAGGTGGGCGAGTACGACGTCGTCGAGGGTGGCGTTCTCGACTGTCCACCCCGGTGGTGTCGTTGTCGGTTGTTTGCCCTGTACGACGAATGTTGTTGCGCCGGAACCGAACACCTCGGACACGATGGTGCCGTCCTGGACCGTCGGGTCGGCGTCGGAGCTGCCGACGAGAAGGTAGTGGTCGGCGGTGATGGCGTCGAGGTCCCCGTCGAGTCGCATTCGCCCACCGCGTAGTAGCAACAGCCGGTCGGCGACGTCGACGAGCTCGGACAGCACGTGTGAGGACAGCACGATCGTCGTACCGTTCTCGGCTGCATCGCGCATCAGGGTGCGTGCCACCGCCCTGCGAGCGACCGGATCGAGATCGGCAAGCGGCTCGTCGAGCAGCAGTACTTCGGGTCGACGCCCGAGTGCCAGTGCGAGGGCAATCCGCGTGCGGTGGCCGGGGGAGAGGGACTTGACCCGAGCGGAGGTGGCGATTCCGGCGGCGTCGACGATTTCCTTCGCGTACGCATCGTCCCAGTGCGAGTTCGTGTTTCGGCCGAATCGCAGCAGTTCGGCGACGGTGAAGTGTGGGTACAGGGGCTTGTGCTGCGCCAGATAGGACAGGCCGGGCGAGATTTCGCGTTGGGTAACGCCCTCACCCAGAACCCGAATGGTTCCGCTGTCCGGTGTCAGCAGGCCGACGGCCAGCGACAGCAGCGTCGACTTTCCGGCACCGTTGGAGCCGACCAACGCTGTGACGCTTCCTCTTTCGACTGCGAACGAGCATCCGTCGAGGACGGTCTTCCTGCGAAACGATTTGGCCACCTCGTCCATGGTGAGCACCGCGTCGGTCATGTTTCGTCTCTTTCGGTTCGGTCGAATTGCTTGTCGAGTGCGGCGGTGACGATGGCTTCGAGGTCAGGTCTGTCCAGTCCTGCGGCCGTGCAGTGTCGGATCCAGCGGTCGAGTTCGGTCTCGAGCGCCGATCGTTCGGCCATGCCGGGTTTTGCGAGCGAGGCGACGACGAAAGTCCCGGAACCGGTTCGTGGTTGGACCAGCCCGTCGCGTTCGAGTTCTCGGTACGCCTTGAGGACGGTGTTGGGATTGATGGCCAGCGCCGTGACCACTTCTTTTGCTGTCGGCAGTCGGTCACCGACGGCGAGTGTTCCCAGTCGTAGGGCCTGTTTGGTCTGCAGTATCAGTTGGACATAGGTGGGAATGCCGGACTGACGATCGATACGGTAGGCGATCACCAGAAACCTTTCACTAGTTGATTAGTGAAAGACGTTAATGCGTACCCCTCGGTTTGTCCATGCTCTGTTCGGGTCTCGATAGTCGGAGGGCGATCAGCGCGGTGACAGTGGCTGCGCGGGAGCGAGTCGTAGCGTTCTACGACATGACACCCGACACCGAAACGATCGACCAATTCTTCGCTCGCTACACCGCCTACTTGTCGGCCGGAGATCTGGACGGGCTAGCAGGTATTTACAACTACCCGGCGTTGGCCGTCACGGCTGGGGGATGCGCCGCCATCTCCGACCCGCAGCAGACCCGAGACTTCTTCGCCCAGGGCCAGTCCTACTATCGCTCGCGCGGGATCGAGGGCGTTCGCGCACGTGGCATCGTCACCGAGATCGAGACGCCCGGTGTGTGGGTCGGGCATCTGCTGTTGGAGAACCTCGACGCCGACGGCTCGCCCGTGGGAACCGAGCGCAACGCCTACCAGGTGGTGACGTCGGCCGACGGCACGCGCAGAATTGCAGTGACAACGCCGCTCGACGCGGGGTAGTGGGCAATCGGCACTCGGTACTGTGGGAAAGAAGATCACGTACTTTCTCGAGTAGGGATGACAGATGGCTGTGGGCTCCGACCGATTCTGGCGTGTACTCGGCCGCTCTGCGCAGAAGGCGCAGAGCGCGTCGCGTCGGCGCGTCGAGCAGGCCGGAGACCATGCGAGCTGGGCTTCGGGCTTGTCGGACGCCGAATTGGCCACCGAGGCCGCTGCGTTGCGGGCCCCGAGCGCGTCGAAACTCGACGTTCCGCGGTACCTGGCGTTGACGCGTGAGGCGAGCGACCGCACGCTCGGCATGCGACCGTTCGACGTACAACTTCTGGGAGCCGAGCGACTTCTCGCCGGTGACGTGGTGGAAATGGCGACCGGCGAAGGAAAGACGTTGTCCGGGGCCGTGGCGGCGGTGGGATACGTTCTGTCCGGTCGCAGGGTTCACGTCATCTCGGTCAACGACTTTCTCGCACAACGTGATGCGCGGTGGATGGCCCCACTGTTCGAGGCTCTGAGTATCACCGTCGGTTCCATCGCCGAGTCGTCCTCCGCGCAGGAACGTCGTGATTCCTACGCGTGCGACATCACGTACGCGTCGGTCAACGAGGTCGGATTCGATGTTCTCCGTGACCATTTGGTCGACGATCGTGCCGATCTGGTGTCGCCCGTTCCGGATGTCGCACTGATCGACGAGGCCGACTCGGTGTTGGTCGACGAAGCGTTGGTGCCGTTGGTGTTGGCCGGCTCGGTATCGGGTGACGTGTCGACCTCGACGGTGATGGACGCAGTCCGCCTGTTGGACAAGGGGATCGACTTCGACACCGATGCCGAAGGACGCAATGTGTTCCTCACGGACGAGGGCGCGCTTCGGCTCGAGAAGGAACTCGGCGGAATCGATCTCTACTCCGAGCAGCACGTCGGATCGACCCTCGTTGCGGTCAATGTCGCGCTGCACGCTCAGGTGCTGGTGCAACGCGATGTCGACTACATCGTGCGTGACGGACGTGTTCAGCTGATCAACGCTTCCCGTGGCCGAGTGGCGGACTTGCAGCGTTGGCCTGACGGGTTACAGGCGGCCGTGGAGATCAAGGAGGGGCTCGAGCCCACCGAGACCGGTGAAATTCTCGACACGATCACGGTTCAGGCGCTGATCAACCGGTATGCCACCGTATGTGGAATGACCGGCACGGCAATGGCGGCGGGGGAGCAGCTGCGTACGTTCTATGGGCTCGGCGTCTCGGTCATCGAGCCGAACGTACCGACGGTGCGGGTCGACGAGGTCGACCGGGTGTACGACACGGTCGAGCACAAGAATGCCGCAATTGCGCAGCAGGTCAAGGAAATTCACGAGACCGGGCAACCGATACTCGTCGGCACGCACGATGTCGCGGAGTCGGAGACGCTGGCGGCGATCCTCGCGGAATCCGGTGTGGACGCCGTCGTACTCAACGCCAAGAACGACGCCGAGGAGGCCGCGGTCATCGCTGCCGCCGGAGTGCACGGCGCGGTCACCGTCTCGACGCAGATCGCCGGGCGCGGAACCGACATCAAGCTCGGGGGACCGGAGGGGACCGACCGCGACCGCATCGCCGAGTTGGGTGGGCTGTTCGTCGTCGGCACCGGCCGCCACACCACCGAGCGGCTCGACAATCAATTGCGAGGACGTGCGGGCAGGCAGGGCGACCCGGGCCGTTCGGTGTTCTTCGGCAGTTGGGAGGACGACGTCGTCAAGAACAACATCGGTGACAAGGACGCACCGAAAGGCATCGACGACAGCGGCCTGTTCACCTCTGCCGCCGCAGCCGATCGAGTCGATCATGCCCAGCGCATCGCCGAAGGACAGATGCTCGAAATACACTCGCGTACCTGGCGCTACAACCAACTGACGGCGCAGCATCGGGAGATTCTGGACCGTCGTAGGGCAGCGTTGCTGGACACCGGAGAGGCGTTGGCTCTGCTCGAGGAGCAGTCGCCGACGCGATCGAAGGAACTTCGCGAGAACGTGTCGGAGGAGACCCTCGTGGTGGTCGCCCGCCGAATCGTTCTTCACCACCTCGACCGCGCGTGGTCGGACTACCTAGCGCACCTGGCCGACGTGCGCGAGAGCATCCACCTCCGTGCGCTGGGTCGCGAGAATCCACTCGACGAGTACCACCGAATTGCGGTCGAGGCCTTCAAGACTGTCTCCGCCAAGGCCATGGATCTGTCCCACGCGACATTCGAGTCGGCCGAGATCACCTCCGACGGCATCGATCTCGACAATGCCGGTATGCGCCGACCGACGTCGACGTGGACGTACATGGTGCACGACAACCCGTTTGCCTCCCGCGGAAATGCCGGTGCGGCCGGTCTGGGGCCGATCTTCGGTGGCTGACGCGCGCCGGGCACTGCTCGCTCTCGCCTGTGGCGTGAGCGTGTTGGCCTCGGGCTGCACCGATTCGTACGGGGAATTCCCGGCAGACAAGAATTACACCTCCGTCGATGCCGACGGTTCCTACACCCCGGTCTCGGGTACGACGATCCGGCTCGAGTTCGCCGACGACCGCATCTCGGCCGAAGCCGGATGCAACAGGTTGTTCGGCACCGTCGACACTTCGCTGGGGACGCTCACCGTCGATTCCCTGGGTGCCACGCGGATGGGGTGCCCGGCCGAGCTCATGGAGCAGGATCGGTGGCTGTCGGAGTTTCTGTCCTCGAAGCCGAAATGGTCCAGAGAAGACGACACGATGACTCTGGACAACGGACGCGACCGAATCGTGTTCACCGAATCCTGACGGAGCGTGGTTCGGACGCGGCGTGGCGCACGCCGTCCAGAAAGAGCCGGAGACCGAAGTCGAATTTGCTGGTGGGATCGGGGCGCTCGAACATCGGGGACGCGTCGGCGGTCAGCGCCCCGGCCGAGTCCATCTGGAGCCGAGCCTGTTCGTCCACGGTATGGCCGAGCACGTAGTACAGCAGCGTATCGGCGGTCAGTTCGGCGTCGACTCTGGGCAACCCGGCACGAATGCAGACCGCGGCGATGCGTTCACGGATGCGGTTGGTGGTGAGCCGCGAGGCGTAGGTGGAGGCGACCAGTTCGGCTCCGTCGCGCCGGGAGAGCAGCGCGTCGCGAAGTCGATGTGCGATCTGCGAGATCTGCGCGTCCCACAGTTCTTCCGTCGACGGTGCGTCGGCACCGGACAGTATGTGATCTGCGATCGCTCCCAGCAGCGTCTGCTTGTTGGGGAAGTGCCAGTACAGCGCTCCGGGTTGGACGTGCAGTGAGGTCGCCAGGCGGCGCATGGTCAGATCCGCGAGGCCGTACTCGTCGAGAATGGCTATTGCACCGTCCAGGACGTCCTGCCTGCGTAGCTGCACTTCCTACCCCTGCCGTTCGACGCGGTGTTTCGCTTTGACAGTAGCCGAGTGCGGTGCCTAACGTGAACGCCGTTCAACTTGAACGGTGTTCAATTCCGAGACCGTTCGACGACGAGGGGACCGGTATGGACATATTGCGTACGGCGCGCCTGCAGGTGCTCGACAACGGCATCGCGCTCGATCGATCCCAGGTGCTCGAGGTACTCGAGCTCGGAGAGGACCGTCTCGAAGAGACGATGCAACTGGCGCACGAGGTTCGGATGCGATGGTGCGGACCGGAAGTGGAGGTCGAGGGGATCGTCAGCCTCAAGACCGGAGGCTGCCCCGAGGACTGCCACTTCTGCTCGCAGTCGGGCCTGTTCGCGTCTCCGGTGCGGGCGGCCTGGCTCGATATTCCGTCGTTGGTCGAGGCGGCGCAACAGACCGCGAAGACCGGAGCCACGGAGTTCTGCATCGTGGCCGCAGTGCGGGGTCCGGACGCTCGACTGCTCGCGCAGGTCGCCGCGGGAATCGAGGCAATTCGCGGCGAGGTCGACATCGACATCGCTTGTTCGCTGGGCATGCTGGACCAGGATCAGGTCGACCAACTCGCGGCAATGGGTGTGCATCGCTACAACCACAACCTCGAGACCTCGCGGTCCTACTTTCCGAACGTGGTCACCACCCATACCTGGGAGGAACGCTGGAACACACTGCGGATGGTCCGCGAGGCCGGCATGGAGGTCTGTTGCGGAGGCATCCTCGGTATGGGCGAGACGCTGGAGCAGCGAGCCGAGTTCGCAGCCGATCTCGGCGCTCTCGAACCCGACGAGGTCCCCCTGAATTTCTTGAACCCACGTCCCGGAACGCCGTTCGCAGATCTGGACGTGCTGCCTGCATCGGATGCGTTGCGGGCCGTTGCCGCCTTCCGGCTGGCCCTGCCGCGGACGATTCTCCGATTCGCGGGCGGCCGCGAGATCACTCTCGGTGATCTCGGAGCTCAGCAGGGAATTCTGGGCGGCATCAACGCGATCATCGTCGGAAACTACTTGACGACGCTCGGTCGTCCCGCCGAGGAGGATCTCGATCTTCTCGGGGAACTGCAGATGCCGATCAAAGCGTTGAACTCGACGATCTGATGCGCGTATTAAGGTGGGTCGAATGACGAGCGAGAGCCGGTACGACCCGCACACCGGTCGGCCTGTCGAGGTCGGTACGGATGCGGGGGCACCGTCGTTCTCGGTTGCCGTCGGTCTCGGGCTGGAGCCGCCGAGGTACTGCGACCGGTGCGGTCGCAGGATGGTGGTGCAGATCGTGCCCGACGGATGGACGTCGGTGTGCTCGCGGCACGGCCTGATCGATTCCGCCGCGACGGGTAGGCGTTAGGTGACGACCTCGTCTGCCGTCGAGACTCCGGAGCGGCGTCGAACGCTTCGCTTTGTGGCTCTGGTCGGCGGTGTGACGATCGCGCTGTCCGCCGTCGGCGGTCTGCTGTGGGGATTCCTGGCACCGAGCCAGCAGTTGCTCGTCGTCGCGCAGGACAGAGGAGCAACACTGACCGGGGAGAGTCTGCATCGATTCGACGCTCTCGCCCTGTTCGTGCTCGTCTCGTTCGCTCTCGGCATTCTCGTGCCGATCGGGTGGTGGCTGTGGATTTCCCAGCGGGGTCCACGGCTGTTCGTGGCCGTGTTCGTCGGGTCGTTCGTCGGCTCGATCGCAGCAGTGCTGGTGGGCAACGGCGTTGCGGCGCTGCGATTCCCGAGGGCGGACGAGCCGGCCGTCGGATCGATCGTCCGGGTTGCACCGAGTATCGACACGCCAACGGCACTGATCGTGCAGGCGCTGACGGCGTCGTTGGTGATACTGCTGCTCGCGGCGATGAATCCCAACGACGATCTGCAGCCCCCCGATTCCGATCCCGAGCTCGACGAGATCGAATTCGACGTCGCTCCGCCGCCGCCGTCGTTCGACTCGCGGGTGCCCGACTGACGGCGGATCTCGTTCATGCCTGTGGTGGCCGCAATGCCGCGAACTCGTCGGTAACGCGAATGCTGTTGTCGGCGAACCGGAACAATGCTGGAGGCCGTCCACCCGCTCGACCCGACGGTGCACGCCGTCCGGTGGGTTCGATGACGCCGCGGCGGCTCAGTACCCGTTGCAGATTGGTGGCGTCGACCTGATAGCCGAGGGCTGCGCCGTAGATTTCGCGGAGCGTCGAAATCGCGAATTCTGCAGGAGCGAGGGCGAATCCGATGTTGGTGTACGACAGTTTGGCGACCAGTCGATGCCGTGCGTGCTCGACGACCGTTCCGTGATCGAACGACATGGCGGGCAGCTCCGACACCGGGTACCAGGTCGTATCCGCGGGCAGGGTGGGCTCGGCCGCAATCGGTACGAGGCCGAGAAACGTCGACGCGATTCGGCGATCTCCCGGCACTCTGTCCGGCTCGCTGAAGATGGACAGCTGCTCGAGGTGTGCCACCTTGCGTACGTCGACCTTCTCGGCGAGCTGCCTCCGCGCGGACGTGGCCAGGTTCTCGTCGTCGCGCAGGGTGCCCCCGGGGAGTGACCAGGTGCCCGCCTCGGGGTCGAGCGCACGCTGCCACAGCAGGACCGCCAGTTCAGGGGTGTCGGGGTCGGAAAAGACCCGAACTTGGAACACCGCAATGAGTACTTCGTGGACGGTGCTACGATGAATCATGTTTTCGATCATAAGTCGAAAACTCACTCGGAGGAAATTCGGTCACCGACGACCGGATGATCGGTGAAGGAGAACCGTCATGACCAGCAGCGCTACCCAGGTGAACTTCCTGGACTCGGCTTTCGCCGGAGTCCGCGACATCGTCGATGGAGCCGGTGGTTACGGGGGAGTCGACGCGTCGGCTGAATGGGCCGCGGAAGTGCGACGGCTCGCCGATCTGCGAGGTGCGACCCTGCTGGCGCACAACTACCAGCTGCCTGCGATTCAGGACGTTGCCGATCACGTGGGTGATTCGCTCGCGCTCTCGCGCATGGCCGCCGAGGTATCCGAGGACACCATCGTGTTCTGCGGCGTGCACTTCATGGCCGAGACCGCCAAGATACTCAGCCCGCAGAAAACGATCCTGATCCCGGACCAGCGTGCGGGTTGCTCGCTCGCCGACTCGATCACTGCCGAGCAGTTGCGCGAGTGGAAAGCAGACTTCCCGGATGCCGTCGTCGTCTCCTACGTCAACACGACAGCCGAGATCAAGGCGCTCACCGACATCTGCTGCACCTCGTCCAACGCGGTCGAGGTCGTGCAATCGATTGATCCGAGCCGCGACATCCTCTTCCTGCCCGACCAGTTCCTCGGGGCTCATGTCAAGCGCGTGACCGGGCGCGAGAATCTGCACATCTGGGCCGGTGAATGCCACGTCCACGCAGGCATCAACGGCGACGAGCTCGCCGAGAAGTCTCGAACCCACCCCGATGCAGAGCTCTACGTGCATCCCGAATGCGGTTGCGCCACCTCGGCTCTCTACCTCGCCGGCGAAGGATTCGTGCCCGCCGACAAGGTCAAGATCCTCTCCACCGGCGGCATGCTCGACGCGGCCCGCGCCACCGAATCCAAGCAGGTTCTGGTCGCCACCGAGATCGGGATGCTGCATCAACTCCGCAGGGCTGCACCCGATGTCGACTTCTTGGCCGTCAACGACCGCGCGTCGTGCGGATACATGAAGATGATCACGCCCGCCGCGCTGTTGCGCTGCCTCGTCGAAGGGCGCGACGAGGTCCACGTCGACCTCGAAACGGCGAACATCGCCAGCAAGTCGGTGCAACGCATGATCGAGATCGGCACACCCGGCGGCGGCGAGTGAACCCGTCGGTCGCCTGGGAAACCGCGGCCGACCTCGTCGTCGTCGGCGGCGGAATCGCCGGACTGACCGCGGCTCGCACGGCCGCCGCTCGCGGTCTGCGCGTGCTGACGGTCAGCAAGGGCAGTTCGGTCGACACCGCGACCAAGTATGCGCAGGGCGGAATCGCAGTCGTCGGCACCGATCTCGGCGACTCGATCGATGCGCACGTGTCGGATACCTGCGCAGCAGGCGCGGGCCTGTGCGACGAGGATGCGGTGCGTTCCATCGTGTCGGGCGGCCGCGCGGCGATCGCGTCGCTCGAAGTCGCCGGCGCACATTTCGATCGCGCGCCCGACGGTTCGGTTTCCCGCACCCGAGAGGGTGGCCACAGTGTTCGCCGAATCATCCATTCCGGCGGCGATGCCACCGGAGCGGAGGTACAACGCGCACTGGACTCCGCAGTGCCATCGGTGGAATTCGACACCACCGCGCTGCGTGTACTGACCACCGACGGCGAGGTGGCCGGACTCCTCGTGCGCGGGCCTCGCGGTGTCGGCGTCGTTCGCACTCCGACGGTGTTGCTCGCGACAGGCGGCCTGGGACAACTGTTCTCGTGCAGTACCAACCCGGCCGGTGCCACGGCCGACGGCATTGCACTGGCACTCGATGCGGGCGCACGGATCGCGGATCTGGAGTTCGTTCAGTTCCACCCGACCGTGCTGTTCGCCGCAGGGTCGACGGGCCGTCGCCCGTTGATCAGCGAAGCGGTGCGCGGAGAGGGTGCACGCTTGGTCGATGCCACCGGCCGCGCATTCATGGACGGTGTTCATCCCATGGGCGACCTCGCTCCACGCGACGTGGTCTCGCGTGCCATCGCCGAGTTGCTGTACCGCAGCGGCGACGACCACGTGTTGCTGGACGCCCGTCGCGTGGAGCACGTGCGTGAGCGTTTCCCGACCGTGACGGCATCGTGCCTGGACGCCGGCATCGATCCCGCAACGGATCTCATCCCCGTGGCACCCGCCGCGCACTACTCGTGCGGGGGAGTCGTGACCGACACGTTCGGACGGACGTCCGTCTCGGGATTGCTCGCTGCGGGTGAGGTGGCGCGCACCGGGCTGCACGGTGCCAACCGGCTGGCGTCGAACAGTCTGCTCGAGGGTCTGGTGGTCGGCGAACGCGCTGCGCTCGTCGCCGCGGAGCGGGTCGGAACCACGGTCGCGGTGTCCGATACCGCACTGCCTGTCTACCGGCGGATCGATCGCGCGGTACTGCAGCGAACCATGACCACGCACGTCGGTGTCGTCCGCGATGCGTCCGGTCTTGCGGACGCACAGAACGTGCTGGCACACGGCGTGGTGTCGGAACCGCCGGTCGACGGCGTAGCGGTCGAGGATGCCGCCCTGACGGCAGCGGCAGACGTGATCGTGCTGGCTGCGGCGCACCGCCGAGAGAGCCGAGGGTGTCACACCCGACGGGATTTCCCGGACAGCAGGCCCGAGTACCGACGGAGCCTGTATGTCGAACGCGACGAGAACGGACGACTGACGATCGTGAACGATGACGTGATGACGGGAGCAAGCTGACATGACCGGTACTGCCGACGAAGTGAACCCGGGAGTCGACCGCGACGAGGTTCTCGCACTCATCCGCACCGCGCTCGACGAGGATCTCCGGTACGGGCCGGATATCACCACCATGGCAACGGTTCCCGAGGACGCCGTGGCCACGGCGTCGGTGGTGTCTCGACAGTTCGGCACCCTCGCGGGCCTCGATGTCGGACTGCTGGTTCTCGACGAGGTGATCGGTTCGGGCGCGTACTCGATCCGCCACAGGACCGCCGACGGATCGAATGTCGAACCCGGACAGGCTGTTCTGACGGTCGAAGCTCCCAACCGTGGATTGCTCACCGCCGAGCGCACCATGCTCAATATCGTCTGTCACCTGTCGGGTATCGCAACTGCCACGGCCGGCTGGGTCGCCGAGGTCGCAGAGACCGAGTGTCGCATTCGAGACAGTCGAAAGACGTTGCCCGGACTGCGATCGCTGCAGAAGTACGCGGTACGGGCGGGCGGCGGTGTCAACCATCGGATGGGTCTCGGTGACGCCGCGCTGATCAAGGACAACCACGTCGCGGCGGCCGGCTCCGTCGTCGCTGCCCTGCGAGCCGTGCGTGCCGCTGCGCCGAACATCGCCTGCGAGGTAGAGGTCGACAGTCTCGAACAACTCGACGAGGTGCTCGCCGAGAACGTCGAACTCGTTCTGCTGGACAACTTCGCGCTGTGGCAGACGCAGATGGCAGTGCAGCGCCGCGACAAGTTCGCGCCGGACACCAAGTTGGAATCCTCGGGTGGACTGACCGTCGACGTGGCTCGGGATTACGCGCGTACGGGGGTCGACTTCCTGGCGGTGGGCGGTCTGACACACTCGGTGACAGTGCTCGACCTCGGCCTGGACATGTAGCCGAGCCTCACGATTCGAGGAAGACGTTCGAAGATGGAATTGCAGAGTGCCCGTCTGGACAGCTGGATCTGGGCGGTGCGACTGTTCAAGACGCGGTCTGCCGCTGCCGCAGCCTGTCGCGGTGGGCATGTCCGCGTCAACGGCACCCCCGCAAAGCCCGGCCAACGCATCGGGCCGGACGACGAGATCCGGCTGCGCGTGGAGGGCGTGGAGAAGATCGTCGTCGTCGTACGTGCCATCACCAAACGCGTCGGCGCATCGGTGGTACCCGAGTGCATGATCGATCGCAGTCCGCCGCCACCACCGAAAGAGGTTCTGGCGTCGGTTCCCCGGCGCGACCGCGGAACGGGCCGTCCGACCAAGCGGGATCGACGTGACATCGATCGGCTACGGCTGCGCCCCTCGTAGTCGTGAGCGTTGTGCGTACCTCCGGGGGCACACAACGCGCACGAGGGCGATGCCCGGCTAGCGTCTCTTTCCGCTGCGGCGTGCGTTCGTTTTGGTCTTGACGGCCGGTCGAGCCGGTTTGGAGGGCTGCGCCTTCTTCTTCTTGGCGGGCGCGTCGTCCGAAGATCCGCGTGAACTTCGCGTGGACCGGCCACGCACGATGCCGATGAATTCTTCGATGCGGTCGTCTTCCCGCTCCGCCACCCAGGCCAGTGCGATCTGTGTCTGCTCGACGTCGGTGACCGGGCGGTACACGAGATCTTTGCGAGCGTTGAATCGCGCAACCGAGTGCGGGACGATCGCCACGCCCAGCCCAGCGGCCACGTACTCGAAAGTCTCCGCTGTGCTGGTCATCGGTGGCAGTGCGGGACGATCGCCGGTGCTCAGTTCTGTTGCAACAGCAGCCCATTCGGGCACCGTGGTCGGATCGGCGAGCAGGTGTTCGTCCGCGAGGTCCAGCGCGGTGACCGAGTCGAATGCTGCGACCGCATGGTCTTTGGGCACCACCACGACCTGGACTTCCTGGTACAGCCCGATGGCGTTCAGACCTTCACGATCGATCGGCGGCCTGACGAAGCCGACGTCGACCGTTCCATCACGCAGATGAGACACCTGCGTGTCCGGAGTCGTGGCCACGACGGACAAGGCGACATCGGGAAACCGATCGGCCCAGATTCGCGTCCACTTGGTCAGTGTTACGCCCTCGGCGTATCCGATGGTGAAACTGCGCGGCTCGCCGGCAGCAACCTGTGCAACCTCCGAACGCCGATCGTCCTCGGCGATCTCGACCAACGCGCGTTCGAGCAGATCGCGTCCGTCGGCGGTGAGTTCGGTGGGGGAGGCACCCGGCACGAACAGGTCGACGCCGAGCAACTCTTCGAGTTCCACCACGGTCTTGCTGAGGCGGATTCGGGAGATTCCGAGCGACTGAGCAGCGCGGGCGAAATGCAGTTGTTGCGCCACTGCCGCATACCAGCGCAGTGTCTGCACATCGATGTTCACGGAGTCGAGCCTATGGGACGGTGCACGAAGCGCGGGACGGTGGCGTCGGGACCGCCGATTGCCGGATAAGCTGGTCCGGTGAGCCCGGAGAACAAACAGCAGACCATGAAGCCATTGACCGCGGCGAACAAGCTCGGCATCTATCTACCCGCAGCGCCGGAAGAGTTCCAGAACTCGATGATCAGCAGATCCGACCTGGACGCCCTGCGCAGCGATCCGCCGCAGTGGCTGACCGACTTGCAGACCGACGGGCCCTTCCCCCGCGACGTGATCGCGAAGAAGCTCGACGTGTCCATCGCCGGATTGGCACGCGGCGGAGTCACCGAAGCGTTGACCAGTGTGGAGATCGAGGAACTGATCGCCAGCCCACCGCAGTGGCTGGTACGCGAGCGTCGGACTCAGATCCAGGTTCGCAAGGATGCCGAGCGCATCAAGGAGAAGCAGGAAGCGCGTCGCACCGCGGGCAATCGGCCCACGAAACTACGCAACCTCTAGGGAGCGACGACTCCGTCGAGGTAGCGCCACCGGCCGTCGACCCGGACGAAACGGCTGATCTCCGACATCGTGCCGGCACCGTCGGGATGCTTGTACCGTGCCTCGAACTGCACGGTGCCGGTCTCGTCGAAAAGTCCGCCTGCGTCGGCAGCAAGGATGTCGAGTCGATACCACCGTTGGTCGGGGTCCAACTCCAGGTCGGCCGGTGCGGTGTCGGGATGCCAGGACGTCCGCAGGTAGGCAACGTCACCGACGGCGAACGCGGTGAAGCGCGAGCGCATCAACTTCTCGGCCGTCGGCGCATCGACGGGGCCCGTCAGGTACGGCTCGCAACAGGCATCGAACGTGTCCCCACTCGAACACGGACACCGTGTACTCACTCGTCGACCTCCACTTCGACCGAGTACGTGCCGAGTTCGTGCTCGTCCCGCTTACCCACGTCCTGAATCCAGGTGTTGGCTTCGAGCAGAGTGTCGAAGAGCCCCAACGGAATCGGATCTCCGCCGAGCGCATTCTTCATGATCACGCGGTATTTCCTCATGGGGTCACCCTTCGTACCGTGGCCAGAAATGTTGCGGCGGCAAAGAATAGGCCGGCGAACGTGCGGTTCATGGTCTTCTGCTGACGGTGGGACCGCATCATGCGGAGGGCTCGCGATGCCAAGGAGGTGTAACCGGTCATCACCAGCATGTCGACGACGACCATGGTCGCCGCGATGGCGAGGTACTGGGTGGTCAGCGGCCGCGTCGGGTCGAGAAACTGGGGCAGCACAGCGACCATGAACACGACGGCTTTCGGGTTGCTCGCGTTGACGAGAAATCCTCGCGCGAGCATCGTCGTGCCTCGATCCGCCACTGCGGGGGCGTCCGCGACTTCGGACGGAGCCGACCGCCACTGGCGAATGCCGAGGTAGACCAGATAGGCGACACCGAACCACTTGATCGCGGTGAAGGCCAGGGCCGAATTGGCAAGGACGGCACCGAGTCCGACTGCGACGATGCCGATCTGGACAAGCAGGCCGATCTGCAGCCCGAAGATGTTCCAGTACCCGCGGCGCAGGCCGTAGCGCAGACCTGTGGACATCGACGCGATGGCTCCGGCTCCGGGAGACAGACTGATGACGATGCTCGCGCCGAGGAAGGCGAGCCACACTGACCAGGACATGTGTTCATTGAACTACGCCCGTCAATTCGCATTCTGCGCGGTGGCCGGGTGTCGATACGGTCATTGTGGGGTAGACGCTGCAGATGGCAGACATCAGAACCATCGACACCGGTCCCCAGCAGGTCACGAGACAGACCGAGGTTCGGGCACCGGCAGCCGAACTGTTCGACATCGTGGCCGATCCCACCCGGCACGGCGAGCTGGACGGATCCGGCACAGTCAAGGACACCGTCCGTGGACCCGAGAGGCTGAGCAGCGGCGCGAAATTCTCCGTCGGCATGAAGCAGTACGGCGTGCCGTACAAGATCACCAGCACCGTGACCGAGTTCGTGGATGCGGATCGACACAAGATCATCGAGTGGCAGCACCCGATGGGCCACAGCTGGCGCTGGGAATTCGAGGAGAAGCAGCCCGGCCTGACCACTGTCACCGAGAGCTTCGTCTACGGCACCGCCAAGGTTCCGAAAATGCTCGAGTTGTTCAAGATGCCGCAGAAGAATGCGCAGGGGATCAAGCGCACACTGCACAATCTGGCTGCTCGTTACGCCTGACGAATCGAACGACAGCACTGTCCACATTTCACGCCTGGGAACGGCTTCGCCGTTCGGGGACGCGGATTGTGGACAGTGTCGTCAGCGGGCCCTGCTCTACAGTGACCCGCATGCCGATCGAACCCGATACCAAGAACTGGACGTGGGTCCTCGAGAGTGCCTGCCCCGATTGCGGGTTCGACTCGAGCGCCGTCGACTACGACGCCGTGCCCGGGTTGATTCGCGGCGACGTGGATCGATGGATCGCAGTGCTCCATCGCGAGGACGCGTCAGTGCGGCCCGACGATTCGACGTGGTCGGCGCTCGAATACGGCGCACATGTTCGGGATGCACACCGCATATTCCGCACTCGGTTGGCGCTGGTGCTGACCGAGGACGACCCCGAGTTCGACAACTGGGACCAGGACGCCACGGCCGTGGCCGAGAACTACAACGCGCAGAATCCGGCGACGGTGGCGTCGGAACTCGGGGAAGCGGCACATGCATTGGCCGACGCCTTCTCGGCTGTGCCGCCGGAAGACCGTGATCGCAGAGGGCGACGCAGCGACGGTTCCCATTTCACCGTCGAGACTCTGGCGGCCTACTACATTCACGATCCCATCCACCATCTGTGGGACGTGCGGGGCTGAGCCGAATTCGGTGGAACTATCCTGGTGGTTCGGACAACACTGATTCGACCGAACCCCGGCACCGAACCGACTCCACGAAGGGGCCCACTATGCCTGCCCGCATCGAGCTCGCCCGCGTCGATCTACGCGGACGAACTCCATCCACTGCCGAACTACGCGGCGCTCTTCCCCGAGGCGGAGTGGATGTCGATTCGGTGCTGCATCAGGTTCGGCCCGTCGTCGACGCCGTCAAGGACCGTGGGGCCGACGCGGCCCTCGAGTTCAGCGAGAAGTTCGACGGAGTCCGTCCGGACCGCGTTCGGGTTCCGCAGCAGGAATTGGTTCGAGCTCTCGACGAGCTGGACCCGGCCGTCCGGGCCGCCCTCGAGGTCGCGATCGAGCGAACCCGACTGGTGCACTCGGATCAACGTCGCACCGACCACACCACCCAGGTGGTGCCCGGCGGCACGGTGACCGAGCGCTGGATTCCGGTCGATCGCGTGGGTCTCTACGTGCCCGGTGGCAACGCTGTGTACCCGTCGTCGGTCGTGATGAACGTGGTGCCTGCGCAGATCGCTGGCGTCGGTTCGCTGGTGGTGGCGTCGCCGCCGCAGAAGAACTTCGGTGGATTACCCCACCCGACGATCCTGGCGGCCGCGCAGCTCCTCGGGGTCGACGAGGTCTGGGCCGTCGGCGGCGGTCAGGGCATCGCTCTGCTCACGTACGGCGGTGTCGACACCGACGGCGAAGAACTGGCACCGGTCGATCTGATCACCGGGCCGGGCAACATCTACGTCACGGCGGCCAAGCGACTGTGTCGTTCGCTCATTGGAATCGACTCCGAGGCAGGCCCTACCGAGATCGCGATTCTCGCCGACGCCACCGCAGACCCGATCCACGTGGCAGCAGACCTGATCAGTCAAGCCGAGCACGACGTGATGGCCGCCAGTGTGCTGGTGACCGACAGCCTCGAACTCGCCGATGCCGTCGACGAGGCTGTCAATGCGCAGATGGCGTCCACCCGGCACGCGGAACGCGTCACCACGGCGCTGAGCGGTAGCCAGTCCGGAATCGTTCTGGTCGACGACGTCACACAGGGCCTGGCCGTGGTCAACGCCTATGCGGCCGAACACCTGGAGATTCAGACGAAGGACGCGTCCGACGTCGCCGCTCGCGTGCGCAGCGCCGGCGCTGTATTCGTGGGGGCGTGGTCACCGGTCAGCTTGGGTGATTACTGCGCCGGGTCGAATCACGTACTGCCGACGGCCGGGTGCGCTCGGCATTCGTCCGGCCTGAGTGTGCAGACGTTCCTGCGGGGGATCCACGTGGTGGACTACAGCGAGGCCGCACTGAAAGATGTTGCTGCGCACGTCATTGCGCTGGCCAACGCCGAAGATCTCCCGGCTCACGGTGAGGCCGTTCGGCTGCGTTTCGAGGGGTTGCGGACCGGTGGTACATCATGAGTGATGCTCTGGGGCAATCAATTTCGCTCGACGATCTGCCGTTGCGCGAGGCGCTGATCGGCAAGTCGCCGTACGGCGCGCCGCAGCTCACCGTGCCGGTTCAGTTGAACACCAACGAGAATCCACACCCGCCGACGCAGGCACTGATCGACGACGTTGCCGAATCGGTGCGCATCGCCGCGGCGCAGCTGCACCGGTATCCGGATCGCGACGCAGACGACTTGCGAGCCGACCTGGCGCGTTATCTCACCGGGCAAACCGGCTTTGCGGTCGACACTGCCAACGTGTGGGCGGCCAACGGCTCCAACGAGATTCTGCAGCAACTCCTCCAGGCCTTCGGTGGGCCGGACCGTACCGCGCTGGGTTTCGTGCCGTCGTACTCGATGCACCCGATCATTTCGTCGGGGACTCAGACCGAGTGGATTCCGGCGCAGCGTCGGGCGGATTTCTCTCTCGACGTCGACTACGCCGTGCAGGCGATCGAGGAGCGTAAGCCGGACGTCGTGTTCGTGACCAGCCCCAACAATCCGACCGGGCACAGTATCGACGAGGCAGATCTACGTCGAATCCTCGACGCCGCACCGGGAATCGTCGTGGTCGACGAGGCGTACGCCGAATTCTCTTCGGCGGCAAGCGCAATCGGATTGATCGAGAGCTACCCCAGCAAGATCGTCGTCAGTCGGACCATGAGCAAGGCGTTCGCGTTCGCCGGCGGACGGCTGGGATACCTCGTTGCGGCCCCGGCCGTGATCGACGCAATGCTGTTGGTGCGCTTGCCCTATCACCTCTCGGTGGTCACACAAGCCGCCGCTCGGGCGGCGTTGCGGCATGCCGACGACACCCTCGCGAGCGTGGCCGAACTGTCGGCCGAACGCGATCGTGTTGCCGAAACACTTGCCGACCAGGGATGCGACGTGATCCCGTCCGACGCCAACTTCCTGCTCTTCGGCCGATTCGTCGATGCCGCCCGGACGTGGCAGCGATATCTCGACGACGGCGTCCTCATTCGCGACGTCGGTATTCCCGGGTATCTGCGTGTCACCATCGGACTCGCCCACGAGAACGACCGATTCCTCACCATCAGCTCGGAACTCGCATCGACCGAAAGAGCAGAGGCACTGCAGTGACCACACCCGCTCCCCGTATCGCCAAGATCGAGCGCACCACCAAGGAATCCGACATCTCCGTCGAGCTGAACCTCGACGGCACCGGCATCGTCGACATCTCCACCGGCGTGCCGTTCTACGACCACATGCTCACTGCCCTCGGCACCCATGCCCGCTTCGATCTCACCGTGCGGGCCAAGGGCGACATCGAGATCGAGGCGCATCACACGGTCGAGGACACTGCGATCGTGCTCGGGCAAGCGTTGGGCCAAGCCCTCGGCGACAAGTCCGGCATCACCCGCTTCGGCGACTCGTTCATTCCGATGGACGAGACACTCGTGCATGCGGCGGTCGACGTGTCCGGCCGTCCCTACTGCGTGCACACCGGCGAGCCGGACTACATGGTGCACTCGGTGATCGGCGGCTACCCGGGTGTTCCTTACTCCACCGTGATCAACAAGCATGTGTTCGAGACCTTGGCGTCCAACGCTCGGATCGCGTTGCATGTCCGCGTCATCTACGGCCGCGACCAGCACCACATCACCGAGGCGGAGTTCAAGGCCGTCGCTCGGGCGCTGCGTCAGGCCACCGAATACGACCCTCGGGTCACCGGAATTCTCTCCACCAAGGGCAGTCTGTGATCGGTCGAGCGGTGCTCGTGCGTTGAGTGGTCTGAGTTCGATTCGTGGCCTCCCGGCCGCGATGGCCATGGGTGCGGCCGCGTTCGGCGGCTGGGGCCTGTTGCTCCCGGTGGTTCCGCTGGCGGTGTCGCAATCGGGTTCGTCCGACGCGGTGGCGGCAGCCAGCACCGCGATCTTCATGGCCACCACGGTCATCACCCAACTGTTCGTTCCCTCGATGCTGGTTCGCGTCGGCCATCGGCCCGTGCTTGCGGCCGGTTGCCTGCTTCTGGGTGTTCCCGCGTTGCTGTTCGTCGTGTCGGTGCAGGCCGTACCGGCATTGGCCGTATCGGCGCTGCGGGGCACGGGTTTCGGAATGTTGACGGTCGCCGGGGCCGCCATCGTCGCCGAGTTGGCACCGACCCACTTGCTCGGCCGCGCGACGGGAGCACAGGGGATCGCGGTCGCGCTGTCGCAGATGGTGACGTTGCCGCTGGGCCTGGTGATCTTCGCGGCCAGCCCGACGGCGGTGTTCGTACTGGGGGCTCTGGTTCCCGCTGCGGGCTTGATCGGGGTGGCTCTGTTGCCGCCTACCCGGCCCGCACCGCAACCGGCTCGGGTCGACCGGGTCCGCCTCGACGCCCGGCGATTCCTGGTGCCGTGCCTCGTCGTTGCGTCGGTGTCGGCGTCGTACGGTGGCATCACCAGTCTGCTGCCGATCGCCGAATCCGACCGAGCCGCGATGATCGGCGTGGCCCTCGCCGTGGTCAGTGCCGCGATGTTGGTCGGTCGATATGCCGCCGGCTCGGTTGCCGATCGCATCGGAATCGGCCGGTCGGTGGTGCCTGCGCTCATCTCCGCCGCCCTGGGCGTCGGTTTGTTCGCCGTTGCCGCCGCGGGTGCCATGCCTGCCGCACTGTTCTTCGTTGCCGCGGTGTTGTTCGGAATCGGTTACGGCGCATGCCAGAACGACAGTCTGGTGATGGCCTTCGACGCGGCGGGGCCCGCGCGGTACAGCAGCGCCAGTGCCGTGTGGAACATCAGCTTCGATGCCGGTACCGGCGCAGGGGCGCTCGCCCTCGGTGTGATCGCGACGAGTGTGGGCTACACCGCCGGGTTCACTGCAGGTGCAGCCACCGTTGCCGTTGTCGCGGCGGTGGCACTGATCGCGCGTCCACGTCCCCGATAGACTCGTTCCATGACTTCTGTGGTGTTGCTCGACTACGGCTCGGGCAATCTGCACTCGGCGAAAAGGGCGTTGGCCCGCGTCGGTGCCGACGTGACGGTGACCTCCGACTTCGACGAAGCCCTGAATGCAGAAGCGCTGGTGGTTCCCGGGGTCGGTGCATTCGCCGCCTGTATGGAGGGTCTGACGGCCGTTCGAGGTGAGCGCATCATCGGGCGTCGTCTCGCGGGTGGCCGCCCGGTACTGGGAATTTGCGTCGGCATGCAGATCCTCTTCGATCGCGGTGTCGAGTTCGGCGTCGAGGCGGACGGGTGCGGCGAATGGCCAGGCACTGTCGAACGCCTGAAGGCCGAAGTGCTCCCGCACATGGGTTGGAACACCGTCGACGCTCCGGAGAACAGCGTGCTGTTCGACGGCATCGACCGCGAGACACGGTTCTATTTCGTCCATTCCTACGCCGCGCAGCAGTGGGAGCTCGAACCGAGCGAAACCATCGCCGCGCCGTTGCTCACGTGGGCCGATCACGGTGGCCGCTTCCTCGCTGCCGTGGAGAACGGCGCGCTCTCGGCCACGCAGTTCCACCCCGAGAAGTCCGGCGACGCCGGTGCCGCGTTGCTCGAGAACTGGGTTCGATCGGTGTGAGCGAACGCGAGTTCTCGCTCGGCCGGTTGGCGTTTCGAGCGCTCGGGGCGGCAGTTGCGGTACTTGCCCTCGCGACCGTGTCGATTGCTGTGTGGCAGCCCACCGCCGGCGTTGCTCTGCTCATCGCGTTGGCCGGAGTTGTCGGGGCCATCACGGCCATGGGGGTCGTGTCCACGCGCATGACGCGCAAGGAACTCGGTCCCGACAGCTGACGGTTCGTCCCGGCGGCCTGCGGATCCAGGCAGTGCTGACCCGTTTTGAATTCGACGCGAGTCGGCCCGTAGCATAACCGCACGTGAGCCTGGTCTTATTGCCTGCTGTCGATGTCGCAGGCGGCGAAGCTGTCCGTCTCGTTCAAGGGGAAGCCGGTAGCGAAACGAAGTACGGTTCGCCCCGTGATGCCGCCCTGGCGTGGCAGAACGACGGCGCCGAGTGGGTCCATCTGGTGGATCTCGATGCAGCGTTCGGGCGCGGGTCCAACCGTGAACTGTTGGCCTCGGTGGTCGGTGAGCTCGATGTGAAGGTCGAGCTCTCGGGCGGAATTCGCGACGACGATTCCCTGCGCGCCGCCCTCGCAACCGGATGCGCACGCGTGAACCTGGGTACGGCGGCTCTGGAAGACCCCGAGTGGTGCGCTCGGGCGATCGGCGAATTCGGCGATCGTGTCGCGGTCGGCCTCGACGTGCTGATGGTGGACGGCGCGCCTCGTCTGCGTGGCCGCGGTTGGGTCAGCGACGGCGGTGGCCTGTGGGAGGTACTCGAGCGGCTCGAACGTGACGGCTGCTCGCGGTACGTCGTCACCGACGTCACCAAGGACGGCACCCTGACCGGCCCGAATCTCGAACTTCTGGCCGACGTGTGCGACAGGACCGACAAGCCGGTCATCGCGTCCGGCGGCGTGTCGACGATCGCCGACCTCGAAGCGATCGCCGGACTGGTCGACCGTGGCGTGGAGGGATCCATCGTCGGAAAAGCCTTGTACGCCGGGCGTTTCACACTGCCCGATGCCCTCGCGGCAGTGTCTCGGTAACGACGAATGACCCTTCCCGAGGAACCGAGTCGTCTGCTCGAGATCGCCGGTGGGTTGCTCGACGGCATCCATGATCGGTTCCTCGCGGGCGTCGGCGCACCGAGTGCCGTGCAGAAGGGGCCCGACGACTTCGCCACCGCGGTGGACCTCGAACTCGAGCGTCGTCTGGGCGCGGAACTGTACGACGCCACCGGAATCTCCGTTCACGGTGAAGAGTTCGGCGGTCCCGATCTGAACTCCGGTCTCGTATGGGTACTCGACCCGATCGACGGCACGTTCAACTACTCCTCCGGATTGCCCTCTGCCGGAACGTTGTTGGCGTTGCTCGACGACGGGGTGCCGGTCCTCGGGCTGACGTGGCTACCGCTGGTGAATCAGCGATTCTCTGCCGTGGCAGACGGCCCGTTGCTTCTGAACGGGGCCCCGCTGCCCGCACTGCAACCGAAGTCGTTGCGCGAGTCGATGATCGGGTTCGGTGCGTTCAACGTTGCCAGCCGTGGATCCATCCCCGGCCGCTTCCGGTTTCGCATTCTCGAAGAGTTGTCGATGCACTCCTCGCGGCTGCGCATGCACGGTGCCACCGGAGTCGATTTGGCGTACACCGCCAGCGGCGTACTGGGCGGTGCGGTGGTCTTCGGGTACCGCGCCTGGGACAACGCGGCCGGGGCCCTGCTGGTTCGTGCTGCGGGCGGAATCGTCACCGATCTCGCAGGCCGACCGTGGACCATCGATTCGAAGTCGGTGCTCGCGGCCGGCCCAGGAGTACACGGCGAACTGCTGAAGGTGATCACCGAACTCGGTGCACCCGGCGACTATCTGGAAGGACCGGTGCGATGAGCGTTGCGGTCAGAGTGATCCCGTGCCTCGATGTCGACGCCGGACGTGTCGTCAAGGGCGTCAACTTCGAAAACCTCCGCGACGCAGGTGATCCCGTCGAGCTCGCGGCAGCGTACGACGCACAGGGAGCCGACGAACTGACGTTCCTCGACGTCACGGCGTCCACATCCGATCGAGGAACCATGCTCGACGTCGTCAGCCGCACCGCCGAGCAGGTGTTCATTCCCCTGACCGTCGGTGGGGGAGTACGCACTGTCGCCGACGTCGACCTACTGCTGCGGGCCGGTGCCGACAAGGTCAGCGTCAACACCGCGGCCATCGCTCGGCCGGAGTTGCTGCGCGAGCTCAGTGAGCGATTCGGGTCCCAGTGCATCGTCCTGTCGGTCGATGCACGCACCGTCCCGCAGGGTCAGCAGGACACCCCGTCGGGCTGGGAAGTCACCACCCACGGCGGCAAGCGTGGAACCGGTATCGACGCCGTCGAATGGGCAGTACGCGGTGCCGAACTGGGAGTCGGTGAGATCCTTCTCAATTCGATGGATGCCGACGGCACGAAGGCCGGATTCGACCTGCCGATGATCGCGGCGGTCCGGTCCGCCGTGCACGTTCCCGTCATCGCCAGCGGAGGAGCAGGCCGCGTCGAACATTTCGCGCCCGCCGTCCACGCCGGAGCCGACGCCGTCCTTGCCGCAAGCGTGTTCCACTTCGGGGACCTCACCATCGGCCAGGTCAAAGAATCGATGCGCGCCGAGCGCATCGTCGTCCGCTAGCGAAGAGGTTTTCGATGACTCTCGACCCGACGCTGTCCGCCCGGCTCAAGCGAAACGAGGCCGGGCTGTTCAGTGCTGTGGTGCAGGAGCGCTCGACCGGCCAGGTACTGATGGTTGCCTGGATGGACGACGAAGCGTTGTCGCGCACGCTCGCGACGCGCAAGGGTACCTACTACTCCAGGTCCAGGCAGCAGTACTGGGTCAAGGGCGAGACCTCGGGGCACACGCAGTACGTGCACGAGGTGCGGCTCGATTGTGACGGGGACACAGTGCTGTTGGTCGTCGACCAGATCGGCGCGGCATGCCACACCGGCACCCACACCTGCTTCGACTCCGACGTGCTGTTGGGGCCCGCGGCTCAGGCGTGACCGGTTCCTGCGGCAATTCCCTTGTCCAGCTGAGTGAGTAGCGTCGTGCTCAGAGTCGACAGTCGACCCACCTCCGCGTCGGACAATCCGTCGAATATCAGAGCCTGCACTGTCTCGACGTGTCCTGGCGCCGATGCCACGACCTTCTCCATGCCGGCGTCGGTCAGCACCGCATAGGAACCGCGGCTCCCCGGAATACTCTCGCGGCGAACCCATCCCGCTTTCTCGAGCTTGGTGACCACGTGCGACAGACGTGACAGTGACGCGTTGGCGTACTCCGCGAGATCGCGCAGTTGAATTCGTCGCTGTGGATTCTCGCTGACGACCGCGAGGACGAAGTAATCGAAGTGGGTCAACTGCGAATCGCGTTGCAGCTGGGCGTCCAATGCTGCGGGCAGTCGGGTGACCAGGGCGACGAGCGCGCGCCACGCCTCTTGCTGGCTCTCGGTGAGCCAGCGGGGATCCACCGCATCATTCGGTGTCGCCGACGTGTCCATCGCGGGTACCTCTCGATCGAGACAGTTGTGTTCTGCACATGATGCCTCGAGCATCCCCGGGCCCGAGGCATCGCGTCGAACAATCGACCTAGCTGCGGTGCGCGCGCAGGTATTCCAGCGCCTTGTCCGCGTGGGCCTCGAATCGCACCTCACTGGAGAAACTCTCGAGGACCTTGCGGTCGGTACCGATGACGAACGTCGCGCGCTTGACCGGGGAGAGCTTGGCGAGCAGGCCGCGCTTGACCCCGAATGCGGTCGCGACGGCACCGTCCTCGTCGGAGAGCAACGGATAGTCGAACGATTTGGCGGCGGCGAACTCGGCCTGCTTGGCGACCGCGTCGGCGCTGATGCCGACCCGGGTGGCACCCACCTCGGCGAATTCGCCTGCGAGATCGCGGAAATGGCAGGCTTCGGCGGTGCATCCGGGGGTGAATGCAGCCGGGTAGAAGAACAGCACTATCGGACCGTCGGTCAGCAATTCGGTCAGCGTTCGCAGCTTTCCGGTCTGGTCCGGCAGGGAAAAATCGGGAACGAGCTCGCCTGGTTTCATGGTCGGCAGGTTACCGCGCGCGAGGGTGTCGCCGCCGAACCTGGGAGGATGGGGTCATGCACGGCGAGACGACTCCCCACACGAGCCCCACCGAGACCGCATCCATGGACGCCGCACCCATCGACGCCCAACCCACCGATGCCGCGGACTCGACCACGTCCCGGGAGGTGTTCCGCCAGCTCGCCGCCGAGCATCGAGTGGTGCCGGTGACGCGAAAGGTGCTCGCCGACTCCGAAACTCCGTTGTCGGCGTACCGCAAGCTTGCCGCCGACCGACCCGGAACGTTCTTGCTCGAATCCGCGGAGAACGGGCGGTCGTGGTCGAGATGGTCGTTCATCGGTGCGGGTGCGCCTGCGGCGCTGACGGTGGTCGACGGCGAGGCCGCGTGGCGCGGCAACGTGCCCGCAGGTGTCCCGAGCGGCGGTGACCCCCTCGACGTGTTGGCTCGAACCTTGGAGCTACTCCATTCCGAGCGCGTGCCGGGCCTGCCGCCGTTGACCGGCGGAATGGTCGGATATCTCGGATACGACTCGGTGCGGCGCATCGAGAAGCTGCCCGAACATGCGCAGGACGACCTCGGCATCCCCGAGATGGTCATGTTGCTGGCCACCGATCTGGCGGCCGTGGACCATCACGAAGGATCGATCACCCTGATCGCGAACGCGGTCAACTGGAACGGCACCGACGAGCACGTCGACCGGGCCTACGACGACGCGGTGAGTCGCCTGGACCGGATGTGCGCGGATCTGTCCGAGCCTGCTGCGTCGACGGTGTCGGTCTTCTCCAAGTCCGCGCCCCGTTTCCGCAGGCAGCGGACATCGGAGGGATTCGGTGCCGATGTCGAGCGGCTGGTCGAGGAGATCGAGGCCGGTGAAGCGTTTCAGGTGGTGCTCTCGCAGCGCTTCGAGATGGACACCGAGGCGTCTCCTCTCGACGTCTATCGCATGCTGCGGGCCTCGAATCCCAGCCCGTACATGTATCTGATGCACGTGCCGGGGGAGAACGACGAGACGGCGTTCTCGATCGTCGGATCCAGCCCCGAAGCTCTCGTGACGGTCAAGGACGGTCTCGCGACCACGCACCCGATCGCCGGTACGCGCTGGCGCGGTGCCTCCGAGGAGGACGACGTGCTGCTCGAGAAGGATCTGCTGGCCGACGAGAAGGAGAACGCGGAGCATCTGATGCTCGTCGATCTCGGTCGCAACGATCTCGGCCGAGTGTGTGCTCCCGGGACGGTGCGCGTGGGCGACTACCGCCATATCGAGCGCTACAGCCACGTCATGCACCTGGTGTCGACGGTGACGGGACGTCTCGCCGAGGGAAAGCGGGCTCTGGACGCAGTCAAGGCGTGCTTCCCCGCGGGCACGCTGTCGGGTGCACCCAAGGTGCGGGCGATGGAACTGATCGACGAGCTCGAGCCGACGCGGCGTGGCATCTACGGCGGCATCGTCGGCTATCTCGACTTCGCCGGGGACGCCGATACCGCAATCTCGATTCGCACCGCGCTCATCAAGGACGGCACGGCGTACGTGCAGGCCGGTGCCGGAGTCGTGGCCGACTCGGTAGCGGAGTACGAGGACGACGAAGCGAGGAACAAGGCCATGGCCGTGCTGAGTGCCGTCGCAGCAGCCGAAACGCTGCGTGAGGTCGGTGGCCGATGACCGAACGCTCCGGCGGCCGCGGATCGGCCGTTCTGCCTGTCGTGCTGCTCGTGGTTGCGGCCGCATGCCTGTGGGGTGCGTCCAGAATGACGTGGGTGAGCGTGACGTCCTCCGACGGTCTCGGCGAGAGCCGGACCGACGATCTCGTCGGCAGTACCTGGGCCGCGGCGACGACTCCTCTCGCCTTGGTGCTTGTCGCTGCTGTGGCGGCCTCGTTCGCGGTGCGCGGGTGGGCATCTCGGGTTCTGGCATTGCTCATCGCGGTGGTTGCGATCGCTGCGGCGATTCCGGCCGTTCGGCTACTCGCCGCGGGGGCTTCGGACTCGGAGGCGGCTGCGCTCGCCGAGCTCCCGGCTCGTGCCGAGGTGACGATGACGACGGCATCGACACTGCCCGCGCTGATCACGCTCGCAGGGGCCCTGTGTGCGTTCGCGGCGGCTGCCCTGTCGATTCGGAAATCTTTTGGCCCACAGGTACTCTCGTCCAAGTACGCAGCTCCGGCTGTGCGGCGCGACGAAGTGGCTCGCCGGGCCGCTGGAACCACGTCCGCCGTGGGTGCACAGGACGAGGGTGAAGACCTGACCGAGCGCATGATGTGGGACGCGCTCGATGCCGGTGAAGACCCTACCGACGAGTCCGGTACCCGGCGTTCGTCGGATTGATTCGGCCCTCTACGCTAGGTTCCGACCTCGATGAGATTCCTCACATCGAATGTCGACGCTCAGAAAGGACTGGGGCACCATGACTGTTCTCGACTCGATTCTCGACGGTGTACGAGCCGACGTCGCCGCGCGCGAATCGGTGATCGATTTCGCTGCGGTGAAGGCAGCAGCGAAGCTGGCCCCGGCACCTCTCGACGCGGCGGCTGCCCTCCGCGAGGACGGCATCGGCGTCATTGCCGAGGTCAAGCGTGCGAGCCCGTCCAAGGGCGCGTTGGCCGACATCGGTGATCCTGCGGTGCTCGCGCGTGCCTACGAGCAGGGTGGCGCCCGCGTCATCAGCGTGTTGACCGAAGAGCGTCGATTCCGGGGATCGCTCGCCGATCTCGACGCGGTGCGAGCCGCAGTCTCGATCCCTGTGCTGCGCAAGGATTTCATCGTCGGTCCGTACCAGATCCACGAGGCCCGAGCCCACGGCGCGGACGTCATCCTGCTGATCGTCGCGGCCCTGGAGCAGGACGCACTCACGTCTCTTCTCGATCGCACGGAGTCACTCGGCATGACGGCACTCGTCGAGGTCCACACCGAGGCCGAGGCCGATCGCGCACTCGAGGCGGGTGCCAGCGTCATCGGTATCAACGCCCGCAACCTCAAGACCCTTGAGATCGATCGCGACAGTTTCGGCCGTATCGCGCCCGGTCTGCCCAGTGAGATCATTCGCGTTGCCGAGTCGGGAGTGCGGGGCACCGCCGACCTTCTCGCGTACGCCGGAGCCGGCGCCGACGCAGTGTTGGTCGGAGAAGGTCTGGTCACCGCGGGCGATCCGCGCACTGCGGTCTCGGACCTGGTGACGGCGGGCACGCACCCGTCGTGCCCGAAACCCGCACGCTGAACCGGCACCCCACCCGAACGCGGCGACGGTCCGCCGTTGGGGCACACTGGAGCGGTGAGCACCAGCCAAACTTCTTCCGCCGCGGACGCCCCTCAGGTAGTCCGCTTCAAGGGCGCTGATCTGCCGCAGAGCAGCATCGGCCTCACCGATCGCAGCGCGCACGAGCCCGATGTGGGCGGTCACTTCGGCGTGTACGGGGGCAGGTTCGTGCCCGAGGCGTTGATGGGTGTGATCGAGGAAGTCACCGCCGAGTACGAGAAAGTGCGCAGCGACAACGAGTTCCTCGGTGAGCTGGATCGGCTGCAGCGCGATTACACCGGTCGCCCATCTCCGGTGTTCGAGGCGACCCGGTTGTCCGAGCACGCCGGTGGCGCTCGGATCCTGCTCAAGCGAGAAGACCTGAATCACACCGGTTCTCACAAGATCAACAACGTGCTCGGGCAAGTTCTGCTCGCGAAGCGAATGGGCAAGACTCGTGTCATCGCAGAGACCGGTGCCGGTCAGCACGGCGTCGCGACCGCCACGGCCTGTGCCCTGATGGGTCTCGACTGCGTCGTCTACATGGGTGAGGTCGACACCGAGCGCCAGGCCCTCAACGTTGCCCGGATGCGTTTGCTCGGGTCGGAAGTCGTCGCAGTGAAGTCCGGTTCGCGCACTCTCAAGGATGCGATCAACGAGGCACTGCGAGACTGGGTCACCCACGCCGACAACACTTATTACTGCTTCGGAACCGTCGCGGGGCCGCATCCGTTCCCGGTGATGGTCCGCGATTTCCAGCGCATCATCGGCCTCGAAGCGCGGCAGCAGGTCCTCGCGTCCACCGGCCGCCTGCCCGATGCCATCGCGGCCTGCGTCGGCGGCGGGTCCAACGCCATCGGAATCTTCCACGCGTTCATCGACGACGCCGATGTCCGTCTCGTCGGGTTCGAGGCTGCCGGCGACGGAGTCGAGACCGGTCGTCACGCGGCGACCATCAGCGGTGGTACGCCTGGAGCCCTGCACGGTGCCTACTCGTACCTGCTGCAGAACGAGGACGGCCAGACCGTTGAATCCCATTCCATCTCAGCAGGATTGGACTATCCCGGGGTCGGACCCGAGCATTCGTACCTGCACGACATCGGGCGCGCCGAGTACCGCGGCGTGACGGACACCGAGGCGATGAACGCCTTCAAGCTGCTGTGCCGCACCGAGGGCATCATCCCGGCCATCGAATCGTCGCACGCCATCGCCGGCGCACTCACCCTCGGCAAGGAACTGGGTGAAGGTGCCATCATCCTGGTCAACCTGTCCGGTCGCGGCGACAAGGACGTCGACACCGCAGCCGAGTGGTTCGGTCTGATCGACGGAGACGGCGAAGCGAACGTGGACGACGAAGCAGGTATCAAGCCATGAGCAACAACGACTCTCGCCTCTCCGGGACGTTCGCCCAGTGCCGTGCCGAAGGGCGCGCTGCACTCGTCGGATACCTGCCCGCCGGCTTTCCGACCGTCCCCCGGTCGATCGAGGTCTTCAAGACCATGGTCGATGCCGGGTGCGACATCGTCGAGGTCGGCATCCCGTACTCCGATCCCGTGATGGACGGCCCCACGATCCAAGCTGCTGCAGACGTGGCGCTACGAGCCGGTGCCCGGGTCAAGGACGTCTTCGCCGTCACCGAGCAGGTCGCCGCCGCGGGTGGTAAAGCGGTCGTCATGACCTACTGGAACCTGGTGCTCAAATACGGCATCGAGAATTTCGCCCGGAGCCTCGCCGATGCGGGTGGACTCGGCATCATCACTCCCGACCTGATCCCCGATGAGGCTCAGGAATGGATCGAGGTCTCGGATCGGTACGGACTCGACCGAATCTTCCTCGTCGCACCGTCGACGACGGAGGAGCGACTCGTCAGCACCGTCGAAGCCAGCAGCGGCTTCGTCTACGCCGCCTCGACGATGGGCGTGACCGGTGCCCGCGACGCAGTGTCCTCGATGGCACCGGCGTTGGCGGCGCGTATCCGCGAGCATTCCGACATTCCGATCGGCGTCGGTCTCGGCGTTCGGTCGGGTGCACAGGCTGCCGAGATCGCGAAGTATGCCGACGCGGTTATCGTCGGCTCGGCTTTGGTGACCGCTGTCGACAACGGTCTCGACGCGGTTCGTGACCTGACGACCGAACTCGCCGAGGGTGTCCGCTCCGCTAACGTAGCGTCGTGACTTCGACCGCCTTCCTGGCCTACATTCCCAGTCCCGCGCAGGGGGTGTGGCACGTCGGACCGCTCGCGCTCCGTGCCTACGCCCTGTTCATCATCATCGGCATCGTGGTGGCCGTGGTGTGGGGAGATCGCCGGTGGGTCGCTCGCGGCGGAACCAAGGGCACGGTCCTCGACGTCGCCGTGTGGGCCGTACCTTTCGGGCTTCTCGGTGGCCGGCTGTACCACGTGGCCACCGACTGGAAGACGTACTTCGGTGCCGGCGGTCGGCCGATCGAGGCGCTCTACGTGTGGAATGGCGGCCTCGGAATCTGGGGCGCGGTGTTCCTCGGCGGAGTCGGCGCCTGGATCGCGTGTCGTCGACGCGGCATCCCACTCCCGGCATTCGGTGACGCGGTAGGCCCGCCGATCCTGCTGGCCCAGGCAATCGGCCGCATCGGCAACTACTTCAACCAGGAGCTCTACGGTCGCGAAACCACGCAACCGTGGGGTCTCGAGATCTACGAGCGACTCGATGCGAACGGCCGGCTCGATCCGCTGAACGGCGTGTCCACCGGAATGGTCGAGAAGGTCGTCCACCCGACGTTTCTCTACGAACTGCTGTGGAGCGTCCTGATCGTCGTCCTCCTGGTACTCGTCGACCGGAAGTACACGATCGGCCACGGTCGACTGTTCGCGCTCTACGTGGCCGGATACTGCGTCGGTCGGTTCTGGGTGGAACTCATGCGAGACGACTTCGCGACGAAGATCGCCGGCATTCGCGTGAACTCGTTCACCTCGGCGATCATCTTCGTGCTCGCGGTCGCGTATTTCGTTCTCGCCACCAAGGGTCGCGAAGACCCGGCGGCATTGAAGTCGAACGACGACGACGGTCGCGACAGCGAAGACAAGACGGGTGGCGAGTCCGCCGACGGCGATACGCAGGAAGGCACGGGCGAGACATCGTCCGAGAAGAAAGCCGAGGAAGAAGGCAGTACCCGTGGTTGATTTCGAGAAGAGGGCACACCCCGACCCTGCTGATTCGGGCGGCGGCACCGACAAGTCGGCCGGCTCTTTCGGTACACCGTTCGACTACGACGCAACGGCCGAGGCGTCGCTCTCCGAGCCGCCCGCGACATCCGAGTCTGCACCCTCGCACGGTCCCGCCGGTTCTACCGGACCGGGCTGGGACACCTATTCGGGTATCGGCAACGGGCCCGGCTGGTCCAGTACTCCTAGCTATCCGGCCCCCAGCCCGGACGGCATTATCGACAATTCGATCGGTGGCCTTCCGCCGTCCGCCGGTTACCCGACACCGGGATCCGAGTACCAGGGATACGGTCAGCCGGGTTACGGCCAACAGTCGCCCTACGGTCCACCACAGGGGTACGGCCAGACCGGGGGATACGGCCAACAGGGGTATGGCCAGCAGTCGGGCTACGGCCAGCAAGGGTATGGCCAGCAGCAGGGTTACGGCCAGCAGGGCTATGGCCAGCAGAATTATGGCCAAGCACAGGGCTTTTCGGCCGGGCCCGGTTTCGGTGTCGGACCCGACGCGCCGTACGGGCGGGATCCGGTCACCGGTGAACCGTTGTCGGACAAATCGAAGATCGTCGGTGGACTACTTCAGCTGTTCCTCGGCTGGCTCGGCGTGGGTCGTTTCTACATCGGTAGCACCGGAATCGGCGTCGCGCAGTTGCTGCTGTTCTTCTTCGGCGTGCTGCTGACCGTGGTGTTCGGCCTCGGCCTGATTCTGTTGTTCGGACTGTTCGTGTGGCATGTCGTGGACGCCGTGCTGATTCTCGTCGGCAATGTTCCCGACAGTCGCGGGCTCAAGCTGCGAGACTGATCGACCTACCCGTAGCGCGTCGTCGAGGGAGTTCGTTGTGAGTGATTCAGGTACATCGTCATCGGACGGATCGACACCGGGCGGATCGGCGGGAGACGGCTCGGGTTCGGAGCCCACCATCTCGTTCGAGAAGAACGCGGCACCGGGTCCGGTATACGGCGCACCCGACCCCGGGTACGGCCCGCCGAATTGGGGCAGTGATCCGTACGACGCGTCCGGAAGTGACGACCGTAGCTCCGGTGCACCGGACGGTCCACCGCCCGGTGCGGGTTACCCGCCGCCCCCGTTCCCGGGCGGCGGTCCCCAATACGGCGGTCCCCAGTACGGAGGACCCCAATACGGCGGTCCCCAGTACGGAGGACCCCACTACCCAGGCCCCCAGTACGCCGGTGCCCCTGGTTGGGTGGATCCGAGCGCTCCTTACGGACGGCATCCCGTCACCGGGGAACCGTTCTCGGACAAGCAGAAGCTCACTGCCGGGCTGCTGAACATCCTGCTGGGTGTTTTCGGGGCAGGACGCTTCTATTTGAATCAGCCGGGAATCGCGGTGGCACAGATCGCGGTCACGTGGCTCACGTGCGGCATCGGCGGTATCTGGCCGCTGATCGACGGGATCATGATGCTCACGGGCAGCGTGCGCGATGAACACGGGCGCCCCCTGCGCGACTGAGCCCAGCGCCGTTCGCGATTGCATCGTTGCGATCGGCAACTGATACGATTCCGCCATCCGAGAGCGATCTCGGATTCTTTCGCGGGCCAGAGCTGTCCCGGTGAATTCCCGATAGGCATCGAATTCGGTCGATCCGGCACTTTATGTCGGTTCGGGCGACCAGCCGGCGGGGTAGCCGAGGCTCACAGTGCAGCGTGTCGACACTGCGCCATCCGAAGCACCTACCGGTCTACGTGGAGGTGATCGTGGTGTTGTTTTCTCGGATGCCTGCCGAGCAAGGACTGTACGACCCGAGCGCGGAGAAGGACTCCTGCGGTGTGGCGATGATCGCCGACATCGCCGGACGACGTTCGCACTCGATCGTGTCCGACGGTGTACTGGCACTGGAGAACCTGGAACATCGTGGTGCTGCCGGTGCCGAGCCCAACAGTGGTGACGGCGCGGGCATTCTGATCCAGCTGCCCGTCGAACTTCTCGATTCGTTGTCGTCGTTCGAGCTACCGTCCGCCAACGCCGACGGTGAGAACACCTTCGCCGCGGGTGTCTGCTTTCTGCCGCAGGGCATCCGCGAGCGCGGGTCGGCCGTGCAGCGTGTCGAATCCATTGCAGCCGAAGAGGGTCTCGAGGTCCTGGGTTGGGTTCCGGTCGAGGTCGATCCCGATCGTGCCGATGTCGGACTGACCGCGCTCGGATGCATGCCGTACATGAGCTATCTCTTCGTCGCGGCCCCCGAGGTCGACGGTTCACGTCCGGCCGGTCTCGAACTCGACCGATTGGTGTACGGGCTGCGTAAGCGGTCGGAGCGCGTCACCCCGGAGATCGAGGCAGAAGGCTCGGGCCTGTTCTTCCCTTCGCTGTCCGCACGCACCATCGTCTACAAGGGCATGCTCACCACCATGCAGCTGCCCCTGTTCTTCCCGGAGCTGCGTAACCCGTTGTGTACGAGTGCAATTGCCATCGTGCACAGTCGTTTTTCCACCAATACCTTCCCGTCGTGGCCGTTGGCGCACCCGCACCGCTACGTAGCGCACAACGGAGAGATCAACACGGTCAAGGGCAACAGGAACCGGATGCGAGCTCGGGAAGCGATGCTGTCCAGCGATCTCATCCCCGGCGATCTGGAGCGGCTTTTCCCCATCTGTAATCCCGATGCATCCGATTCGGTGTCGCTCGACGAGGTCCTCGAATTGCTGCACCTGGGCGGCCGGAGCGTTCCCCACGTCGTGATGATGATGGTGCCGGAGCCGTGGGAGAACCATCGCACGATGGATCCGCGGGTACGGGCGTTCTATCAGTTCCACTCGTCGATGATGGAAGCGTGGGACGGTCCCGCCTGCGTCACGTTCACAGACGGTAGCTACGTCGGAGCCGTCCTCGATCGCAACGGTCTGCGACCCGGTCGGTGGTGGCAGACGGCCGACGGTCGGGTGATCCTCGCGAGCGAGGCGGGTGTGCTGGACGTGCCGCAATCTCAGGTCGTCGCCAAGGGTCGCCTCGAACCGGGCAAGATGTTTCTGGTCGACACCGTCGCCGGGCGTCTCGTTCCCGACGAGGAGATCAAACTGCAACTGGCGCAGGAACATCCGTACCAGGAGTGGCTGCACGCCGGCTTGCTGGAGATCAAGAGCCTGCCCGAGCGCGCCCACATTCAGTACAACCACGAGTCCGTGATCCGCAGACAGATCGCGTTCGGCTACACCGAGGAAGATCTCCGCGTCGTGCTCACCCCGATGGCCGCCTCCGGGGGCGAGCCACTGGGGTCGATGGGGACCGACACCCCGTCCGCGGTGATGTCCCAGCGATCTCGTCAGCTGTACGACTACTTCATCGAACTGTTCGCGCAGGTCACGAACCCGCCACTCGACTCCATCCGAGAAGAGATCGTGACGTCGTTGTCGCGAGTGATGGGACCGGAGCAGAATTTGCTCGAGCCCACTGCCGCGTCGTGCAGGCAGATCGTGTTGCCGTGGCCGGTGCTCGACAACGACGAACTCAACAAGATCATCCACATCGACGACGACGGTGATCATCCCGGTCTGTCGGCGATCGTGCTGCGCGCACTGTACGAGGTCGAGCGTGGTGGGGAAGGTCTGGCCGAGGCCATCGAAGAACTGCGCATGCGGGCATCGGAAGCCATCGCTGCCGGCTACCGCACGCTGATCATCTCCGATCGCGATTCGGACCACACTCGGGCACCGATTCCGTCCCTGCTGGCCACCTCAGCTGTGCACCACCACTTGGTGCGCACCAAGGAACGCACCAAGGTCGCTCTCGTCGTCGAGTCCGGCGATGCACGAGAAGTGCACCACCTGGCCTTGCTGATCGGATTCGGTGCGGCGGCGGTCAACCCGTACCTGGCCATGGAGTCGATCGAGGACCTGGTCGGCGAAGGTGAGCTCACCGGGGTCGAACCCACTGTCGCGGTGCGCAACTACCTGTACGGGCTCGGCAAGGGCGTGCTCAAGGTCATGTCCAAGATGGGAATCTCGACCGTCGGGTCCTACACCGGCGCACAGGTTTTCGAGGCGGTCGGTCTCGATCGCGAGGTCGTGCGCGAGTACTTCAAGGGCACCGTCAGCAAGCTCGGCGGAGTCGGTCTCGACGTCCTCGCCGAAGAGGTCAAACTCCGTCACCGGAAGGCATACCCGGAGAATCCTACCGACCGTGTTCACCGCCGCCTCGAGATCGGCGGCGAGTACCAGTTCCGGCGTGAGGGCGAACTCCACCTGTTCACTCCCGAGACGGTGTTCCTGTTGCAGCACGCAACACGCACCGGTCGCTACGACGTGTTCCAGAAATACAGCGACGAAGTGAACCGGCTCGCCCGTGAGGGGGGCGCACTCCGGGGCCTGTTCGAGTTCAAAGACCATGTGCGCACGCCTGTTCCGCTCGACGAGGTGGAGCCGGTCGAGTCCATCGTCACTCGGTTCAACACCGGCGCGATGAGCTACGGATCCATCTCTGCCGAGGCGCACGAGACCATGGCCGTTGCGATGAACAATCTGGGTGGGCGCTCCAACTCCGGTGAGGGCGGAGAGGACGTCGATCGCCTCTACGATCCGAGCCGGCGCAGTGCCGTCAAGCAGGTCGCGAGTGGACGGTTCGGGGTGACCAGCGATTATCTGGTCAACGCCACCGACATTCAGATCAAGATGGCGCAGGGTGCCAAACCCGGTGAGGGCGGGCAGCTGCCCGGTTACAAGGTGTACCCGTGGGTGGCCAAGACTCGGCACTCGACGCCCGGGGTCGGCCTGATCTCCCCGCCTCCGCACCACGACATCTATTCCATCGAGGATCTCGCGCAGTTGATCCACGATCTCAAGAACGCCAACGAGAACGCGCGCGTCCACGTCAAACTCGTCAGCTCGGTAGGAGTGGGCACGGTGGCCACGGGAGTGAGCAAGGCGCACGCCGACGTCGTACTGATCTCGGGATACGACGGTGGCACGGGCGCGGCTCCGTTGACGTCTCTCAAGCATGCCGGTGCGCCCTGGGAAATCGGGCTGGCCGACGCCCAACAGACGTTGGTGCTCAACGGACTTCGCGATCGCATCACCGTCCAGTGCGACGGCGGAATGCGCACCGGCCGTGATGTGATCATCGCGGCGCTGCTCGGTGCCGAGGAATTCGGGTTCTCGACGGCACCTTTGATCGTCGCGGGATGCATCATGATGCGGGTCTGCCATCTCGACACCTGCCCAGTGGGTGTCGCGACTCAGAACCCCGAACTGCGCAAGCGATTCACCGGCAAGCCCGAGTTCCTGGAGGACTTCTTCAGGTTCGTCGCCGAGGATGTGCGAAAGTACCTCGCGCAGCTCGGGTTCCGCAGCATCGACGAGGCCGTCGGCCATGCCGACGTGCTCGAGACCGCTGCCGGCGTCGCACATTGGAAGAGCAAGGGACTCGACCTCGCACCCATCTTCGCGATGCCGGTGGATCGACACGGCGCGCCCATGACACAGCGTCGACGCCTACGCGATCAGGACCACGGCCTCGATTTCGCGCTGGATCGCACGCTGATCCAGCTGGCCGAGGGCGCACTGGAGGACGCGCATCCGGTGACGCTGGAGCTGCCCGTGCGCAACGTCAACCGCACGGTCGGAACACTTCTGGGGTCCGAGGTCACGCGACGCTACGGCGCGGCCGGGTTACCCGACGACACGATTCGCGTGTCGTTCACCGGCTCTGCCGGGCAATCGCTCGGTGCATTCCTGCCGCCCGGAATCACGATCGATCTCGTCGGGGACGCGAACGACTACGTGGGCAAGGGCCTGTCGGGAGGACGCATCGTCGTCCGACCGGCCGAGGACGCACCGTTCGTTGCCGAGGACAACGTCATTGCCGGAAACACGATTCTCTACGGAGCCACGTCGGGGGAGGTGTACCTGCGCGGTAAGGCGGGGGAGCGGTTCGCCGTGCGCAACTCCGGAGCCGTTGCGGTCAACGAGGGCGTGGGAGATCACGCCTTCGAGTACATGACGGGCGGACGGGTGGTCGTGCTCGGGCCGACCGGACGCAACATGGCGGCCGGCATGTCGGGCGGTATCGCCTTCGTTCTGGGCCTCGACCCCGCGGACGTGAACACGGCGATGGTCGAGTTGCAGGTTCCCGATCCGGACGATCTGGTGTGGCTGCGTGAGACGGTCGAGAACCACGAGCGCTGGACCGGCTCCACCGTCGCGGCATCGCTGCTCGCCGACTGGCCCCGCCGGTCCGCTCTGTTCACCAAAGTCATGCCCGTCGACTACCAGCGAGTGCTGGAGGCGACACGAATGGCGCGCGCCGAGGGGCGCGACGTCGACGCTGCGATCATGGAGGCTGCACGTGGCTGATCCACAGGGATTTCTGAAGGTCGTCAAGCGTGAGGCCGCCAAGCGTCCTATCGACGAACGGGTCAGGGACTGGAACGAGGTGTACTCGGATCAGCCCAGCAGCGAACGCGCCGCCGAGGTCTCGGAACAAGCGCGCCGCTGCATGGATTGCGGAATTCCGTTCTGCCACTCCGGAACTGCCGGCTGCCCGCTGGGCAACCTGATCCCGGAATGGAACGATCTCGTGCGCCGCGATCGGTGGGACGCGGCCAGTGATCGGCTGCACGCCACCAACAACTTTCCGGAGTTCACCGGCCGAGTGTGTCCGGCTCCGTGTGAATCCGCCTGTGTCCTGTCCATTTCCGAGGCCGCCACCGGCGGAAGTGTGACGATCAAGCGGGTCGAGCAGACCATCGCAGACCTGGCCTGGGAAGAGGGCAGCGTCGTTCCCCAGCCTCCGACGATCACCACCGGTAAGCGAGTGGCCGTCGTGGGTTCGGGTCCGGCGGGACTGGCTGCGGCGCAACAGCTCACCAGGGCCGGGCACGATGTCACCGTGTACGAGCGCGACGATCGGCTCGGTGGATTGCTTCGATACGGGATCCCCGAATTCAAGTTGGAGAAGTCGGTGCTCGATCAGCGGCTGATGCAGATGCGGGCCGAGGGCACGCATTTCGTCACCGAGTGCGAGGTCGGCATCGACTTCACCGTCGAGCAACTGCGCGCGAGCTTCGATGCGGTCGTGCTCGCCGTCGGCGCTCTGCGGGCTCGCGACAACACCGAGGTGATCGGCCGCGAACTCGACGGCATCCACCTGGCGATGGAGCATCTGGTGCCGTCGAACAAGGAATGTGAGGGCGACGGGCCGACGTCGATATCCGCTGCCGGCAAGCATGTGGTGATCATCGGCGGCGGAGACACCGGGGCCGATTGTCTGGGCACGGCTCACCGTCAGGGTGCCGCGTCGGTCACTCAGCTCGACTACAACCCTGCTCTTCCCGGTGCCCGTGACGACGGTCTTTCGCCATGGCCGTCGTGGCCGTTGGTGCTCCGGACGTCGCCTGCTCATGCGGAGGGTGGCGTCGTGCGTCATCAGGTCGCGGTGCAGCGATTCCTCGGCGACGAGCGTGGACATGTGCGCGCCATGGTGCTCGCCGAGGTCGAGGTGCAACGCGACGCGGACGGGCGACGCATCGTGACGCCCATCGGTGAGGAGGTCGAATTGCCCTGTGATCTGGCATTGTTCGCCATCGGATTCGAGGGTGTCGAGCATGGACCGCTGCTCGACGACTACGGCCTGGCGCTGACCAAGCGCGGCGCGTTGTCGTGTGGTCCCGATTGGCAGACGACGGCCCCGGGTGTGTTCGTCTGTGGGGATGCCCACCGCGGTGCGTCGTTGGTCGTATGGGCGATCGCAGAGGGGCGTTCGGCTGCCAACGGGGTCGACGCATTCCTCACCGGACACTCGGAATTGCCGTCCCCGGTGCACCCCACGGCACTGCCTCTGGCGGTGGTGTGACACTCGTCTCTGTACCGGTACAGGTGCTTTCAGCAGCGGCCCGACGAGGCTACCCGTCGGTAGTATTCGGCCGGGTTCCTCTGCGATAGAGAACAAGGCGTCCAGCGGCTACGCTCGCAACCGTGAGCCGACGTACGAAGATTGTCTGCACCCTTGGACCCGCAACCGCAACCACAGAGCGCATCCGCGAACTCGTCGAGAGTGGAATGGATGTCGCACGACTGAACTTCAGCCATGGCGATCACCCCGATCACCAGGCCAACTACGAGAGAGTTCGCGCCGCATCGGACGCCACCGGCAAAGCCGTGGGCATCCTGGCCGACCTGCAGGGACCGAAGATTCGACTCGGCCGATTCGCCGAGGGCTCCACCACCTGGGCCGCCGGTGAACTCATCCGCATCACCGTCGAGGAGTGCGAGGGCACCCACGATCGCGTGTCGACCACGTACAAGGAGCTGGCTCAGGACGCCAAGGAAGGCGACCGCCTGCTCGTCGACGACGGCAAGGTCGGCCTCGTCGTCACCGGCGTCGAAGGCAACGACGTGCTGTGTCGGGTCACCGAGGGTGGTCCGGTCAGTAACAACAAGGGCGTCTCCCTGCCCGGCATGGACGTCTCTGTTCCTGCCATGAGCGAGAAGGACATTGCGGACCTCGAGTTCGCCCTCGCGCTCGGATGCGACTTCATCGCGCTCTCGTTCGTGCGCTCTCCTGCCGATGTCGAACTCGTCCACGCAGTCATGGACCGCGTCGGCCGCCGAGTTCCGGTCATTGCCAAGCTCGAGAAGCCCGAGGCCGTCGACAACCTCGAAGCCATCGTGCTCGCGTTCGATGCGATCATGGTCGCCCGCGGTGACCTCGGTGTCGAGTTGCCGCTCGAGCAGGTGCCCCTGGTGCAGAAGCGCGCCATCCAGATCGCCCGCGCCAACGCCAAGCCCGTCATCGTTGCGACCCAGATGCTCGAATCGATGATCGAGAACTCCCGTCCCACCCGCGCCGAGGCGTCCGACGTCGCCAACGCAGTGCTCGACGGTACCGACGCGGTCATGCTGTCCGGCGAGACCTCGGTCGGCAAGTACGTCATGGAGACGGTGCGGACGATGGCTCGGATCGTCGAGACCGTGGAAACCGAAGGCGACAGCGTTCCTCCTCTGACCCACGTTCCTCGCACCAAGCGCGGTGTCATTTCCTACGCCGCCCGCGATATCGGCGAACGTCTGGACGCGAAGGCCCTCGTGGCCTTCACCCAGTCGGGCGACACCGTGCGACGGTTGGCTCGCCTCCACACCAAACTGCCGTTGCTCGCATTCACCTCGATCTCCGAGGTCCGCAGTCAGCTGTCCCTGAGCTGGGGCACCGAGACGTTCCTGGTTCCCGATGTGGGCTCGACGGACGCGATGGTCAAAGAGGTCGACAAGGCGTTGCTCGAACTCGGTCGTTACAACCGAGGCGATCAGGTCGTGATCGTCGCCGGTGCCCCTCCCGGCACAGTAGGCTCGACCAACTTGATCCATGTGCACCGAATCGGAGAAGAGGACCGGTAAGTGGTCGAAGCGGGGGGAACCGGCGTCAGCGAGAGCGCGCCGAGCAGTACAGCAGTACGCGGAACCGATCTCGAGACCCTTCTCGGTCTCCTCGCCCTCGAGGAGACCGAGGAGGATGTGTTCGTCGGACAGCATCCGGAGCAGGTGGGGAGCCGGACGTTCGGTGGGCAGCTCGTCGCTCAGGCGCTCATCGCCGCCGGCCGGACCGTGTCCGGAACGTCCCGGGACGTTCATGCGATCAATGCGCACTTCATCCGCGGTGGTGACGTCAAGAAGCCCATCGAGTACCGGGTGAGTCGTCAGCGCGACGGCCGGGCGTTCGCCAACCGGCAGGTCACTGCGCTGCAGGACGGTAACGAGCTGTTCGTCATGCTCGCTGCTTTCCAGGATTTCGGTAAGGGCCTCGAGCACAGCGTCGAGGTGCCCGAGGTTCCGTATCCCGATGCTCTGCCGCCTCTCGGCGACCACTTCGTGGGGTTCGAGGACCGCCTGCAGATGTTCGTCGACGCACTCAAACCGATCGACATGCGGTACGCGAACGATCCGGCGTGGATCATGCACGGCACCGGTGAGAAGCTCAACCACAATCGAGTGTGGATGAAAGCGGACGGCGATCTGCCGGACGAGTCGATCTTTCACGCCGCGACCATGGGCTACGCGTCGGACACCACGGTGCTCGATTCGATCATCACCACCCATGGACTGTCCTGGGGACTCGACCGCATCGTGGCGGCGACGGTCAACCACTCCATCTGGTTTCACCGACCGTTCCGATTCGACGAGTGGGCTCTGTATGCGACCGAATCGCCGGTCGCGGCCGGATCGCGGGGACTCGCCACCGGCCGATTCTTCTCGATGGACGGTCAGTTGCTCGCAACCGTCGTGCAGGAGGGCCTCATTCGCCACTTCCCGAAACGCGTTCGCGCCTGAGTGCTGCCGACCACAGTCGAGTCTTGGCTTCGAGGGTGAGTGAGGCGTGCGCTGGACTGGTGGACGGCAGACGGATGCACTCGATGTCCGGCTGCACCGCGTTCGCGACGTATCTGCGATAGCTGTCGGCAGCTTTTGCTCCGTTGAACAGCACGGTGTCGATGCCGGGATGACCTGCGATGAGGTCCGCGACATCATTTGCCACGATGGATGATTCGACTATGGCCGAGTCCAGGCTTCCGGTCCGAGTACACAGCTTCAGTACGTCCCATACGGCAATCCCGCTGCGCGCCAGTCGCTCTGTTCGCGCCTCGTACGGTAGTTCGGGACCGGCACCGAACAGCGCGCCCATGATCGGCCAGAACGCATTTCGGGGATGAGCGTAATACTGCTGAGCAGCAAGCGATGCGACACCGGGCATCGAACCGAGTATCAGCGTGTGAGCGTGCTCGTCGACTATCGGTTCGAAGCTGTGCACGACGTTCATGTCGCGATTACAGCAAACAGCCCGCGCAGGCACTCGGGTGGGACCACAATGGAGAGATGTTGGATCCACGCGTACTCGACAACAACGAACTCGAAGCCGAACTCGCCGCCTTGCGCAGAGGACGCGACGCCGCGATGGACGAAGGCGCGCGAGATGTGTCCACTGCCGATACCGATCATCTCATCGCCCGCTTCGAGGACGAGATTCGCAGGCGTCACCAGGACGGTGAGTCCGATCAGCCCAGCGCGGATCTGCCCTGACCGAGGATCAGCACGGCGCACGCCGCCGTCGACGAGATGATCCGGACGGTGTTCCACCGCGTCCAGTTCGACGTGAACGTCTGCCACATGTCGGCTCCCGACGGACCTACCGGATCCACCGCTGCCAGTGCATCGTTGAGTGGGACGTTGAACGCAACCGTGACCACGAAGCAGCCCACGACGTAGAGCGCGGCTCCCGCGCCGACCCAGGTCGATCGCCCACCCTCCGTGGTGATCGCGAGAACGGTTGCGAGAGAACAGGTCAACGCCGTACCGACGAACAGCGTCAGGAACAGTGGGTTGAGGATCGCGGCGTTCGATCTCTGCATCGCGGCGATCGCGTCGGGCACCGGTAACGACGCCAGGCCGGGAAGAACACTGACCGAGAACGCGAGCATGACGCCCGCGACGAGGCCGCATCCGACTGCTGCGACCAGGGTGGCGATCGAGGAGATCTTGTCGATCATCGGTTTTCCTTCCCGGGGATTCGTCGTGCGCTTCCGACCTTTCCGCGTCACGGGTGGATGGACAATGCGCGCAGGGCTCGAATTCATGTCCGATCGTCCCGGCCGTGGGGGACAATTGTCCGGTGCGTGGAGCCGACCCCTGGAAGTCACCCGATCCGCTCGGTGAGGCTTTGCATTTCCTCCGAATGACCGGGTCCTTCTACGTGCGTTCCGAGATGAGTGGCTCGTGGGGGCTGGCCCTGCCCGCGATGGACGACGCTGTGTGGTTCCACACCGTGGTCGACGGGTCGTGTGTGCTGTCGGTCCCCGGGGAGTCGACGCGTGAGCTCGTTCCCGGCGACTTCGCGTTGGTTCCCCACGGGCGTGGGCACGTATTGGCGGCCGACATCGAGTCTGTCGGCGACGCGACCAGCGTGTACGAGGTGCCACACGACTACGTCAGCGACCGGTACGCGTTGATCGCCCAGTGCGATGCGAGCGGACCCGACACCGTGTTGGTCTGCGGGGCCGTCCGGATGGATCATCCTGCGGCGCAGCAGCTTCTTCGGCTGCTACCGGCGGTGATCGTGATCGACGCAGACAGCGAACCACGGCGCGCACGTATGCAGAACATCCTCGCCATGGTGGCCGACGAGGCACGATCGCTCGAGCCCGGGGGAGAGGCAGTGATCACGAGGCTTTCCGACGTTCTGGTGATTCAGGCGTTGAGGTCATGGATTGCGGACACCCCGAGCGCGCAGTCCGGTTGGCTGGGAGCGTTGCAGGACGAGCGCATCGGGGGCGCGCTGGCTCGCATTCATCGAAATCCCCACGAGCGATGGACCGTTGCGGCCCTGGCGTCGAGTGCACACATGTCACGTTCGGCGTTCTCGGCTCGATTCACCGCATTGGTCGGCGATTCGGTGATGAGTTACCTGGCGACGTGGCGGATGCAGGTCGCGTACGACACATTGCGGTCCGAGGACGTGGTGCTGGCCGAATTAGCCAGGCGCAGTGGCTATTTGTCGGAGGCAGCATTCGGCAAAGCGTTCAAACGGGCGATGGGAGTCTCTCCGGGGAGTGTGCGTCGTCGTCGGGACGTGGCGTTGGTGCCGGTTCAGTCGAGTAGATGACGGAGATACACGTTCGGATCGTCGAGATATCGCCGCCAGTGCTGGACCAATTCGAGTTCGTCCCAGGTGCTTCGGCGCAGACCGTGTTCACCCACTTCGACGATGTCCGCACCGGGTGTCGAAGCCAGGATCGGTGAATGCGTGGCACAGACGAGCTGTGCCCCCTCCTCGCCCAAGTGGGACATCAGCGCGACCAGGTTCAGGCACGCGGTGAACGACAGGGCCGACTCCGGTTCGTCCAGCACATAGAAGCCCGGTTCGGCCAACATCGCACCGAACATGGTGAGAAAGCCCTCACCGTGGCTCATTTCGGCGGTGTTCTCGTCCCAGAAGCCCGGCATGCCGCCGAGGTTCTCGGCCATCTCGAATGCAGTCTCGGCGCGCAGGAAGAATCCCCGCTTCTGCTCGCGCGGACCCCGCAGCATGCGCGCGCCTCGTGGCGTGGTCTCGAGTTCGAGCACCTCGCCGAGGACGCTCGTCACCTCGTCCAGCCGACGAGACTTCTGCGCTGCCCGACCCCCGCGGGCGTCGATGCCGAAACGCTCTGCGATTGCCTCTACGAGAGTCGACTTCCCGGAACCGTTGTCGCCCACCAGAATTGTGACCGGTGCGAGAAACTCGAGTCCCTCGCGCGCGAGGTCGGCGACAGCGGGAACGGTGAAGGGCCACTCCGATCCCACATCGTCGGCGTGGACAAAGGCGCGCTCTACGAACATGATTCAGGCGGTGACCAGGCGGTCGACGTAACCGGTCTCGTGGGCGGAGTCGGCGCTACAGGTGTAATAGACCCACTGAGCGGACTGGTCCGCGGAATCTCCGAAACGGTGGTCGACCTTCTGCGCGCACAATTTGCCCGCGCTGGTGTCATGGCAACGAAGACTGCTGGGTATGTACATCACCCCACTGTAGGCGTGATGGGGAGTGGACCCGACCGCTGTCGCGGCCGGTCGATCGTGCTGTGGTGCCCTCGGTGAGACTCGAACTCACACTGGACGGGTTTTGAATCCGTTTCCTCTGCCAATTGGGATACGAGGGCTGGCGTCTTTCAAGCAACGATTGACGAGTGTAGAAGATGCGCTTTCGGCCCCGTGCACCGGTACCCTTCAGTTGCTCGATGCCCCTGAGGGGCGACGACTGTCGAAGGAGACCGGTACAGATGAATGCTCCTGATACGCACGGTACTGGCAAGCCTGCGCTGCGGGTGGTGGTCGCGGAAGACGAATCCTTGATTCGTCTCGACCTGGTGGAGATGCTCCGCGAAGAGGGGTACGACGTGGTCGGTGAGGCCGCGGACGGTCAGCAGGCTGTGGAACTGGCTGTCGAACTTCGACCGGATCTGGTGATCATGGACGTGAAGATGCCGCGTCGTGACGGCATCGACGCTGCCTCCGAGATCGCGGAGAAGCGGATCGCGCCGGTGGTGATTCTCACAGCGTTCAGTCAGCGAGAGCTCGTGGAGAAGGCGCGCGATGCGGGTGCCATGGCCTATCTGGTCAAACCGTTCACCAAGGCCGATCTGATGCCTGCAGTCGAGTTGGCGGCGAGCCGGTTCGGCGAGATCTCTGCGCTCGAATCGGAGATCGCCGATCTTCAGGATCGACTCGAGACCCGCAAGTTGATCGAGAAGGCCAAGGGCGTCCTGATGGAGTCGCAATCGCTGACGGAACCGCAGGCGTTCAAGTGGATTCAGCGTGCCGCGATGGACCGACGCACGACGATGAAGGCGGTAGCCGAGGTCGTGATCGAAACACTCGGTACTCCGGCGAACAACCCTGTGGCAGAGAGCTGATCGGCCCGCGGAAAGCTACGGCCACGTAAAACTTCGACCTCTTAGGTCACAGTCAGGTCACGAGCGTCGTTCTAGGCCTTGCGAACCGGTTTCGAGCATTAGCGTCTGGTTCACACGTGAGCCACATGTAACTCAGGTGAGCTTCAACGACGAGCAATTTCAAGGAGAACCTAGATGGCAATTCGGACCTATGTCCGCACGGCTGCAGTGCTGAGCGTCACCTCGCTCGCACTGTTCGGCTGTTCGTCGAGCGACGACTCGGGCTCGACCGACTCCACCAGTGCCAGCGGCGGCACGTCGGCCGCGGAAACGACCGTCTCCACCGACTGCACTCCTGAGCAGGCCACCGCCGGATCCACTCCCGACACGTCGCCGCTGGTGGTGGGAACCCTCCTTCCCGAGACCGGCACCCTGGCCTTCCTCGGACCACCCGAGGTCGCCGGTGTCCAGCTGGCCGTCAACGATGTCAACGGCGCCGGCGGCGTCCTCGACCAGCCCGTCACGCTCATCCCCGGTGACTCGGGCGACACCACCACCGACACCGCCAACACCACGGTCGACCGTCTGCTCGCCGGCGGCTCGAACGTCATCGTCGGTGCGGCGTCGTCCTCGGTGTCGCTCAAGGTCATCGACAAGATCGCAAGCGCGGGTGTCGTGCAGTTCTCGCCTGCCAACACCTCCGACCAGTTCGTCTGCTACCCGGACAAGGGCCAGTACTTCCGTACCGCGCCCACCGATGTGCTGCAGGCACAGGCACTCTCGCAGCTGATCGCCGAGGACGGCGCGCAGCGCGTGGCCATCCTGGCTCTCAACGACCCCTACGGAACGGGCCTGGCCAAGAACACCGCCGACAACCTCGAAGAGGCCGGTATCGCGGCAGACCAGATCCAGACCACGATCTACGACCCGAACGCACAGTCGTTCAACGCCGAGGTCGATGGCGTGAAGAACTTCAACCCGGATGCCGTCGCCATCATCGGCTTCGAGGAGTCCGCGAAGATCATCACCCGTATGCACGAGATCGGCATCGGACCGTCCGACGGCACGTTGGTCTACGGCGTCGACGGCAACATGGGCAACGCACTCGGTGAGTCGGTCGCTGCAGGCCTGCTCGACACGATGCGCGGCACCACCCCGCTGACCGACGTCGGCACCGCGTTCCAGGACCGACTCAAGGGCGTGGATCCGGCATTGGTCGACTTCAACTACGCCGGTGAGTCCTACGACGCGGTCGTCATCTCGGCGCTGGCAGCCGAGCAGGCGAAGTCGACGGCAGGCACCGACATCGCTGCCAACATCAACAGCATCACCAAGGACGGCACGAAGTGCACGAGCTACACCGAGTGCCTCCCGCTCGTCAAGGCCGGCACCGATATCGACTACGACGGAGTCACCGGCGCGCTGAACTTCAGTGACGCAGGCGAGCCCGCCACCGGTTCCTACGGCAACCTGGTCTTCGGACCGGACAACAAGCTGACGACGGACGGATACATCGTCGTCGGTGAGTGATCTGTAGCTGCTACCCAGCCTCCGGGCCCGAGTCCTGACATCAGGACTCGGGCCCGGAGTCGTTCGAATACACCGCGTTGGGTACCTATGGCGCAGGTACGAGAAAGCCCCGACTCGAACTATGTCGAGTCGGGGCTTCCTGCCGAGAAGGTCAGGTTTTCTTTTCTTTGCTTCCCGCGAGAGTGCCGAGGTAAAGCTCGATCACCTTGGGATCGTTCATCAACGCCGGCCCGGTATCGGTGTAGGCGTTGCGACCTTGATCGAGAACATAGCCGCGGTCGCAGATCTGCAGGCAGCGGCGGGCATTCTGCTCGACCATGATGATCGAGACGCCCGCCGCGTTGATCTTCTTGCAGCGGATGAAGACCTCGTCCTGGAACATCGGCGACAAGCCTGCCGACGGTTCGTCGAGCAGCAGCACCGACGGTTCCATCATCAGGGCCCGCCCCATCGCCACCATCTGGCGCTCACCGCCGGACAATGCACCTGCCTTGACCTTCTTGCGTTCGCCGAGCAGTGGGAACAACTCGCTGACGAAGTCGAACCGCTCACCGAACTTCTTGGGCCGCAGATAGATTCCCATCTCGAGGTTTTCCTCGATCGTGAGCGATGGGAACACGTTCTGCGTCTGGGGCACGTATCCGACGCCCTTGGTCACCAGGACGTGCGCCTCGGCGGAGGTGATGTTGTCACCGCGCAGCTTCACACTGCCCTCGCGGACCGCCACGAGGCCGAACAACGTCTTGAGCAGAGTCGACTTGCCGGCACCGTTGGGTCCGATGATGCCGACGATCTCGCCGTCGTTCAGAAAGAAGTTGCACTCACTGAGGATGTTCACACCGGGGATGTACCCGGCAACCAGACCGTCGGCGCGCAGCAACGCTCCTTCGGCCAGACGCGCATGCTCGCCCGGCGTAGCCGCAAACTCGGCCGGCGTCAGAGTTTGTTCGCTCATCAGTTGTCCTCCTTGGCTCGGTGCGAGCCGCCCGCAGCAGTGTCGGTGGCTGCGGGGCTGACGAACTCCGGTTCCGAAAGATCGCCTCCTGCTTGCAGTTCCTCCACCTCGGCTTGCTTCAATGCCTCGGCCAGTTCGGCGGTGGCTCCGACGGGATTGCCGTCGGCGTCGAATTCGAGTGCTTGATCGTGATGGCTGCCGAGATAGGCATCGACGACGGCACCGTTGTTGGAGAGCTCTTCCGGGGTGGACTCGGCGATGATGCTGCCCTGAGCCATCACCACCACCCAGTCGCTGATGTCGCGGATGACATCCATGTCGTGTTCGACGAACACGACTGTCATGCCGTCGTCGCGCAGCGACTTGATGTGGCCCAGAAGCGATTGCGTCAGAGCGGGATTGACCCCGGCCATCGGCTCGTCGAGCATGACGACCGACGGATCGGTCATCAACGCTCGCGCCATCTCCAGGAGTTTGCGCTGGCCACCGGACAACGAGCCGGCCAGATCGTCGGCCTTGGCGTCGAGTTTGAAGCGCCCCAGCAGTTCGTAGGCACGTTCGGTGATCTGACGTTCCTGTGCCTTCCACGTCCACGGCATGAACGTGTTGATCATGCGCTCGCCGCGTTGGCCCGTCGCGCCCAGTCGAACGTTGTCCAGCACAGTCAGTTTCGACAGTGCCTTCGTCAACTGGAAGGTGCGGACGACGCCTTTGCGTGCCACCTGATGTGGGTGCATCCGGCCGAGTTCCTGACCGTCCATCGACCACGTGCCGGTGTCGGGTCGGTCGAATCCGGTGAGCAGGTTGAACAGTGTGGTTTTACCCGCGCCGTTCGGTCCGATCAGACCGGTGATGCATCCGCGCTGGATCTCGAGGTGCGCCACGTCGACGGCCTTGAGGCCGCCGAAGGTACGCGAGACCCCGTCGACCACCAATGTCGCGTCGGGCTTGGCTGCCCCGGGCTCGTTGGCGACGCCGGCGAACAGACTGGCACGCTGATCGCTCGACAGTGCTTTGGCCGCACGTGCTTCGAGTGTGCTGGCTTTCTTGCTCGGTGTCGCATCTGCGGCGGCACCGGTGCTCGGGTCAGGCATTGAGTTGAACCTCTCGCTTGTTGCCGAGAATGCCCTGGGGTCTGAACACCATCAGCACGGCGATCAGAATTCCCAGGAGTACGAATCGGGTGGCACCGACCTGGGCACCGGTGAGGTTGAGCACCGGATCGTCGCCCGAGATCAGTTGCCGCAGAATCGCGTCGGGAATGGACAGCAGGAACCAGAACAGCATTGCTCCGATCACGGGGCCGAACACCGTTGCGGCACCGCCGAGAATGAGAGCGCCGAACGCGAAGAACGTCTGCGCGGTCGAATAGAAGTCGGGGTTGATCGACTGCGTCTGCAGTGCGTTGAACACCCCGCCCATACCGCCGATCACGCCGCCGAGAACGAGTGCCTGCATCTTGTAGACGAACACGTTCTTACCCAGCGACCGGGCAGCGTCCTCGTCTTCACGAACCGCCTTGAGAACGCGACCCCACGGGCTGTGTGTCAGCAGGTATACGACCCCGCACAGCAGCAGCACCAACGTCCAGCCGACGAGCATGGCCCACAGGTCGTTACCCAGGAACCGAACGCCGATGAAGCTGTACGTCTTTCCACCCTCGAACGGACTGAGGTTGGTGAACGGAGCTGCGAATCCGGTGATGCCGTTGGTGGACTTGGTCACCGAATCGGTTGCCGTGGAGCGGAATACCAGTCGCAGGATTTCCGATGCGGCGATCGTCACGATGGCGAGATAATCCGCTCGCAATCGCAGGGTCGGAATGCCGAGCACCAGAGCCAGCAGGCCGGCCGCAGCGAGACCGACCAGAATGCCGAGCCACAGTGGCTGCTCGTAGGTGATCGTGGTGATGCCGACGCCGTAGCCTCCGAGCAGGGCGAAGCCGATCTGCCCGAAGTTGAGCAGGCCGGCGTAGCCGAAGTGCAGGTTCAGGCCGATGGCGAGCAGTGCGTAGAAGATGGCCGACGGGCCGACCAGCTGAGCAAGAGAGATCTGAAGTGCGCCGATGATATCCATGTGCAGGTCACCCGATCCTTTGTCGCGAGCCGAGGATGCCCTGAGGACGGACGACGAGGATGAGAATCAAGACGAGCAACCCTCCGATGTATTTGAGGTCGGGATTGATGACCAACGTCGACCACTGCACGAGCAGACCCACGATGACGCAACCGAGGAATGCGCCGTAGGCCGTGCCGAGTCCTCCGAGCGTGATTCCGGCGAACATGAGCAGTAGGAGTTTGAAGCCCATCTCCCATTGCACGCGGCCGCCGAGTTCGGAGAGCCCGAACAGCACGCCGCCGAGGGCGGCCAGGCCGCCACCGAGGCACCACACGAACGTCACGACGCGCTCGACGTTGATACCCGACGAGGCAGCCAGATCACGGTTGTCGGCCACCGCACGCATGGCTTTACCGATCTTGGTGCGCTGCAGCATCAGTGCGACGCCGATGAGGACGACGACGCTGATGACGATGCAGGCGAGGTTGACGTTGGTGATCGACAGTGGGCCCCAGTCGTTCTCGGTCTGAGCCTGGTAGTCGTCGAATGGCTCCGAGCGGTCGGAGAAGAAGATCAGGATGAGGTAGCGCAGCGCAATGGCGAGTCCGATCGTGACCACCAGCTGAGCGATCAGGCCGGTTCGACGTTTACGCAACGGCCGCCAGATCAGGGCGTTGTTGAGCCAGCCGATCGCGACTCCGACAATGATGGCCAGCACGGTGGCCGGGATCAGTTGTATCCCGAGGCTCACATTGAAGAACCACGCCGCGACGGCTCCGAGCGTCACGAGTTCGCCGTGTGCGAAGTTGGTCAAGCCCGTCGTTCCGAAGATCAAGCTCAGACCGACCGCCGCGAGCGCGATGACCAGACCGAAGCGGAAGCCGTCGACCGTGGTGCGCACGAACTTCTCGTAGAACGGGGTGCTGGTCGCGGTCCTGGCCTCACCGAAGGAGAAGATGACGGTGTTCGAGCGACCGGCCTGCACGTCGCGCTCGACCTCGCCCTGCACGCTCACCCCGTCGGGGAGCGTTTCCTGGACCACCTGGAATGTGTATGTGCCAGGCGACAATTCGAGAGTCCAGCGTCCGCCGGTCTCGCTGGTGGTGCGGGCCACTTCGCTGCCCGACGCGTCGAGCGCCGCAACATCGACCCCTTCGAGGCGTTCTCCACCGTTGTTGAGCGATCCCGCGACGCTGACGGCGTCTGCGGGAGGTGCCTGTTCGGCACTGGTTCCCGGCGCCGCCGGGGGAGTGGGGGTAGGTTCCTGCGCCAACGCAGGCGCACTGAACAGCAGCGCCGCAATGGAACTCAGGATGGCGAGTAGGAGTGTTCGCTGGAAGACGCGAACTGCAGATCTTGCGCGCAACCTCGGTGGTTGCACCTTTCTGGTCCATCGAACATTTGGAGCCACGCACGTCCTCCGGACGGTTGTCGTTGAGTCACGGGATGGGGATTTACTGCAATTGTCGGACTCTATCCGTTGAAACGACGCAAAATCGGCAACTGAGATTTCCGGAAAGTATCGGTTGTGTTTCGCGCTGCGGGAGATCGGTGCCGCCGCAATTGCGTCGCGGTGCCCGCATCCGGCTACGTGATGTCGGACCCGCTACCTAGACTGGTCAACCGTGAGCCCAGTAACCGACAAAAGTGCAGCACCCGCAGCCCGGACCGATGCGAAGTCAGCCGAAGAGCGTCCGACGCTGCTCCTCATCGACGGTCACTCGATGGCCTTCCGTGCCTTCTTCGCGTTGCCGGCGGACAATTTCAAGACCACGAGCGGTCAGTCCACCAATGCCGTGTACGGGTTCACCTCGATGCTGATCAACCTGTTGCGAGACGAGAAGCCGACGCACATCGCCGCCGCCTTCGACGTGTCACGGCAAACGTTCCGAGCCGAGCGGTTCCCCGAATACAAGGCGAACCGCAGCAAGACGCCGGACGAGTTCGCGGGCCAGGTGGACATCACCAAGGATGTGCTCGGTGCCATGGGCATTCCCGTGATGGCCGAGGCAGGGTTCGAAGCCGACGACATCATCGCCACTCTGGTCACGCAGGCCGAGGCGCTGGGCTATCGCGTCCTCGTGGTCACCGGCGATCGTGACGCACTGCAGCTGGTCACCGACAACGTCACGGTGCTCTATCCCCGCAAGGGTGTCTCGGACCTGACGCGATTCACCCCGGACGAGGTCGCCACCAAATACGGTCTGACGCCGTCGCAGTACCCGGACTTCGCAGCTCTGCGCGGAGATCCGAGCGACAACCTTCCCGGCATTCCCGGCGTCGGGGAGAAGACGGCGACCAAGTGGATCATCGAATACGGGTCGCTCACCGCCCTCGTCGACAACGTCGACAAGGTGAAGGGCAAGGTGGGCGACGCATTGCGGGCCAACCTGTCGAGTGTGGTGCTCAACCGCGAGCTCACCGAGATGGTGCGCGACGTGCCGTTGCCCTTCACGCCCGATCAACTCGAGCTGGCCCCGTGGGATCGCGAGAAGATCCACGCCCTGTTCGACGATCTGGAGTTTCGCATCCTGCGGGATCGACTGTTCGAGACACTTGCCTCGGTCGAGCCCGAGGCAGAAGAAGGGTTCGACGTTCGGGGCGGCATCGTCGCGCCAGGGGAGTTGGCGGCGTGGCTGGACGAGCACGCGTCCGACGGTCGGCGTAGCGGGGTATCCATCCTCGGACCGCGCAGGCCGTACGACAGCGACGCGACCTCGGTGGCCATCGCGGCAGCAGACGGCGAAGGTGCCTTCGTCACCACGACGGCTCTCGACGAATCCGACGAACGCGCTCTGGCCGCGTGGTTCGCCGATGCGGATCGACCCAAAGCTCTGCACGAGGCGAAGTGGGCACTGCACGCTGTTCGTGGTCGAGGATGGACGCTCGGTGGGTTGACGACCGATACCGCGCTCGCGGCGTATCTCGTCCGGCCCGGTCAGCGGTCTTTCAACCTCGACGACTTGTCGCTGCGCTACCTCAAGCGCGAACTACGCGTCGAAGATGCCGGCGAGGGGCAGATGTCGCTTCTCGACGCCGAGGACACCGCTGACGCGGCATTCGCCGAGGGCGAAATTCTCAAGGCAAGGGCGGTCATCGATCTCGCCGACGCCCTGGACGCGGAACTCGCGGCAATCGAGTCGACCACTCTGCTCTCGGAGATGGAACTGCCGCTGCTGACAGTGCTTGCCGATATCGAAGCGACGGGCATCGCAGTGGACGGCGATCACCTGCGCTCGCTGCAATCGGGTTTTGCTGCGCAGGTCGACGAGGCCGCGAACTCCGCGTACGGCGTGATCGACAAGCAGATAAATCTCGGATCGCCCAAACAGCTGCAGGTGGTGCTGTTCGAGGAACTCGACATGCCCAAGACCAAGAAGACCAAGACCGGGTACACCACCGACGCCGATGCTCTTCAGGGGCTGTTCGAGAAGACCGAGCATCCGTTCCTGAAGTTCCTGCTCGATCACCGTGATGCCACACGGATGAAGGTGACGGTGGACGGCCTGCTCAAGTCTGTCGCCGACGACGGCCGCATTCACACCACGTTCAATCAGACCGTCGCGGCCACCGGACGACTGTCGTCGACCGAACCGAACCTGCAGAACATCCCGGTGCGGAACGAGGCGGGTCGCCACATCCGCGACGGCTTTGTGGTCGGTGCCGGCTACGACACCCTGCTCACCGCCGATTACAGCCAGATCGAGATGCGCATCATGGCGCACGTATCCGGTGACGAGGGGCTGATCGAAGCGTTCAACACCGGTGAGGACCTGCACAGCTTCGTCGGTTCGCGCGCGTTCGGCGTACCGATCGACGAGGTCACCCCGGAACTACGCCGTCGAGTCAAGGCCATGTCGTACGGCCTCGCCTACGGACTCAGCGCGTTCGGCCTCGCCGCGCAGTTGAAGATCTCCACCGACGAAGCCAAGCAGCAGATGGAGGCGTACTTCGCTCGCTTCGGCGGCGTGCGCGACTACCTGCGCAACGCGGTCGAGGAAGCCCGAAAGGTGGGCTACACCTCGACGCTGTACGGCCGTCGTCGTTACCTCCCAGATCTCAACAGCGACAATCGTCAGCGTCGCGAGGTCGCCGAGCGCGCGGCACTCAACGCTCCGATTCAGGGCACTGCCGCAGACATCATCAAGGTAGCGATGATCGACGTGCACAAGTCTCTGGCGGAGTCGACCTTGAAGTCGCGCATGCTGTTGCAGGTGCACGACGAACTGGTACTCGAGGTCGTCGACTCCGAGCGCGAGGAAGTCGAGGCGTTGGTGCGTAACAAGATGTCGTCGGCCATCGAATTGTCGGTGCCCCTCGAGGTGTCGGTCGGTACCGGTCGCAGCTGGGATGCCGCAGCTCACTGAATCGGGCCATGGCACAGCGAAGGGCCGCTCACCGGATTCGGTGAACGGCCCTTCGTTTTTGTGCTGTGAGGGAATTACTCCGCTGCGGGTGCCTGCTCGGCGATCTGCTGACGGACGACGTCCATGTCGAGTGCCTTGATCTGGCCGACGAGGTCTTCGAGCGCCGGAGCGGGCAATGCGCCGGGCTGGGCGTAGACCAGGATGCCGTCGCGGAAGGCCATGATCGTCGGGATCGACTGGATCTGCGCTGCAGCGGCCAAGCCCTGTTCGGCTTCGGTGTCGACCTTGGCGTGCACGATGTCCGGGTGCGCGTCGGAAGACTTCTCGAACGTCGGCGCGAACTGGCGGCACGGACCGCACCAGGAGGCCCAGAAGTCGACCAACACCACGTCGTTGCTGGTGACGATCTCGTCGAAATTCTGCTGAGTCAAAGTCTGAGTGGCCACGCGTACCCTTTCGATTGATTGCGCTTCTTGTTCGTCTCAACGCAGAGGTTCTCCGGAATCTTCCCGGACCCACTCCTCTCCGTGGTCCGTCACACGGGTTGCGGCGCGGCCCGGAATGTTCGGCGGTACGAGTTGGGCGTCGTGCAGCGAAGTCTGACGAAATGCTGGCGCAGGGCTGCAGCATTCCCGAAACCGACGACTTCGGCGATCGAATCCATCGGCAGGTCGGAGTTTTCGAGGAGCTGCTGCGCAGCCAGTACGCGTTGATCGTTGAGCCACCGCGCGGGCGTCGTGCCGGTCTCGGCGGCGAACTTGCGGGCGAATGTACGAGCCGACATGTTCACCCGCGCAGCCAGTCGGCCGATCGTGAGTTCCGAATCGAGGTTCTCGGTCATCCAATCGAGCAACGGTGCCAACGTTTCGGTTCGGATCGCCGGTAGTGGACTGGTAACGAACTGCGCCTGGCCGCCGTCACGGTGTGGCGGAACGACCATTCTGCGCGCGATTCCGTTGGCCACGACACTGCCTTGGTATTTGCGGACGATGTGCAGGCACAGGTCGATACCGGCCGCGGTGCCCGCACTGGTCAGTACATTCCCGTCGTCCACGTAGAGAACGTTTGGGTCGACCTGGGCCAACGGGTATTTCGCGGCCAGGGAGGCCGAGTGTCGCCAATGGGTCGTACACCGCCTGCCGTCGAGCAGGCCCGCGGCGCCGAGTACGAACGCGCCGTTGCACAGGCTGGCGACCAGCGCGCCTCGGTCCACCGCCGCACGGAGTTTGTCGAGTAGTGGCTCGATCGAGGGGCTGTACGTACTGCCGCACACGTAGCTTCCGTCGTCGGCCGATTCGGTGCCGCCGGCCGGAACGATGATCAGATCGGCGCTGTCGAGCCGGTCGAGATCGTGGGGCACATCGATCGTGTAACCCACCCGGGTGCGAATCGTGTCGGGGACCCCGGCGATCAACGAGAAGTCGTAGGTGGGCAGTCCCTCGTCGGAGCGGTCGAATCCGAACACCTCGCAGGCCACGCCGAGCTCGAACTGCTCGGTCAACGGCAGCAGTACTGCGACCACCTTCTTCAGCATGACAGCAGTATGGCAGAAAATCGACGATACATGTCGTTACTGCCACTCGTGTTGGGTCGGCGCAGGTAGGACGCTGGTGGCATGACAATTGTACTGGTGGTTGTGTTGATGTTTCTCGCCCTCGATGCGTGGGTTGCTGTCGGCCGCACGCCGGATACACATGCGGAGGTGACCCAATTCGGAGACTTCCGGTTCTGACAGGCCTGGCGGTCAGCCGATGCGCCATTCGCACTTGTTGTCGCCGTCCCACCGACGCAAGGCAACGGCAGAGCCGATCAGGTCGTCCAGGTGCGGGCACAGCAGGCGCGTCGCGGCACCGGCTTCGTCGGGTGTCAACCGCCGGGCCAGCGTCACGTGCGGCGTCCAATGCCCGATGGCGACATTGTCGAACGAGCCCGGGCCTACGGCGGCATGCATCCGAGCATGCAGGTCGAGCAGTTCGACGCTCGGCACGACCAGACGGGCCAGGGTGGCGGTCCGGCCACCGAATACGACGAGGCCGCCGAGACGAACATCGAACGGGTCGAAACGCACGGCCGTACCGGAATCGACGGACGCGGGCATGGACGACGCCACCGAGACGGTGATGTGCGGTCGATTCGACTCGCCCCGATGACGGTTCTGGCTCGGCAGGCCGGCATCGGAGAGTGCCGCCCACTCGCGGCGAACCGCAGTATCGAGCCCCGAGTCGAGGAGGAGTTCGGCGGACTGCACCATGTAGTCATGATGGCGCAGACGGACGGACGAGATGCACCGACTCTACGAATTGGGGCCATGACCGGCGACGGCATCGGTCACGAGATCGTCCCTGCGACGATCCGGGTGGTGGACGCAGCTCTGGCCGCAGTGCACGGTCCCGTCGTCGACTGGCAGCACTTGCCGCTGGGGTTGGGTGCTCTCGACGAGCACGGAACGCCGATGCCCGAGCACACGTTGAACGAGCTCGGCAGGCTCGAGGCGTGGATTCTCGGGCCTCACGACAGCGCGTCGTACCCTGAGCCGTTCCGATCTCAGCTGACTCCGGGCGGACGAATTCGCAAGCATTTCGATCTGTTCGCCAACATCCGTCCGGCCAAGGCACTTCCTGGAGTGCGCGCGATGTCGCCGCAGATGGACCTGGTGGTGGTGCGGGAGAACACCGAGGGCTTCTACGCCGACCGCAACATGTTCGTCGGCAGTGGCGAGTTCATGCCCACGCCCGATGTAGCGCTCGCGGTGGGAGTGTTCACCCGTTCGGCGTGCGAACGCATCGCTCGTGAGGCCTTCTCGCTCGCAGACCGGCGGCGGAAGAAAGTGACGATCGTGCACAAGACCAACGTGCTGTCGTTGACGACGGGGTTGTTTCGCGATGCCTGCCGGTCCGTCGGCGAGGAGTTTCCGCAGGTAGACGTCACCGAAGAGCACGTGGACGCCCTCGCGGCGCATCTGGTTCGACGCGGTGAGGACTACGACGTCATCGTGGCCGAGAACATGTTCGGGGACATCCTCTCCGACCTGACCGGAGAGCTGTCCGGGTCACTCGGCACGGCACCGTCGATCAACTCTTCGCGTACCCAGGCCATGGCGCAGGCCTCCCATGGATCCGCCCCGGATATCGCAGGCAGGAATCGCGCCAACCCGACGGCACTGTTCCTGTCGGCCGCGATGCTGCTCGAGTGGCTCGCCGATCGGCACGAGGACGAACGGCTCGCCGCCGCAGCCGGCCGGATTCGGCACGCCGTGGACGACACCGTCGAATCCGGGGTCGCGACAGCAGACCTCGGCGGGCAGGCGTCGACCAGCGCCTTCACCGAGACCGTCGAAGCCAGGGTGCACCGGCGCTGATCGACTACGGACTCACCGCGGTTTTCGACTACTGAAGATCGCGGTGCCGGGAAACAGCTGGCCGCGCAGTGGGCTCCACTGACCCCACTCGCGGTCGAGCCACTCCGGCCAATCCGGTTCGACGATGTCGCGAACCTCGAGACCTGCGGCGACCAGCTCGCGCACGCGGTCACCGATCGTGCGGTGATGCTCGACGTAGTTGGGGGTCCCGTCGGCGTCGTACTCGACGTACGGGGTTCGATCGAAGTACGGAATCGTCGCGGTCAGGCCGCCCACCCCGGGATCGTCGGGGAACACCCAGCGCATCGGATGGTTGACCGCGAACACCCAGATGCCGCCCGGCCGCAGTACCCGCGCCACTTCCTTCATCACATTGGCGGAGTCCGCGACGAACGGAACCGCACCGAAGGCCGAGCACACGATGTCGAACCGTTCGTCGGCGAACGGTAGGGACTCGGCGCTGGCCTGCACCAGCGGAACCGTCGACCCGCCCGCGGTCATCGCGTCGACGCCGCGCTGCAACATGCCCATCGAGATGTCGAGGCCGATGGCGCGCGCCCCCTGAGTCCCGAGCCAGCGGGCGCAGGGTGCGCTGCCGCAGCCCACCTCGAGAATGTCCTTGCCCGCGACGTCACCCAGCAGATGCACGTCGCCCTCGTGCAGTCCCTCCGGGCACCAGACGAACTCTCCGGATTCGGTCGACGCGCCCAGAAACGCGCCGTGCGTACGGTGATAGTTGTCGGCATCCGAATCCCACCAGGTTCGACTCGCGCGGTCGCTCGCGACCGAATCGATTCGGCCGCGGCCGGGGGTGGACGACGGTGCGGAAGGATCGGTCACACGCCGACTCTAACCGGGTTTGTGCTGGTACTGCGGCATCGCGTACCCTGATCAACGCGAGTGTGTTCATGCTGCGCCCAGGTCGGGTTCGCCCGGCGTCGACGCGTGCGGAGCCGGCAACGGATCCGCGGAAGATGCTCGTGCTGCACACGTTTCACAAGTCCGACCGAACATCCATCAACCGATACCCAACCCGTCCGGAGCAACTCAACACATGCCCTCAACCACAACCTCACCGCAGGTAGCCGTCAACGATATCGGCTCCGCAGAGGATTTTCTCGCCGCCATCGACGCCACGATCAAGTACTTCAACGATGGTGACATCGTCGAGGGCACCATCGTCAAGGTCGATCGTGACGAGGTTCTACTCGACATCGGTTACAAGACCGAAGGCGTCATCCCTTCCCGCGAGCTCTCCATCAAGCACGATGTCGACCCCAACGAGGTCGTCTCCGTGGGAGATGAGATCGAAGCACTCGTCCTCACCAAGGAGGACAAGGAAGGCCGTCTGATCCTGTCCAAGAAGCGAGCTCAGTACGAGCGCGCTTGGGGCACGATCGAGGAGCTCAAGGAGAAGGACGAGGCCGTCAAGGGCACCGTCATCGAGGTCGTCAAGGGTGGACTCATCCTCGACATCGGTCTCCGTGGCTTCCTCCCCGCCTCGCTCGTCGAGATGCGTCGCGTCCGCGACCTCCAGCCGTACGTCGGCAAGGAGATCGAGGCCAAGATCATCGAGCTCGACAAGAACCGCAACAACGTGGTCCTGTCGCGTCGCGCATGGCTCGAGCAGACCCAGTCCGAGGTCCGCAGCGAGTTCCTGCACCAGCTGCAGAAGGGCCAGGTCCGCAAGGGCGTCGTGTCCTCCATCGTCAACTTCGGTGCCTTCGTGGACCTGGGTGGCGTCGACGGCCTGGTGCACGTCTCCGAGCTGTCCTGGAAGCACATCGATCACCCGTCCGAGGTTGTCGAGGTCGGCACCGAGGTCACCGTCGAGGTTCTCGACGTCGACCTGGACCGCGAGCGTGTGTCGCTGTCGCTCAAGGCAACGCAGGAAGATCCGTGGCGCCAGTTCGCTCGCACCCACGCGATCGGCCAGATCGTGCCCGGCAAGGTCACCAAGCTCGTTCCGTTCGGTGCGTTCGTTCGCGTCGAAGAGGGCATCGAGGGCCTCGTGCACATCTCCGAGCTGGCCGAGCGCCACGTGGAGGTTCCGGACCAGGTCGTGGGTGTCGGCGACGACGCACTCGTCAAGGTCATCGACATCGATCTCGAGCGTCGCCGGATTTCGTTGAGCCTCAAGCAGGCCAACGAGGACTACGCAGAAGAGTTCGATCCGTCCAAGTACGGCATGGCCGACTCGTACGACGAGGGTGGCAACTACATCTTCCCCGAGGGCTTCGACTCCGAGACCAACGAATGGCTCGAAGGTTACGAGAAGCAGCGTGAAGAGTGGGAAGGTCGCTACGCCGAGGCAGAGCGTCGCCACAAGATGCACACCGCTCAGATGGAGAAGACGGCCAAGGACGAAGCTGCCGAAGCCGCCAACACCAACTACTCCTCCGAGTCGGGTCAGGCTCCCGCCGATGCAGAAGGCGATGCTCCCGCAGCGTCGGCTCCCGCCTCGACCGGTGGATCGCTGGCCAGCGATGCGCAGCTCGCTGCACTTCGCGAGAAGCTGTCGGGCAACGCCTGATAGAAGTAGTCCACCCGTGAGGGTGTGACCTCGGCCCCGGTTCTCCCTGCGAGAACCGGGGCTTTCTCGTCCGAATACGCAGGTGCAACGGGAACGACAATGGACCCGGTTCTGGTGAACCGGGTCCAAGGTTGAGGGGGAGTGCGAACTAAGCGGCGGTGGCTGGACTCCACTGGCCGACGCTCGCCGTGCGCTTACGCATCGTGGCGAAGCTGTGGCGGGCAGGGGTCAGGAGGTTGGTGAACCAGTTACGCCGGTGGTCGGCCAGCGCCGAGGCAACTTCTGGAATGAGAATGCAATGAACGCCTGCATCCATGCCGAGGCGGTGCCGACCCGGTTGGATCTGATTGCTTTGCATGGGTGTCCTTTTCGCTGGCGGTGGGTCGGCACATCGAGGTCGCGCTCGTCGAAGATAACCGACAGGCTTGCAAAACCGGTGCATTTGGGGCTGGTGGGCTTCGGCGTGTTCGAGTGTCAGACTGGACGCATGCTGAGACTGGGACTGACCGGCGGAATTGGTGCCGGCAAATCGACCGTGGCGAAAGTGCTGACCGAACTCGGGGGAGTGCTCGTCGACTCGGACGTACTTGCCCGCGAAGTGGTGGAGCCGGGAACGCCTGGGCTGCAACAACTGACGGACACCTTCGGTACCGAGATACTGGCACCCGACGGGTCACTCGATCGGCCGGCCTTGGCCGCCAAGGCTTTCGGCGACGAGGAGTCGCGAAAGAAGCTCAACGCCATCGTGCATCCATTGGTCGGACAGCGCACTACCGAGATCATCGAGGGTGCGGCAGCGGATGCCGTGGTGGTGCAAGATATTCCACTTCTCGTCGAAGGCTCGATGGCTCCGTTCTTCCATCTGGTCGTCGTCGTCTGGGTCGACGCCGAGGAACGAGTACGTCGGCTGACCGGCCAACGAAACATGCCCGAGGCCGATGCCCGCGCGCGCATCGCCGCGCAGGCGACCGACGATGCGCGCCGAGCGGCGGCAGATGTGTGGATAGACAACACGGGTGCGCCCGGCAGCGTCGACGATCAGGTACGAAACTTGTGGAACGAGCGCGTGATTCCCTTCGAGCGCAACCTCAGAGAGGGCATTGTCGCCCGGACGCATCCGGAACTCGTGACTGCAGACCCGGCCTGGGAATCCCAGGCGCGGCGAATGATCGCGCGCCTTGCTCTCGCGTGTGGGGACAAGGCTGTTCGGATCGACCACGTCGGATCGACGGCGGTACCCGGACTCGACGCCAAGGACGTGCTCGACATCCAGATCACGGTGCGCTCGCTGGCCGACGCAGATTCCGTCGGCGAACAGTTGCGCGTCGCCGGGTTCCCCGGCGTCGAGTCCAGTGACTTCGACGATCCGAAGCCCGCTTACGGAGTGGGTGGTGAGGCCGATCCGGCCGTGTGGGGCAAGCGTTTTCACGGCAACGCAGACCCCGGGCGACCGGCCAACGTCCATGTTCGAGTCGACGGTTGGCCGAACCAGACGTTCGCGTTGTTGTTCCGCGACTGGCTCCGGGCGGACGCGGCTGTCGCGACGGAATACGCCGCTATCAAGCGGCGTGCGTCAGAAGCCGCCGCCGGAATCGCCGAATATCATCCGGCGATCGATGCCTACGTAGACGCGAAGGCACCGTGGTTCGACGTGGCGTATCGGCGGGCGTGGCAGTGGGCGGAGGAGACGAACTGGACTGCCTGAGGCAGAGCTGCGCGGTTCAGGCCGGTTTGCCGTTCCATTCCGTCGGCATGCCGACGGACGCGAGCCAGGCGTTCAGGTCGTAATCGTGCCGCGTCAGTCCTTCGATGGCCGCGATCGATCGGGACAGCGCCCGCTCGGCCGTCGGGGTGTCCAGATGCTGCGCCACGCGCGCGTCGAACAGCTCGTCGACGTCCAGCAGGTCGTAGTCGCGGCCGGTGCGAACACTGAGGTCGAGATAGTGATCGACCGAGGTCCATCGGCTGGCCCCGGCCGTGTACTCGCCGATGTCGACGTAGTAGTCCTGGTCTCTCGCGTGCGCGGGCAGGTAGTGGAACACCGAGGCCCGGAGCCCGAGAGCAGGCAGTAGCCAGGACTCCAGGTAGTCGAAGTGGGCATGGTCGGAAGGCCGGGCCATGTACAGCCCCCACGGCTCGACGCGGTATTCGTCGACCACGCGAACGAACCCCTTGGGGTCGACGTTGGTCTTCGCGACCAGGTCGAACGTTTCGTGTTTCGGGGCATGAACGACGGTGTGCGCACCGGCTGACGTGTGAGCGACCATGCCTGTAGAAGCTACCGGGAACAGACCTCCGAGGTCTCTCCGACGGAACTTGTCGGTGGTCGCGTCTACGCTTGTGTAATGGCGTTTGCATCCGAACATCCCGTTGTCGCGCACTCCGAACACCGTCCGGTGGGAGCGATCGAGCGCACCGGACCGGCGTTCGAGGTCGTCAGCGAACACGTTCCGGCCGGTGATCAGCCGACCGCCATCGCCGAACTCGAACGTCGGATCAAGGCGGACGAGAAGGACGTCGTGCTTCTCGGTGCCACCGGTACCGGTAAATCGGCCACCACCGCCTGGCTGATCGAGAAACTGCAGCGCCCCACCCTGGTGATGGCACCGAACAAGACTCTCGCAGCGCAGTTGGCGAACGAGCTACGAGACATGTTGCCCAACAACGCAGTCGAGTACTTCGTGTCGTACTACGACTACTACCAGCCCGAGGCGTACATCGCGCAGACCGATACGTACATCGAAAAGGACTCGTCCATCAACGACGACGTCGAGCGTCTGCGGCACTCCGCGACGGCATCCCTGCTCTCTCGTCGAGACGTGGTCGTGGTGGCGTCGGTGTCGTGCATCTACGGTCTCGGTACCCCGCAGTCGTACGTCGATCGGTCGATCGAGCTCGAGGTCAACGTCGAGGTCCAGCGTGATGCGCTGCTCCGGCTTCTGGTCGACGTGCAGTACACCCGCAACGACATGGCGTTCACCCGCGGATCGTTCCGAGTCCGCGGCGATACCGTGGAGATCATTCCGTCGTACGAGGAGCTCGCTATTCGCATCGAGTTCTTCGGTGACGAGATCGAGGCGCTGTACTACCTGCATCCGCTGACGGGCGACATCGTTCGCCAAGTCGATTCGGTACGCATCTTCCCGGCCACCCATTACGTCGCCGGACCGGAGCGCATGGAACGGGCGGTCAAGGACATCGAGGCCGAGCTCGAGGCGCGCCTGGCGGAGCTCGAAGGCAAGGGAAAGCTGCTCGAGGCGCAGCGGCTTCGGATGCGCACGCAATACGACCTGGAAATGATCAAGCAGGTCGGCTTCTGCTCCGGCATCGAGAACTACTCGCGGCACATAGACGGTCGCGGGGCCGGCACCGCACCCGCGACCCTGATCGACTACTTCCCCGAGGACTTCCTACTCGTCATCGACGAATCCCACGTCACCGTCCCGCAGATCGGCGCGATGTACGAAGGCGACATGTCGCGCAAGCGGAACCTGGTCGATTTCGGGTTCCGGTTGCCGTCTGCGACGGACAACCGGCCGCTGACGTGGGAAGAGTTCACACAGAGGATCGGCCAGACCGTCTACCTGTCCGCTACTCCCGGCAAGTACGAACTGGGGCAGACCGGCGGCGAATTCGTCGAGCAGGTCATCCGTCCTACCGGCCTCGTCGATCCGAAGGTCGTCATCAAACCGACCAAGGGACAGATCGACGACCTCGTGCACCAAATTCGCGAGCGTGCCGAGAAGGACGAACGAGTTCTTGTCACCACATTGACCAAGAAGATGTCGGAGGACCTGACCGACTATCTGCTCGAGCTGGGCATCCGCGTCCGGTACCTGCACTCCGACATCGATACGTTGCGCCGAGTCGAGCTGCTGCGGCAGCTTCGGCTGGGTGAGTACGACGTCCTGGTTGGCATCAACCTCCTCCGGGAGGGCCTCGACCTTCCCGAGGTGTCATTGGTCGCCATTCTCGACGCGGACAAGGAGGGATTCCTTCGCAGCGGCACCAGCCTCATTCAGACGATCGGCCGCGCCGCTCGAAACGTGTCCGGTGAAGTGCACATGTACGCCGACAAGATGACCGACTCCATGACGTACGCGATCGAGGAGACCGAACGTCGGCGCGAGAAGCAGATCGCCTACAACAAGGAGCGGGGAGTCGATCCGCAACCGCTGCGCAAGAAGATCGCCGACATTCTCGATCAGGTGTATCAGGAAGCAGAGGACACCGACACGGCCGTCGAAGTGGGTGGCTCGGGTCGGAACGCCAGCCGTGGTCGGCGAGCGCAGGGCGAAGCAGGCAGGTCGGTCAGCTCCGGCGTGTACGAGGGGCAGGATGTCTCGTCGATGCCGCGCGCCGAGTTGGCGGACCTGATCAAGAACATGACCGATCAGATGATGAACGCTGCCCGCGAGTTGAAGTTCGAGCTGGCCGGTCGACTGCGCGACGAGATCCAGGACCTGAAGAAGGAGCTCCGGGGCATGGACGCGGCCGGCCTCAAGTAGGTCGCGCGGGTGGTGCGAGTCGAGCCTGCGGAACGATCCGAAATGGTTCGGTTACGGTTCAGTGATGGACGCAACCACCGCCGGCCGCACCTCTCGTGCACTCGAACTGATCCACTCGATGACCTACTTCCTGCCGGAAACGCAGGACGCTCTCGTTGCTGCTGGGTTACCGCCACGGGCCTGCTATTTCGCCGGTCGTGCAGCACCTCTCGGGCCGGTCGGTGCAGGTGTCGTGACAGCCACGTTCTACAACTTCAACCGCGATCTGATCAGCCCGCTGATTCCGGCAGCCTGGGCCATCGCCTCTCCCGACGAGATCATGGCAATCCGTTACGCCACACTCGACACCGCATTCGAGCGTCTGTTGGGCTCCGAGACGTTGGCGTCCCCGGATATGGCCGAAGCTGCCGACCTCGCATCGATCGCTGCGCGTGGAATCCCAGGAGACGACGGTCGGCCGCTGTACGCCGCCTACGCCGAACTCGACTGGCCGCAAGCGCCGCACCTCGTGTTGTGGCACGCTCTCACCCTGATCCGCGAATACCGCGGCGACGGCCACATTGCCGCGCTGCAGACGGCGGGGTTGAACGGCCTGGACGCGCTGATCACCCACACCGCCACCGGGTACGGCTTCGAGAAGGAATTCGCGCGCAAGCGTCGTGGATGGTCGACCGAGCAGTGGAACGGAGCCGTGGCGTCCTTGGCCGATCGTGAATTGTTGACGGCCGACGGCGCTTTGACTCAGGACGGGAAAGATCTCCGCACGTTGGTCGAGGACATCACCAACGACCTCGCCGTCGCGCCGTGGGCCGCCCTCGGCGAGGACGGTGCAGCTCGGCTGGTTTCGCTCGCGACGCCGTGGCGTGAGTCGATCGTCGGCCAGGGCACCATTCCCGAGGGCGTCTTCGGGCCAGCGATCAAAAAGAAGTAGGCCGCCTCAGCTGGTGATGTCCTTGGTGGCGAATCGTCTCCACGCGATCAGCCCGAAGACCGCCGCGTAGGTGATGGCCGAGAACGATCCGACCACCATGTCGTTCCAGTCGATGTTCGTGCCGAAGGCGTCGATCCACGAGTTCGCGTAGTGCCCGGGCAGATAGTTGCGCAGCGACCCCAATGCCGTGATCTGATCGAGGATCTGCATCAGAATCGACGTCATCACCGCGCCGCCGACGGCCCCGAGAGGGGCGTCGGTGAGCACCGACAGCAACATCGCCAGACCTGCCACCCACAGCAGATTGACGCCGATGTAGGCGACCGCAATCAGTAGTCGCACCAGGGAAGTGCCGTACGACAGTCCCTCACCCAGCGGCGTGACCAATGATTCGGCACCGTACATCACCGTCCCGATCAGCAGGGACACTCCGACCAGCACCAGAATGGCGGCGCTGGACAACGTGGCCGAGACGAGTGCCTTCTGGGTCAACAGTCGGCTTCGAGGAACCGGGATGGCGAGCAGGTAGCGCAGGCTCGACCACGAGGCCTCGCTCGCAACGGAGTCGCCGAAGAACAGCGCCACCACGACGATGAGCAGAAATCCGACGGACATGAACAGTGCGAAGACGGTGAAGTTCATGCCGCCTCGCGTGCCGAGCTCGATGAGCCCACCGGCGTCGGAGTCGGCGCTGGAGCTGCCCACGGTGAAGGCGACGACAAGGATCACCGGTAGCAGGGCAAGGAAACCGATGGCGAGCTGAGTGCGTCGCCGGCCCAGCTGTCGACGCAGTTCGGTACGAAACGGCAGGGTGCGGCCGCCGCTGTAGCCCGCTGCGCGGCCGTCTGCGTGCGTGGTACTCATGAGCGATCCTCGCTGGAGTCGGTCTCGTGAACGACTGGGCCTGGGGTATCTCGATGAACGAGGTCGAGGAACACGTCCTCGAGTCGGGTGGACTGGGAGAAGCCGCGGACCGACACCCCCGCTGTGACGAGTTCTCTGATGACGACGGCGGAATCGGCGTCGGTCAGGTCGACGGTCACCGTGCCGTCGTCGACGATCACCGCGCCGTCATGGCCGGCGGCGTCGAGTACCGACTGGGCGCGGCCGGCGTCGTCGACCCTGATCTCGGTCTGCCCACCGGCCGCTGTCAGCTCGCGGACGGTGCCCGAGCTGATCACGGAGCCACGGTTCATGACCACTACGTGTGTGCACGTCTGTTCCACTTCGGCGAGGAGGTGGCTCGAGACCAACACGGTGCGCCCCGTCTTCGCGTAGTTGATCAGCACGTCACGCATGGTTCGGATCTGTGGCGGGTCGAGGCCGTTGGTCGGTTCGTCCAACACCATGAGATCGGGTAGACCCAGCATGGCCTGTGCAATGGCGAGGCGCTGACGCATGCCTTGGCTGTAGGACTTGACCTTGCGTTCGATCGCTGCGCCGAGGTCTGCGATCTCGAGTGCCTCCTCGAGGTGAGCGTCTTCGATCGGTCGCCCTGTCGCCTCCCAGTACAGCCGCAGGTTCTGGGTGCCGGTCAGATGCGGAAGGAAGCCGGAACCCTCGACGAAGGAGCCGAGCCGCGACAACACCGGGGCACCGGGTGTGACCTTGTGACCGAAGACTCGGATGTCGCCGCCGGTGGGGGTGATCAGGCCCATCAGCATGCGCAACGTGGTGGTCTTTCCGGCACCGTTCGGTCCGAGCAGTCCGAGTACCTGCCCCTGTTTCACCTCGAAGCTGACGCCGTCCACGGCACGGAATCCGTTCGAGTACGTCTTGGCCAGGTCGGTGATCACCAGGGGAGTGTCGACCAGAGCCTCGTCGACCTCGGCCACCGTGCGGCGTCTGGTTCGCACGATCGTCGCCACGACGATGCATCCGACGACCAGGACGACCACGCCGATTCCGATCAGTGGAGCGACGGGTACCGTGCTGTTCGCGCTCGCCACCGCGGGAACCGTCGGTAACGCGACGGATGTGTTCGCCATGGTCACGCTGAATTGTGCGGGCTCCAGCGGGACGGCGTAGGCCTGATCGGTGGTGGAGACGCTCAGTTCGAGACGATGACCTTGCTGGACGGTATAGCTGATTCCAGGGAGGGCGACGGTGAAGTCGACGGGATCGATGCTCCCGGTGTCGGGCAGTCGGATGGCCGACACTGCGCCGCCGGGAAGGGTCCGTGTGCCGTTCGGGGCGACGTCGTACAGTTTCGCGAACAGCACAGCCTGGCCGGGCCCGGCGAGGGACGCCACCCGGAGATCGACTCTCGGCGCGCCGGTGATGGTCAGTGACGAGTCGACGGGCTCGCTGGTGAAAATCGCGGACTGGCCCGGAAGGTCCGCAGTCAGCGCTGCACCGGCTCCGGTCGATCCGAGTGTCGACAACACCGAACCCAGACCGGGGACCGTCGAGATGGCGGACGGTGACGCGCCGGGCGGACGAATGATCGTCCCGTCGTCCGAGGCGGGGGTGAAGGTCACCGTATTCGTCTGTGTGGGTTCGGAGTTCGGGGTCAGGCCTGGGTAGTCGGGAGCCGTCATCCGACGATTGCGTTCTCCTCCTCGCTCATCGGCTGCGCGCTGCGTCGAATACACGAACGGCGCGCTCTCGGAGGTCGCGGGATCGGGGGTGCCGCGCAGAGTCCGGTCGAAGAAGTCCGCGACGGCTCGATCCGACGCACCGTTCGTTCCACCGGCATCGTGCCCACCGTCGAACCACCGAACGGTCACGTCACCGCCTGCGGCTGCGATCTGCCGAGCCGTCGCGTCGGCCTGGTCGAGACCGAACAGAGTGTCCTGGGTGCCCTGTAGGAGAAGCGTCGGAGCCGTGATGTTCGACGCGACCGCGACGGGCGAGTGGGCAGTCAGCAGATCGAGCAGCGGCTGGCTGGGGATGCCGGTCACTGCGGATTGTGCGTAGGCGTCGCAGAATTCCTGGGCGAATCTGCCGCATGCGGATGCGCCACCGCCATCGTTACCACCACCGTTACCGTCCGTGGAACTGCCGGGCGCAGCGCTGGAGGCCCCCGCTCCGAAGAAGACCCCGGCCCATCCACGTTTGAGGACGCCGGGTCCGCCGTATTCGGCACCGGCCGGGGAATCGATGTTTCCGAGCGCTTCTCGACCTGCGGACGAGGTGACGCCGAAGTTGGGGAACAGGGCCTGGCCCAGGTCGTTCCAGGTGATGGCAGCGGCCACCGAGTCCACACGCGGGTCTGTTCCGCCTGCGCTGAGGGCCAGTGCCCCGCCGTACGACCCGCCTGCCACGCCGACGTGGGGATCACCAGGAGCGTCGAGCTGTACTTCGGGCTGTTCGGCCAGCCAGTCCATCAGGCCGCGGGCATCGGCGACCTCGCGATCGGGGTCGTTGATGGAGATGGAACCCGTGCTGTCACCGAAGCCGCGCGCGGTGTAGGCGAGAACCACGTATCCGCGCGCGGCGAGATCACGAGCTTCGCCGTCGACCGAGTCCTTGCTGCCGCCGAAGCCGTGCGCGAGCAACACAGCCGGAGCGGGGGTGGACTCGGGAATGTAGAGCCGGGTGTCGAGGTCGACGGTCTCCGTCGAACCGGGGCTGTCCGGTAGCGTGATGCGCGCGTCACGCGTAGCAGTGTCGGCTTCGCGTCCCTGGGGGAGGAATGCGAATGCGAGGGCGGCCACGATCACGATCGAGATCGCGACGGCACCGAGAGCGAGGGCCCGTCTCGACAACGGCGGGCGGGGGATCGGCATGCAAACCAATGTATGTGAGTGGCGCGGATCGTGTTGTTCCCCAAGTTCACGTGCCGATCGTCGACTTCCGGCTACTGTCAGCGCATCAGTCCCCGGACCACGTCTTTCGGTCCTGTGACTTGCACCAATCCAGTTCGACCAGAAGTGTCACATCTGTGTGTGACCGACAAATGGAGGAATGAATGAGCGCCTACCGCACCGTCGTCGTCGGAACCGATGGCTCCGAATCGTCACTGCGGGCAGTGGAGAAGGCCGCGGCTCTGGCGGGAGATGCCGATGCCACCCTGGTGATCGCGTGTGCTTACTACCCGGCCGATCCGAAAGACACCTCTGCCGCCGCCGACGCACTCCGCGAGGACGCCTACCAGATCACCGGTTCGGCACCGACGCGCGAAATCCTGCGCACCGCCCGAGAGCACGCCACCAAGGCCGGCGCGAAGAACATCGAGGAGAAGCCGATCGTCGGAGCGCCCGTCGAGTCCCTCCTGGCACTCGTGGACGAGGTCAAGGGCGATCTACTCGTCGTCGGCAACCGTGGGCTGAACTCGCTGACCGGGCGGTTGCTCGGTTCGGTTCCGTCCGACGCGGCCCGCAAGTCGACCTGTGACGTCCTGATCGTCCATACCGTCCGCTGATTTTCTCGTAGTACGACAATCGGCCCGCCCCGTCGACGATGACGGGGCGGGCCGATTGTTCTCGTCGGACTGTTCTCGTCAGACCTCGGCGTCGAAGGGCTGCAGGGCCCCGAGCTCCTGGGGCAGAGGATCCACATGGACGACTCCGAGTCGCTGGGTTGCTCGGGTCAGGGCCACGTAGAGGTCGTTCATACCCTTGACGGACTCCGCAACGATCGCGCTCGGCTCGACGATGATCACCGAGTCGAACTCGAGCCCTTTCGCGTCCTTGACCGTCGACACGGTCACCACATCCGACGCCAGGTGCTGCAGTTGGGAGACGAGTTCGGAGGGAACGAGCACTGCGCTCAGGCCGGGACGAGGGTGGTCGGCCACTCGCTTCTCGACCGTCGTCACCAGATCTGCTGCGGCTACGCGTTGAGCCCACGGCTCGACGCCGGTGCTGCGAATGGATCGCGGTTCGGACTGCTCCGGATCGATCGCCGCGAGCACGTCGTGCGCCACGGTCATGATCTCCGACGGCGTTCGGTAGTTGACCGTCAGTTCGGTGAGCTTCCAGCGTTGAGCCACATACGGTTCGAGCACCGATCCCCAGGACGAGGTTCCGGCCGGATCACCGGTCTGCGCGGTGTCACCCACCAGTGTCATCCACCGATTGGGGATGCGCCGCATCACCATTCGCCACGCCATCGCCGACAGCTCTTGTGCCTCGTCCACGATCACGTGCCCGTAGGTCCAGGTACGGTCGCCGGCTGCGCGTTCCGCGGTGGTGAGTCGCTGACCCGAATTCTGGCGTCGCGCAAGCTGATCGGCGTCGATCAGGTCGTACGCCATCAGAATCTCCGGGTCCAGTTCGTCCTCGAGGTCCTGTGGTGCAGACCCGGTCAGGATGTCCAGCGCGCCCTGGGCATCGGCGATCTGGCCACGCCATTGACGCTGGGCCTGCTCACGTTCGGCAGCATCGTCGACGCCGAGCAGCTCGGCGAGCTCGTCGAGCAGCGGGGCATCCGCGGACGAGAAGCCGTGGCCGCGGCGCAGCAGCGACTCGCGCTCCGACTCGCCGAGCGCAGGTGCGGCCGATGCGATCTTCTCCGGCGATGCGAACAGGTCTCGAAGAACCTGCTGGGGTGACAGATCCGGCCACAACTCGTCTATCGCAGCCATCACGTCGTGGTCCTCGCGCATCTCGTCCCGCATGTCCGCAATGTCGTCGGCGCTGAGCAAGCTCGATCCGTCCACCACGTTCTGGCCGAGTTTCGCGGCCAGCTGATTGGCCAACTGGTCGATGACCGAGGACACGAACAGTGGCCGAGCCAAGTTGTGTGGTCGCCGGGAGGATCGGGCGCGGCCGCGGGCACGCGTGACCATCTTTCGATCGAGGGTGATGTCGTAGGTGTCGAACTTCAGCCGGCGCGGCTGTGCGGGCACCTCCTGGCGATCACGCACTGCCTGCGTCAGTACGTCGACCATCGACAGTTTGCCCTTGACCTCGGTGGCCAGAGCCGAATCCTCGCGCTGCGCACGGACTCCGGGGTACAGATCGCCGATCGTCGACAGCAATACCCCGGTTTCGCCCAGCGACGGCAGCACCTGGCCGATGTAGTCGAGGAACGTGGCGTTGGGCCCGATGATGAGGACACCGCTCTTGCCGAGCTGTTGACGGTACGTGTACAGCAGATACGCTGCTCGGTGCAGTGCCACGGCCGTCTTGCCGGTGCCCGGTCCGCCCTGCACCACCAGCACACTGCGATGCTGTGAGCGGATGATCGCGTCCTGCTCGCTCTGGATCGTTTCGACGATGTCGTTCATCTGACCGGTTCGCGCCGCATCGAGCGCGGACAGCAGCGCACCCTCACTGGCGACGCCACCCGCGACAGCCGCATCGTTCGACGACTGCGCGGACTCGAGGTCCAGGAATTCGTCGGCGATGGCGGTCACCTTGCGTCCGCGGGTACGGATATGCCTGCGGCGCAACACGTTTTCGGGGGCTGCCGGTGTCGCCAGATAGAACGGACGGGCCATGGGGGCTCGCCAGTCCAGCAGTAGTGTCTCGTAATCGTTCTTGTCGTCGAGGATGCCGACACGGCCGATGTAACGCTCGGGGCGGTCGTCGACTTTCGGATCGAGGGTGTCCGGGTCGAGGTCGATGCGTCCGAAGCAGAGCCCGTTCTCGGCTGCGTCGTACTTGGCGATGTCCTCGGTGTACATCTGGTTGAAGGATTCGCGCTCGCTTCGGGCCTGCGGTGTTCCGCCGGTCTCGAGCAGCACGGCGCGAAGTCGGTTTGCTGCATACTCGCGCAGCGAATCGAGCTGCGTGTACAACCGCGTCAGGTGCGCCTGTTCGAGGTCTTCCTCGATGGGTGCACCGGGATCGTTCGATGTGTGGCCGTCGTCCGGCAAAGGTTCTCCTCGGGAGTTCGGCCGAGGCGACGATATCGCCTCGAAATCAGCCAGAGCAGTCTACGCCGCAGAACGGCCCTGCCGCAGAACCGCGAGTTCTGGGACAGGGCCGTGCGCGCGAACGACGCCGAGCGTCGCGGGTAGACCTACTTCGCGTACTGCTGGAGCTTCTTGTCCAAGTTCTTCTGCGCCTTGGCAACTCGCTTCTCGAGCTTGGCCCGAGCCTGCTCGGTTGCCTTCTCGAGTTCCTTGTTCTGCTTCTCGGCCCGCTTACGAGCGCGCTTGCCGAGCGTGTCGACACGATCCGACGCGATGTCGGCCCACGTGGCACCGCGCTTCTGAGCCTCTTCGGCCAGAACGGATCCCTTCTCGGCAGCGAGATCGGCGAGCTTCGCTCCGCGCTTCTGTGCCACCTCGGCCAGTTCACTGCGACGGTCGGCAGCGACGTCGACCAACTTCGAGCCCCGCTTCTGAGCGAGCTCGGCCCAATCCGAGCTGCGGTGCGCGGCCTTGTCGGCGAGCTTCGAGCCACGCTTCTGCGCTTCTTCGGCCAGATCGCTTCCGCGGTCGGCAGCAAGCTCGGCCAGCTTCGAGCCCCGCTTCTGGGCTTCCTCGGCCAGCTCCGAACCCTTGTCGGCGGCGATGTGAGCCCACCGGTTCAGAGCGGGCTGCGCGACCTCTGCCAGCTCCGAGCCCTTCTCGCCGGCGATGTCGGCGAACTTGGCGAGCTTCGGCTGTGCGGCGTCGGCGAGCTTGGCCAGCTTCGGCTGTGCGGCGTCGGCCAGATCGGCACCGCGGCTCGCTGCGATCGAGGCAATTTCCTTGACGCGTTCCCCGGTGTCGTGAGTGGTGTGACCGGGCAGCGCTGAGACCACAGATTCCTGTGCGCGGCGTGCCGCCCGCTTGCTGCGCCACGCGACGGAGGGCTTGCCCTCGGTGTCGACGGCCGCGATCAGCAGTCCGCCGAGGAGGCTGAGGTTCTTGAAGAAGTGGATGCGTTGCGCAGCCTTGGTCTCCGGGTCGGTTTCGTTCCAGAACGCGTGTCCGGCCAGCGTCGTCGGAACAAGGCTTCCAGCCAGAGCGAGCGATGCGATACGCGGTGCCTTACCGGTGGCCAACAGAATGCCGCCGGCGACCTGGATTCCGCCGTTGATCCGAACCAACGTCTCGGGATCGGTCGGCACGTTCGCGGTGACCTCGTTGGGCAGAGCATCCTTGCTCTGCTCGATCAACGGAGCGGCTGCCTTCGCCCTGCCGGCGGGATTACGAAGTGCATCGACGCCCCCGGAGATGAAAATCGTAGACATCAGCGGACGGGCGATACGGCGGACCAGCATTGACAGCCTCCTGCGTAGTTTCTCGTGTCATGGCGGTTGTACGTGCGGACTCGCACCGAAAGTAGATCGAAATCACCGGTGCGTGCACTTTTGTCACACTCTTCATACCCCGTGTTTCACGGTCTCAAGCACGTGCGGCGTCACCAGCCGCGTTCGCGCCATTCCGCCAGGTGCGGCCGCTCGTCACCGAGAGTGGTGTCCTTGCCGTGCCCGGGGTAGACGACGGTGTCGTCGGCGAAACGGTCGAACAATTTGGCGCTCACGTCGTCGAGCAGGTGGGTGAAGTCCTCGGGGCCGTTGGTTTTGCCGACGCCGCCGGGGAACAGGGAATCACCGGTGAAGAGGTGCGTCGTCTTGCCCTCGGCGTCGGTCAGCGCGAGCGCTATCGAGCCCGGAGTGTGACCGGTCAGATGCACCACATCGAACGTGAGCTCTCCCACCGACACCGTGTCGTGGTCGGCAAGAAAACGGTCCGGAGCTACCGGCAGCGGTTCTGCGTCCAGCTCGTGGGCCGCGGTGGGGGAGTCGGTGCCACCGGCGATATCGGCCAGCGCCTGCCAGTGGTCGGCATGCTGATGTGTGGTGACGATCAGAGACAGTGTCGGTGCGTTCTCGTCGAGAAGCAGTGAGATGCGGTCGGCCTCGTTGGCGGCGTCTATCAGCAGAGAATGGCCCGTTGCGGAACAGACGACCAGGTAGGTGTTGTTGTCCATGGGGCCGACCGACATCTTGGTGATCGTGGCTCCGGGGATCGTCCGCCGCTGCGGGGGTGAACCCTGTGCAACGACGCCGGTGTAATTGTCGTCGATGACCATGAGGTGCTCGTCCATTTCGAGGACGCTACCGTCGGCAGCAACGACGGGAGCGCCGGGGTCACGCTCGTGGAAAAGTGTGTCGGTACCTGGACCTACCATTGCTACGAGGTGAGGTTCGTCCCTCACCTCGACAGGTTTTCGACGTGGAGTCCTCGGCTACACGGCGTGTGATCGGTGCATCGGCACCACGCGTCATCATCGACTCGACGTCGGACAATGCTGCGTCGAGCAGCAACACGGCTCGACGTGCTCGTGAGAAAAGAAGGGAACACAGTGGCGGATCGCCTGATAGTGCGAGGTGCACGGGAGCACAACTTGAGGGGGGTCGATATCGACCTGCCCCGGGACGCGCTGATCGTGTTCACCGGTTTGTCCGGTTCGGGCAAGTCGTCTCTCGCCTTCGACACGATCTTCGCCGAAGGCCAGCGCCGCTACGTGGAGTCGCTGTCCGCATACGCCCGGCAGTTCCTCGGGCAGATGGACAAGCCCGATGTCGACTTCATCGAAGGCCTGTCGCCCGCGGTCTCGATCGACCAGAAGTCGACCAACCGCAACCCACGCTCGACCGTGGGCACCATCACCGAGGTCTACGACTACCTGCGGTTGCTCTACGCCAGGGCGGGCACTGCGCACTGCCCGGTGTGCGGCGAGCAGATCGCCAAGCAGACCCCACAGCAGATCGTCGATCAGGTTCTCGACATGGAGGAGGGCCTGAAATTCCAGGTCCTCGCGCCGGTGGTCCGAACCCGTAAGGGCGAGTTCGTCGACCTGTTCGACTCGCTCAACACTCAGGGCTACTCACGTGTGCGCGTCGACGGTGTCGTCCACCAGCTCAGCAGCCCGCCGGTCTTGAAGAAGCAGGAAAAACACGACATCGAGGTCGTTGTCGACCGACTCACGGTCAAGTCCAGCTCGAAGCAGCGGCTCACCGACTCGGTGGAGACCGCACTGCGGCTCGCGGACGGCATCGTGGTTCTCGACTTCGTCGACCGTGAGGAGAACGCCCCCGATCGGGAGCGTCGTTTCTCGGAGAAGCTCGCGTGCCCCAACGGCCACCCGCTGTCCATCGACGACCTCGAACCGCGATCGTTCTCCTTCAACTCGCCGTACGGCGCCTGCCCCGACTGTGTCGGGCTCGGCGTGCGCAAGGAGGTCGATCCCGAGCTGGTGGTGCCCGACGGTGATCTGAGTCTGGCCGACGGTGCCATCGCGCCCTGGTCGATGGGCCAGACGTCGGAGTACTTCGGTCGCTTGCTGTCCGGACTCGCCGACGCCATGGGCTTCGATCTGCACGCTCCGTGGAACAAGCTGCCGGCGAAGGTCAAGCGAGCTGTCCTGGAGGGCAGCGACCACCAGGTGCACGTGAAGTACAAGAACCGGTACGGCCGCACCCGGTCGTACTACGCCGAGTTCGAGGGCGTCATGCCCTTCCTGCACCGCCGCCTCGAGCAGACCGAATCCGAACAGATGAAGGAACGCTACGACGGCTACATGCGCGACGTTCCGTGTCCTACCTGCAACGGAGCCAGGCTGCGTCCGGAAATTCTGTCGGTCACCATCGCGGCAGGTGATTTCGGGCCGAAGTCGATCGCCGAGGTATGTGAACTGTCCATCGCCGACACGGCCGACTTCCTCAACAGCCTCACTCTGGGGCGACGCGAGGAAGCGATCGCGGGCCAGGTCCTCAAAGAGGTGCAGGCTCGACTCGGCTTCCTGCTGGACGTGGGTCTCGAATACCTGTCGTTGGCGCGCACCGCGGGCTCGCTGTCCGGCGGCGAGGCCCAACGTATCCGGCTCGCCACGCAGATCGGCTCCGGCCTCGTCGGCGTGCTTTACGTACTGGACGAGCCGTCCATCGGACTGCATCAACGGGACAACCGCCGGCTCATCGACACCCTGACGCGACTGCGCGATCTCGGCAACACGTTGATCGTCGTCGAGCACGACGAGGACACCATCCGTACCTCGGACTGGGTCGTCGATATCGGACCGCTGGCCGGTGAGCACGGCGGACGCGTCGTGCACAGCGGTTCATACGCGGACCTGCTGACCAACGACGAATCGCTCACGGGTGCATATCTGTCGGGTCGTATGGAGATCCCGTTGCCGGACACCCGTCGGGTGGTCGACAAGAAGCGACAGGTCACCGTCGTGGGTGCCCGTGAACACAACCTCCAGGGAATCGACGTCAGCTTCCCCCTCGGTGTTCTGACGTCGGTCACCGGTGTCTCCGGCTCGGGCAAGTCGACTCTGGTCAACGACATCCTTGCGACCGTGATGGCCAACAAGCTCAACGGTGCCCGGCAGGTTCCCGGTCGGCACACCCGGATCAACGGTCTCGACCAACTGGACAAGCTGGTTCGCGTCGACCAGTCACCGATCGGCCGCACGCCCCGGTCCAACGCCGCGACGTACACCGGGGTGTTCGACAAGATTCGTACGTTGTTCGCGGCCACCACCGAGGCCAAGGTTCGTGGGTATCAGCCCGGGCGATTCTCGTTCAACGTCAAGGGCGGTCGGTGCGAGGCATGCTCGGGAGACGGCACGTTGAAGATCGAGATGAACTTCCTGCCCGACGTTTACGTACCGTGCGAGGTGTGCGAAGGCGCTCGCTACAACCGTGAGACGCTCGAAGTGCACTACAAGGGCAAGACCATCGCCGAGGTCCTGGACATGCCGATCGAGGAGGCTGCCGACTTCTTCGAGGCCATCACGTCGATTCACCGGTACCTCAAGACACTTGTCGAGGTCGGCCTCGGTTACGTCCGCCTGGGGCAACCGGCGACGACACTGTCCGGCGGCGAAGCTCAGCGTGTGAAACTCGCAGCCGAGTTGCAGAAGCGATCGACCGGCCGCACCGTCTACATTCTCGACGAGCCGACCACGGGCCTGCATTTCGAGGACATCCGGAAGTTGCTCGGAGTCGTGAACGGACTCGTCGACAAGGGGAACACCGTGATTGTCATCGAGCACAATCTGGATGTCATCAAGGTCTCCGACTGGGTCATCGACATGGGGCCCGAAGGCGGTTCGGGCGGCGGAACGGTTGTGGCACAAGGTAATCCAGAATCCGTGGCGGCGGTGCCCGAAAGCTACACCGGAAAATTCCTGCAGGAGGCGCTCTCCCGCGAGGTAGTGGCGTCCACGCCGAAGGCGGCCCCGAAGAAGCGTCGGGCTCGTAAGGTCGCTGCGGTCTGACGCGAACACGTCGACGACGAAGCCGCATCCGGATTGCCGGATGCGGCTCCGTCGTCTGTGGGTGGGGTGGGGTGCGCTCGTTCAGTGCACCGGGCCGGTGTACTTCTCACCGGGGCCGAGTCCTGGCTCGTCCGGGTGTGCTGAGGCTTCCCGGAACGCGCGTTGCAGTGCCTGGAGGCCGTCGCGAATCGGTCCAGCATGGGGACCGAGGTACTCGACCGACGCGGTGACCAAGCCGGCGAGTGCGGTGATGACGCGTCGGGCCTCGTCGAGATCGAGGTAGGGGCTCTCCGCGGGATCGGGCTCGGACAGACCCAGCTTCTCGGCCGCGGAACTCATCAGCATCACCGCTGCACGGCTGATGACCTCGACCGCGGGAACCTCGGCGAGTTCCCGGACTTCTTGCTCGATACCGGTGGGGTCGGAGCCTGCGGGATCGGCGGGCGTGGATGAACTGGTCATACCTACGAGAATCCCACGCCGCGGGTGCCGTCGGTCGGATCGGGTGTCGACTCGGCTTCATCGACCGGTGCGATTGTCGGTTTCGGCATTCTGCTGGTAGTCTGACTCGACGACCGTCTTCGGCGTGCGCTCCTCGATGGAGTTCACCGCATGGAGGCAGCAAGTGGAGCCCGACTCCCACCGGTATGTGATCCGAATGGATCGCTTCCGGTCCGGTCGCACGAAGGTCTCCCAGTCGGGATTCCCCAGTGCTTCCTCCTCGTGAGGAGACTGTACGACGCGCTATGTCGTACGGATCGACCGGTCGACATCGGGCCCTGCTGTCGGTACAGACCGGCTGCAGGGTTTTTTCGTTTTCGGTGTTGGTTCGCCGAGCGTGATGTCGAGGTTCGAGGGCGACGGGCTGTGTAAGTGGCAGGCGGTCGGGTTACACACCACACCGCACTACCTAGGAGGCCCCATCAGCACTGAGACCCGCATCAACGATCGCATCCGAGTTCCCGAGGTCCGTCTTGTCGGACCAGGCGGTGAACAGGTGGGGATCGTGCGTGTTGAAGATGCACTCCGCTTGGCTCTCGAAGCCGACCTCGATCTTGTCGAAGTAGCTCCCGACGCACGTCCGCCGGTCTGCAAGATCATGGACTACGGGAAGTTCAAGTACGAGGCTGCGCAGAAGGCGCGCGAATCGCGCAAGAACCAGACGCTCACCGTCATCAAGGAGCAGAAGCTCCGCCCCAAGATCGACGCGCACGACTACGAGACCAAGAAGCGCAACGTGGTTCGCTTCCTCGAAGCCGGCTCGAAGGTCAAGGTCACCATCATGTTCCGTGGTCGCGAGCAATCGCGCCCCGAGCTGGGTTTCCGTTTGTTGCAGCGCCTGGGTGCCGACGTCGCGGAACTCGGTTTCGTGGAAACGTCGGCCAAGCAGGACGGCCGCAACATGACCATGGTCCTGGCTCCGCACAAGGGTGCCAAGACTCGCGTGAAGGCTCAGGAAAGCGCTGCCGCGCCGCCTGCGCAACGCGCACCGGCCCCCGCGCCGGAACAGCCCGCCGCAGCAGCTCCGGCTGCCGAGGCACCGGCCGCAGCAGCTCCGGCTACTCCGGCTCAGACCAACTGAGCTTCGCGCTCTACCAGTAAGACAGTCCCGCACCCGCCTCGGTGCGCAGTCCGTTCCGAGGCGCTGCGTGGCTGTGCCATGCACCACCGAAGAGCTAATACAGAACAGAGGATTTCATGCCCAAGCAGAAGACGCACAGTGGTGCCAAGAAGCGATTCAAGGTGTCCGGCAGCGGCAAGATCCTGCGCCAGAAGGCCGGCCGTCGCCACCTGCTCGAGCACAAGCCCACCAAGGTGACTCGTCGCCTCGATGGTGTCGCCGTTGTCAAGAAGGCCGACGTGCCTCGGATCAAGCGCCTGCTCGGCATCTGATCCGGCTCGCCGCCGACTGATTTCGGTCGGCTTCATCCCATTACCATTCGGGGTTTCACACGCCCCCAGATCGACAGGATTCACCAGTGGCACGCGTAAAAAGGGCCGTCAACGCCCAGAAGAAGCGCCGTTCGATTCTCGAAGCGTCCAAGGGCTACCGCGGACAGCGCTCACGTCTGTACACCAAGGCCAAGGAGCAGCAGCTCCACTCGCTCACCTACGCGTACCGGGACCGCCGCGCGCGCAAGGGTGACTTCCGCAAGCTGTGGATCACGCGTATCAACGCTGCAGCGCGGGCCAACGACATCACCTACAACCGCTTCGTCCAGGGCCTGAAGGCCGCGGGCGTCGAGGTGGACCGCAAGATCCTCGCCGAGCTCGCTGTGTCCGATGCCGAGGCATTCGCCGGCTTGGTCGCCATCGCCAAGGCTGCATTGCCTGCCGATGTCAACGCTCCTGCTGGAGAAGCAGCCTGAGCGAGTCGCCGCACGACGATTCAACTCCGAAACGACCCGTGGATTCGCTGACCGAGCGAACTCCGCGGGTCGTTTCGGCCGTCAAGCTCGCTCGCGCTGCAGAGCGCAAGAAGACGGGACTGTTCCTTGCCGAGGGGTTCAACGCTGTGTCCGAGGCTGCTCGGTTCGGGTCGGTCCGCGAGCTGTTCTTCACCGCGGATGCCCTCGACCGACACGAGAGCCTCATCGCCTCCGTCGAGGCCGGTGGCGCACGGGTGTTTCCGATCACCGATCGGGCCGCGAAGGCGTTGTCCGACACTGTCACTCCGCAGGGCCTGATCGCAGTCACCGAGTTGGTCGACGTCCCGATCGGCCGTGCGTTGGCCGGGACACCGCGGCTGGTGGTCGTTCCTGTGGAAATGGCCGAGCCTGGTAATGCCGGCACGATCATTCGTGTCGCCGACGCCGCGGGGGCCGATTCGGTGGTCCTGCTCGGCGACTCCGTCGATCCTCACAACGGCAAATGCGTGCGGGCCTCGGCCGGCAGCGTCTTTCATCTCCCCATCGCGCGGGAGCGCTCGATCGAGGGCGGCGTCGACGCACTGCGCCGTGCAGGACTGACGGTCGTGGCGACCGCCGCCGACGGCGAAGTCGACCTGGACGACGCAGACGAGCTGCTCCAGCAGCCGACTGCGTGGTTGTTCGGCAACGAGGCCCACGGTTTGTCCCTCCCCGTTGCCCAAGCTGCCGATCACCGGATCAGAATTCCCATCCACGGTCGGGCGGAGAGTCTGAACCTGGCGACCGCCGCGGCACTGTGTCTCTACGCGAGCGCCCGTGTTCGACGACGGTCGGCGAACCCGTGAATACGGTCGCCTAGGATCGTTACCACTCTGCTTCGTGCAGACCGACCATTATTCGAGGAGTGCATCTGTCGTGGCGAAGAAAGAGTCCGGGCCCGAGCCGGTAGATCCGAGCGTTCTCGAAGAGTCCGCACTCGACGCTGCGGTGGACTCGGCCGAGCAGGCGTTCGCCGACGCGTCGGACCTCGATGCGCTCACGAAGGTCAAAATCGATCACGTGGGTGGAAAGGCGCCACTGGCGTTGGCTCAGCGCGCCCTCGGAGCTCTTCCCGGTGACCAGAAGGCGGACGCGGGCAAGCGCGTCAAGGTGGCACGAGACCGGGTGCAGAAGTCCTTCGACGAGCGCCGCGCAGTGCTGTCGGCGGAGCGCGATGCGGCGATTCTCGTGGCCGAGACGATCGACGTGACGCTGCCGACCGACCGGGCACCCGTCGGAGCGCGCCATCCCATCACGATCATCTCCGAGCAGGTTGCCGACGTCTTCGTCGGAATGGGCTGGGAGGTCGAAGAGGGCCCCGAGGTGGAAACCGAGCACTTCAACTTCGACGCGTTGAACTTCCTGCCCGATCACCCGGCTCGCACGATGCAGGACACGTTCCACATCGCGCCGGAGGGCTCGCGGCAGGTACTGCGTACGCACACGTCGCCGGTGCAGGTGCGATCGATGCTCTCTCGCGAGGTGCCGATCTACGTCGTCTGTCCTGGCCGGACGTTCCGTACCGACGAGCTCGACACGACGCACACTCCGGTCTTTCATCAGGTCGAGGGGCTCGCGATCGACAAGGGCCTGACGATGGCGCATCTGCGCGGAACGCTGGACGCGTTCGCGCAGGCTCTCTTCGGCAGCGATACGCGCACTCGGATGCGGCCCAACTACTTTCCGTTCACCGAGCCCTCCGCCGAGGTCGATGTGTGGTTCCCCAAGAAGAAGGGTGGAGCCGGTTGGGTCGAATGGGGTGGCTGCGGAATGGTCAACCCGAAGGTGTTGCAGGCCAGCGGCATCGACCCGGAGGTGTACACCGGTTTCGCGTTCGGCATGGGTCTCGAGCGAACTCTGCAGTTTCGCAACGACATCCCGGACATGCGGGACATCGTCGAGGGGGATATCAGGTTCACTCTGCCCTTCGGTGTTCAGGCCTGACGCGGCCACTCTCCAGCCCCACTTCATCTCGGATACAAGAAAGAGCTGAGCACACGTGCGAGTCCCACATTCCTGGTTGACCGAGGTCCTGCACGCGGGTACTCCCGACTGGTCCGTCTCGCCCGACGAGCTCGACGCGGGTTTCGTACGCGTCGGTTTCGAGGTCGAGGAGCTGGTCTCGTTGGACAACGTGACGGGACCCCTCGTGGTGGGTCGGGTCGAGTCGATCGAGGAACTGACCGAATTCAAGAAGCCCATTCGGTTCTGCCTCGTGAACGTGGGGGCCGACGAGCCGCAGGAGATCGTCTGCGGTGCACGCAATTTCGCCGAGGGGGACCTGATCGTCGCGGCGCTGCCCGGCAGCGTTCTGCCCGGCGGGTTCGCCATCGCGTCGCGCAAGACGTACGGCCGCAACTCCAACGGAATGATCTGCTCGACGCTCGAGCTCGGTCTCGGCCGGGACCACTCCGGGATCCTGGTGCTACCGGAAGGGACTGCGCAGCCCGGCGACGATGCCAAAGTCGTTCTGGGTCTTGATGATTCGGTGATCGAGCTGAACGTGACACCGGATCGCGGGTACGCCTTCTCGGTGCGCGGCCTGGCCCGTGAGTTGGCGTGCAGCTTCGATCTTCCGTATGTGGATCCGGCGCGCACGATGCCCACCGAGGTCACCGGTGACGCCTGGCCCGTGACGGTCGAGCCCGAGTCCGGTGCTTCTCGGTTCGCTCTGCGCAAGGTCGTGGGTATCGATCCCGCTGCCGTCACTCCCTGGTGGATGCAGCGGAGATTGCTGCTGGCCGGGGTGCGACCGATCTCGGCGGCGGTGGACGTGACCAACTACGTGCTCCACGAGCTCGGCCAGCCGTTGCATGCTTTCGACGCGAGCAAGCTCGACGGTGATCTCGTCGTGCGGCGCGCGAATGCGGGGGAGACGCTCACGACGCTCGACGGCGTCGAGCGGTCGCTCGATGCGGAAGACGTGGTCATCGCCGACGGAACGGGAGCCATCTCGTTGGCCGGCGTCATGGGCGGGGCGTCCACCGAGGTCGACGACTCGACCAGCGATGTCGTTCTCGAAGCAGCATCGTTCGATCCGCTCGCGGTGTTCCGAACCGGCCGTCGCCACAAGCTGTCGAGCGAGGCGAGCAAGCGTTTCGAGCGGACTGTGGATTCGGCGCTCCCGGTTGCGGCGCTCGATCGGGCCGCACAGTTGCTCGTCGAGATCGCCGGTGGACGTATCGAACCGGTGCTGACCGACATCGGCGAGGCTGCCCGGTTCCCGTCGGTGACGATGGACTTCGACCTGCCCGATCGGATCGCGGGTGTGCAGTACCCCGACGGGACCGCTGCTCGACGGCTCGCTCAGATCGGATGCACCGTCGAGGTGGATGTCGACGGTGGCGGCCACGGACAACTGGTCGTCGATCCTCCCTCGTGGCGACCCGACTTGGTGCAGCGCGCCGATCTGGTCGAAGAGGTGCTGCGGCTCGAAGGGCTCGAGAAGATCCCGTCGATTCTGCCGTCCGCTCCCGGTGGGCGCGGCCTCACCGCCGAGCAGAAGCGTCGGCGGGCAGTCGGCAAGGCCCTTGCGTTCGCCGGCTATGTCGAAGTTCTTCCGCCGGTGTTCCTGCCCAAGGGAATCTTCGACACGTGGGGCCTCGACGCGGACGACCCGCGCCGAGCGACGACGTCGGTGTTGAACCCGCTCGAGGCCGACCGCCCCGAGCTTGCGACGACCGTCCTTCCCGGTCTGCTCGAAATGCTGAGCAGGAATATCGCCCGCGGTCAGCGGGACGTGTCTTTGTTCGGAATCGCCCAGGTCGTTCTCCGGCACGACGCCACCGCTGCAGTGGACGCGTTGCCGGTCGATCGGCGACCGACCGACGATCAGATCGCGATGCTCCGTGGGTCCCTCCCCGCACAGCCGGTACACGTGGGCGTGGTGCTCGCCGGTCAGCGTGAGCCGTCCGGGCCGTGGGGACCGGGCCGAGCAGCCGAGGCCGCAGACGCGTTCGCCGCTGTGCGCACGGTTGCCGCGGCTTCCGGCGTGCACGTCGATCTTCGTGCAGCACAACACCTTCCCTGGCATCCGGGCCGGTGCGCCGAGGTTCTTCTCGACGGTGAGGTCGTCGGGCACGCAGGCGAACTGCATCCGGCTGTGCTCGAGCGAGCCGGTTTGCCGCCGCGTACGTGTGCTGTGGAGCTGAGTTTGAGTGCTCTGCCCGTCGTCGAATCGCTTCCGGCCCCCGAGGTATCCCCATACCCGGCTGTGTTGCAGGACGTCGCTGTCGTGGTCGACGCGTCCGTGCCCGCGGCCTCCGTCGAGGCAGCACTGACGATCGGCGGTGGAGAACTGCTCGAGTCCATCCGACTGTTCGACGTCTACGAGGGCGAGCAGGTCGGCGAGGGGCGTAAGTCGTTGGCGTTCGCCCTCCGGTTCCGCGGTTCGGACGGAACCCTGACCGAGGATCAGGCGACGGCGGCTCGCGACGCAGCCGTGGCTGCGGCATCCACAGCGGTCGGTGCCCAGCTGCGTAGCTGAACCGTCGACGGCGCGGCCGGTGTTGTGCGTAGCGTGGTGTCATGACGGGCACGACGACGGGAGCAGCCGATGAGTGAATCCGACACGCAGGCCACGGCCTCGGATCTGCAGGTGTTGAACGAGGTTCTCGCGGCGGTGGCCGGCCGACCTCGGTTGGCTCCGGTGGCAGCGGCGGCATCCGCTCTGGCGGCCGAGTTGGGGGCGGCGGAACCCGAGCCCGCCGGTCCGGATCGCGGCGTCCCGCCGGGAACCGTTCCCGATGTGGATGTTCCGCAGGTGACGAAACCTCGTATCGACCAGCCGCTCGGCGATCCACCACCGGGAGCTCCGTTGGGCGGAACGGTGCCGGGCGTCATCGATGCGGAATTGGTCGACGACCTTCCCGTCGGCGGGGGTGGGGGTTATGTCGGCGGTGCGACTACGGGCGAGTTCACCGACTCCGGGGTGCCGACCTGGGACGGGGTGCGAGAGAAGGTGGAGCACCGCTCGGGTACGGCTGTCGGGGCGGAGGAGCTGGACCGGGAATCGAGAGCCGGTCAGGACCTGGACAAGCAGTGGAACGATCGGCAGGAAGCGGGCCGAAAGAAGCTCGACGAAATTCGTAGATCGATGGGTAGCAGCTAGCGTTTCCGGCCCGCCGATGAATGAGCTTGCATGATGCTGCATAATAAACCGCATGACTATTTCGGAGGCAACGCCGAAGCGTATCGCGGTGGCGGGTGCCAGTGGCTACGCCGGTGGTGAGATCCTTCGCCTGTTGCTCGGCCACCCAGCTGTACGCGACGGCTCGTTGGTCATCGGAGCGCTGACTGCGGGCGGCAATGCAGGCGCGACGCTGGGTGAGTTCCATCCCCATCTGCTGCCGCTTGCCGACCGTGTTCTCGGCCCCACGACGGTCGACGAACTCGCCGGGCACGACGTGATCTTCCTCGGGTTGCCGCACGGCAAATCCGCCGAACTCGCGCTTCAGTTGCCCGAATCCGTGGTGATCATCGACTGCGGTGCCGATTTCCGCCTCAACGACTCGGCAGCCTGGGAGAAGTACTACAAGTCCCCACACGCGGGGACTTGGCCGTACGGTCTCCCAGAGCTACCGGGGTGCCGTGAGCTCCTGGTCGGGGCAACGCGTATCGCCGTGCCCGGGTGCTATCCGACGGTGTCGAGTCTTGCCCTGGCTCCGGCAGTTGCCGCCGGAATCATCGAGCCACGGGTCAACATCGTTGCGGTCACCGGCACGTCCGGTGCGGGCCGGGCACCCAAGGCCGACCTGCTGGGCTCCGAGGTGATGGGCTCGGTTCGCGCATACGCGGTAGCAGGCGCGCACCGGCACACTCCCGAGATCGTGCAGAACCTGTCGGCTGTGGCCGGTACCGACGTGTCGGTGTCGTTCACTCCGGTACTCGCGCCGATGCCGCGTGGCATTCTGGCCACCTGTACGGCCGTGACCACCGCTACCGAGGCTCAGGCCGTCGAGGTGTACGAGAAGGCCTATGCCGCAGAGCCTTTCGTTCATGTTCTTCCGGCCGGGCGGCTGCCGCAGACCGGTTCGGTCATCGGATCGAACGCCGTGCAGATGAGTGTGTCCGTCGATGCAGACGCCGGCTTGCTGGTGGTCATCGCGGCCATCGACAACCTGGCCAAGGGAACAGCCGGTGCAGCAGTGCAATCGATGAATCTGGCGTTGGGAATCGACGAGACCGACGGTCTCTCTACCGTAGGAGTTGCTCCATGACCGGCCTGAAGAGCGAGACGGATACGGTCGCCTCGATCGCGGGGAAGCTCGTGCGTTCCCAGGGCGTGACGTCTCCCGCCGGATTCCGTGCGGCCGGGATTCCCGCGGGTATCAAGGCAAGTGGCAGGTCCGATCTGGCTCTGGTGTTCAACGAGGGCCCGGACTTCACGGCAGCGGGCGTCTTCACCCGCAACAAGGTCAAGGCTGCGCCGGTGCTGTGGTCGCAGCAGGTGCTCACCACCGGTCGGCTTCGCGCGGTGGTGTTGAACTCGGGCGGTGCCAACGCTTGTACCGGTGCACCCGGTTTCCAGGACGCGCATCGGACGGCCGAGGAGGTCGCGTCCGTGTTGAGCAACTGGGGTTCGGAAACAGGGGCCATCGAGGTTGCCGTGTGCTCGACAGGTCTCATCGGCGATCGGTTGCCGATGGACAAGCTGTTGCCGGGGGTGACCGAGGTGGTGCACGAACTGGCCGGCGGTATCTCCGGTGGCACCGATGCCGCTTACGCGATCATGACCACCGATACCGTTCCGAAGCAGGCCGCGATTCATCACGCAGACAAGTGGAATGTCGGTGGCATGGCCAAGGGCGCGGGCATGCTCGCACCCTCGCTGGCCACGATGCTCAGTGTCATCACCACCGACGCCGTCGCGACCACGGAGCAGCTCGACACCGCGCTTCGTGCGGCCACCCGGTTGTCCTACGACCGACTCGACGTCGACGGCGCATCCTCCACGAACGACACGGTACTGCTGCTCTCCTCCGGGGCAAGCGGTGTGAGCCCGTCGCAGGAGGACCTCGACGCTGCTGTTCTGGCGGTATGCGACGACCTCGCCGATCAGATGATGGCCGATGCCGAGGGCGTCACGAAGCGAGTGAAGATCACCGTCTCCGGTGCAGTATCCGAGGACGAGGCTCTCGTCGGTGCGAGGACGGTCGCCAGGGACAGTCTCACCAAGACGGCCCTGTTCGGTTCGGACCCCAACTGGGGCCGTGTACTCGCGGCGATCGGTATTGCTCCGATCGAACTCGATCCGGATCGGATTGCCGTGTCGTTCAACGGCAATCCGGTGTGCATCGACGGCGTCGGCGCTCCGGGTGCGCGCGAGGTCGACCTGTCCGGAGTCGATATCGCCGTGACCATCGACCTCGGACTCGGGTCCGGTACGGCCACGATCAGAACGACGGATCTCTCCCACGCCTACGTCGAAGAGAACTCGGCGTACTCGTCATGACTGCTGCTGCAACACAACTGACCGCAGCGCAGAAGGCGTTCACGCTCGCCGAGGCACTGCCCTGGCTCCAGCGCTTCTCGGGCAAGATCGTCGTGGTGAAGTACGGCGGGAACGCCATGATCGACGACGATCTCAAACGAGCGTTCGCCGCCGACATGGTGTTTCTACGCACCGTCGGAATTCACCCCGTCGTCGTGCACGGCGGAGGCCCGCAGATTTCGGCCATGCTCACCCGGCTGGGCCTGACGGGTGAGTTCCGCGGCGGATTCCGGGTCACCACACCGGAAGTCATGGACGTCGTTCGGATGGTGCTGTTCGGGCAGGTCGGCCGTGAACTCGTCGGCTTGATCAACAGTCACGGGCCGTATGCCGTCGGAATCTCGGGGGAGGACGCGCACCTGTTCACCGCGACGCGTCGTTCGGTCCTGGTCGACGGCGTCGATACCGATATCGGTCTGGTGGGCGACGTCACCTCGGTAGATCCGAAGGCGATCTTCGATCTGATTGCCGCAGGCCGCATTCCGGTGGTCTCCACCATCGCACCCGACAGTGACGGCGTGGTGCACAACATCAACGCCGATACCGCTGCTGCTGCTCTCGCCAGTGCGATCGGGGCAGAGAAGTTGGTCGTGCTCACCGATGTCGAGGGTCTCTACACGGCGTGGCCCGATCGCAGTTCCCTGACCTCTCGAATCGACGCGTCGGAACTCGACGCATTGCTGCCCACGCTCGATGCCGGGATGGTTCCGAAGATGGAAGCCTGCCTGCGGGCCGTTCGTGCCGGAGTGCCGTCGGCGCACGTCATCGACGGTCGCGTCGAACATTCGGTTCTGGTGGAGCTGTTCACCGGAGAGGGGATCGGCACCATGGTCACCCCCGATCACTCGTCTACGTCAGGAGTCACGTCATGACCGGCACGCAGTCCACGGTCGATCTACAGCAGCGGTGGTCCACGTCGCTGATGGACAACTACGGTGTGCCGCGCGTAGCGCTCGTCCGAGGCGAAGGCGCTGTGGTGACCGACGCCGACGGCAAGCAGTACCTCGACCTGCTGGCCGGTATCGCCGTCAATATCCTGGGCCACGCTCATCCTGCGGTGATCGAGGCGGTCACTGCTCAGCTCTCCACGCTGGGTCATACGTCGAATCTGTATGCGACGGAACCGGGTATCGAACTGGCCGAGCAATTGCTCGCACATCTGGGTGCGGGTGCGACGGGACGAGTGTTCTTCTGCAACTCGGGTACCGAGGCCAACGAGGCGGCGTTCAAGATCGCGCGTCTGACCGGTCGTCCCCACATCATTGCCGCCGAGAAGGCCTTTCACGGACGGACGATGGGTGCACTGGCGCTCACCGGACAAGCCGACAAGCGAATTCCGTTCGAACCCATGCCTGCCGGTGTCCAGCACGTGCCCTACGGAGACATCGCCGCGCTCGAGGCAGCCGTCGATTCCGACACCGCCGCAGTGTTTCTCGAACCCATCATGGGGGAGGGCGGCGTGGTCGTTCCTCCCGACGGGTATCTCGTTGCCGCACGTGAGATCACGGCGAAGCACGGCGCGCTGTTGGTCCTCGACGAGGTGCAGACCGGTATCGGCCGCACGGGCTGGTTCTACGCCCACCAGTCGGTCGGCATCGTGCCCGACGTGATCACCTTGGCCAAAGGACTGGGCGGGGGTCTGCCCATCGGGGCCTGCATCGGTATCGGGGCGGCGGGGGAGTTGTTGCATCCGGGCAAGCACGGCACCACCTTCGGCGGCAACCCGGTCTGCGCCGCTGCTGCGTTGGCTGTGTTGCGGACCATTGCCGCCGACGACCTCGTTTCGCACGCCGACAGTCTCGGCAAGACCATCGCTCATTCCATCGAGGCTCTCGAACACCCTCTCGTCAGCCATGTTCGGGGCTCCGGGCTTCTGCTCGGAGTGGTGCTCACGGCCGCAGTTGCGCCTGCGGCCGAGGCGGCGGCCCGTGACGCAGGCTTCCTGATCAATGCAGCGCAACCAGACGTATTGCGGCTCGCACCGCCGCTGATCATCACCGAAGAGCAGGCCGCGTCGTTCGTCTCGGCACTACCGGCAATTCTCGACGCAGCACAGGAGGCACACCAGCCATGACCGTTCAGCACTTCCTTCGCGACGACGACATCACCCCGCAGCAGCAGGGAGAAATCCTGGCGCTCGCGGCCGAGATCAAGCGGGCTCCGTTCTCCAAGCGGCCGCTCGAGGGGCCGAAGGGCGTCGGTGTGATCTTCGAGAAGAATTCCACCAGAACTCGGTTCTCGTTCGAGTTGGGCATTGCGCAGTTGGGCGGCCACGCCGTTGTGGTCACCGGAAGCGACACTCAACTGGGACGCGAGGAGACTCTGCAGGACACCGGCCGCGTGCTGTCCCGCTACGTCGAGGCGGTCGTCTGGCGTACGTTCGGCCAGAAGCGACTGGAGCAGATGGCAACGGGTGCAACGATTCCCATCGTCAATGCGCTGTCCAACGAATTCCATCCCTGCCAGGTCCTCGCCGATCTGCAGACGCTGATCGAGCACAAGGGAAACCTGACCGGGAGGACGCTGGCGTACTTCGGCGACGGTGCCAACAACATGGCACATTCGCTTCTCATCGGCGGAGTGACCGCGGGACTCGATGTCAGGATCGCCGCTCCGAAGGAATTCGCACCACTCGGTTACGTCCTCGATGCCGCACGTGCGCGCGCCGAGGAGACCGGAGCGTCCATCACGGTGACCGAAGACCCCGACGAGGCCGCCGACGGTGCCGACGCTCTCGTCACCGATACCTGGACATCGATGGGTCAGGAGAACGACGGACTCGATCGAGTCGCTCCGTTCCGGCCCTACCGCATCGACTCCGAGCTGCTGTCGAAGGCGAAATCCGATGCGGTCGTGCTGCATTGCCTTCCTGCCCACCGCGGCGAGGAAATCACCGACGAGGTGCTCGACGGTCCGCACAGTGTCGTCTGGGACGAGGCCGAGAACCGTCTGCACGCGCAGAAAGCACTGCTCGTCTGGCTCCTCGAGCAGGCTCGGCGACCGTGAGTGACGACGTCACTGCGGTTCCGCTGACCGCGTCGACCCGCGCGGGCAGACAGGCGCGGATCATCGCGTTGCTGGCCACGCATCAGGTGCGCAGTCAACCGCAGCTGGCGTCGTTGCTCGCCGCCGAGGGGATCGACACCACGCAGGCGACGCTGTCGCGTGACCTCGAAGAGTTGGGTGCGGTGAAGTTGCGCGCTCCCGACGGCGGCGTCGGGGTGTACGTGGTCCCCGAGGACGGCAGCCCGGTGCGCGGGGTGTCGGGCGGAACCGACCGTCTCCTGCGGCTGTTGGGGGAGCTGTTGGTGTCCACCGATCACAGCGGAAACCAGGCAGTTCTGCGGACACCGCCCGGAGCTGCGCATTACCTGGCCAGCGCCCTCGATCGTGCTGCATTGCCGGAAGTCGTGGGAACGATCGCCGGGGACGACACGATCCTGCTCATCGCCCGTGAACCGACCACCGGCGGCGAGATCGCCGACAAGATAGAAAAGCTCGCTCGACGCGGAAACTGAGATCCGGTCACTCCGCACTGCACCACACGAACCACGAAGGAGCGTCATCACCATGGCCGAACGCGTCATCCTCGCCTACTCCGGCGGACTCGACACCTCTGTCGCCATCAGCTGGATCGGACGGGAGACCGGCAAGGAGGTCGTCGCTGTTGCCATCGACCTCGGCCAGGGCGGTGAGGACATGAATGTCGTCCGCCAGCGCGCATTGGACTGCGGCGCAGTCGAATCGGTCGTCGTCGACGCCAGGGACGAGTTCGCCGACGAGTACTGCCTGCCGACGGTGCAATCCAACGCGCTGTACATGGATCGGTATCCGTTGGTTTCGGCCATCAGCCGTCCGCTGATCGTCAAGCATCTGGTGGAGAACGCACGTGCGCACGGAGGAACCGTCGTCGCGCACGGGTGCACGGGCAAGGGCAACGATCAGGTCCGGTTCGAGGTCGGTTTCAACACGCTCGCTCCGGAGCTCGAAGTGCTGGCACCGGTACGCGATTACGCGTGGACCCGGGAGAAGGCGATCGCGTTCGCCGAGGAGAACGACATTCCGATCAACGTCACCACCAAGTCACCGTTCTCCATCGACCAGAACGTGTGGGGACGGGCAGTGGAGACCGGCTTCCTGGAAGATCTGTGGAACGCGCCGACGAAGGATGTGTACGACTACACCGAGGATCCGACGGTCAACTTCCAGGCACCCGACGAACTGATACTCACGTTCGACAAGGGTCGCCCGGTCGCCATCGACGGCCGTCCGGTGTCGGTGCTCGGTGCGATCCAAGAACTCAACACCCGTGCGGGCGCTCAGGGTGTCGGCCGATTGGACGTCGTCGAGGATCGGCTCGTCGGCATCAAGAGCCGTGAAATCTACGAGGCTCCCGGTGCGATGGTCCTGATCCGTGCGCACGAAGAACTCGAGCACGTGACCCTCGAGCGCGAACTCGGCCGCTACAAGCGTCATACCGACCAGAAGTGGGCCGAGCTGGTCTACGACGGCCTGTGGTACTCGCCGCTCAAGGGTGCACTCGACACGTTCGTTCAGCACACGCAGGAACACGTCTCGGGCGACATCCGCTTGGTGCTGCACGCGGGCGGAATCATCGTCAACGGCCGTCGCAGCGGGGAGTCTTTGTACGACTTCAACCTCGCTACCTACGACGAGGGCGACACGTTCGACCAGTCGGCGGCCAAGGGATTCGTGCAGCTGCACGGGCTCTCCTCCAAGATCGCAGCGAAGCGGGACCTGGGCCTGTGACCACTTCGAGCAACGCACACGGAACCAACGAAGGCTCGCTGTGGGGCGGGCGCTTCGCCTCCGGCCCGGCGGCTGCCATGGCTGCCCTGAGCAAATCGACACACTTCGACTGGGTTCTCGCGCCCTACGACATCCGTGCGTCCATGGCGCACGCTCGGGTTCTGAACGGTGCCGGACTGCTGACCCCGCAGGACCTCGAGACCATGCTCGACGGTTTGCAGCGGCTGGCCGACGACGTGGCGTCCGGTGAGTTCGTCGCGGCCGAGTCGGACGAGGACGTGCACGGCGCCCTCGAACGCGGTTTGATCGACCGGGTCGGACCCGAGGTGGGTGGTCGCCTGCGCGCCGGCCGCTCACGCAACGATCAGGTCGCGACCCTGTTCCGGATGTGGTTGCGCGACGCCGTCCGTCGGGTGGCGGTCGGTGTTCTCGACGTCGTGGACGCATTGGCAACTCAGGCTGCGGCTCACCCCACCGCGGTCATGCCCGGCAAGACTCATTCGCAGGCGGCGCAGCCGGTGTTGTTGGCGCATCATCTGCTCGCACATACCCATCCGCTGCTGCGTGATGTCCAGCGGTTCGCGGACTTCGACAGGCGAGCGGCAGTGTCGCCCTACGGTTCCGGCGCTCTGGCCGGCTCCTCGCTCGGTCTGAGCCCCGAGAAGATCGCCGCCGAACTCGGGTTCGATTCGTCCGCCGAGAACTCGATCGACGCCACGTCCTCGCGTGATTTCGCGGCGGAAGCCGCGTTCGTCCTGGCGATGACAGCGGTGGACCTGTCTCGGTTCGCCGAGGAGGTCATCTCGTGGAGCACACCCGAATACGGTTACGTGACTCTCGCAGATGCATGGTCGACGGGCAGCTCGATCATGCCGCAGAAGAAGAATCCCGACGTCGCGGAGTTGACTCGTGGCAAGACGGGCCGCCTGATCGGAAATCTGACCGGCCTGTTGGCCACCCTCAAGGCACAACCCTTGGCGTACAACCGGGATCTTCAGGAAGACAAGGAGCCGGTGTTCGATTCGGTGGCTCAGCTCGAGTTGCTGCTCCCGGCACTCACCGGTTTGACGGCGACATTGGAGTTCCACACCGATCGCATGGCCGAACTCGCGCCGGCCGGGTTCACGCTCGCCACCGACATCGCCGAATGGATGGTGCGGCAAGGGATTGCGTTCCGGGTCGCGCACGAGGCAGCGGGAGCCTGCGTGCGCGCGGCGGAAGCGCGGGGCGTCGGGCTGGTGGATCTGACCGACGACGAGCTCGCGTCGATCGATCCGGCGCTCACTCCGGCGGTGCGCGAGGTGCTCACCGTGGAGGGTTCCATTTCCTCGCGTGATGCTCGCGGCGGCACCGCGGCGGTTCAGGTGGCGCACCAGCTCGGTGGTGTGCGGGCGACTGCGTCGACGTTGCGCGCGTGGGCCGAGGTGCCGGTGTTGCGGCACTAGTCGACATCCTCGCCGATTCCACGAGTGTGATGTGAGAAGCTTTCGTCACGCGAAGACCGATGTCGGTCGTTCCGTCGGGGCCGAACGCAGGAGTGTATTTGTGGGACTGAATGCAGACGCGGTACGTGGTCCACTGCGGCGTGCTATCGCAACGGCCCAGAACGGCCTCGAGGTCATCCGGCTGGGTGGTCTCGAGACCGAGGTCGATCCGTCGCCCTTCCGAGTGATGGACCGCGAGCCGATGTATCGGTTGCGGCGTTACTTCCCCGACGACGTTCCCGTGGACAGTCCTCCGGTGGTGCTGATTCCGCCGATGATGGTCTCCGCGGACGTGTACGACGTCACCACCGATCAAGGTGCGGCCGGAATTCTGCACGGCATGGGCATGGACCCGTGGGTGGTCGATTTCGGTTCGCCCGATACCGAAGAGGGCGGATGGAGCCGTACTCTGGCCGATCACGTCGTCGCCATCAGCGAGGTCGTGGACAAGGTGCACGAGCACACCGGCCGCGACGTTCACCTCGGAGGGTATTCGCAGGGCGGCATGTTCTGCTACCAGGCTGCCGCCTATCGAGGTGGACGAAACCTGGCCAGCCTCATCACGTTCGGGGCTCCGGTGGACACCTTGGCCGGCTTGCCGCTGGGTATCCCGGCCGGTGTCGCCACTCGGGGCGCGGAGTTTCTCGCCGACCACGTATTCACGCGCTTGGCCGTGTCGGGGTGGATGGCGCGGACAGGATTTCAGCTGCTCGACCCGGCGAAGACCGTGCGGTCTCGTTTGGATTTCCTGCGACAGTTGCACGACCGGGAAGCACTGTTGCCTCGGGAGCCGCAGCGCCGCTTCCTGGCGATGGACGGCTGGGTGGCGTGGTCCGGGCCCGCCGTGGCCGAGTTGCTCAGGCAGTTCGTCGTGCACAACCGCATGATGACCGGCGGCTTCGTCATCAAGGACAGGTTGTTGACGCTTGCCGAGTTGACGGTGCCGGTCTTGGCGTTCGTCGGCGAGGTCGACGACATCGGACAGCCGTTGGCGGTGCGCGGAATCCGGCGTGCCGCACCGCGTGCTCAGGTATTCGAAACAACCTTGCGTGCAGGACATTTCGGTCTCGTGGTGGGTAGCACGGCAGCTGCGCAGACATGGCCGACCACTGGAAACTGGATTCGGTGGCGCGAGAACCTCGGACCGAAGCCCGAGGCCGTGCGCGTCATGGAACACGAAGAGCACTCGGACAGCGACAGCGGAGTGTCGATCACCAACAGGCTCATTCACACCGCTGCCTCCATCGCCGAAGTGGGAGTAGGTGTAGGACGCGGACTGGCCTCGGCCGCGACCGGTGCCGTTCGCGGCACTCGTGAGATCTCGACCGAGGCCGTGCGCACCCTTCCGCGGCTGGCGCGGCTGGGGCAGATGCAGCCGCACAGTCGGGTCTCGTTGGGCCGCTTGATCGCTGAGCAGGGCAGAAAGTCCCCGCTCGGCGAGTGCTTCCTCTTCGACGACCGAGTGCACACCTACGACGCCGTCAACGTGCGTATCGACAACGTGGTTCGAGGTCTGATCAGTGTCGGTGTACGGCCTGCATCGCGCATCGGTGTGCTGATGGAGACCAGGCCGAGTGCCCTCGCCGCCATCGCGGCTCTGTCGCGCATCGGCGCTGTTCCGGTGTTGCTGCAGCCGGGTAGCGACCTCACTGCCGCGTTACGCACCGTGGACGTCGACACTGTGATCGCCGATCCGGAGAATGCCGCGGCGGCCGTTCCGGTCGCGCCCAACGTGCTGGTGCTCGGCGGCGGCGAGACGCGGCGGCTCGATGTTCCGGACGGCTACGAAGTGATCGACCTCGAAGCCATCGACCCCGACGCCGTCCGGCTACCGGCCTGGTTCGAGCCGGATCCCGGTCGCGCTCGCGAACTGGCGATGATTCTGTTCACCACCACCGACCGTGGTCTCGAACCGCGATACATCACCAACCATCGCTGGGCACTGTCCGCATTCGGTACCGCGACGACGGCTGCTCTCGGTCCCGGCGATACTGTGTATTGCCTTGCACCGCTCCATCATTCGGCGGGCATACTCGTGACCATCGGCGGCGCGCTTGCCGGCGGATCGAGGATCGCGCTCTCCCGTGGTCTCGATCCCGAGCGCTTCAGGGAAGAGGTGTACCGCTACGGCGTCACTGTCGTCAGCTACACCTGGACGATGATGCAGCAGATCGTCGACGACGGGCGCTTCCCGGTCGACACCGGTCACCCGGTTCGGCTGTTCATCGGCTCCGGTATGCCGGTGGGATTGTGGCGTCGCACCCTGGCGAAGTTCACCCCGGCGCGAGTGCTCGAGTTCTATGCCTCCACCGAGAACGACGTCATTCTGGCCAATGTCGCCGGGACGAAGATCGGCTCGAAGGGACGCCCTCTGCCCGGCAGTGCGCGAGTGGCTCTGGCGGCGTACGACCCGATCACCGGCCGACTCGAAGAGGACGACGACGGATTCGTGCGGCAGTGCCGCGACGACGAGATCGGGCTGCTCCTGGGCCGCCCGAGTGGTGACGGTGAAGCGACCAGCCATGTCATGCGTGGGGTCTTCGAGCCCACCGACGCGTGGATACCCACCGAGAACCTGTTCCGGCGTGATTCGGACGGCGATTACTGGCTCATCGATCGTAAGGACACCGTTGTTCGCTCGGCGCGGGGTCCGGTGTACACCCAGCCGATCGTCGACGCCGTCGGCGATCTCGATCAGGTCGGTTCGGCCGTGGTCTACGGGGTTCGTGTTGCCGTCGACGGGCCACGGTCGATCCGCATGGAAGCGTCGGCCACCGAGGTTGCCGTGTGTGCTGTCTCCCTGCAGCCGGAAGCGGTGATCACCGCTCGCGCTCTCACCGATGCCCTGGGAGTCCTGCTTCCGGACGAGCGCCCGGCGATCGTCCACGTTGTGTCCGACATCCCGGTCGGTCGCGCCTATCGACCCAACGCGTCTGCATTGAAACAGGCAGGAATTCCTACTCCGAGCGCACGATCGTGGTACTACGATCCGGAGTCGAACAGCTACCGACGACTGACGAAAGCTGTTGTGGCAGAACGCTTCGTGGGACGTCAGGCCACCGCCGAGAAGTCTTCCTGACATGAAGGAACGGCCGGCGGCCCCGACGACGGAAACAATCGGCGTTCGGTAGCGTGAACGAAGACCATCACTCCGACTCGGTCGGAGCAGACAGAAGGACACCTGTGGCAATCGACTCGACACTGCTCTCCATCCTCGCGTGCCCTGTGGACAAGGGCCCGCTCCTGCTCGTCGAGGACGAATTGCTCTACAACCCGCGACTGCGTCGCGCATATCCGATAGAGAACGGCATTCCGGTGTTGCTCGCCGACGATGCGCGCGATGTCGACGACGCCGAGCACGAGTCGATTCTGGCGCGCGCCACGTCCTAGACCACCTCGTTCATGGTGTCCGCCGACGCAATGTCGCTGCCGCACCGGTCAGCGCTGCCACGGTGAACATCACGACCACGGCGATGTCGGCCCCCATGCGCTTGGTTGCATCGGGGTGGACGGACATCTCCTGCAGGGCGTCCACCAGGTAGCTCAGCGGCAGAAGGTTGCTGACTGCACCGAGCCAACTCGGCATCTGATCGCGGGCCACCAGGAGCCCGCAGAGGAAGAGCTGCGGGATCACGACGACCGGCATGAACTGGACCGCTTGAAATTCGGTACGTGCGAAAGCGCTGCACAACAGCCCGATCGCCACTCCGAGCATCGCCCCGAGTACCGCGATCACCAGAACCCACCCGATCGAGCCTTCGATGTCGAGCCCGAGCAATCCGAATGCGAGTGCGCACGCGAGCAGCGCCTGCCCTACAGCGGCGAGCGAGAACGCCGAGCCGTAGCTCGCAAGCAGGTCCATCTTGGACATCGGTGTGGTCAGCAGGCGTTCGAGTGTTCCCGTGCTGCGTTCACGCTGCATCGAGATCGACGTGAGCAGAAACATGACGACGAACGGCAGAATGCCGAGCATCGTGATCGCAATTCGATCGAACGACGATTGTTGGTTCGGCGGAGCCGGGACGTCTCGGTACAGGAAATACAGCAACACAATCAGTAGAGACGGCACGAGCAGGACCATGGCCACCGATCGGTGATCGGCTCTGAGCTGGCGCAGGATTCGACCCGTACCCGCTGCGTAGATTCGTGCGTTCACGATGTCTGTTCCGTGGATCTGATGAGCGAGAGGAATGCGCGGTCGAGGTTCGTTTCCTTCGTCCGCGCCAGTAGCGCTTCGGGGCTCGATCGGTCCAGGACGGCACCGTCGCGCATCAGTACGAGCTGGCTGCAGTGTTCTGCCTCTTCCATCACGTGGCTCGAGACCAGCACTGTCGTACCTACCGCTGCGATTGCGGCGAATCGTGACCACAGTTCCGAGCGAAGGACGGGATCCAACCCGACCGTCGGCTCGTCGAGGACGATGAGTTCGGGTTCGGCGACCAGCGCGCTGGCCAGGGAGACTCGGCTCAGTTGGCCACCGGAGAGCTCACCCGCTCTCGACGCCGCATGGTCGGTGAGTCCGACAGCCTCGATGGCGGACGCCACCTCGGAGTGGCGGCGACCGTACAGCGACCCGAAGTACTGCACGTTCTCGCGAACGGTGAGGTCTCGGTACACGCTGGTGCCTGCGTCACGTACCCGACGGTGCGGCGCAGGGAGGTGGAGCCGGCTGGGCATCCGAGCACTGTCACGGTTCCGCCGGCAACGATCTGCGTGCCGACGATGGCGCGCATCAACGTGGTCTTTCCGCAGCCCGATGGGCCGAGGAGGCCGGTGATGGCAGCCCGCGGAATCGTCAGGGACAGATTGTGCAGCACCGTTCGGTTGCCGCGGCGAACCGTCAACCCTGTGATCTCGACGGCATGTTGCCCGGTGAACGCCATGTCGGCCTCCAGACTCTCATCGATCGATGCAGTCATAGCCCCGTCGATGCCTCGAGGTCAAGGGTTCAGCATCATGGGACGGGTGAACGCTGCTGACTTGGAAATCGGAGAGCCGGACGACGCAGCCCGACGTATCCTCGGGGCCACCGTCCATGCAGGCGCGGTGTCGGTACGCATCGTGGAGGTCGAGGCATACGGCGGTCCGGTCGACGGTCCGTGGCCCGATCCCGCTGCGCATTCTTTCCGTGGTCCGACACCCCGAAATGCCGTGATGTTCGGTCCGGCGGGTCGGCTGTACGTCTACCTGAGTTACGGCATGCACCTGTGCATGAACGTCAGTTGCGGGCCGGACGGGACGGCCGCTGCCGTCCTGCTTCGAGCCGGTCAGGTAGTTGCAGGTCACGACCTCGTCGACGGCAGGCGCGGTGGCGGAGAGTCGCGAACAGCGCGGGTCGAGGCCGGGTGGGCTCGAGGGCCCGGCAATCTCGGACGAGCACTCGGAGTGGGACTTGCCGACAACGGGACCGATCTGTTCGACGCGTCGTCACCGATCACCCTCGAGCTGCTCGAACATCCGCTGGGCGACGAGGCGTTGAAAGTCGGTCCACGCGTGGGTGTGAGCGTGGCAGCAGACAGACCGTGGCGTTTCTGGCTACCGGCCTCGCCTGCAGTGTCGAACTACCGGCGCAGTCCCCGCGCTCCCCAGCCCGGCTTGCGTGAGGGCTGAACGAGGCGGCGGCAAGTGCATGCGGGAAGATCGACGTCGTGAGCGAGAACATCATCGACGAATTGACCTGGCGCGGACTGATCGCGCAGTCCACCGACGTGGAAGCACTGAAGAGGGCCACCTCGGACGGGCCGATCACGTTGTACTCCGGTTTCGACCCGACCGGACCCTCGCTCCACGCCGGCCACCTCGTTCCGCTGCTCGCCTTGAAGCGGTTCCAGCGGGCCGGTCATCGGCCGATCATTCTGGCGGGCGGCGCAACCGGACTGATCGGTGATCCTCGCGATGTGGGGGAGCGGACCATGAACTCCCGTGAGGTGGTCACCGAATGGGCGTCGCGTATCCGGGGGCAGCTCGAACGGTTCGTAGACCTGGACGACGGCCCTACCGGTGGCGTGGTGGTCAACAACCTGTCCTGGACAGGGGAGCTGTCCACCATCGACTTCCTCCGAGACGTCGGCAAACACTTCTCGATCAACGTCATGCTCGCGCGGGAGACGGTCAAGACTCGGCTCGAGGGCGACGGCATGTCGTACACCGAGTTCAGCTACATGCTGTTGCAGGCCAACGACTACGTCCAGCTGCGCCGGGAGTACGGCTGCAGTCTGCAGATCGGTGGCTCGGATCAGTGGGGCAACATCATCGCCGGCGTGGAACTGAACCGTCGGCAGGACGCCGAACAGGTTCACGCGCTGACCGTTCCCCTGGTCACGTCGTCGGACGGCAAGAAGTTCGGTAAGTCCACCGGTGGTGGCAGTCTCTGGTTGGACCCCGAGATGACCAGCCCGTACGCCTGGTACCAGTACTTCGTGAACACCGGTGACGCCGATGTGGTCAAGTACCTGCGCTGGTTCACCTTCCTGTCCCAGGACGAACTGGCCGAATTGGAGACAGCAACCGAGGAGCGACCGCACGCGCGAGAAGCTCAGAAGCGACTGGCAGCAGAGATGACGACTCTGGTTCACGGCGAAGAGGCGACTCGCTCGGTCGAACTCGCCAGCCAAGCACTGTTCGGGCGGGCCGAGCTCACCGACCTCGACGAGAGCACTCTTGCAGCGGCGTTGCACGAGGCATCTGTGGCCGACATCGAGGTGGGTGCTCCGAACACGATCGTCGACCTCCTTGTCGCGACAGGGTTGAGCGAGAGCAAGGGTGCTGCGCGACGGGCGGTCAAAGAGGGCGGGGCAGCGGTGAACAACGTCAAGATCGCCGACGAGAATTGGACACCGTCGAGCGACGACCTCTTGCACGGACAATGGTTGGTGGTCCGGCGCGGGAAGCGGAACTTTGCGGGAGCACGCGTGGCTCGCTGAATCCAGGATCGGCCAGTGGCCGGAGTCACATTGATGTAATTTGGTTTGGACATCCGCCCGAGGGGCAATCCATCGAGCGCGACCAGGCTGTTCACACCGATTGTGTCCGAACGACCTGGGGATTTGACGCGTTGTTATCCGGGGCGTAACTTTGTCCAAGTCAGAGCGACACGGACGCCAGCCCAGACCGCAAGGCCTGAGCGAAGCGGACGCGCTCTACACAATCTGGTTCGGACACTACTTCGGTTGTGTCTTAACCGCGGATCGAAGGCCAGTTTGACTGAGCCTGAACATCCGATCTAAGCTGGAACGGTTGCCCCGGACACCGACGAGATCATCTCGGACGTGAATGGTGTGTGCGTGTTCTTTGAGAACTCAACAGTGTGTCGATGAATGTCAGTGCCGAATTTTATTTGGTGAATGCATTCGATGTATCAGCCATCCGCTTGTGGTGGTTGTTGTCGGGTGTTGTTTTAAAATGCTAGTTGAGTTTTTTTGCTAGTGATTTGACTTGATGTCTTTGACTGATTCACGGTCTTTCGGGACTGTTGT